>CAYZJO010000003.1:0-245590 GCA_964479165.1 uncultured Dehalococcoidaceae bacterium
ACTACCGCAAGGGCTTCAAGTTCTCGACCTACGCGACCTGGTGGATCCGGCAGGCGATCACCCGCGCCATCGCGGACCAGGCGCGGACCATCCGCATCCCGGTCCACATGGTGGAGACGATCAACAAGCTCGTCCGCATCCAGCGTCGCCTCGTGCAGGAGTACGGTCGCGAGCCCACGTCCGAGGAGATCGGCCGAGAGCTGGAACTGCCGGCCGAGCGCGTTCGCGAGATCACGAAGGTCTCGCAGGAGCCCGTCTCTCTCGAGACGCCGATCGGTGAGGAGGAGGACTCCCACCTCGGCGACTTCCTCGAGGACCAGACGGCGCTCGCGCCGGCGGATGCGGCGTCGCACCAGCTCCTCAAGGAGCAGGTGATGGACGTGCTCTCCAGCCTCACCCCGCGCGAGCGGAAGGTACTGGAGCTGCGCTTCGGCCTCGAGGACGGCCGGTCCCGCACGCTGGAGGAGGTCGGCCGCGAGTTCAACGTGACTCGCGAGCGCATCCGCCAGATCGAGGCGAAGGCGCTGCGCAAGCTGCGCCACCCCACCCGTTCGAAGAAGCTGAAGGACTACCTGGACTAGACCGTCGGGGGGTCCGCCACGAGCCCGAGGGCGTTCGCCCTCGGGCTTTTTGGTTACGACGGCGCTGGCTCAGAATGATTCGGCCTGAATGCGAGAGTCGGGTACACTCGGACTCGTCACAGAGCACGAGTATCGGGGGACGACGAGGGAGCGCTGCAAGGTGCCCATCTACGAGTACGGCTGCAAGAAGTGCGGAAACACGTTCGAATTGATGCGGTCGCTCTCGGAGCGTGACAAGGGCTCGAAGTGCCCGAACTGCGGCTCGCGTGCGGTCGCCCGAAAGCTCTCGATGTTCGCCGTGGCCCGTGGCGCTGACGCCGACCTCCTCACCGACGACTTCGACCCGAGCTCCTTCGGTGGCGGTGACGACGATTTCGGTGGCTTCGACGACGATGACGACTTCGACTTCTAGC
The DNA here is from genome assembly GCA_964479165.1 of uncultured Dehalococcoidaceae bacterium. Taxonomy (GTDB): domain Bacteria; phylum Chloroflexota; class Dehalococcoidia; order UBA2979; family UBA2979; genus CAYZJO01. Next base: position 995 of record CAYZJO010000003.1, read on the forward strand.
TAGCGCCCCGTCTCCTCCGACCTGGCAGCCGCAGCCGCACCACGTGGCGGCGGCTGCCGGCGCGGCCGACCTCCTCGAAGCCGCGCGCGAGGTACATCGAGCGGAAGCCCATGAAGCGGTAGCTCGGTGAATCCGGGTCGACGGGGTACGCCTCGACGACCTCCGCTCCGGCTTCCGAGGCGCGCTCGATGGCGGCGCCGAGCAACTGTCTCCCGACACCCTGCTTCCTCACATTGCGCTTCGTGAAGAAACAGACGACTGACCAGACGGACGTGGCGGGCTCGTCCTCGGGACCCCCGAGCGGCCGGTAGGTGTCGCGCGGCGCAACCGAGCACCACGCCACCGGCTCACCGTCGAGGTAGGCGAGAATGCCGACGGGCTCGCCCTCGCGGACGCGCTGCTCCATCTCGTCGTGGCGGGCTTCCTTGTCGGACCGCCCTTCCGTGCCGCGGACGTCGCGCCAGGCGCAGCACCAGCAGTGGCTCGGGCCGCCGCGCTCGTTGAACAGCCGCTCGAAGTCGGGCCACGTCGCCTCGGTCACGTCGCGGAACGTGAGGTCGAGCGCCACCGGTGTTACCGGTCGGCCGCCGCTGCTGCAGGGGCTTCGCGGGTACGTCGCTGCTTCGAGGGGCGGTCGAGCCAGCGGAGGTAACCCCAGCCGGCCAGCGCGAGCAGCGCACCCTGCGCCACGCTCGCGACGCCCACGGCCAGCGACACGTCGAACCAGAAGCCCTGGGGGAACATCTGCACGAGGCGATCCGTCGCGGGATCGAGCATCCAGAAATCGTTGCTGAACGACAGCAGGTGGAACTGGCGGAACATCTCGTCGAAGCCCACGAGCATCGTGAGCGCCACCGTTGCGAGGATCCCCGCCGTTAGCACGCCGGCGAGGATCGACTGCTCGGCGAGGCGCCGTAGCGGGCGTTCGCGGCTCCAGAGGAACACCGCCGCGACGTAGGCCACGATGTACACGAACGCGACCTCGTGCACGCGGAACGACGCCTGGAACAACTCCTTCACGTCGCGCATATGCAGCACCTCGCGCTGGTTGAAGAGCGCCTGCTCCTGCCCGTCGATGGTCACGCGCGTGGCGAGCAGCGGCTCTGCGTTGCGGAAGTAGCGCACCATCTCCACGGCCGCACGGTCGAGTTGCGCGCGGTCGATGCCAGTGACCTCGACGACGTCGTACTTCGAGAAGGAGTAGCCGAAGACCCGCGGCTCGCTGGCGGCAACGCGGACATTCGTCAGCACGAGGAAGACGGGCACCGCAACGATGAAGAGGGCAGTCGCGGCGTATCGCACGAACAACACGCCGACGATTGTACGCCCGGCCGTGTCCGCGCGCCCTCGTATACTCGGCGTATGACCTCGGACGCCGCGCCTCGCAGCCTCTCCCTCGACCGACTGCTGGACGCCTTCGACCTGGCGCCTCACGAGTTGCAGGTGCTCGATCCCGCACACCGGCACTTCGACGCGACGCGGCCGCTCATCGTGCTTTCAACACACTTCGAGGCAGCGCGCAGCCTCATCGAGGACCGCTATCCACGAGGACATCGTGCTCGTGCGCTCACGGCCGCGGGCATGCTCGACGCGTCGAGCGATGCGCTCCCGTCGGACGCGGACGCGTGGCTCATCGAGGCGCTCGCACCGGAGGAGGACGTGCGGTCGCCGAACGCCCTCCGCGCGATCATGGAGCGCCTCTGCGCGCCGGACGGCTGCCCGTGGGACCGCGAGCAGACGCACGAGTCGCTGCGGCGCTACGTGATCGAGGAGGCGTACGAGCTCGTCGACGCCGTCGATCGTGGCGACGTCGAGGGGCTGTGCGAGGAGCTCGGCGACGTGCTGATGCACGTCGTGATGCACGCGGCGCTGGCCCACGAGCGCGGCGAGTTCACCTTCGAGCAGGTCGTCGAGGGGATCACGCGCAAGATGGTGCGGCGGCACCCCCACATCTTCGGCGACGAGGAGGCGGGCTCGACCGAGCAACTCTGGGAGCGCTGGGACCAGATCAAGGCGGCCGAACGCGCCGAGGCTGCCGCCGCCGGCAAGACCGCCGAGGCCGGAGCGCTCGACTCCGTGCCGAAGGCGGCACCCGCGCTCCAGCGCGCGCAGTCGCTGCAACGACGTGCGGTGCGGGCGGGCGCCCTCGAGCCCGCGGAGCGCCCGCTCGAGGACCTCGCCGCCTCGATCGCGCGCCTCGCCGACCCGGTGACCTCGGATAGCGTCGCAGACCTGCTGTGGGCGTCGATCCGCGTCGCGAGTGCGCAGGACCTTGACGCGGAGGAAGCACTGCGAGAGCGCGCCCAGCGCTTTGCCTCGGCGTTCGCCGCCCTCGAGCAGCGCGCCCGCGAGCATGGCGTAAAGGTGGCGGCCATGCCGGAGGCAGACCGCCGCGCACCGTGGAGCGCTCGCGAGGGTGCACCGTAGAGATGCGCAGTAGAAATGCAAGCGCCCCGTGGTAGAGTGAGGGTCGCCAGCAGGGATTGAAAGTCGCCGCCACCGCGCGGCGATTCTCGCGATATGGGCTGCACAGAAGGAGGAGCACATGGCGAGCGAGACGTCTGTCGTCACGCCGGAGCGCTTTGCAACCGGAATCCCGTCGTTCACGGACTGGATGTCCGCCATCGGCCAGCGACAGGCCGAGTTCCAGCGCCACTATGACGAGTACGAGCCCGAGGCAGCCGCCCTTGCGGAGTTGCAGGGCTACGTCAACCAGCACGGCGTGAAGGCGCTCGTCCTCGGTGAGGACTGGTGTCCGGACGTCTGGCGCGGTCTGCCGGTCATCTACAAGTTGGGCGAGCGCACCGGCATGGAAGTCCGCGGCTTCATGCGCGACCAGAACAAGGACATCATGTCCGAGTTCCTGAACCAGGGCGAATTCGAGTCCATCCCGACGATCGTCTTCTACGACCGCGACCACAAGTACCTGGGCCATTGGATCGAGCGCGCGAAGCTCGCCAACGAGGAGATGCCGCAGGTCCGCGCCCGCATTGCGCCGAACCCGATGCCCGAGCGCGACACGCCCGAGTACCAGGCGTACATGGACAAGTCCCGCGAGGCGATGATCGACGCCGCCGGCCCGTGGCGCCACGCCCAGCTCACGGAGATGCTCGAGATCCTGCGGGGCGCGCTGACGTAGGCGCTCGCCGCTTCCTGACACGAAACGGCCGCCCTCTCGGGCGGCCGTTCTCGTTTTCCGCTGGGCTGCATCAGCGCGCGGCCGGACCCTCATTGCTCGTCGAGGTCGAGGAGCGACGGCGGCTGGCGCGGACGGGTTCGTCGGGCGCACCGGCCGCCGAGGCGCGCGACTGCGCTGAGCGGGCGGCAGCACGCGCGGGACGCGGCGTTGCCGCGGCCTCTTCGACGCGCTCCGTGACCGGCGCACGACGCTGCACCTCCTCAGGCTCGAAGTCGCCTCGGCCGTCCTCCTCGAAGTCGAGGCGGCTCGCTGCGCGCTGCGGGCGTGGCCGCGACGTGGCGCAGTGCGGGCAGTAGCGCCAGGCGTGTCGCAGGAGCTGGCCGCAGCTCGAGCACGGCTCGCGGAGCGACGCGGAGCAGAACGGGCAGACCATGAAGCCGTCTTCGACCGGGCGGCGGCACTCTGGGCAGGCCGAGGCGGCGTGCAACTCGGAGAGGATCGCTTCCTGCTCAATCTTGCGGTCGTAGGCCTGTTGCAGCGTCTCGGACGGCCGCAGCACAAAGTAGATCGGTAGTCCGATGAGCGGCATGGCGACCGCGATCGCGACCCCGATGGTCTGCGACACGGGATCCCGGGTGCGCGCGCTGATGTCGCGGTACACCCAGAGGATCGAGGCGAACCAGAGCACCGCCAGGTAACCGCCCACGAGGACAGCCACGAGGCGCGCGGTCGCCTGCCAGTCGCCGCCGGGCCAACCGAGGAGGGCGTCCATCGTGCCTCCGGTCCTCACCCCGCCAGTGGTCGGTAAGCAGGATCAGACTATCACGGCGGCCCTTATGGATCGCAGGCTGCGAGCGGCAGCCGCAGAGTTCGGTCGCAATGTGGACGGCGGTGACGTGCTGTGCACAGGGCGTCGATGAATGGTCCGACCCTCAGCGCCTCGCGGCCTACAATCGAAGCAATGACCACCATGCACGACACGCTCAATCCTGCCCAGCTACGCGCGGTCGTGGCGGGAGGCGGCGGCCTGCTGATCCTCGCCGGACCCGGCTCGGGCAAGACGCGCGTGATCACGCACCGCATCGCGCACCTCGTACTCGAGGAGGATGTGGCGCCCTGGCGCATCCTCGCGGTCACCTTCACGAACAAGGCCGCCCGCGAGATGCGCGACCGCATCGAGGCGATGCTCGGCGACGATGCGCGCGACCTCGCGATGGGCACGTTCCACTCGATCTGCGCGCGCATCCTCCGGCGCGACGGTCACCACATCGGCCTGCCGAACGATTTCGCGATCTACGACACCGACGACCAGATGTCGCTCGTGCGCCAGATCCAGCAGCAGCAGTCGGTTGACCCAAAGCGCTTCCCACCTCGACAGGTGCTCTCCGCGATCTCCTCCGCGAAGAACGAGCGGCGCGACGCCGCAAAGTATCGCGCGGGCGTCGGCTCGTACTTCGAGGAAGTCGTCGCGCGGATCTACGAGGCGTACGAGGAGGCGCTCCGGAGGAACGGTGCTGCGGACTTCGATGACCTCCTCGGCCACGCGCTGCGGCTGTTCGAGGAGCACCTCGACGTTCGCGACCGCTACGCCGAGCGCTACCTGCACGTGCTGATCGACGAGTTCCAGGACACGAACATTGTCCAGTACGAGCTAGCGAAGCAGCTTGCGTCCTGGCATCGCAACATCACCGCGGTCGGCGACCCGGACCAGTCGATCTACTCGTGGCGCGCGGCGGACATCCGCAACCTGCAGCGCTTCGAGCAGGACTTCCCCGGCACCAAGGTGATCCTGCTCGAGCAGAACTACCGCTCGACGGGGCACATCCTGCGCTCTGCGCACGCCGTCATCTCGAAGGCGAAGGGTCGTCCCGAGAAGGCGCTGTGGACCGACAACCCCGACGGCGCGCCGGTCGTCGAGTACGAGGCGCGCGGCGGCGACGACGAGGCGATCTACATCGGCACCGAGGTTCAGCGGCTGATGCGCGTGCAGGACCGAGCGCCGGCTGAGTTCGCCGTGATGTACCGGACGAACGCGCAGTCGCGCGCCTTTGAAGAGGCGTTCATCTACCTCGGCATCCCCTACCGGCTCGTGGGCGGCACTCGCTTTTACGACCGCCGCGAGGTGCGCGACCTGCTCGCGTACCTGCGACTCGTGCACAACGAGGCAGACGGCGTCGCGTTCCAGCGCATTGTCAACGTGCCCGCACGCGGACTCGGTCCGAGGACGGTGGAGCGCATCCTCGCGGCCTCCGCGGAACTCGGCATGCCGGTGATGGCAGTCGCGCACCGTGTCGCCGTCGGTGACCCCAGCCCGATGATCCCGCAAGCGCCCTCCGTGAAGGCACGTCAGGCCCTCGCAGGGTTCGTCGACCTGATCGACCGGCTCGCTTCCGTGCGCGAGCAGCGACGCGTCGCCGACATGCTCGACGACATCCTGCGCGAGACGCGCTACCACTCCTACCTCCAGGCCACCGACGACGCGCACGCAGAAACGCGGTGGGAGAACGTCGAGGAGCTGGTCAACGTCGCGAGGCAATACGACGACGTTGACGAGGGCGGTTCGCTGGCGGCCTTCCTCGAGGAAGTCGCGCTCGTCGCCGACGTCGACGACCCAGCCGCGGAGCGCCCGGACGCCGTCACGCTCACGACGCTGCATGCCGCGAAGGGCCTCGAGTTCCCGATCGTGTTCATGCCGGGTATGGAGGAGGGCATCCTCCCCCACCTCCGCTCCATCGACGACCCGGCCCAGATGGAAGAGGAGCGCCGCCTCGCTTATGTCGGGATGACACGCGCCCGCGAGCGCCTCTACCTGACCCACGCGCTCAGCCGTTTCCACAACGGCATGACGCGACCGTCTCGCGCGTCGCGCTTTCTCGCCGACATCCCGGACTCCGAGGTCGAGCGACCGTCCGACGCCCGCACGAGCGGCCTCAGCGCCCGCGAGCGTCGCGCGGCGCTGGCCGAGCGTCAGTCGCTGCGCAACGACATTCCGGACACGCCGGCCTTCGAACCCGGCGACCGCGTGCAGCACGCGAAGTTCGGTCGCGGCGTAGTCGTCTCCTGCGAGATGGCGCGCGCCGACCAGCTCGTCACCGTTGCGTTCGAGGCCGGCGTGGGCGTGAAGAAGCTGGCGCTCTCCCTCGCGCCGCTCGAGCGCATTGACGCGCCCGCCTCGGACTCCGAGGTCTATTCGGTGCCCGTGGAAGAGGGCGCGTAGCGCACACCCGGGCGCTACAGAACGGGACTACGCGTCCCGGGCGACCCGGTCGCTGCGCCGGGTGAACTCCGTCCGCAGTTGGATCTGCTGCATCACGTCGCCGCGGGTCAGCATGCCGAGCACCTGGCCATCCTCGATGACAGGCAACTGGTGGATGTCGTGCTCCTGCATCTGCTTCATCGCCTCGAGCAGTTCGGTCTCCGGCAACACGGTGATGACCTTGTCGGTCGGCACCATCGCCTGCTGGACGGTGGTGCGGTTCCACTCGTCACGCGGATGCTTAGCCAGGTCGCTGGTCGTGATGAGCCCGACCACACGCCCGCCGTCCTCGACGAGGAACGCACGCTCGGCCATCGTGAGGACGCGCTCGTCGACGAGCCGCTGGAGTGAGAGGACGGCGTGGACCGGCTCGGGCGGTGGCCGCATTACCGAAGCGACGCTGACGTTGCGGAGCGCGGTCTCCACCAGGAGCGACGCGTAGGACCCCTCGGAGGCGGACTTCAAGAAGAGGCCGATCAGGATGTACCAGAGGCCGGCGAGCTGCCCCAGACCGAGGATGACGATGACTCCCAGCGCCATCATCACGTAAGAGATGAAGACGCCCACCTGCGCCGCGATCCGCGTCGCTCGCATCAAGTCGCGCGTCCTCGCCCAGACGATCGAGCGGAATACGCGCCCGCCATCGAGCGGGAACCCGGGCAGTAGGTTGAACGCGCCGAGCAGTACGTTGATGAAGCCGAGGTACCCGAAGATCGCTGAAACCTCGAAATCGCGCGTGAGAAGCCAGATCCCTCCGAAGACCAGACCGATGAACCACGACATCAGCGGACCGGCGATCGCGATGCGGAACTCCTGGCCCGCAGTCCGCATCTCACCTCCGAGGCTCGCGACGCCTCCGAAGATGAACAGCGTGATCGAGGGCACGTGCATCCCGTAGTACAACGCGACGAAGGAGTGCGAGAGTTCGTGGAGGAGGACCGAGCCGAAGAACAACACCGCCGTGACAACGGCTGCGGCGTAGCGCGTCCCTCCAGCCCAGCCCGTGAACGCCTCGCCGAACACGCCTTCAGCCAGTGACCAGGCGATCAGCGCGAAGATCGCGATCCATGACCAGTGGACGCGGATCGCGATGCCTCGGATCGTTCCCAGGGTGAAGGCGGAGTTCACATCCACGGTGTCAGCATAGCGCCCCTGCGCGAACGGCCCTGACGCCGCTCACACCGTGAGGCTCGCCAGCGCCGAGTCATCGATCGCAAGGGCCATGAGTTGTCCGATCCGCTCGACTTTCTCCTCGCCGAAGAACGGGCTCGCGCCGAAGACCTCCTCGATGTCGCGTGCGGTCTCGACCGTACCCTCCGGGGCGAGGAGCAGGGTCGTGTGGCGGTCGGCCGAGACCCGGTCGAGGAGGTAGGGGCTCGGGTCGGCGCCGCCGCTCAGCACGAGGCAGCGGACGCCACTCTTCAGCGCCGCGAGGGCAATGTCCACCTTCTCCGCGCGGGTGATGACGGCCTTGCGCTCGAAGCGGTCGAAGTGCGAGTCGTTCGGGTCGGAGGAGACCGGTCCGAGGACGATGTGCTCACAGATCTCGCGGTCACCCTCGAGCGAGCGTGCCAGCACACGCGCGCCGCTGGCCTCGATGATCGCGCCGACGTGGGGAGCGGCGAGCAGGCGGTCTTCCGGGATCGCGAGCGGTCCGGCATCGCGCGCGTGGGTGGCGATCGCCAGACCTTCGTGCGGCGCTGGTTCCCCAGCCCTGCCGACCACCACGAGGGACGCGTGCAGTTGCCGCGCAAGTGCCGCTACATCCGCGCCCACGGGAGCCTCGAGGATCGTCGTCTCGTTGCCGCCTGTGATTGACGCGGGGTCCACGGGCACTCCGCTCGAGGTGGCGAACTCGAGCAGTCCGAACGTCTCGGCATCCAGGGGAGCACGCTCGTCGCCGGAGAGCCGCTCGACGCGCACGCGGTGCCCCGCGTACGCCAGCCGGTGAGCGAGGCCGACGGCCACCGTGGTCGCGCCTGAGTTCTGGGCGGCGCCGGAGACGAGGATCACGCTCACGCCGAGGCCTCCGAGGTCACTACGATGCGGGGTCGCCGGCACGGTACTACGTGGGACCGACAGACGCGAGACAACGCGACGCCGCGAGCCGGCCCTCGAGAATGGAACGATGGCCGCGGGGGAAAACGGTTGGTGCCGAGGGGCGGAATCGAACCGCCGACACCACGATTTTCAGTCGTGTGCTCTACCGACTGAGCTACCTCGGCACGATGGATGAGCCTACCGGCCTCCGGCAGTTGAGGACAAGCGTCGGCATCGGTCCCGGAAGCCGCTATAACAGCGCCATGCGCTCATCCAGTCTACCGGAACGCATCCTCCTCGTCGGTTACTTCGACCGAGGCAACCTCGGCGATGACCTGATGCGCGACGCGCTCCACGAGGCATTACCTCGGCTCCTGTCCGAAGGCGCTCACATCGAGACAGCACGCTTCCCGGCACTCCGCCCCTCCAGCATGCGGGAGGTGGTGCGGCTCATAGGGAGACTCTGGCGGTCAAACGTCGTGCTGCTCGCGGGCGGATCGCACTTCCACGACCGCTTCGGTTGGCGCTCCCTCCGCATCCTGTCCTCGGTCCTCGGGCTGATGGTGTTCGCGAGAGTCAGCGGCGCGAAGGTCGGCTACGCCGGCATCGGGATCGGTCCGTTGCGAGGAGTAGCCGGGCGAGCGCTCGTTCGCCTCTTGCTCCGCCTCGCCCACGCCATCCACGTACGCGACGAACACTCCGCCCGACTCTGCCGTCGCCTCGTACCCAGCCGGCCCACCATCGAGGGTGTCGATCTCGCCTTCCTGATCCCGCCGGAGGGACGTGCCCGCGAGCCGCGCCGCGATGGTCCATTCACGCTCGGTCTGTCCGTCATCCCGTACTTCTCCGAGTTCGAGCGGGACGAGGCCAGCGACACGCGAGCGATCGATGCAATCGCGGAGGCCATCGCTGCCGTGGCGCGCGAGATCCCGCTCCGCGTCGCGCTGCTCCCGTTCTTCGATGCCCGCGAGTCTCGGCGCAGCGATTACGTCATCTCGGAACGGCTGGTGAGCCTGCTTCGAACCTGTGGCGTCACCGCCGAGACCCGCGGCGGCAGCGTCGAACAGGCGAAGCGCACGATCGCGGCGTGCGACGCGGTGCTCGCCACCCGATACCACGCGGCGCTTCTTGCTTATGTCGAGGAGAAGCCGATGGTGATCGTCGAGTACGACCCGAAGTGCCGGGCTCTGGCGGACCAGCTCGGATTACCCTCGACCGCTCGAGTCCTCCCCGCGGAACTGCTCGACAGCGCGTTTCTCACAGGACGGATTCGAGCGCTGATCGCGAGGCACGAGGACTTCCGTCCTGCCGTGCGGGTCGCTGCCATGCATGAACATGCTCAGGTCGCACTCCGCGAGTTCGTGGATGCCGTCGTTGGCGAGCGCGTGAAGGCGGCGCCATGAGGCAACAGCGGGTGCTATCGGTGCAGCACTACCCGGTCTTCGGCGGACCCTACAACGAGGCCACCGAGTTCGAGCCCCACTTGAACGCAGCGGGGTTCGAGACGCTCGTCGCGATGACGGACCAGCCCGGCAACGCCGCAGCGCGGCTCGATGGGCGCGTGCGATTCGTGCAGCTGCCGCTCGGTCGCGCGCGGTGGACGGGCGATCCGCGTCAACACGTCGACACGCTGTGCAGCCTCCGAGGCGACGTGGAGCGCCTGCGGGCGCTCATTCGCCAAGAGCGGATCGACCTCGTGAAGGTCCACGGGGCCCAGAACCCGCAGGGTGCAATCGCAGCGCGGCTCGAGGGAGTGCCGATAGCCTGGGTGCTCTCCTCGTCAACGCTACCGGCACTCCTGCGTCTGGCCTCGATGACGTACGTCCGTGCACTCGCTGATGTGCTCCTCGTCAACGGCCAGAGGCTGCTGATCCGCTACCCCGTCCCCGCCGCGTTTCGAGGTCGCGCGTTCGTCTACTACCCGCCCGTCAACCTTGAGCGCTTTCGTCCCCTCACCGGCCACGAAATTGCCGAGGTACGAGGCGAGCTCGGCGTGCCAGTCAATGCGCCTCTCGTCGGCGCTGTGGCGAACGTGAACCCGGCCAAGGGCATCGACGTGTTCGTTCGCGCGGCAGCGGGAATCCTCGCCCGCGTTCCTGATGCGCACTTCGTCGTGGTGGGCGCCATCCACGAGGCACAGCGGGTCTACGTCGATCGCGTTCGAACGCTCCAGCGCGCGCTCGGCCTCGAACCCCCGGTTCTCACGTTCACAGGCGAGCGCAAGGACGTCGAGCGGCTCGTCGCCGCCTTCGACGTGAAGGTCGTGTCCTCGTTCGCAGAGGGCACAACGACCACAGCGGCCGAGGCGCAGGCATGCGGCATCCCCATCGTCGCCACGGATGTCGGCGCGGTGCGCGAGAGCCTGCTCGACGGCGAAACGGGGTACCTCGTTCCGGCGGGCGACCACGTCGCCATCGCCGAGCAGGTGGTCGCGCTGCTCTCGGATGCCTCCCGCCGCCAAGAAATGGGTGCCCGGGGACGCGAGTTCGTGGCGGAGCGCTTCACGCCGGAGCGCGGCGCGCAGACCCACATCGAGGCGTACCACTCTGCGCTCGCCTCACGACCACGCGGCTCAACGAGGCGGGATCGGCTGACCCGGAGGTAGCGCCGACAGCGGGTCGTCGCGCGCCGGCTCATACTCAGTGGCGCGGTCGCCGTACTCGAGCTGCACGCCGTCGACGAGCGCGTTACCGGAGCCGCTCGCGCGCAGCCCGAGGATCGCGTACGAAGTGGTACCTCCTACGTCGAAGCGCGGCGTGAACGTGACCGTGAGCCGGTGCCAGCGGCCGTCGCCCGGGTGCGCCTCGGAGGCGACGCCGCCGGCGGGCTCCGCGTTGCTCGCGAGGTAGCGCAGGTGTACCCCAGGCTCGCTCGTACGCACCCACGCGGAGAACGTGACCTCGCGCTCGTGGATCGCGCTGCGCGACCCGCCGAGGTCGGTCGCGAAGACGGACTGCTCGCCGCCGAACGTGACGGCAGCCGCTGCGTCGCCGTAGCACGCGTCCTCCCGTGTGACGGTTGCAGCCGGCGCGTTGAAGCCCGTCGCGATCCAGCCGTCCGTGCCGCGCTCGAACGAGGTCGTCGTCGTGAGCAGGTTGCGCGCAGGGGAAGTAATCGCAGGCGTCTCGATGGCGGCGTCGCGAGGCTGCCACGCCGGCGCGCTCCCGGCTCCCACGCTCCGCTCCTCGCCTGAGGTGAGGTCGAGCACCATCACCTCGCCTCCTCGCTCGAAGGCCAACAAGGAGGCTGGACCGAGCGCTGGCGCAGAGCCGCTCGCCACCTCTCGCTGCGCGCCGTCCTCGACTACCGCAATGCCGCCAGACCGGACGACGACGATGCCCGCTCCGCCGACCTGAACGTCGAGCACTTCGCCTCCGAGCGACGTTGCTCCGTCGAACGGCGTCCACTCGAACAGCTCGCCATCGTCGAGGTAGTGCACCGCGCCGCCGCGGACGCTCACGACCCGGTCGGCCGTCGCGATCGAACGCTGAGTTCGCCTCTCGAGGTCGACGAGCAGTACCTCGCCCGATTCGCTGTGCACGGCGAGGAAGGGCGAGGCAAGGCCCCGAGCGTCCCACCAACCCGCGAGGGTTGCGGCATACGGGTGGGCAGTTGAGATCACGCCGGTCAGCCGGTCGACGACATCGATGCGGCCGGTCTCTCCTTCGACCTGGTACGCGATGCGAAGGCCGTCCAGCGTCCATGCCGCGGCGACGGCGCGCTCACCCGCTCCGAGCGTCGTGACGCGCCCGGGCGTGCCGCCCGGCCGTGCGACCCACAGGTCGACGCCGTCGCTTGCCACGAGCAACTGTCCGTTCGGCGACCACTCGAACGGCGCGGTCAATGCCGGACCCTCCTCGAACGGAAGCGCACTCCCGGCGGCGGCGCCGACTACGCGCAACGTCCCGACGGCGTCGAGGTAGGCGAGCAGCGGCGCGGGGGCCCCGGCAGCGCCCGTGTTCGCACCGCACCCGAGGAGAGCGAATGCGGTGACGAGCGCCAGTGCGCTGCGGGCCCCCCACGACCTCACTGAGCGCAGCGCCGCTAGCCGAGCACTGACTCGGCGAATGCCACGAAGCGGTCGAGTGCGGGCCCCCTGGCGAACGTGGTGGACGCGAAGACGCGTCCGGCCTCGCCCAGCTCGCACAGCCGGGTCGGGTTGCCCCGGAGCTCGAGAACCGCACACGCGAGCGCCTCGCCGTTGCTCGGCGGCACCACCAGCCCTGCGCCCGACTCCCGGACGATGCGCGCGGTCTCGCTCGCCTCGCTGGCACCTGCGATGACCGGACGCCCGGCGCTGAGGTATGCCGTCAACTTCGAGGGAACCGACATGTCGACGTCGGTCGGACGTTGCGGCGCGACGAGGACGTCCGCGCACGCGAGCACGTCGGGGAGGTCTTCCTCCGCTTGGAGGGGGCGCAGCACGACGTTCGCGAGGTTCCGACGCGCGACCTCGGCCTCGATCCACTCGCGCTGGCTACCCTCGCCCACGATCACGAACAGCACCGATGCGTCACGGCACGCCACGCGTTCGGCGGCGTCGAGGACACTCGCAAAGTCCTGCTTGAACCCAAGGTTCCCGGAGTACATCGCGACGAAGGCATCCTGATCGATAGCGAGCCGGCAACGCGTTTCCTCTCTCATCGAGCGCGGCGCCCCGAGCAGCGAGAAGTTCGGGAGATACCAAACGTTGCAGCCTCCGCGTTCGCGCACCGGCTGTTCGAAGCCCCGCGCCACAACACCCACCTGGGTCGCGCCGATGAATAGGTGCTCGGCCCTCGACACGAACGCTGCGGCACGATCGGCCCCCGGGACGCCGCCCTGCCTCGCCGCCGCGCTGACGAGGTCCTGAACCAGCACGCCGTAAGGCTTGCGTCGCAGCCGACCGGAAGCGGCGGCTGCGAGGCCAGCGGAAAGGAACGGCACCACGCCGATGAGCGCGTCGACGTGCCGTATGGCTGCGCTGGCTGCCAGGGCGGCGGCGCCATAGGAAGCCTCGAGGACCGCACGACCAGAGGTCGAGGCGCGGCGCGGCACGGCGGCCGGTACTCGGAGGACGGATACCCCCTTGAGATCCTGGCGGGTTGGCCGAAGTCGCACCTCGGTGGAAGTCCACGACGGGTAGTGCGGGTACGCCGCAACCACTGTGACCTCATGCCCTGCATCGACGAGCGCCTCCGCGTAGGGAGTCGTGTACTGCGCGCAGCCGATCGGCTCGGGCCAGTAGTTCGCGCCGAAGATGAGGAAGCGCGACATTGACCTACGCTCCCGCCGCGACGGCAGTGCGCACCTGCGACTCGATCCAGCGGTACGTTCGTTCCAGGCCCTCCTCGAGCTCTGTCCGCGGTTCCCATCGGAGCACTTCTCGCAGGCGGGTGTTGTCCGAGTTGCGGCCGCGCACGCCCTGCGGTCCATCGACGTATCGAAGCGTGATGCCGCGCTTCCCGGATGTCGCGATGATGGTCCGGGCCAGCTCGTTGATGCTGACGAGGCGGTCGCTGCCGAGGTTCAGCGGCTGCGTGTAGCCGGATTCCATGAGGCGGAGCAGGCCCTCGACGCAGTCGTCGATGTAGCAGAACGACCGCGTCTGCTCGCCGTCGCCCCAGATCTCGATCTCGCCGCCGTCCTGGGCGAGGGCGACCTTGCGGCACAACGCGGCGGGGGCCTTCTCGCGACCACCGTCGTAGGTGCCCAACGGACCGTAGATGTTGTGGAATCTCACGATCCGGATGTCGAGTCCGTACTCGAGGGCGTAGTACTCGCACGCGCGCTCAGCGAGCAACTTCTCCCAGCCGTACGCATCCTGGGGATTCGCCGGGTACGCGTCCTCCTCCCTCAGCGGCGCCACGTCGGTGTCGGTCTGGAGGTCTTCCGGATACACGCACGCGGAGGACGTGTAGAGGTAGCGTCGGACGCCGTTCAATCGTGCGGCCTCGAGGCAATGGAGGTTGATCAGCGCGTTGTGGTGCAGGATCTTCGCGTGGTGGCTGGAGATGTAGCCCATGCCGCCCATGTCCGCGGCAAGCGCGTAAACGCCGTCGATCCCGCGCATCGCCTGCAGGCACGCATCGGGGTATCGAAGGTCGAGCAGCTCGAACTCGTCCGCGGTCGTCTCGCGGAACTCTGGAAGCTTCACGTCGACGCCACGCACCCAATGACCGCGCTGTCGTAATGCCTCGACGAGATAGCTCCCGATGAAGCCGCCTGCCCCGGTAACCAGCACTCTCGCCACGAAGGCCCCCTGTCCGTCTAATACGCTCCGCGCCTCGTCACCACCGGCCGGCGTGCGAGCGAGGATCGCGAGGTCCCGCCTCACACCGCGGTCGCTGCACGTACTCCAGGTCGAGCGTCATCCATTCGTCGAACGGGATGAGGCTGCGGCCGGAGACCTGCCACTCCCCCGTGAGCCCCGGCTCACCGCTGAACGTCCGCGCGCGTACTCCGGCAGTTGCGCGACCCCCTCGACGATCAGCGGGCACGGGCCCACCAGCGACATGTCGCCGCGGATCACGTTCCAGGGTTGTGGGAGCTCGTCGAGGCTGGCTCGCCGAAGGAACCGCCCGACGCGCGTCAGCCGCGGATCGTCCGGCGCCTTGAAGGTGGGACCGTGGGTCACGTTGGGTTCGGTCCGGGCGGAGGTGGGAGCAGCGTCGATCTGCATCGAGCGGGAACTTCAGGAGCACGAAGGGGCGGCCATCGAGGCCGGCACAGTGCTGCCGGTGTAACGCGGGACCGCGGCTCTCCAGACGGATGGCGGCCGCGATCACGCCCATCAGGGGCAGGACGAGGAACCCGCTGACGGTCGCGGTCGCGAGATCGAGCGCGCGCTTCGCGACCTCGTAGACGGGGCGCCTCGTTAATGAGGCGACGGTCTCGAGCGGGCGCGCAGGCGTGCTGACGTCGTTCGCTGTGAGCAATGCGGAGCGCCGGACGCCGAGGCGGATCGCCTCGTCGCCCGGCCGTAACGCCTCGTCGGTCATCCGTAACCCCGTGCCGACCCCCACCGGCGGGCGGATCTATAGCACATGCAATCAGGCGGCGGAAGTAGCACGCTCGTCCGTTATGGCAGAATGCGGTGCGACGCCGGGTTCGGCCGGAACAGGGGGGATTGGGAGGGCGCGTTGCCCATCACACTCACGGTGAACGGGACACGGCACCACGCGACGCGGGACGACCGCAACCTGATGTCGTTCCTACGGTTCGACCTCGGTCTAACCGGGACGAAGTACGGATGTGCCGAGGGGCTGTGCGGCGCTTGCACGGTCCTCGTCGACGGGCAACCGCTCCGCTCCTGCATGACAACAGTCGGGGCCGTCGCCGGCGGCGACATCACGACCATCGAGGGACTGTCGACCGGTACGACCCTCGAGGAGCTGCATCCCGTGCAGCGAGCGTTCGTCGAGGAGCAGGCGATGCAGTGCGGCTACTGCATCCCCGGCTTCATCATGGGCGCTGTGGGGCTGTTGAACCGGCGCTCGGATCCCTCGCCCGGTGAGATCCGCGAGGCGCTCGCGGAGCATATGTGTCGATGCGGTACGTACCAGCGGATCCAGCGCGCAGTCGAGCGAGCGGCACGAGGTGATGCATGAGCACGACCGAACCTGCCGCTCTCGCGCTCGAGACGGCCGCCCTCCGCATCGTCGGCGACGTGACGGTCGGGTTCCCTGCCTCCCGCACGGGGTACGGACAGGCGACCTATGGGAACACGCAGCCCCAGACCGAGCGCGCGACGTGGGTCGCGGTCGGGCGGGACGGGGTTGTCACTGCCTTCGCCGGCAAGGTCGAGTACGGACAGAACATCCGGACGGGCTTCGCGATCGAGGTGGCCGACGAGCTCCGCGTTCGCCTCGAGGATGTCCGCATCTTCCTCGGCGACACCGACCATGTGCCGTGGGACATGGGGACATTCGGCAGTCAATCGACGGCTCGCGTTGGCTGGCAACTGCGTAAGGCTGCGGCAACGGCCCGCGAAACGCTGCTCACGCTCGCGGCCGACCGGCTCGACCTTCCGGTAAGCGACCTGGTCGCGTCCGAGGGTCGCGTCGCGTCGAAGGCCGACTCGACGCGCGCCCTCACCTACGCCGAGCTGCTCGAGGGGCAGTCACTGGAGCGAGCGATCTCGGAGCAACCTCCGATCACGCCCGCCTCCGACTTTACGGTCATGGGACGGACGCATCGGCAGCGTGTCGATGCCATCGACCGGGTCACGGGGCGCGCGGTGTACTCGCAGGACGTGCAGCCGGAAGGCGTGCTCTTCGCCACCGTGATCCGGCCTCCTGCGTACGGGGCTCGGCGCACGTCCACAGACCTCGCTGCCATTGGGCGGCTGCCGGGCGTCGTCCAGGTCGTGGACGACGGCGATCTGCTCGCCGTCCTCGCGGAGACGGACGAGGCGGCCGCGCTGGCGGCACGAATGGCGCCGGTGACCTGGCAGCTGGCAGAGGGCCAGCCCTCGCGATGGGACATGCCGGCGCTGCTCGTCAAGAGCGGTCGGGATGGCTACCCGGTGCAGGAGGCGGGCGATCTGGAGGCGGGCTTCCGGGCGGCGGCACACATCCTCGAAAGCACCTACTACATCCCTTACATCGCGCCCGCGCCGATGGAGCCTCGCGCCGCCGTAGCGCAGTGGGAGGGCGACCGCCTGACGGTCTGGGCTGGCACGCAGCGCCCATTCGGACTGCGGCAGGAGTTGGCACAGGCGTGCGGCATCGATGAGGCGCAAGTGCGCGTAATTGCGCCGGAGGTTGGCGGCGGGTTCGGCGCGAAGTCGCCCTACGCGCTCGGCATCGAGGCGGCACGCCTCGCGAGGATCGCAGGACGACCGGTGCGCATCGCATTCACTCGGGCGGAGGAGACGATGTGGTCGAACTTCCGTCCCGCCGCGCTTATTCGTATCCGCAGCGGATTCGACGGCCAGGGACGGCTGACCGCCTGGCAGAGCGACGCGTACCACACCGGGGAACGGGTGAACATCGGTCGGCGCGGAGCAGACACTCCGTACGACGTCGAGCACGTGCGCTCGCTTGTCTATCGGTCCGATAGCCCGCTTCCTTCGGGCTCCTACCGCTCGCTGGGCGCGGCCGTGAACCACTTCGCCCGCGAGGTCCACATGGACGAGATCGCCGAGGCAGTGGGCGCGGACCCGGTCGAGCTGCGCCTGCGCAACATGTCCCACCCGCGCTTCCGTCGCGTGCTCGAGAGCGCGGCTGAGGCGTTCGGGTGGACCAGTCCGCGCCCCGAGAGCGGCCGAGGCGCTGGGATCGCCTTGGGCATCGACGTCGGCTCCTACGTCGCGACGGCCGTCGAGGTATCGGTCCAGGAACGCGACGTGCGTGTGCACCGTGTCGAGGCCGCGCTCGACTGCGGCCAGGTGGTCAACCCCGAGGGCGCGATCAACCAGATGGAAGGCGCGATCGTGATGGGGCTCGGGGGAACGCTGTTCGAGGCGGCGGACTTCGAGGATGGCCGCCTCCTCAATCCGACGTTCGCTCGCTACCGGGTGCCGCGCACTGTGGACGTGCCGCAGATCGGCGTCCGCCTGGTGGGCGATCCGGACACGGCGAGCACCGGCGCGGGCGAGCCAGGCCTCGTGCCGCTGAGCGCGGCAGTCTCGGGCGCCGTGTTCGGCGCGACCGGGATCCGGCACCGGGAGTTGCCGATCACGCGACACCTGTAGAGCGGCTGCGGAGGCGGTGCGGCGTGGACGCGGGATCGACTGCCTCGTTCGCAACCGCCAACGGTCGCGAGGCCGAACTGGCAGCCATCCTTGCCGAGTACGACGACGCGTTGCGCGGCGGGGCGCGTTGCGTCCTGCTCAGCGGTGAGCCCGGCATTGGGAAGAGCTGGCTCGCAGCCGTCGCCACCGAAGCCATGCGTGGTCGCGGTGCTCGAGTGCTCGAGGGGTACGCGATCGACCTCTCCGGCTCGCCGCCGGCGTATCCCCTGGACCGAGCGTTTGCGGCAGTGCTGCGGGAGCGGCTCCCCCGAGACATCGTGCCCGCCCGCGCCATCCTCGCCGAGTCCGGCATTGGGACGCCGGGACGCCGGGAACGACGGGTCGCGCCCATGGCGCCCGACGGCGCCCGGCTGCGCGCGTTCCAGGCGCTCGCCGATGTCTGTTCGTGGCTCGCTCGGTCGCAGCCGCTCGTGGTCGCGCTCGAGGACATGCAATGGGCGCAGTCCTTCAGCTGGGAGGCCATCCAGTACGTCGTGCGCGCGCTGAAGGATCAGCCCGTCCTTTTCGTGCTCACCGGACGCGAGGAGGTGCTCCGTCAGCGCGATCACGCCGCCGCCCGCAGCGTTGGGGAGCTGCTCCGACTTCGGCGGCTACGTCACGTCGCTCTGCGCTCCCTCGACGAGACGGCGATCCGATCGATCTCCGTGGCGCGCCTCGGTGGGGATGTTAGTCCGGTCCTCGTATCGTTCATCGCGCGGCGGAGCGACGGCAACCCGTTCTTCGCCGAGGAGATGCTGAGCGACTGCCTGGAGCGCGGGATCCTCGTCGAGCAGGGAGGTCGGTGGGATCTCGCGGGGGACGAAGAGGCAGTCGTCGCCGACCTGCCGATCACGCTCCAGCTCGCGATCGGCGCCCGCCTCGAGCGACTGCCACCGGAGTGCGAGGCGACGCTCGCCGTGGCAGCCGTCTACGGTCGAGTCTTTCCGCTGCGAATCCTCGCGGACGCCACAGGCGCCTCGAACGCGACGGTCGCCGGTGCCGTGCGGACCGCCGAGGAGGCCGGACTCGTTGAGCCCGTGGCCGATAGCTGGCGCTTCCGTCACGACACGATCCGCGAGGCGCTTCTCGAGCGGCATCGGGGCAACGCTTCGCAACTACACGCTGCGGTCGCAGCGGCGCTGACGCGGAGCTCGAGTTATGCACCGAGCGTGGAGCTGCTCGCGGCGCTCGCGCACCACTGGGACGCGGCGGGCGAGGCCGCGAAGGCTGCCCCGGCAGCCTTGTCGGCTGCGCGCTCTAGCCTCATCGCCCACGCGACCGCGGAGGCCCTGAGCCTCGTGCGCACGGGCCGGCGCGCAGCCGAGGTGGCGTTCTCCCTCCAACGAGACGGTGCGGCTCTCTTCGAGGCGCGGGTCTTGCATGGCGAGGTGGCCACCACGGCAACGGAGTACGCCGAGGCCGTGGACGCCCTCCGAGCGGCCCTTGAAGTGGCAGCCACCCTGGAGGATCCGGCCTGCGAAGGGCGCGCCCTGCTCCGCCTCGGGATCGTGCACCGGCGGCAGGAACTACCGAACGAGGCAACGGAGGCCTACCGGCGCGCCATCGCCCTGCTCGATGACGCAGGTGAGGCAACACTGCTCTCCGAGGCGCTGATCGCGCTCTGCGACGTCGAGGGACTGACGCGGGCTCGCTACGACGACGCTCGCGCCGCCGGGGAACGCGCGCTCGATGTAGCGCATCGTGTTGACGACCCTTCGCTCGGGGCGCGGGCCACGCTCGCCCTCGCGAACGTCGAGGCGAGGGCGTTGGATCCGGTGGCCGCCCGTCCGCTGGAGCTGCGCGCCCTCGAGTACGCCCTCGCCGCAAACGACCCCGCGCTCGGTGCGGAGGTGTGCGCCTCCCTCGCGAACTCCTACTACTGGACCGGCGAGATCCGTGAGTCGCGACGATACGCCGAGCAGCGACTGGAACTCGCGCAGCGCGCGAGGGACGTGTTCGCGTTACGGCACGCTCACTCCTGGCTCGCCCTGCTCGCCGTCACCGTCGGCGCGTGGGACGAGGCCCGGGCGTTCATCGCCAGCGCGGAAGACGCACTCTCCGGGCTCGACAGTCCAGAACCGCTCGCGTTCGTCCGCATCGTCGATGCGTTTCGCCTCTTGCGGGTCGGGGACGCGACCGCCGCGGCATCCGGGATGCGCGAAGCCATCGCGGTCCTCGAGCGCGTCGATCCGGGGACCGTCGTGTGGTACGGAAGCCTGTTCGCGCTGGCACTCGTCGAGTCCGGCGCCATCGAGGAAGCGCGCACCGCCACCGCGGCGCAGGAGGCCCGCATCGGCGCACTGCCGCGGTCGGCCCTCCCCGCGAGGTCGGGCCGCTGTGCGCTCGCGCTCGCCTACGTCACGCTCCGAGATCGCGAGGGCGCAGCCCGCTGCGAGGCCGCGTTGCGGCCATACGCAGACGACTTCCACTGGAGCCCCGCCCGCCTCAGCCTCGGCAGGGCTGCGGCGCTACGTGGTGACATGGACACCGCCCTCGCAGACCTCACGGCCGCCGAGGCTCTCGCGCGGGCCGAGGGCCTCCGCCCTGACCTCGCCCTTACGCTGCTGGCGCGCGCCTCGGTCCTCTCGGGCCGCGAGGCGGAATCTGCACTCCGGGAGGCAGAGGCGCTGTGCGACGCACTCGGCATGCGGGGCGGTCTCGCTGAAGTGCAGCGACTTCGAGACGCGAACGCTGCCAGGACCCCCGGCGGTCTCTCTGCACGCGAACTCGAGGTGCTCACCCTCATCGCGCAGGGGCTGACGAACCGCGAGATCGCGGAGGTGCTCGTGATCAGCGAGCGCACCGCGATCAACCACGTTAGCCACATCTTCCAGAAGCTCGGGGTCGACAACCGCGCGGGCGCTGCAGCGTTCGCCCTGCGTCACGGGCTGGCCGACGGTCGCACTACTACTCCTCGATCGAAGTAGCCCGCCACTGGAATGAGAAGTTCCTACGATGGCGGCCCGTCCGCCGGAAACTACCGTCCTCCCGTGGCCGCCGTCCGGCGGCGAGCGACGAAGGGAGCGGTAGCGATGACCACGACCGAGGCCAAGGCGGAGCACAGGCAGTTCGGAAACCCAGACGAGACGCGCACGTTCGAGCGCGGGAGGCTCGACCTCCTCAACGTCGGCGGAGGCGTCATCGGCCGGCTCGAGTTTCAGCCGGGCTGGCGCTGGTCCGAGCACGTCAAGCCCGCGGCCGGCACTGACCTCTGCGAGGCGCCGCACTTCCAGTACCACCTGCAGGGCACGCTGCGCATCCGCATGGCCGACGGCACCGAGTTCGACGCCAAGCCCGGCGACGTCACGATGCTCCCGTCCGGGCATGACGCCTGGGTGGTCGGCGACGAGCCGGTTGTCGTCGTCGACTGGTACGGGGCGAGCAACTACGCGAAGTCGGCGTAGCCCACGGGGGCGCCGGCCGAACGGTCGCCCGCCCCCACTCAACCCCTTCCGCTCCTCACGAGGGAGACTCCCGATGCGACCTCTGCAATACCACCACGGTCAGCTCGCAGTGCAGGACGAGGCGAACACCCGCGAGCTTGCGCAGCGTCTCGCCCACTGGGTCGGCCCCGCAGCTGAATTCGCCGAGCGAGCCGACCTGCTCGTGTTCAGCTATCTCGGCGAGGACGCACGGCTCCACTTCGCCACGCTGTCGGGGCCGGCACCGCTGATTCGCGCGGATGGCCATTCATCGCTGCGGATCGAAGCGAATGGGTTGCTGCCCACCGGCGCCGTCGGCGGACTCGCGGTCAACCTCGCCGAGGCGCGGCGCGTCCGCCTCAACGGTGCAATCCGTCGGGAGGCGGGCGGGGACCTGCTCGAGGTCGATGAGGCGTTCACGCTCTGCCGTAAGTACCTGGCGCCGTCCACCGGCCTCATCGAGGAGCGACGCTACGGTCCGCGGCAAAGCGAGCTCGTCGAGCTGGACGACCCGTGGGTCGCGAGGACCGTCGCCAGCGCGGAAACCACGTTCCTCGCGAGCGTCAGCCCCGGCGGGCTACCGGATGTCTCTCACCGCGGAGGCGCGCCGGGCTTCCTTCAGTTGGACGCGGCCTCGAAGCGACTCTCGTGGCCGGAGTATCTCGGTGATGGCGTTTTCAAGAGCGCAGGCAACGTCCGCGCCACCTCGAGCGTGACGCTGCTCGTCCTCGACCTGCCGAGCGGCGACGGCATCGAACTGATGGGACATGGCAACTACACGAACCTGCGCCCGATGCGGCGTCCGCGCGGAGAGGCGCTGGTGCGCGACCGCGAGGCATTCCCGGCACAAGGCATGATGGATGTCGAACTAGAGCTCGCGGTGCGGCTCCCGGGTCTCGTGGCGCCGCGCCGTCGCCTCGAGTCCACGGTTCGCGTGACCTCGAAGTCCAGCGTCGCGGAGCAGGCGCCTCGGTAGCGCACCGTCACGACGACCTGAGGTCGGGCTCGGCCAGCACGAGCACGACGAGCGCAGCGAGGCCGAGGAACAGCGCACCGAGGACGACGAAGCCGAGGTCGAGCGAGACCGCAGCAAAGCCGGCGGCTGCCATCGGCCCGACCATGAAAGCGATCGCCTGGACGCCGCTCGCGAGGCCGAACGCCGTGCCTCGGCGCTCGCGCGGGGCGTTCGAGGCGATGAGCGTATTCGTCGCGGGGACCATCCCGGCCTGCAGCAACGCAATCACTGCGAACGCCACGACGAAGGACGTCACCCCGTCTGCGAGCGGCAGGACGAAGTGGGCGGCGCCGGTGAGCGCACAGGCGATCGCGAGCGCCGACCGCAGCCGTCCCGGTGCCATGAACCGCTGCGCCAGGAAGACCCCGGCCACGCTCGTCAGCCCCGCCGCCGTGAAGGCCGCGCCGGATGCGGCCGCAGCGCCATCCGAGCCCGCGATCCCCTCCAGCGCGACAGGGGTGGCGAGGCGCAGCAACTGGTTCAGGGCGAACGCGACGAAGTAGACGAACAGCGCCAGCACGAACTGAGTTGTCAGCAACGAGCGGATCGATGGGGACCGGCCCTCCGCAAGAGACGGCGCCTCGACGTCCCCGTCCTTCCGCACGGTCCTCGCGGTCGCTACGCGGTCGCGCGGGACGGTAACGAGCGCGAGTACGGCCGCGATCGCCGGCATCGCGGCCGCGCCGATGATCGCGCCGCGATAGCCGATCGCGACGGCAAGCGCGCCTCCAATGGCGGGACCGAGCGTGTTCCCGAGGTATTGCGCGCCGGTGACGGTGCTGAGGCTCGCGTTCAGCCGCGAGTCCGGCACCGTCACGCTCGTGAGCGCGACGGCGGCGGGGATGAAGCCAGAGAAGATCCCCTGGCAGATGAACGCCACCGCGATGTGCCACGGTTCGGCCGCGACGGCAGCGATCAGCGTGGTCACCGAGGCGAACGTCAGCGCTCGCAGGAACATCAGCTTCCGGCCATAGCGATCGGAGAGGACGCCCCAGATCGGACCCGCCGCCAGCCGCGCGAACCCCTGCCCCGTGGCTGCCACGGCTACCCAGAACAGCGCATCCGCGGGGCTATCAGCGCCGAGCTCCTGCACGTACAACGGCAGGAAGGGCACCCAGAAGTTCATCGAGAGGCTGGCGAGCCCGGCGCCAGCGGCGATAGCCAGCGTTGCCCGGCGAAGCCGCGCCGAGTCCTGGGCGGGTTCGGTGGTGCCGAGGAGGGCGTCGCCACGCTCGGTCACGGGTCCTCCCTCCGCTGCCCGCATGAGCATCGGCGGAGCCGGGGACTGAGGCAAACCACCGAGCTTGGCCACGGAAGGCATGAAGAAAGCGGGCTGTTGGCCCGCTTGTTATGTGTTGAGTTGGTAGCGCATGCGGGATTCGAACCCGCGATCTCCGCCTTGAGAGGGCGGTGTCCTGGGCCACTAGACGAATGCGCCACGTGTCTCAGTGACCCAAAGGATACCAGTGAACGCTGTCCGGCTCAACCCCACCGCCCGGCCGAGCCTGCCAGCCTGATGCGGTAACATGCGGCCCGTTCCGGAACTCACGCACGGGGCCGCACGGCGGTTCGAGCGGCGGCTATCAGGGGGAGACTCGAGCGATGGAGTATCGACAGCTTGGCCGCAGCGGCCTGCAGGTGTCCGCGATCGGCCTCGGAGGCAACACGTTCGGCCGCACCTGCGACGCCGATCGCACCGCGTCGATCCTCGACGCCGCCCTCGCCGAGGGCATCAACACCGTCGACACGTCCGACTCGTACAGCGCCGGGCAGTCTGAGGAGTACATCGGCCGCGCCATCAAATCACGACGGGACGACTGGATCCTGATGACGAAGTTCGCGAGCCCGATGGGCGAAGGCCCGAACACGAAAGGCGCGTCGCGCGGGTACATCCGTAAGGCCGTCGAGGCCTCGCTCCGCCGTCTCGGGACCGACTACATCGACGTCTACCAGGTGCACCGCCCCGACCCCAACACGCCCACCGAGGAAACGATGGCCGCGCTCCACGACCTCGTCGCCGAGGGCAAGGTGCGCTACCTCGGCTGTTCGAACTA
Organism: uncultured Dehalococcoidaceae bacterium; assembly: GCA_964479165.1. Lineage (GTDB taxonomy): Bacteria > Chloroflexota > Dehalococcoidia > UBA2979 > UBA2979 > CAYZJO01. The sequence continues at coordinate 25,636 of CAYZJO010000003.1, forward strand.
CGCCTCGTGGCAGGTCGCCCAGTCGAACGAGGTCGCGAGGCACTACGGCTGGACGCCGTTCGTCTCGAGCCAACCCGCGTACAACCTGCTGAACCGCGGCATCGAGGAAGAGCACGTCCCGGCTTGCCTCGAGTACGGGCTCGGTCTCATCCCCTACAGCCCGCTCGCTGGTGGGTTCCTCACGGGCAAGTACCGCCGCGGTGAGGCAGCGCCCGAGGGCACCCGCTACGCCGGCAGCCCGATGGCCGACCGCATGCTCACCGACCGCAACTTCGACAGGCTTGAGGCCCTCGAGACGTTCGCTCGCGATCGGGCGCTGACGATGACGCAGCTCGCGATCGGATGGCTCACCGCGCAGCCCGTCACCGCGACCGTCATCATCGGTGCGACGAGCCCCGACCAGGTGCGTGAGAACGCCGCCTGCGCCGATGTCCATCTGTCGGCCGACGACCTCGCGGCACTCGACCAGATCACCCGGCGGTAGGCTGGATCGAACGACGCGCGGCCGGCGAGGAGAGCGGGCATGGACCTCGGGGTCATGATCGAGGGACAGGAGGGGCTCGACTGGGATCTCTGGCGACGGATCGCCACCGAGACGGAAGCGCTCGGGTTCGAGTCCCTCTGGCGCTCCGACCACTTCTTCTCCCTGTCGGGGTCTACCGACCAACCAGCGCTGGAGACGTTCGTATCGTTCGTCCTCGCGGCGGAGGTCACGAACCGGCTGCGGTTCGGCTCGCTTGTTGCCTCGGCGACCTTCCGCCATCCTTCGCTGGTCGCGCGCATGGCGGCGCAAATCGATGCGCTGTCGGGCGGCCGCTTCGTCCTCGGCGTCGGGGCGGGCTGGAACGTGCCGGAGCACGCCGCGTTCGGCATCCCGTTTCCGCCGGTGAAGGAACGCATGGACCGCCTCGAAGAGTCAATCGAGGTGATGCGACTGCTCTGGGGCGATGTCCCGGCGAGCTATCGAGGCCGCTACTACAGCCTCGATACCGCGCAGTGCTACCCGAAGCCCGTGCAGCGGCCGATGTACCTGCTGGTGGGCGGAAGCGGCGAGAAGCGCACCCTTCGCATCGCGGCGAAGCACGCTTCCGAGTGGAACTTCACCGGCGGGGGCGTCGAGACGTACCTGCACAAGCGAAGCGTCCTCGAGCAGCACTGCTTCGAGGTCGGCCGGAACCCGGCCGACCTCCGGCATTCGCAGATGGTGGGGTTCGTCATCGGCCGCGACGAGCACGGTGTGCGCGACCATCTCGCTTCGATCGCCGAGAAGCTGCCGCGGCTCGCGAGCCAGGACTCGGAAGCGGCGCTCGACGGACTGCGGGAGCGCGGCTGGCTCATCGGCACGCCGGGCGAGGTCGTGGAGGAGCTCGGCCGACGCGAGGAGGCTGGGCTGTCGCGGATCATGCTCCAGCACAACGCGATGGAGCGTTTCGACACCCTCGAGCTGCTGGCGGCGGACGTGCTGCCGCAGGTCCAGGGATAGCGCGCATGCCTCGCGAACTGCCCGTCTCTCCGCTCGTCGAGGACTTTAAGCTCGAGGCGTTCCTGCACCTGCCGGACGGTGATGGGCCCTTCCCCGCAGTCGTCTGCTGCCATCCGCACCCGCGATTCGGTGGCGACCTTTACAGCAACGTTGTGATGGCGGTCGTTCGCGGGGCACTGGCGCGAGGCGTTGCCGCCCTGCGCTTCAACTTCCGCGGAGTCGGCTATAGCGGCGGCTCCCACACCGCCGGTGAGCGGGAGCCCGAGGATGTGCGTGGCGCACTGGCGTCCCTCCGCGAGCGCCCCGAGGTCGACCCCAATCGAGTTGCGCTCATGGGGTACTCGTTCGGAGCGAACATGGCGGCGCGCACCGTCAGCAACAAGGAGCGAGCGCTGCTCTTGATCGCACTGCCCATCCGCGAGGAAGGCGTCGACGCACCGGCGCTCTTCGAGTACCGGGGGCCAACGCTGCTGATTAGCGGCGATCGCGATGCGGTCTCACCGGCGGCGTGGGTGACCGATCTCGCGACGACGCTCGGAGACTCCGCTGAAGCGCAGATCGTTCCGGACGCGGACCATTTCTGGACGGGCTTCGAGCGAACGCTAGCCGATCTGGCGGGCGTCTTCCTCGAGAGCAGGCTCAACGGCTGACGCCACCTCCCGCGTCCGGGCCTGCTCGTCAAGCATCGCGCGTGCCGCGCGGAACCGCCGCACGAGGCGCAGGTTCGAGGCGAACGCGAGCCAGGCTAGCGCGAGCCGCGGCTGCCGCACCAACCCTCCGACAGTGACCGCGAACAGCCTCCCGTCCCGGCCGCTCCACGCGACGATGCGGTCCACCCAGGAGCCCGCGGCCTCGGAGCGCTGGAGTTCCGCGACCGGCTGGCGTTCGGCGCCGACACGCTCTTTGGTGATGCCGGAGACCAGCAGTCCGTTGGCCGCGGCGAGCGCGAGCAGCCAGTCCATGCGGCGTCCTCCAGCGCCCCACGCAAGCCCTCCAACGATGGTCACGTCGGACACGCGGTCGAGCACGAGGTCGAGCAGCGCGCCAGACGAACTCGCCGTGCCCTGCAGTCGTGCCACCTCCCCGTCGACGCCGTCGAGCACGGATGCCGCGTGGGCGAGCAGACCCCCGAGGCGCGGCGCACCCACGGCGAAGCCCACCGCTCCAAGGTTCGCGATCCCGAACGATGCCCACGACCACTGGTTCGGCGAGATTCGCCAGCGCCACACACGCGCCGAGATACGCCGCGAGATCGGCCGGTTCAGGTGCGTCGACACCGGACCGTCGAGGCCCGAGACGCCCTTCTCAGCGGCACGTTCGGAAGAAATGGCGGCGGGTTCGGACGAACTGAACGTGAGGGGTCGCACCTGCTCAGTCACCGGCAGCTCCCACGAGAGACGAGTCGGTACCGGCAGCCTCGACAGCGCGCACCATGGGATTCGCGATCAGCTCCTGCGCCAGCCGCAGGTCGGCGAGCGTGTCCACGTCCACCCAAGGGAGGCCGTCGCTGTCCACCCAGCCCGCCAGTCGCCGACTCGCCAGCAACTGGACGGCGTCGCTGAGCGTATGGCGTCCGGCCAGCGCCGCCTCGTGCAGTGCTTCGTACAACTCGGGGCGTCCGAGGAACACGCCGGTGTCGACGGCGTCGAACGCCGTCAAGTGTTTCCCGATCGACGTGACGTGCGGTCCTTGGATCCGCAACTTCGTCGCCTCGTCGAGGTCCGGCACGAGCTCGACGAAGCGGTCGGCCACCACCGCGAGCGGGCGGCGGCCATCGTCAGCTGCGACCAGACGGTCGAGGAAGCCGGCATCGAAGACGTGGTCGCACATCATGAGGAAGAACGGCCCGTCGACGTAGGCCTCGGAGGCGAGCACGGAGGCGCCGTTTCCGAGACGCCACTGATGGGAAATTGCCGGCGTGATCGACACTCCGTAGCGCAATTCCAACTTACGGAGTGCCGGAATCAGGATCTCGCGGCGAAAGCCGACCGATACGACGATGTCCGTGACTCCGGCCGCGGCACATGAAGCGACGGCCCGCTCGAGCAGCGTGTCACCCCCGAGCATCGTCAGTGGCTTCGGCAGCGCGCCCGGACCGGTGCGAAGGCGGCTGCCCTCGCCGGCAGCCAGGATGACGGCCGAACGCACCCCCGTCTGGTCCGGGGGCGGCATTGCCCGCGCCAGTTCTCGGTCCAGCGACTCCCAGACAGACGATCCGACGGCAGGGTTCAACTGCGTCAATGGCCACCCCCAACACGCTAGGACGCGGCAACGACGGCTAGTCCCGCGCAAGAATGCGCGCGACTTCACCGCCGGCGGCTGCCGGCATCACAACACCAGATGGAGGTAGCACCGAAACGAACTACCTCCGACTGCCGACGGGGTTAGCTGACGGGTTCGGCGTCGGAAGTCGCCGGGGCGAGAATCACGCCCTACACCCCATGGGTGATGGGTCCCCCGTTCCCGGCGAGAGCCGGGATTTGGCTGAGGGCGGGAGCATACCACAGCGGGATCGGCGAACCCTGACAGAAGCGACACAGGTCAAACGTGGCAAGTTCGAACTCTGTAACAGCCCCGCAGAGCGCGGACCCCGACCGGCGCGCTCGGGAATACCCGGGCACACGATGGGCGTTCGATCCAACGCGGATCTACGAACTCTAGCCGTGTCGTCGCAGTTCACACCGACAACCTTTGGGCAGTGGCCTGTTGCTCGAAGGTTGGCTCTGGCGGCTGAGGATCGGAAAGACCGAACAGCGGCAATGGTTGCTGCAGTGGGGTTGGGGGAGGCTCCATCCACCGCGGTTCCGTTTCAACGTATCGCGCCGAGCGTTTGGCTCGGTCGACGCGTCGTTCGACGTGCTCGCGATACTCGTCGGGTGCGTACTTCTTCAGTCCGTAGAGCTCGTCGTAGGTGGTAACGAGTTCGGGATACTCCGAAGCGAGGAAGCCGACGAAGTAGTCGTGGAGCGCAGGCCCGAGGTGCAGCACGCTCGTGCCGATAAAGGCCGCGCCGTGCTCCGCGGCCGCGTGAACGGTGCGTTCGATCGAGGCCGGCATCGCGGAGAGTCCGGGCAAGAGCGGCGCCATCAACACCCCCGCCCGCACCCCCCGCTCGACGAGGCGCTCCATCGTCTCAAGACGCTTCATCGGTGGTGGGGTGCCCGGCTCGGTGCACCTCCAGATCTCGGTGTCGACGGTCGGGATGCTGAAGCAGACTGTCGCATCCGAGACTCGCGTCAGCTCCTCGAGGACGTCGAGGTCGCGCCGGACCATCGTCCCTTTCGTGACGATCGACACCGGCGTGCGGAACGCTGCCAGGATCTTGAGCGCACGACGCGTGAGGCGGTAGCGCCCTTCGATGGGTTGGTAGGGGTCGGTGGCAGTGCCGATGGCGACCACCTCGCGCCGCCAGGTCCTCCGCGACAACTCCCGCGCCAGCACGTCGGGGAGGTTCGACTTCACGAAGATGACGCGCGCGAAGTCCTGTCCCATTCCCAGCTCGAAGTAGCGGTGTGTCGGCCGCGCGAAGCAGTAGCGACACTCATGGACACAGCCCCGATACGGGTTGAGCGACCACTGAAAGTGCATCCCCTCGACGCGGTTGAGCGCGGACTTGCACGGACGCTCGTAGTACTGCGCGCGGTGTGGCATGAGACCCCTCCGCGCCTATGGAACATCTGTTCGTGACCGGAAGGCAACGCGTCGGTGGCACTCCGCCCCTCTGAGGGGGTAGTCAGGGCTCACTTACTCGCTTATGCTCGAAATCGCTAATGCGCCCAATCCTTTGAACGGATGCGCGTGCGAGATCGCAGGACACCCATACGTCGGAGGCCAGACCGGGCAAGCGGCCTGAGGCCGAACTGCTTCGGTGCGGATACTCGTCCCGGCCGCTTCCGGTCACGATGGATGCACCACGGCGTCCTCGGGCTCCTCGTTCTCGTCGTCCTCGTCGCCGAGTGGCTCGGGGCGCCGCCCACTGATTGGCGGAGCTCCACGACAGGCGGGATCGACCTGCACCTCGCGCTGCGGGGACGGAGCGACGTCCCCTCGATCGCAGCGGGCGCTCCTCGACAGTCGACCTCCGTGGCCGACGTGGGTGAGGCCCTCGGCCAGGGGGGCCCCGGCACGATCGTGGAGCCGACCCACCCCCCGCTCGAGGCCCAGGAGATCGAGCCCCAGCCGCCGCCGGTGTTCTTTGAGTACGAGGTGCAGGAGGGGGACACGGTCTACGGGATCGCCGAGCGCTTTGGGATCGGCATCGACTACATCCTGTGGAACAACGTCGACGTCATCGAGGAGGCCGACTCGCTCGAAATCGGCGCGCGCCTCCAGATCCCCGGTGTGGAAGGGATCATTCACTCGGCGCGACTGGGCGACACGGTCTGGGACCTGGCAGTGGCGTACGACTCGACAACGGAGGCGATCGTCGAGTTCGAGGCGAACGGCTTCGAGGGCAACGCCGACAATCTACAGATCGGGGCGCTCATCCTCATCCCGGACGGTCGCCGCCCGGCGCCGACGGAGGAGGAGGCGAGCCTCGCTGCAGCCGAGGCCCCGGTCGTGGAGCCGCCAGCCTGGACCTGGCCCGCAACGGGCCGGATCACGAACGTCTTCAGTGCCCGGCACCCGTTGGGTATCGACATCTCGATGGTGGTCGGTACGCCCCTCGGGGCGGCCATGTCGGGACAAGTTGTCTTTGTCGGGGGCTCTGCCTGCTGCTCGTATGGCTACCACGTGATCATCGATCACGGCGACGGCGTCGAGACGCTCTATGCGCACTTGAGCGAGGTCTACGTGTCGGTCGGCCAATGGGTGACGGTTGGCGAGATTATCGCGGGCAGCGGAAACACCGGATACTCGACCGGTCCTCACCTGCACTTCGAGGTACGCAAGAACGGCGTCTACCGCGATCCGTTCGCGTACCTGCCCTGATGCCGGCGAGAAGTAGCCACGACCGCGCGTTCCCGGCAGCCTCGGGTGGTTCTGAGCCGTCGCGGCGTCGACGAAGATCGAGACGAGGATTGAGAGGTGGTGCCCCCAAGGGGATTCGAACCCCTGTTTCCACCTTGAAAGGGTGGCGTCCTGGTCCCCTGGACGATGGGGGCAGCGAGAGCGCCCCTGCGAGGGGCGCACTCCGAGGATAGCAGCGCCGCGCCCTCGCAGTCACTCCGGGCAGCGCACCGCCGGCGGTCTCGTGCCGGCGCTAGCTCGGCATCTGGACAGCCCCCGATGGAGGTACGGCGCGCTCCGAGGTGGGGGGCGTGTGCTTCACGCCGACCGGCGAGTGCGTCGCCTTCTGCCGAATAGCGTGCAAGCGCGGCCGCATCCCGGCGGTCATCCCGCCCACCGCGTGCGTCCGGCGGCGTAGTGTCGTGGACGCGGATGCGGCGGCGGACGCAGACGCCACACCAGCACGCGAGGGCGATACCGGGACGTCCGGCGCCGGCGCCTCCGGACCGTCATCGGCCGGCGGGGTCATCGGCTGATCGGGCGGCACCGCCGCCGGCCCGCGACCCGGCAGTTCCGGCTCGCTCGGCAGCCAAGCGTACTCGTCGTCTCCCTGCTGTCGTCGCCACCAGGCGTAGAGCGCGGCCGTGACGGCCACAACGACCACCACGATGCCGAGCACCATGAAGAACCGTGGCACGCGGTTTCGCTTCGGGGGCGGTGTCTTTGCGAGGATTGCCTCGGCGGCGCGCATGCCGAGTTCGTGCCGTTGTTGGGCCAGGGCATGTGCCGCGTCGTCGAGGCGGTGCTGAGCCGCCTCGGAGGCCTTGGCGGCAAGCTCCCGACCGCGACGTTGGGCCACATCACCCGCCATGTCGAGGCGTTCCTGTGCGACATCCGCCGCTCGCGCGGCGAACACCTTCCCACGGCGCTTTCCGACATCTGCGGCGACTTCGAGGCGCTCCTGAGCGAGGGCGGCGCCCCGCTCCGCCAGTTCCTGGCCTCGACGGGCGACAACCTCCGCCTGCGCCGCGAGCATCTCTTTCCCGCGGCGTTGGCGTCGGCGACGGTGGAGGACGGGAATGTGCATTGTCGGCTCCTTGCTCATCAGCAGCGCGTCGGCTTGCTGTCTCTAACCATTGCCCAGACGTTACCGCCGAGGCATCACGCGGGGAGAGCCGGTCCTCCGACAATGCTAGCATCCGGGTCCTAGCCAGCCCGAACGGCGAGAACGTGGGACCTTTGGCGACCTTGCGCCCTGCCGCGTAACCCGGAGCGCGATATAGTCTCCACACCTCGAGGAGGCCATGATGACGACAGATCTTGAACGCGCGCGAATCCAGCGGATCGTCGACGAGTACCAGAGTCCGGTAGCGGCCTACCAACTGCTGCTCCGTCTACGCATCGAAAATCGGCCCGGAATGCTCGGCAAGGTCACGACGGTGATCGGCGAGCAGGGCGGCGACATCGGTGCGATCGACATTCAGGAAGCCAGCGCCACGGCCATCGTCCGCGACATCCGCATCTACTGTCGCGACACGGATCACGCGTCGGAGATCGTCAACCGTCTCCTCGACATCGACGGCGTCGAGGTGGTGCACGCCTCGGACCGCACCTTCCAGCTCCACCGGCACGGCAAGATTATGGTGGAGAACAAGGTGCACATCCGCACCATGGCTGAGCTCGCGCACGTCTACACTCCCGGCGTTGCCCGCGTCTCGATGCAGATCTACGAGAACCCGGACGCTGTCTGGTCGCTCACGACGAAGGTGAACACGGTCGCGGTCGTTACGGACGGTACGGCCGTTCTCGGACTCGGTGACATTGGCCCCATGGCCGCGATGCCGGTCATGGAGGGCAAGTCGATGCTCTTCAAGTCGTTCGCAGGCATCGACGCGTGGCCTATCTGCCTCGACACAAAGGACCCCGACGAGATCGTGCGTATCGTGCAGGCGATCGCTCCCGGGTTCGGCGGCATCCTGCTCGAGGACATTTCTGCGCCACGCTGCTTCGAGATCGAGGACCGGCTGCGCGAGTCCCTCGACATCCCGGTGTTCCACGACGACCAGCACGGCACCGCTGTCGTCGTCCTGGCCGCGCTGATCAATGCCCTCAAGGTGACAGGGAAGCGACCGCAGGACCTGCGAATGGTGCTGACCGGCGTCGGCGCCTCGGGTATGGCGTGCTCCAAGATCCTGATGAACTACGGCGTGAAGAACATCATTGGCTTCGACCGCACCGGACCGATCTACCGGGGCCGCGTCGACGGTATGAACGTAGCCAAGGAGTGGTTCGCCGAACACACGAACCCGGAGGGCTTCGACGGCACCCTCGACGAGGCGCTCGACGGAGCGGACTTCTTCCTCGGGCTCTCGGGTCCACGGACGATCACGCCCGAGCAGGTGGCCCGGATGGACAACGACGCGATCCTCTTCGCGCTGGCCAATCCGGAACCGGAGATCATGCCGGAGTTGATCCAGGGCAGTGTGCGCGTGATTGCCACTGGTCGCTCGGACTACCCGAACCAGGTGAACAACGTCCTCTGCTTCCCCGGCCTCTTCCGCGGGGCGTTCGACGCGCAGGCCACCATCATCTCGGAGGAGATGAAGATCGCGGCCGCACAGGCCATCGCCTCGGTGATCCCGGACGACCAGCTGAGCGAGGAGTACATCCTCCCCTCCGTCTTCAACGAGCAGGTCCTCACCAACGTCAGGACCGCCGTCGCGGAGGAGGCCATGCGCACGGGCCGTCCGCGCGAGAAGGGCTCGCGCGTCTACATCTAGCGAGACTCCGCTCGAATCGAAGAGGCCCCGGGGGATTCCCGGGGCCTCTTGTGATCGCAGAGTGAACCCTAGCCGTAGCGTTCCTCGGCCCACGGGTCCCCGTGCATGTGGTAACCGTACATCTCCCAGAAGCCTGGGCGGTCGTCCGGCATGAACTCGAGGCCGCGCACCCACTTTGCACTCTTCCAGAAATAGAGGTCGGGCACGACGCTCCGCAGCGGCCAGCCGTGCTCCGGCCGAAGGGGCTCGCCGCTATGCCTGTGCGCCAGCAGCACGTCGTCCCGCATCAGCTCGCTGAGCGGCACGTTCGTCGTGTAGCCGCCGTAGGAGTGGAACATCACGTGGGTCGCGCCTGGCTTGAGTTGAACGAGGTCGAGCAGGTCCCGGAAACGCACGCCCTCCCAGTCGTTGTCGTACTTGCTCCACGTCGTCACGCAGTGGATGTCCGAAGTGACGCGGACCTGCGGTAGCGCGAGGAACTCCTGCCAGGAGAGCCGCACTTCCTCCTCGACGAGGCCGAAGATGCGGAACTCCCATGTATCGAGATCGATCTTCGGGATCGATCCATAGTGGAGTACCGGCCAGCCCTCGGTGAGACGCTGGCCGGGAGGCAGCCGGCGGCGACCGTCCGGGCGGATCGCCGAGGGCGAAGTGCTCAGCGTCATCGTTCGCTCCTTCGTACCTGGGTGAACTGGACGGGAGGTGCGTCGTCCAGTCTACATGGCGTTCTCCGTCGCGCCGGCGTGTACGAGGCTCTGAGGACCGGAACGCCGGCATCCCGTACGCTGTACGCAATGCATGAAACCAGGGAACGGCAGGTCGAGCGCAACGCCGCGGTGGCGACGCCCGGGGTAGACGTGCGTCGCATGGTCCCCATAGCGGCGGTCGCGCTCGTCGTCATCGTGATGGACCAGATTACGAAGTCAATCGTTCGCGGGTGGCTCGAGGTCGGTGAGTCGTGGCCCGCCCGCGATGCCCTGATCTCGATCACGCGTGTCGAGAACTCCGGTGCCGCGTTCGGCATTCTCCAGGGAGCCGGGACGTTTCTATTGATCGTCTCCGTCATCGGACTGGGGGCGATCATCGCGTTCATCCTGCTGACCCCCCTCGGACCCTGGTACCGCCTCGCGATCGGCAGCGTGCTCGGGGGCGCGCTCGGCAACTTCATCGACCGGGTACTCCACGGAACCGTCACGGACTTCATCGACCCCCGCTGGTACCCGTCGTTCAACCTCGCGGACTCGGCAATCGTTTGCGGCGTGGTCGCGCTGATCGCGCTCTCCTTCTTCGACAAGTCCCTCGAGGCCGAGCCGAGCACATCGTGACCACGACCACACGCGAACTACGGACGCCCGAGTCGGACCGCCTCGACCGCGTCGTTGCTGGCGCGCTGCCCGAGCTTTCCCGCGCTCAGGCGCGCCGGCTGATCGAGGACGGGCAGGTCCTCGTGGACGGCGCACCCGCGACGAAGGCCTCGCTGATCGTCTCCGCGGGTGCGCGCATCGAGGTCGTCGTGCCCGTCGTGCCCGACCTCGACCTCGCCGCGAGCGAGATCCCGCTGGCCATCATCTACGAGGACGAGGAGACGCTCGTCATCGACAAGCAGCCGGGCCTGATCGTGCACCCAGCGCCCGGTGTCGTCGGCGTCACCCTCGTGAATGCCGTGCGTGCCCGCTACCCCGAGGTACGCGAGATCGACGAAAGCGAGCGAACGGGCGTCGTGCATCGCCTCGACCGTGACACTTCGGGCGTCATGGTCTTCGCGAAGTCGGCCGCGGCACAATCCATGCTGAAAGACCAGTGGCGCGAGCGGGAACCGCTCAAGGTCTACCTCGCGCTTGTCGAGGGACGCGTCGAACCCGTTGAGGGAATCATCGACGCCCCCATCGGCGTGGACCCGAGCCACCCACACAAGCGCGCCATCATCGAGGGTGGCCAGTCAGCGCGATCGCAGTACCGCGTCATCGAGCAGTTCGGCGATGAGGCCGCGCTGCTCTCGGTCCGCATCTTCACGGGGCGAACGCACCAGATACGCGTGCACCTACAGGCCATCGGTCATCCGGTGGTCGGTGACGCGATGTACGGACACCGCTCCGAGCTCATCGACCGGCAGGCGTTGCACGCGCACCACCTCGGCTTCACGCTCGCCTCGACTGGTGCATGGCGTGAATTCGAGGCGCCGATGCCGGAAGATATGGCGAAGGCCGTCGAAGTACTGCGCGCGCGTCACCCTGCCCCTGCCTCGATGCGGCGAGCCGCGCGTACCCGATCCTCCGCTTGAGCGAAACGAGCGCGTTCGTGAGTGTCCGAGTCCGCTACGCCCCCAGCCCGACCGGCGACCCGCACGTCGGCAACATCCGCACCGCCCTCTGGACGTGGCTGTTCGCGCGGCGACACGGAGGGCAGTTCCTCGTGCGCCTCGAGGACACGGACCAGTCGCGCGCAGTGCCCGGCTCGCTCGAACGCATCCTCGACTCACTACGCTGGCTCGGGGTGGACTGGGACGAAGGGCCGGACATCGGCGGGCCGTACGGGCCATATGTGCAGTCGCAGCGCCTACCCCTCTACCAGAAGGCGGCGCGTCGTCTCGTCGAGCAGCGCGACGCCTACCCCTGCTTTTGCACGCCCGAGACCCTCGACGAGATGCGTCGCGGCCAACGTGAGCGCGGCGAGCCCCCGGGCTACGACGGCCGCTGCCACCTCATCGATCCCGCGGAGTCCGCACGGCGCGCGGAGTCCGAGTCGCACGTCATCCGCTTCCACATGCCCGACGACGGCACGACCACGGTCCACGATCTGCTGCGCGGCGAGATCACCGTCGAGAACCGCGTCCTCGACGACTTCGTCATCCTGAAGTCGGACGGCTTCCCCACGTACCACCTCGCGCATCCCGTCGACGACCACGAGATGGCGATCACGCACGTCACCCGCGGCGAGGAATGGCTGCCCTCCACCCCTCGGCACGTGCGGCTGTTCAGCGCCCTTGGCTATGAACCACCGATTTATGTCCACAACGCCGTGATCCTCGGGCCGGACGGCGGCAAGCTGTCGAAGCGGCACGGCGCGAAGTTCGTCCTCGAGTACGCCGAGGAGGGCTACGTCCCCGAGGCGCTGTTCAACTTCCTCGTGATGCTCGGCTACTCGGTCGACGACAAGACCGAGATCATCTCGCGCGAAGCGCTGATCGAGGTGTTCGACCTGACGCGGCTGAACGTGACCCCCGCCGTCTTCGACACGCAGAAGCTCGAGTGGATGAACGGTGTGTACCTGCGCGAACTGCCCGAGGCGCGCATCGTCGAGCTCTTCGCCGAACGCCTCGACGCGGACCTGCCTCCGGAGGTAGCGCGCCCGGCCGATCGCGAAGTCGTCGCCGCCCTCGTGCCGCTGGTTCGCGAGCGCGTGAAGCTGCTCTCGGAACTCGCCCCGATGGTCGACTTCTTCTTCACCGGCGACGTGGCGACGCCCTCTAAGGAGGCGCTGCTCGGCAAGCCCTACCGGAGCGACGAAGCCGGGGCGGCGAAGGCGCTCGACGCAGCGATCGCGTATGTCGAAGCCTCCGAGTGGACCGCCGAGGCGCTCGAGGCTGCGCTCCGCACCGCCGCCGACGAGGTCGAGCAGCGCCCCGGCAACGTGTTCATGCTGTGCCGCGTGGCGGTCACCGGGAAGTCCGTGACGCCGCCGCTCTTCGAGTCGATGGCGATCATCGGCCGCGAGCAGTGCCTCGAGCGGCTGCGCGACGCGCGCGCGTTGCTCACCGCCGCCTGACGGCTCGAGTTTGGCGCAGTGAAGCCTCGGCTGTTCAAGCTCGGTGATGCGTTCGAGGTACTCGTCCTCGCCGCATTGGTGCTGCCCGCCTGGTGTCTCCCGACCCGCGCCTGGCCTGCTGTCGCGCGTGCGCTTGCCACGATCACCAACATCCTCACGCACCGTCCGGTCCCGACGTTACCCGACGACCTCGCGCACGCCCTCGGCCGCCCGGTTGATGCGACCGAAGCGCGGCGGATCCGCCGGTCGATGCAGGTCGCGTACTTCGAGGAACGATTGCGGGTCCTCGCCACCTACCCGCCCCGACGCTGGGAGCCCTCGGTTCTCATCGAGGGACGGCAACACGTGGAGGCCGCGCTGGCCTCCGGGCGCGGAGCGATCCTCTGGGTGAACGAGTTCGTCGGGAGCGACCTCGTCGCGAAGGCGGCGGCTCACCAGGCGGGCTACGCGCCCAGCCACCTCACGCGCCCCGAGCACGGATACTCAACCAGCCGGCTCGGGATACGCCTTCTCAACCCGATCCAGACGCGCGCCGAAGACCGCTTCCTCGACGAGCGGGTGACGATGCAGAGCGAGACGGGAGTTGCAGCACTCCGAACGCTCGCTCGCAAGTTGTCCGACAACGGCGTCGTGACGATCACGGTGGGAGCCGACGCCGTCCGCAAGCGTTCGACGCCGTTTCTCGGGGGGCATCTCACGGTGGGGACGGGCCCGATCACCCTCGCGCTGTCGAGTGGTGCGTCGCTGCTCCCGGTGATCACGCTGTGCCGTGGGCCCGGCGAGTTCAGCGTGATCATCAAGCCGGACGTCGTACCTCGCGATGGTCGTGGCCGCGACGACGCGGTGGACGCAGCGCAGCAAGCGCTCGGCCACGTCCTCGGCCCCTACGTCCTCATCCAGCCGCAGCTCTGGAGAGCATGGAAGACCGTCTTCAGCGAGAGCAAGCCGGCGGCAACACCCCGCTGACCTCGAGGCCGGCGCCCTGCCCAGCGACCTACTGCAGCCCCAGCCGCTGCGCGAGCCCGATGCGCTGAATCTTCCCCGTCGGGCCTCGGGGGATGTCCTGGAGGAGGACCACGCGCCTCGGCACCTTGAACGCGGCCAAGCGCTCCGCAGCGAACTCACGGAGGTCGTTCGCGGACGCCGACGCGCCTTCGCGCAGTACGACCGCGGCGGCCACCGACTCGCCCAGCCGCTCGTCGGCGACGGCGAACGTCACCGCCTGCGCGACAGAGGGGTGTGCGAGCAGCACTTCGTCGACTTCGCGCGGACTCACCTTCTCGCCGCCGCGGTTGATGATCTCCTTCAGCCGACCCGTCAGGAACAGGTAGCCGTCGTCGTCGAGGTAGCCCTGGTCGCCCGTGCGGAACCAACCATCGAAGAAGGCGCTAGCGTTCGCCTCCGGGTTCGCGGCGTAGCCGAGCGTGACACTGCCCCCGCGGATGACCACCTCGCCGAGCACGTGCGGCGGCCGGAACACGCCGGCCTCATCCGCGATCGCGAGTTCGATGCCCGTCGGCTTCCCGACGGAGCCCGGCTTGCGCACCCCCGGCGGCAGCGGGTTCGATGCCATCTGGTGAGATGCCTCGGTCATGCCGTACGCCTCGATGACCGGTGCGGAGAACGTGCGCTCCAGTTTCTCCATGACCAGCGGCGCGAGAGACGCGGAGGAGGAGCGGATGAAGCGCAGCGGCCGGCGAGCGATCGTCTCGGCGTGCCGCTCCGCCCGCGCGAGGACGAGCTGGTGCATCGTCGGCACGGCCGTGTACCACGTCGGCTCGAACTCCTCGAGCCAGTCGAAGAAACGGAAGGCGTCGAACGCTGGCGGGCACGCAACCGAGGCGCCAACCGAGAGCGAGGCGAGCAACCCGGCCATCAACCCGTGAATGTGGAAGAGCGGCATCACCTCGAGACTGCGATCGCTCGGCTGGAGTGCAAGCGCCGTCGCGATGTTGCCCGCGGACCGCACGAGGTTCGACTGCGTCAGGGGAACGACCTTCGGACGGGAGGTGGTGCCGGAGGTGTGCAGCACCAGCGCCTCGTCCTGTTCCCGCGCCCACCTGGGCGGCGCGACGCAGGGTAACGGTCCGCTTTCCGACGCGAGGCTCAGTGTTCGCCCGTCGCCGATCGCCTCTACGGTCAGGACGAGCGGGACGAGGCCCTCGGCCGCCCGGCGTGCCGCCTCGGGCCCGCCGGCAAGCATGATCAGCGCTTTCGCGTCCAAGTCGTCGAGGTAGAAGCGGAATTCATCTTCCGTGTAGGCCGGGTTCAGAGGCGCGGCCGTCGAGCACGACGCGACCGCGAGGAACGTGGCGGCCATCGTGGGGCCGTTCGGGAGCACGACGGCGACTCGGTTGCCCGTCTCGACCCCGGCGCCGGCGAGCTGCGAAGCAAGCGAGCCGACTTGCTGCCGCAACTGGCGGAAGTTCAGACTCCCGCCGGCTTCGGAGACGATTGCGACCGCGTCGTCCCGGCCCACATCGAGCAGCTCGCGGATGGTTCGCATGCGGTCCTCCCGTCCTCGCGCCGCTCCTACGGAAGCGTTCGGTTCGTTAATCGGACATAGCCAACGCCTGTGAGCGTGTAGGACCGCCGCGGCGACACAAAGCAGGCAGAGAGAGAGGACCCAGTCTGCGACCGGGTCCTCTCTGCTACGCGCCTGGAACGAGCTCGACCGCGGCGGGCTCGCTCTAGCTCGCGGGAGTCGCAGCGGCCGGCTGCGGCGCGGTGGCGTCCGCCGGCGCGGGCGGCCCGAGCTGCGGCATGCGCTGCATCGGGTAGCCGCCGAGGCCGAGCGTGGACGGCCACTCCTCGAACAGCTTGTCGATGTCGAAGAACGGCGATTCGCTCCAGAGGCTGCGCTCGACGACCGGCTGGCTGTACAGCGTCACGCGGTGTCCGGTCGCGCCGAAGATACGGCCGCTCACGTTCTTCGAGGCGTCCGAGGCGAGCCAGACCGCGAGCGGCGCGACATTCCTCGGGTCACGCGCCGTTCCGGCGGCCGACTCGCTCGGCGGCGGGCCCTCCTGGTCCACGCCACGACCGCGATCGGTCATGCGCGTCGAGGCGCCTGGGGCGATCGCGTTGCAGGTCACGCCGTAGCGCTCGAGGGCGCGCGCGTTCGAGCGCATGAGGCCGAGCTTCGCGTTGTGCGCCGCCGAGTAGTTCGGCTGGCCTGCCGACCCGAAGACGCCCGCGTCGGAGGTGAAGTAGATGATGCGCCCGCCGCGGGTGCGCTCCTGTCTCCAGTAGATCGAGGCGAACTTCGTCGGTGCGAAGCAGCCCTTCGTGTGGGCGCGCACGAGGCCGTCCCACTCGTCCTCGGTCATGTTGAAGATCATGCGCTCGCGCAGGATCCCGTGAGCGCAGCAGAGGATGTCGAGCCCGCCGTATGTGTCGAGGGCGAGCCGGATCGTCTTCTCCGCCGTGTCCATGTCCGCGATGTCGCCGACGACCGCGACGGCGTCGCCGCCGGCAGCCTTGATCTCATCGACCACGGCGTTGACGCGCGTGGCATCCATCCCCATGCGCCCCTCGACGTCAGCGCCGGTGTCCGCGACGACGACCTTCGCGCCTTCCTCGGCGTACGTCTTCGCGATCCAGGAGCCCATGCCTCCGGCGCCGCCGGTGACGACGGCGATCTTGCCTTCGAGGTGCTTCGTTGCCATCTCTGTCTCCTCTCGCTTGGGCTCAGGAGTCGCCGGCAGGCGCTGCGGCCGGCGTCGCGCCGGCGGGCGCCGAGGCAGAGGGCACCGGCTCGCGGTCGCGCCTCCAACCACCGGGAGGACCGAGTTCGCCGTCCTCGCTCGCGACCATCTGCTCCATCTCCTGGAACAACCGGTCAACGTCCCACAGGGGCGTCTCGGAGAAGACCGACCGGTACCAGCCGGGCTCCTTGTAGATCGTGATGCGGTGCCCGCCGACGCCGATCGCGCGCCCGGTGATGTCCTTCCCGGCGTCCGAGGCCAGGTAGACGATCGCTGGGACGGCGTTCATCGGGTCGCGCGCGGTCCCGGCAGCCGACTCGCTGGGTGGCGGCGCATCGCGGTCGACGTTGCGACCGCGGTCGGTCATGCGCGTGGCCGCGCCGGGTGCGATCACGTTCGAGGTGACGCCATAGCGCGCGAGCGCCTGCGCGTTGGAGAGGCTCAGCCCGATCTTGCCGGCGTGGGCCGCCGAGTAGTTCGGCTGGCCTGCCTCGCCGTTGATGCCCGCGCCCGAGGTGAAGTAGATGATGCGCCCGCCGCGCGTGCGCTCCTGTCGCCAGTAGATCGACGCGAACTTCGTCGGCGCGAAGCAGCCCTTGAGGTGGGACTTGAAGACGGCGTCCCAGTCGTCCTCTGTCATGTTGAAGATCATGCGCTCGCGCAGGATCCCGTGAGCGCAGACGAGGATGTCGAGGCCGCCAAAGGTGTCGATGGCCGTGCGGATGGTAGCCTCGGCGACATCCATCTCCGAGATGTCACCGGTGATCGCGACCGCCTCACCGCCCTTCGCCTTGATCTCGTCGACGACCGCGTTGACGCGCGAGGGGTCCATCCCCATGCGCCCCTCGACGTCGGCGCCCGTGTCGGCGACGACGACCTTCGCGCCCTGCTCGGCGAAGATCTTGCAGATCCAGCTGCCCATGCCGCCGGCGCCGCCGGTGACGACGGCTACCTTGCCCTCGAGGTGCCTTCCAGGCATGTCGAAACCCCCATCCGCATCCCACGAGGCCGTCGATTACGTACGGCATTGTACGCGCGATGGGGAAGGGGGTTCCGCTGAGGCGTCAGGCCTGCGTCGAAAACCGCGTCAGCGTCCGGTCCACCGCGGCTCGCGGCGCTCGAGGAACGCTTTGCGGCCTTCGCCGGCGTCCTCGGCGACGGCGACGCGGGTCTGCGCCCACGCCTCGTTCTGCAGCTGCTGGTCGAGACCGTCGCGGGTGAGGTCGTTGACCAGGCGCTTGGTCAGCTCGATGGCGACGCTCGGGCCCGAGGCGAGACGGTTGGCGAGAGCAAGGGCCTCGGGCAGCAGCTGGTCCGGCGGCACCACCTTGTTCACTAGACCCCAACGCTCGGCGGTCTCGGCGTCGACCTCGTCGCCGGTCATCATCATCTCGATGGCGCGCGCGCGGCCGATGAGCTGCGTGAGGTGGAAGCTGGTGCCGGTGTCCGGGGCGAGGCCGCGGCGCACGAACACGGAGATGAACCGCGCCTCGGTGGAGGCGATGCGAATGTCAGCGGCAAGGGAGAGGGACAGCCCGGCTCCCGCGGAGACACCGTTCACCGCGGCGATGTATGGCTTCGGATAGTGGCCGAGCGCGGAGTAGAGCACGCCCCAGTGCCCGATCGCCCCCTGGAACATGCGGCGGTAGCCGTCGCGCTCGTCGAGCTCCTTGTCTGCCTCACGTTCCTCGACGCTGGCGCGGAGGTCGGCTCCGGCCGAGAATCCGCGTCCTGCGCCGGTGATCACGAGGACGCGCACGGCGTCGTCGTAGCGAGTCGACTCGACCACGTGCAGCAGCTCGTGGACCAGGCCCGGGTTGA
Source organism: uncultured Dehalococcoidaceae bacterium (assembly GCA_964479165.1). Lineage (GTDB taxonomy): Bacteria > Chloroflexota > Dehalococcoidia > UBA2979 > UBA2979 > CAYZJO01. The sequence continues at coordinate 44,142 of CAYZJO010000003.1, forward strand.
TCGCGTTCAGGTGCTCGGGGCGGTTGAGGGTGACCAGCACCACGCCGTTGTCGTGGTGCTCGAGCATCAGGTCGCGGTACTCCATCCTCGCCTCCTCGCAGTCGCACACGCGCCTCGGTGCGCGCGTTCGGCATGATAGGGGTCGTGGCGAGTGGGCTGCCGGTGACCGAGCGGGGCTGTGCTGCTAATCTGGGGAGGCCGCACGACGCTGGGGACTCGTCTAACGGTAGGACAGCGGACTCTGGATCCGTCAGTCGAGGTTCGAATCCTCGGTCCCCAGCCAATGACTGAGGTCACTTCCCGACACCCACGTCCGTGTTAGACTCCACCGCATAGCAAAGTCCGGAGTCGTGCACGGCTCCGCGAGGAAGGACGCCATCGCATGGTGATCACCGTGACCGACAAGGCTGCCGAGCGGCTCGTCTCGGTTCTGAGCGAGAAGGCCGGCGAGAACGAGGGGCTGCGCATCCTGGCGCAGGGCGGCGGCTGCGCCTGCAGCGGCGGCTCGTTCGCGATGGGCATCGACTCCGCGCGCGCCGACGACAGCATTCTCGACGTCGCGGGCATCCGCATCATTGTCGATCCTGCGTCCGCCCAGCAGCTCGAGGGTGCTTCGATCGACTACGTCGACGAAGTGATGCGCCAGGGCTTCACCATCGACGCGCCGGCTGCCGCCGGTGGCTCGTGTGGGTGTGGCGGTCACTAGACTCCCCCCGACTCGGCACTCACTGGAACGCCCGACTCTCGTCGGGCGTTCTGCTTGTCCGGGGGCTTCGAGCTGCGGGCGATCCCCCCTCACCCTCCCCCGCGAGCGGGGGAGGGATCGGATTCGGAGTGGCGGGTAGACTTGCCGGCGCGCGGAGAACTCGGAGGGGGCGTTCCATGGGCAAGCTCGATGGGAAGGTGGCGGTTGTCACCGGCGCGAGCCGAGGGATCGGCCGCGAGGTGGCGAACGTGTTCGCCGAGGAGGGCGCCCAGGTCGTCCTCGCGGCGCGCACAGTGAACGAGGAGGATCACCCGCTGCTCAGCGGCTCGCTGGCGAGCGCCGTCGAGGCGATCCGCGCGGCGGGAGGCGAGGCGCATGCCGTCGCGGCCGACGTGTCGAAGGAGGAGGACTGCCGGCGTCTCATCGAGGAGGCGAAGGCGACCTTCGGACCGGTCGACATCCTCGTGAACAACGCCGCGCTGAACTACTACATTCCGGTCGTCGACTACCCGGTCAACCGCTGGATTCGCGGGTTCGCCGTCAACGTCCACGGGCCGTTCATCCTCGCGCAAGCGGTGCTCCCGGACATGATGGAGCGTCGCTCGGGTGTGATCGTGAACCTGTCCTCGATGGGTGCCGTCGGGCCGGGGCGCGGGCCATACGAGGCGTCGGGCGGGCCTCGAGGCGGGACGATGTACGGCGCGACCAAGGCGGCGCTCGAGCGGTTCACGCAGGGCCTCGCCCAGGAGGTCTACGAATACGGCATCTCGGTCACCTGCGTCTCTCCCTCGGTGGGCGTGCCGACGGAGGGCACCGTGTTTCACGGCCTGCGCAAGTCGCTCGACGACCCTGAGGGCGAGCCCATCCGTACGATGGCGAACTCGATCCTGCTCCTCGCGACGGAGCCCCTCGACAAGGTGACGGGCCGCGTCTGCTACTCGCAGCAGATCCTGAAGGAGTTCGGCTGGATCGAGGACGGGCAGGGCTACGGCATCACGATCAGGGGGAGCGGCTACAGCGAGATCTAGCGCCAGGGGCGTCCGGCCTTGGCCTGAGCATCGCGTATGATGCACGCCGACATCTGAGGAGCAGACACGGCGCGGAGGGGGTCACATGGGCAAGCTCGATGGGAAGGTCGCGATCGTCACGGGGGCGAGCCGCGGCATCGGACAGGCGATCGCGGAGCTCTTCGCGCGCGAGGGTGCGAAGGTCGTGTGTGCCGCGCGCACGGTGAATGAGGGCGACCACCAGATGCTCGAGGGCTCCCTCGCGCGAACCGTGCAGAACATCAAGGACGCCGGCGGCGAGGCACACGCCGTCCAGGCCAATGTCTCCGAGGAGGACGACTGCGTCCGCCTCGTGGACGAGACGAAGGCGACGTTCGGTCCAGCCGACATCCTCGTGAACAACGCCGCCCTGAACTACTACATCCCGATCGTCGACTACCCGGTGAGCCGCTGGATGCGTTCGTTCGCGGTGAACGTCCACGGCCCGTTCATGCTCTCCAAGTACGTGCTGCCGGACATGATGGAGCGCCGCTCGGGCGCCATCATCAATATCTCCTCCGGCGCGGCAATCGGTCCGGGCCGCGGACCATACGAGGCCAAGGGCACGGGCGGCACGATGTACGGCGCCTCGAAGGCCGCTCTCGAGCGGTTCACGCAAGGCCTCGCGCAGGAGGTCTACGAGTACGGCATCACCGTTGCGTGCTTCTCGCCGTCGCAGGTGGTGCCGACACCCGGCACGATCTTCCACAAGCTGGTGACCGGGCCAGACGACCCGCGCGGAGAGTCGCCGGAGATGATGGCGCAGGCGGCGCTGCTCTTCGCTTCGGAGCCGCCCGAGAAGGTGACAGGGCGCGTAGCCTACGATCAGGCCATCCTGAAGGAGTTCGGCTGGATCGAGAACGGACAGGGCACGGGCATCGACCGCCCGGGCTCGGGCTACTCCCAGATCTAGGCACCGGACCCGAGTCGAGACCAGCCGGCAGAGGTTGCAGTTGCCGGGATACCCGGCGCGGGAGGAGGGCACATGCACGACGCGCTGCGACCGCTCGATGAAGTGAGCCCGCTGCGCGATCCGGTGCTCATCGCCGCCTTTGCCGGCTGGAACGACAACGGCGGCTCGGCCACGGCCGCGCTCTACTACCTGCTCGATCAGTGGGACGCGAAGCCCCTCATCGAGATCGACCCGGAGCCCTACTACGACTTCACGGTCGCCCGGCCCCGGGTCCGCCTCGAAGACGGGCAGCGCGCGCTCGATTGGCCGCGGAACCGCTTCCACGTAGCGAGCCCGCCGGGCTCAGACCGTGATTTCGTGCTGCTCACGGGGACGGAACCTCACCTGCGCTGGCGCTCGTTCACCGAGGCGATCGCCGACGTGATGGGCCAGGTAGGAGCGACGACGAGTATCACGCTCGGGGCGCAGCCGGCTGGCGTGCCGCACACGCGTCCGCTCCCGGTCACGCTATCCGCGTCCCACACGGACTTCGAGGACACGTTCGGCCTCCAGGCGCCCGCGTCGCGGTACCAGGGACCAACGGGTATCGTCGGTGTGATCAACCTGCACCACCGCTCGCTCGACTGGCGTAACGCGAGCCTGTGGGCGATGTCACCCCACTACCTCACGCTCGGCCCGAACCCGAATGTCGCGATCTCGCTCGTGAAGACGCTCGACTACGGCTTTCACACGACGACGCCACTCGGCCTCCTGATGGACCAGGCCACGGAGTTCGAGGCGCAGGTCCGGTCGGCCCTCGAGCAGTCGCCCGACGCCGCTGGTTACGTGCGTCAGCTCGAAGAGCAGTACGACGCGAACCGCCCGCCGATGGTCGACGAGCGGCCGCCGACGACGAAGGGCGAGCTTCCCGCCACCGACGAGATTCTCGACGACATTGAACAGTTCTTCCGCGAGGGTGGCAGCGGCGACCAACCGCGGCGCTGACGCCGCTCGCTCCGGCAGACCTACTGTGCCGGCGAGTAGTCCGTAGGCCTGAGGAAGTCGGAACGAATGCGCACCGTAAGCGGGCCGTCCGCCTCGGACTCCGTGCGTGCGCGCTGCCACTCGGGGTCAGCCTGGAACACCGCCCACTTGTCGTTCCGATCGTTCATGTCCTCGAAGGCCATGAGGTAAATGAGCTCGTTGCTCCACCCGCCGTGCGCGTAGGTCCAGAAGCCGATCACCCTCATGCCGAGGCGCTCGAAGATAGGTTGCGTGTGGTCGCGGAAACGGGCGTTCAACGCCGCCATCTTGCCGGGCGCCGCCTCGTACGTCCGCAATTCGTAGATCACGCGTCGCTCCCTTCCGAACGCCCTTCAACGCCGCACACGATAGCGCGGCGGGTCGCGCTGCGATCCGGTAGGCGGCGAGGCTTCACCCTCACGGGAGCCGCTGGTACACTGGTGTGCCAGCGCAGGAGTGTAGCTCAGCTGGCAGAGCGGCGGTCTCCAAAACCGTAGGTCGGGGGTTCGAATCCCTCCACTCCTGCCAGAAGCGTCCCGGCCCAGGTGGTGGAATTGGCAGACACGCCGTCTTGAGGGGGCGGTGCTCGTAAGGGCGTATGAGTTCGAGTCTCATCCTGGGCACCACACAACGGAGCGACCGCGCTCCGGCAGCATCGCGGAAGTAGCTCAGTTGGCAGAGCGTCTCCTTGCCAAGGAGAAGGTCGCGAGTTCGAGTCTCGTCTTCCGCTCCAACCTCGCCCCGTCGGGGCCACGTAGCCAAGTGGTAAGGCAGAGGTCTGCAAAACCTCCATCACGGGTTCGATTCCCGTCGTGGCCTCCAACGACTCGCCGCTAACCGCCCGCCGGGATGATCGAAAGCGCTCCGTTCCGTTCGAGGACGGCGTACTTGATTTGATCCATGCGTTCGAGACCTTGGTTCATCCGCGCCGCGGCGAGGATGTCCTGCTCGTCGATCCGCGCACGCGTCATCCGATCGGCGAGGGGATTCCCGTTCACAACGAGCACAATCGGAGCGCTGTCGATCACGCGTTCGAGACCGGTGAAGCGCTCCTTGAGCACCGACAGACCGATATCGATGCCTACCAGCGTCCCGATCACGATCGCGCCGGTCGTGATCGAGAAGTCGTCGCCGAGGAGCGCCTGCTGCGATCCCTCCGCCACGATGAGCAGCAGGACGAAGTCGAATGGCGTCATCTGGCTCAAGGAGCGCGACCCGGAGATCCGGATGAGCGCAAGGATCACGAAGTACATCACAGCGGCGCGCAGTACCGCGTCCATTCCGGCCTCCTAGGGGTACACGAGGTGCCGGATGTCAGCGGCCGGCCCCTGCTCGAGGGCGAAGCGTCCCGAAAGCAGGCCGGGACGCTCCGGCGAGAAGCGGATCACGATCGTCGCCGCGGCCCCGCCCTGGAAGTCGAACTCGTAGACGTGCGCCTCGCCGTCGATCGTGACGCTTGACGGCTCGGGCGAGATTTCGCGAAGTCTCAGCGTCTCGAGGTACGCGCTGTCGATGCGGAGCGGGAGCGTGCCCCCCTCCGCGGCGGTCGAGGCGATCCGAACCGTGATTGTTTCGATGGACTCGCGCCGCATGAATCGCGGGTAGTCGACGCTGAACCCCTCGCCATCGGCGCTCGTCTCGCTGAGCACGCCGTTGCCGAAGAGGCCAAGCGCGGCGAGCAGGACGAGGGCTCCAAGGAGCGCGGACCCGGCCGTCTGCGCTCGCGACTCCCACAGGGTGAACTGTGGACGCTCGATCTCCTCGATGGAGCGAGGACCGCGGCCCTCCGGCTGAACGTTCGACTGCACCCGGCCCCCTTACGCGACACCCGACCGTCGCGAGCGGCTGAGCGGACGCTAGGACGGCTGCTGTCTGGAACCCATTCCAGACAGCGCGCGCCGTTTGCGAATCGCGTCACAGAATCGTCGGAGCGAGCCTCGGAGTACTTCGCGACATCGGACATCGAGACAGTGACCTTGCCGGTGCATCCTCCCCGTGGGCGCCCGCAAGCTCGAGGCTTGCGATCACGATCTCGAAGGGGCGCAACGCCCTCGACGCACGAGTGCTCCGCCCGATGACACACGCTCGAGTAGCACCAGCGGCACGGTACGTCGCGGAAGAGCACCCGGTGCGGCGTGTCCCCCGGCGTGTGCTGTGTTTGGTCAGCGCCAAGGATGCGGCGAGCGGACGGACGGGCGACATCCGCCATTCCGTCTCGCCGCCGTCGTCGACGAGCACAGTGCGGACGATCCCTTGCAGCACCACGCCGTACGAGCAGCGGGTCGCTCAACGCGGCGAGGCAGCGCTCCCCTCCGCGTCCGTGGCGGCATCGGCGAGGAGTTCGACTGCGGCGGCGAGAACATCCTCGGAAGGAACGCCGGCCACTACGGAGTCGCGATGCCCGCAGTCGACGTCAAGCAGATCGCTATGGCACTCGGGGCAGTCGAGGCGCCAAGCGACCTGCGGTCGGTGACGCAGGCGTCCCGGTGGCCCAGCGTTGATCACGTTGGGAGCCCAGTAGATACCGACCGTCCGCGTACCCACCGCACGAGCGAGGTGCAGCGGCCCCGAGTCGTTACCGACGAAGAGGTCGGTACGCGCGAGCAGACCGGCGAGACCTCCGAGCGACAGCGCGCCGCAGGCGTCGATCGCGCGCTCCCGCACGGAGGAACCAAGGAGCTCCAGGGCCTCGGACACGGCCGGGCGCTCCGCCTCAGTACCAACGAAGACCACCTCACAGCCGAGCGCCATCAGTTCGTCCGCTACGCGCGCGAAGGAGCTGGGAGGCCAGCGCCGCCGTGCATCGCCGGCGCCTACGTGGACGGCGACGACTTGACCGGACCCCAGCCCGCCCATCCGGAGGAATCTGTCGGCCTCCTCGTGATCGCCCTGAAGCAGTGCGAGGCTCGGCTCGCGGGTGCGGGGCTGCGCACCGATGAGCGAGACGAGTTCGATCCATCTCTCCACCTCGGAAGCGCGATCGATGTGCGGCATCGTGATGTCGAGTTCGGCGGCGTCGGGCGTACGGCATCCGAGCGTGCGTTCGGCGCCGAGACGACGTGTAAGCTCGTTCGAGTAGCGTCCGCCACCGTGTGCCTGGATGACGATGTCGAACCGCTCGGCCGCGAGCCCCATGACGGCCACGTCGACCGCCGCTCCGTCGACATCCGCCTCCGGCGGTGCAGTCACGCCTCGGATCGGCGGCAACTCGATGACTCGATCCACGGGCGGCCGGTCGCGAAGGAGCTCCGCCTGGAGCGCACCTCCCAGCAGCACGATCTCCGCCGAGGAGTACGCGGACCGCACCGCATCGAGTGCCGGCGAGAGGAAGATCGTGTCTCCGAGGCCCCCGGCGTGTAGCACCGCGATCCGTTCGACCCCGTCGAGCGGGCGCGGCAGGGAATCAGACGGGGCGCGGGTTAAAGCCACGACGTTTCACGCATTGGCAGCACCATCAGCTCCGGAATGACGCTGCCGTGCGGCTGGTTTACCACGAAACGAATTGCCTCGGCGACGGCCTCCGGGCTTTGCAGCGTCTCAGGATCAATCCCCGGGAAGCGCTCGAAGAGGAAGTCGGTCCGCCTGCCGCCGCTAATGACGGCGGTCACGTTGATGCCGTGCGGGCGCTCCTCCGCATGGAGTCCGTGGCTCAAGCCGGTCAGCAGCGCCACTGTCCGTGCTCCACTCGTCGCTGTCATCCGGCCCACCTCACTGTCGCTCCTTGAGCAGCGCGAGCGTCGCGCGCTCTTCCTGGCTGAGCCCGCGCCGGCGCGATGAAGCATCCCAATCGAGATCACGCGTCTCGAGGTAGCTCTCGACGACGCCCGGGTGAACGTAGGATTTGCGGGATACCGCGGGCGTGTTCCCGAGCGCCACGGACGCCTCTGCGATGGCGCGGCGGACCTTGCGCTGGGCCTCGCTGTCGGACGCGGCAGGGCCGGCCTCGCGCAGGGCCTTCGCGGCCGAGACCGTGCCCGCCCATGTGCGGAAGTCCTTCGCCGTGAAGTCCCCCCGCGAGATCTCGGCGATATAGCGGTTCACGTCGGTGGACGTGACGCGGCGGCGCGAACCGTCTTCGGCGATGTACTGGAAAAGGTTGCGGCCGGTGAGGTCGCGGCACTGCTGCACGATCCGCGCGAGCCGCGGGTCCCGGACGTCAACGCGACACTCCTGTCCCCCCTTGCCCATGAATACGAAGGACACCCGGCTGCTGCCGATGCGGACGTGGCGGTCCAGCAGAGTGGTGAGGCCGAACGACCCGTTGTCGCGAGCGTAGTCCACGTTGCCTACTCGCAAGGCGGTCGTGTCCAGCAGGTGCACGACCGTCGCGAGCACCTTGCGACGCGGCAGTCCGCGCAGCGCGAGGTCCTGCTGGACTCGTTCGCGGATGCGAGGAAGCGCCTCTCCGAAGGCCGCGAGCCGCTGGTATTTCGCGCTCGAGCGTCCGTCTTGCCAGTCGGAGTGGTAGCGGTACTGCTTGCGCCCTCGAGCATCCCGTCCCGTCGCCTGGATATGACTCGAGGGATCGGGCGAGATCCACACGCGCGTCCATGCCGGAGGAATGGCGAGCGCTCGGATGCGGGCGAGGTCGCGCTGGTTGACCGCACCACCTCGAGGACCGCGATAGTGGAACCCGCGCCCCCGACGGAGGCGTCGGATGCCCGGCCCGGTGTCGTCGCGATAGCGAAGCCCGTCCGGCAGCCCCAGCTCTACGTCATTGTTTGTCGCCAAGTCTCACCGCCCGGGTGCTCACGCCCAGTATTCACGGCTTGGGCGACGTGAGCGCGTCAGGCCCGTGCTGGATGCGAGAGCGCGCGCAACAGCGTCGTATCAGTCCGCTCGGCGCGCGCCCGATCGCACGTATCGAGGGCCATCACCGCTGTTAGCCTCACCACAGCGAGCCTCTACGGATGGGGTCCGCATCCTCGGGTCCCGCCGTACGCGGCGGCGACTGGCGGACCGATAGGGAGGTGCTCGTGGCATTGGGCAGCAAGGTTTGGGCGATCGCAGAAGGCTACATCCCCGGGTGGAGCAACGGTCCCGAGCCGGCCCTCGCCAGCCACGAGACCGTCTGCATCCTGAACGCCTCCGACGAGGTCGCGTCGATTGAACTCACCCTCTACTTCAGCGACCGCGACCCTGTCGGGCCCTACACCTTCGAGGTGGGTGCACGACGTACGCGACACGTACGCTTCAACGATCTGGTCGATCCCGAGCCCGTCCCGCTCGACACCGACTTTGCGTCGGTTCTACGTGCGAGCGTCGAGGTGGTAGTGCAGCACACTCGGCTCGACTCACGGCAGGCGGAGAACGCGCTCATGACGACGGTCGCGTACGCCGGCAGCTGAGAGAGTCGCGGGCTACCCGTCGAGCGTTGCCTCGACGCTGATCTCGACGTTCCCTCGTAGCGCGTTGGAGACGGGGCAGGCCTGTTCGCCCTTCTGCGCCCACTCGGGGAAGTCGGCGGCCTCAATACCCGGCACCCGTCCTCGAACTGTCAGCGCGCTGCGCGTAACGCGGAGGCCCTGGGTGCTGAGATTGGCGGTCACCTCGGCGGTGACTTCGAGCCGTTCGGCAGGGTGACCCGCTTGCGCGAGCACGTTCGAGAGTGCCATGGCATAGCAGGTCGCGTGCGCACCGGCGATGAGCTCCTCGGGGCTCGTCTTGCCGTTTGGCACTTCCGTCCGAGCTGGCCACGACACGGGTGCGTCGCTCAGGACACCCGTGCGAAGCGAGACCGTGCCGCTGCCGTCTCGGAGCGAGCCGCTCCACACTGCCTCGGCACCTCTGGTGATATCGGGCACAAGTACCTCCTTCATACCTGGGTGGACGCCCCCATCTTGTCAGGCGCGTCGAGTGCCGGCGGCACTCCGAACCTCCGCTGGCGGGTTTCCGCAGCCGGCGCACCTCCTGTTGACGCACGGGAGTATGCTCTTGGCGAAGTCGGCCCTGGAAACCTGAGCTGGATGGAGAGAGGTTGAGTCGAGTAGTTGTGCTATTGATGTGTTGAGGGAATTTGTTTATTTGATTTATTGATTGTTGTTATTTCCGACAGCAATCCCCCCTCATCATCCTGAGTGCGCTGGTCGAGTGATTTCGAACTGTTCACTCAGGTTCCCAGGCCCGACTTCTCACGTCTCAAGTGTCCACCTTCCCGGCATGGACGCCGTAAGTGTCTCGGATCACACGACACCGCTTTCTCATGGGACTCGCGGCATCGACGGCGGCGCTGACCGTCGCCCGCCCAGTGTCGGCGATCGCTCCGCCTGCACCGCACGCGGTCTATCGCCTCGATCCGCTCTGGGGCATCGGAAAGAATGGCTGCCCTGACGTCGGTGACGCGGCGAGCACGCCCGCCAATTGTCGAGGGTGCGGAGCCTGTGCGCGGCACGCCGAGAACAAGATCTTCGCCAGCCGCGAAGCCGCCGAGGCGACCCGTGCACATCCGCACTGCAAGTGCCTCGTGACCGAGGTCCGCATCCCCTACGGACTCTGGTTTCGACTGTTCGGCCGTGGCGACGTCCAGGCGATCGACCTACGCAGTGAGTCGATCAAGCCGCTCGCGATCCGGGTGAAGCGGCTCTTCCAGGTGCTCGCGCAACAGGTCTGAGCGACCGAGCGAGCCTCTACCCGGCAACCGAGATCACGAACTCAGCCCGCCCGCAGCCGCCGCTTCCGAGGCCCAGCGTCGCCTCGTTCACGCTATCCGGAACCTCGAAGATCAGGTACGCCGTGACGGCCCCACCGGCGGCCTCGAGGACCTCCGGGAAGTTCTCCGCGTCCCACGTCTGCCCGCCGGAGGACAGCGTGGCGCCATCAGCGAGCAACGCAGCGAGCGTGTCGAGATCCCCGGAAGCAGTGAGGTCGATGTGGATGAAGCGCTCGCCCGGCCTCGCTCGATACTCGCGCTGTACTGCGAACAGCGAGTCGTCGCTGTAGTCGAGCGAGGCGCGCCCCCCGGTCACCTGTGCGGACACCGGTTCGCATGACGGCCCGAGCCCGAAGCCGATCGGAGCGGGCGGAGCGGTGATCGGATGCACCTCGGGAGGTGGCGGCTCGCCACTGAGCGGCAGCACCGCGGGCGCAAGACCCGGCTCCGAGATCTCGAGGCTGGCCGCCAGGACGTTGAAGTCGCCCGGGAGTGCGAAGGCAAGCCGCACCGTAGTGGGTGCGCTCGAAACGATGGGGACGCCGGGGCGCCACGGTTCGGCGACCGCGGCGCCAGGAGGAACGACGAGCGCGATCGCGGGAGCGAGTCGCGTCCCACCCTCGGTGAGGCTGAACGGCGCGGTCTCCGTCGAGAACGCGAGCGCGACGGTCTCCAGCCTGCTGCGCCCCGCAACATCCAGCAGCAGATAACCGCCCGGCGCGTCTCCCCCGGGAGTTGCCCCGAACTCGCTGGGGAGCGTGTCGATGACGCCGCGCGACCGCACGACCCAGTCCACGCTCCCGTAGCTCACGGTACCGACCTCCGCGGCCACCTGGCCGGGGTCGTACTGCACGTCGATGTCGCGGTCGCCGTCGCCGCAGACCTGCTCGGACTGCAAGCTGCCGTCCGAGGCGTAGCGGTAGACGCCGACACACCCTCCCCCGCCCGCGTCCACCACGCGCACGCGATAGTCGCCTGCCTCGGGCGAAGGGACGTAGACCGTTGTGGCGCCAGCGTCCGCCGGAGGCTCGCGCTCGGTGCAGGTCGGATCCCGGAACGCGCTCTCGAAGCTGTAGGACGCACCGTCGATCTGCCGCTCTGCCACGTCCCCCAACTCTTGTGGGGGCCGGTCGTCGAGCGTGCCGACGACGTTCCCATCCGCGTCGGTGACCTCGATGCGCAACCCGGGCGAGGCGGTGACCAACAGGCCGCCGGCGCCGCCGGCATCGACGGGTTCGAACAGCCGGCTACTGAGAATCTCCGTGGGGTACTGCGATAGCCGGGTGCGATCGGGGTAGAAGGGGTCATGGATGAGGATCTCGTCGGTACCCGCTTCGATGCCGACGGCGGCGATGAAGTGCCCCGGGACCTCGAGGACGACCGGGTGACCCTCCGCCAACTCGGCCCGCAGTTCCTCCTCGCTGCCCGAGCCTACGCCGCGATAGCGAATCAGCGGGATCGTCGGATCGATGTCGCGGAGGCGCGCGGTAAACGGCTGCACGTCGGACCAGATGATGTTGCCGAGGAAGTAGCCCGCGCTGACCCAGCCGCGCCCGTCGATGAACTCGGCGTCGCGGTTGAGCCAATCGTTGAGCGTGCCGGGATCCAGCGCTCGACCTTCCGGGTCCGCGGTGATCTGGAACATCGCGAGGATGTTCGCCACGGAGGTCATTGCACACCCGCACTGCGCAATGGTCGTTCCGCACCAGTCCTTGCCGTTGGGGGGCAGCTCTGTGCTGCGCGCGTACTCCTGGGACGACCAGGCGCCGCTGTTCTGGTAGAAGAGCGCGACCTGGTCGCTGGGTGGCGCTGCAGAAGTGGCGGAAGCCGCGGCCCCCGTGGCCTCTGCGGTGCCTGTCGCTTCGTCGTCCGGCAGGCACATATGCGCGAACCGCTCGATGGCTTCCTCGGGACCGTCGCCGCCCTGCGTGATGACAGCGGCAGTGCCGCCCGCCAGAGCGAGGACCGCTATCACGATGCCGGCGCCGATCGCGAGACGGAGCATGTCGACCTCGCGCGGCAGCATCCCACCGCGTCGAGGACGAGGCAAATGACGCCGACGGCGGCCGCGCGGCTAGCCCGACGCCTCGTTCGTGCTGCGGCAGAGCAGGACGGGAATGCCGCGCAAGTGCCGGACGACGTGGTCAGCGACGGAACCGAGGATGGCGCGCCGCACTCCTCCGCGCCCTGTCGTCGACATGACGACGATGTCGCTCCCCATCCGTTCCGCGACCTCCACGATCGCCGGGCCCGCGTCGCCCTTGACCACGAGCGAACCGATGTCCCTCACCCCTGCCTGCTGGAGTGCCGCAACGACATCGCTCAGGTGGGGCTCGGCTTCGACCGGCGGCTCGCCACCTCGAGCCCGCTCCGCGTACGCCCCCCACGACTCGGCGCTCACGCTGTCCGGTGGCTCGCCTTCTGCATCTGACACGCGGAGCACCAGAACCGAAGTCGAGTCGCCTGCCAGCGCCGCAGCGTGAGGAATCGCGGCACGCGACACCTCGGACCCGTCGTCTGTCAGCAAGATCCGCCGGTACATCTCGACTCCCGCTCTAGTCGCCGCTGTCATGAGCCGACCGCATGTTGCAGCGGTAACCGTAGCAGTCCGGAGTTGGGTCCGACGCGTGAGCACGACGCGCTCGGACAGCGCTCGCTCCCGGCGACACGGGGACGCATCCGCCGCTGTGCGCGCCGCCTTCGTTGCGAAACTGTCATCGGTCCCGCGCCTATTGTTGCCCCTGGGTAACCGACGTGCGCGGACGATGACACGGTGGCTGCTGCAGCCGCCGAATCGGGGGATCGAGCAGTTGAAGGGGCCCGGAGATGGCCAGTGGGGACACAGGGCAGCGTGATGCCGGTTGGGCCGAGTTGCTCCCGTTCCGCGGGAGCGACGAGGCTGTCGCTCGCGGTCACCTCATGATCGAGGTCGCCCCCCAAGTCGAGATGGGCTCGTCCATCACCAACCAGGCGCAGCTCGACGCCCGACCAGGTGTATGGACGGGGCACATCGAGTCGCTGCACGTTGCGTCTGGTGAGTCGCTCGAGCCCGACCGTTACCGGCTGCGCCTGGAGAACAACGGCGAGGTGCTCGAGGTGGAGACCGGGATGCTCGACCATGACCGGATTCGCATCAAGAGCCTCGATGGCCAACTCCCGGCGATCTTGCTCGAGCTCGGGGGGCATGGATAGCCCTCCGAGTTCACTCCCCCGACTCCGTCTGCTCTGCGGTCCCGAAGCGCTGCTCTGAGAGGGACTGAAGCATTGGGTGGAAGATGCTGAGGTCGATGGTGACGGTGATCGTGCCATGGTCCTCAGCGACGTAGGCGGTCTCGAGGCCGATCTCGTGCCCCTCCTCGATGTACTGCCGTAACGCCGCCATGACGTCGGACAGGTGCGCTCTTCGGATCTCATCCGCTCGCTTTGGCATCGTTCCTCCGGCAGACGCCGGGCGAGACGACGGCCTGAGTCAGCAGCCGTACGTGCGCGCACCGACATCGCCGCGTCAGTCTAGCGCGACGCTGGATGCACGACGCCGGCGGAGCTGATCGCCAAGACCACCAGCCGCCAGCGGGGCTCAGGACGAGGGGCTTGCGGTCGCAGCGCTACGTCGATTCGACGACGCACGTGCGACGCGGGCAGTTGAGCGAGTTCGCGCCTGGAGCGGCGGAACGACCGCGTGGGGTTCGACGGTCACGCCACCCTCGATACGGGCGGAGCGCCCGATCACCGTCGGCTCGTCGACGTTGCGGTGGAGCAGGCCGCGGAACCCTCGTGCCGACAGGCCAACGATCGCCCCCGCGCCAATCGACGCGTCCTCGTCGAGGATGGCGCGGTCGACGAGCGCGCCCGGTCCGACTCGAGCGCCCGGCAGCAGCACGGAGTTGCGCACCACCGCGCCCTCCGCGATCCAGACACCCGGCGAGACGACGCACCGATCGGCCAACCCCTCGATGGTGCAGGCGCCGGTGAGCAACGAGTTGCGGGCGTGACCCGAGGCGCCGAACCGCACGGCGCCTGCCGTCGATGGGCGCAGCAGGCCATGGAACGGATCGTCGAGGGGGAACAACGGCTCGGGGCCGAGCAGGTCCATCGAGGCCGCCCAGTACGCGGCGGGTGTCCCAACGTCGCGCCAGTAGCCGTCGAAGGTGTAACCCAGCACGTCGAGGCCACACGCCAACGCGCGCGGGAGGATGTCGTGGCCGAAGTCGTGCGAGCCGCTCTTGAGCGTGCCGTCCTCCTCGAGCAGCCGTCGCAGCACCTGCGCGTCGAAGACGTAGATTCCCATGGACGCGAGCGTCGAGGCGCTGTCCTCGGGCTTCTCCTCGAACGCGACAACGCGGTCGCCATGCGTGTGCACGATGCCGAAGCGCGAGATATCGGACTTCGACACCTCGGTGAGAGCGATCGCGATGTCCGCGCCGCTGGAGCGGCGTGCCTCCACCAGGGGTGCATAGTTCATCGAGTAGACGTGGTCCCCAGCGAGGATGACGACACTGTCGTGATCGCCGACGAGGTCCAAGTTCTGTCGAACGGCGTCGGCGGTGCCTCGGTACTGCGCGGCGCCCGTGCCGGAGCCGGCGGCGGAGACGCGCAGGTCGACGGTGATGTCACCACTGGACGCGGCCATGCCCGACTGCAGCGCCCGCTGCACCGACCGCCAGCGGTACTCCGCAAGCACGCCCACACTCCCGATACCGGAGCGCACGCAGTTCTGAACCGCGAGGTCGATGAGCGGCCGGTGGCCCGCGAACGGCAACGCCGGCTTAGCGCGGTGTTCGGAGAGGACCCCGAGGCGTTCGCCGCGACCACCCGCAAGGATGAAGGCCGCGACCGAGTCGTTGGTCGAACTGCCCTGCTGCCTGCTGGCTTCAGACCTCATGTCTCGATCGGCGGTGTTTCCGCTGCGCATCCAGCGCTCCTCGCGTTCGTGGGGCGCTAACGCACGCGGAACGATTCGCGCGGGGCGTTGCGCCGGGTTCACCGATACGCGGACAGGCCAGAGTGCGCTCAATCGCGGGTTGCGACTTCCGCAACCGGGGGCGCTCACGCGCGAAACGGGCGACCAGCGCCGCCCTCGGGAACTAGGTGCTCTGGCTCGTCCGAGGCGAGCCGAGTGTCGCACCCGCCCCGCCCGGGCCGCGCAACACCTGAGCCATCATCGATTTCGAATCCATCACAGTGCTTGCAGGCCTTGCCGGGCCATCCCGCTAGGCTTCCCCGAACTGCTCCATGAGCCGATCGAGGGACAGGACGAGGGGCGGACGCAGCGCCGTGCCGGCGAACGAATCGGCGAGGAGACGGGCGGCCCCGCCCGAGCGCCGGTAGTGCCGGCCCCCGCCGAGCGCGAACAGCTCGGCGCACAACCGGGTGGACTCGGCGCTCACGTGCGTCTTCATCCGCAGGACACGCGCCGAGTAGTCCGCCCCAGCGCCCGGCCGCCAGTCGCGCGCCGTCTCTCGCGCGTACGCACGCAGCGCCTCGATGCGCATCGTCGCCTCGGACAGTCGCAGGCGCAGCGCGGGCGACGCCGGCGCGGGAGTCCCGAGGATGCGCAGCATTCCTGCCGCGCAGCCGAGCGGTATCGTGGCGAAGAGGCAGTACCAGTAGGTCGTCGGCGCCATCAACTCGAGGAAGTTCGGGAATCCGAGCAAGGACTCGGCGGGGGCGTCCTCGTAGCGGACGCTCTGGCTCTCCGTGGAGCGCATCCCGAAGCCGTCCCAATCGTCCGCGATCGTGACCCCTGCCGCGTCGCTTCGCACGAAGAAGAACTCGACGACGCCTGTGCCGGGCAGGTCCTCGGGCGGCACTTTCGCCGTCGAGAAGAATACGTGCGCGTTGCGACCGGCCGACGCCAGGATCTTCTCGCCTGTGACGCGGAACCGTCCGTCCTCGCCGCGTCGCGCGCGCGTCGTCGTCGCCTCGAGCGAGCCTCCGGCTCCGCGTTCCGAGTTGCAGGCTGCGTAGAACCGGTGCGCGCGATAGTCGGCGGCCAGCTGCTCCCGTTGCGTCGCCCACGCCTTCCGGTGCTCAGACGGCACACCGACGTCACCCGCGCCAAAGACACCGGCAAGGCCGAGCGGCATACTCAGGAGTAGCGCAGTCGACCCAGACTGCGACGCGATGACCTCGACCGCGTCCAGCGCCTCGAGCAGCGTCCAGCCGCTGCCGCCCAGGGCTGCCGGGAACGGCGCGCTGACCACGCCAGCGTCGAACAGGTCCTCGACGTTCTGTACCGGGTACGCCTCCGGGTCGGCGGTTTCGCGCTCGGCGAACGACGCGGCGAGCTCACTCAGCGAATCCACTGTCACGGGTTGCGGGCTCATGGGGCGCCTCCCTCGGGAAGCCGCGAGTGTAGTCCTCAAGGGGACGCTACGCTCGACGTTCGAGGTGCTGGGCGCGGTGGAGCGAGGAGGCGAGGGTGGAGGAGATCGTCGCGTTCGACCTACAGCGGATGTTCCTCGGCGACCTGCCGTGGTCGTTCACGTTCGAGGTCGCCTTCCGGACCACCGTGATGCTGGTCTTCACCTACACGCTCGTCCGGCTCGTGGGCGGGCGCGCGGTCCGCCAGCTCTCACTCGTCGAGTTCCTCCTCGTCATCGCGCTCGGCTCCGCTGTCGGTGACCCGATGTTCTACGCCGACGTGCCGCTGGCGCACGGCATGGCCGTGGTCACCGTCGCGGTGGGTCTCCATCGCGGCCTGGGACAGGCGCTGACCCGCAGCGACCGGGCCGAAGCGCTCATCGAAGGGAAGCCCCACCGAGTCGTAGACGGGGGGCACCTCGACTACGAGGGGATGGGGCGCGCCGGCCTCGCAACGGACGAGCTACTCGGAGACCTGCGTCAGAGCGGAGTTTCGCACCTCGGCCAGGTGCGGTCCGCCTACGCCGAGGCGAACGGCGAATTGAGCGTCTTCCGCTTCGACCCACAAGAGGAGCGACCGGGACTCGCAATCGAACCACCCCTCGAGTTCCGGCCACCGCCCGACGAGGATGAGTATCGGGGCGCGGGGCTGTACGCCTGCCGTCACTGCGGGCGCACGCGGGAACTCCCAGCCGGCGACGGTGTCATCCGATGCGAATGCGGGCAGTCCCGCTGGGTGCCTGCCACCCTGCCTCGAGCAGCTCTCCGATCCGACTGAGGTGGTGCCACGCGGCTCTCCCAGGATGCACGGGGTCTGCTACGGTTCGCCCATCTCCCCAGTCGACCGATCAGCGAGGCACGGATGCCGCTCCTCTCTGTGGTGCAGCCATTCGACTCCACGGCGGTCGTGACGACGTCGTCGACCCACGGTCACCACCGACCGTACGGTGGCACCCACTCGTGCGACCTGGACGTGCTCACAGCGAGCCGCGGCGCGCGCGTCTCGTTCGACCTCGTCACGAACGGCCCGGAGGTTCGCGGTGTCGTGGAATCCGTGCGCCCCGCGTGCGCGAGCGGCGTGATCGCTCATGGCGGCTCCTGCGTGCAGCTGCAGGTCGAGCGTCGCGATACGGACTGGGTGCCGACGGGACTCCGCGTGCTCTATGCGCACCTCGATCCCGTCCTCGTCGCCGTCGGCGATGTGCTGTCTGCCTCGCGCACGCCGATCGGCGCGCTTGGGCCGGCGCAGCCTCAGGACTGGGCTCGCGGCGGTCCGTGCGGACAGGCACACGGACCCGACGATCCGCGCCGCGAGGAGTACCACTCCTCGTGCTGCGTCCATTCGCACACGCACATGGAGGGCTTCGGCGCGAGCGCGATCGTGGGCCGGGGGGCTCGCCTCGAGGCAGGCGACTCGGTGATGTCGTTCGAGATCGCTGGCCCAGTGGTGCCCGACGAGCCGGACGTCGCGCACCCGGCGACGTACACCGTGATCGAGGGGGACACATTGCCCGAGATCGCGGGTCGCTTCGGTGTGTCGCTCGTAGCGCTGATCGCTGCGAACCCGGATCTGTTGCAGCCCGGCGAGCAGCTCTCGATTCCCGGCGCCACCTACGAGGTGCGGCCGCGGGACACCCTCGGAGCGATCGCCGTCCGGTTCGGCGTCACCGTCGAGGCGCTTCGTCGCGCGAACGGCATCGTCGACATCAACGTGATCCGCGTCGGCCAGATCCTCGTCATTCCGAGGTGAACCCCATGGGTCTCCACACGACCCGGCCGCGCCGGACCGCCACCCCTCGACTGGGACGCGTGCTCGCCGTGCTGCTTTTCGTGGCTATCATCGCCGCCCCAGGGCTGCGCCAGTCCGCGTTAGCGCAGCCGGCGGCGACATGTGTCGCGACGGTGAACGGCACCTCCATCACCGATTACGCGAACCATCGTGACGCCCTTCAGATCGGCCGCGACGAAGAGCTCTGGTTGGGCTTCGCCTCGCAGTCCGGGCGCGACGTGTCCGGCTCGGTTGCAGTAGAACTCGGGCCAGTCTCGGTCCAGGTACGCTCGTTCGTCGCCCCGGACGGCGTCTGGACGGCGCCATCACCAGTGCGTGCGAGCGACCACACCAGCATCGGAACGGGCCTCTACCGCGTCGTTGTGAACGCGGACGGATGCAACCCAGTGACCGGCTGGGTGAACCTGACCGGAGCGAGCCCACTGGTGAACCCCATCGGTGCGACCGCTGCAGCAGTCGCGGTGGGAGGCATCGGCCTCGCAGGTTTCGCGCTCCTCCGAGGATTCCGCACCGGTCGAGGCCTGACGCTCGCGCTCCTCGCGGGCGTTCTCTTCGGCGTCGGTGGATGCGTCTTCAGCCAGCAACTCGGGAACCACCCGCTCAGCTGGACCTCGCTGGCGAAGTGGACCACGCCCTCGGTGCTCATCGCGGGAATAACCAACGTCGGAGGCTCCCTCGTCGGCCGGCGTGACCGTTCGGCGACCGGTGGGGTGCCGGTGGGAGACCGTGGAGGTTGGGTGATTCCCTCGGACGCAGGGACCGGCATCGGGCCCATCGAGTCGATGGGGGCGGATGGCGGCGGAACCATCGTCATCCCGACGGGCCCGGGCTGGGAGACCAGCGCCGCGGCAGACGAATCGGACGCGATGCCCGGTGGCGACACCGGCCCGGACGGGAGTGTCGACTCCGTCTCGGCCAATGGAGGAGGCAGCGTCGGAGTTGCGACGGACACAGGCGAGGCGACGGACGCTGCCAGTGCCGGGACGGAGGCCTCGCCCGAGCCCCCGGCGAGTACCGACGGCCCGACGCTCGCGGCGTACGGGCTCCTCGAGTGCGACACAGCCGTGCTCGCCGGCCGTTCGTTCCCCCTCGTCGTTGGCATCGCGTCGGCGGCGGTCGCCGGCGTGACCGGCGGGCGCTTCGAGGTGCCGGCCCCGCGTGACGATGAGGGCTACGCACTCCTCGTCGAGGTCAGCGCCGAAGGGTTCACCCTTGACCCCGCTCAGGCCTGGCGCGTCCCCCTGCGCGTGACGAAGGCGAGGCCGTACCCGAGCACGACGCTCGAGTTGACGCCTCTGCCCGTCACCGAGGAACAGGTCCGAAGCATTCGCGCGCTCTATATCGTCGACGGTCAGGTCGTCGGCTATGCGAGACGGCACGTCACGGTCGTGCCGACGGAGGCAGACCTCGCGACTGCCGGTACACCTCCAGAAGAGGCGCGTGCCGTCGTCACGGTGCCGACGGACATCGTCCCCGCCGACCTGACACTCGTCATCGAGGAGGACGAGGCGGTCGAGGGGCGGCTGGCCTGGACCATCGCCTCCCCGCATACCGGACTGCCGCAGCCCTCAGCGCCGATGGTCGCGAATATCGGCACCGAACCGCGTCAGTTCGCGCGGTCGCTGGTGGATGCGATCGGCGCACGCGAGGGACAAGCCGGTCTCGCCTCGTA
The DNA here is from genome assembly GCA_964479165.1 of uncultured Dehalococcoidaceae bacterium. Lineage (GTDB taxonomy): Bacteria > Chloroflexota > Dehalococcoidia > UBA2979 > UBA2979 > CAYZJO01. The sequence goes on from CAYZJO010000003.1 coordinate 64,282, forward strand.
TCTCCGTGGCCTCGGGCGGACCATCGCCAACGAAGTGCCTGCGGAGTTCTGGCCGTTGCTCCGGGCGGTGAACGCCCAGGCTCGCGCCGAGGGGCGACCCCCCACGCTCCTCATCCTGTCCGAGGAGCCGTACGTCCCCTGGGAACTCGCCTGGCTCGACGAACCGCTCGACACCGACGCCGAGGTCCCGCGGTTCCTCGCGGCGCAGGCGTGCGTCGGGCGCTGGGTGCTCGCCAGCCGGCGCCCCAAGCTGCCACCCCCACACACCGTCGAAGTGAGCGCGATGGCAGTGATTAGCGGTGAGTACAACGTGCCCGGCTGGAATCGCCTGCTCGAGGCCGAAGCGGAGGCGCAGGCACTCGCCGGGCTCTACGCCGCAGCCATGGTCGACGCTCGCACCACGCCGGTGCTCGAATGCCTCGATGGGCGGCCGGCAGCGGACCTGCTGCACTTCGCCATGCACGGCATCTACGACCCGAACTCGACGTTGAACGGCCTCGTGCTCGCGGACGGTCAACCGCTGGACCCGCTGCAGGTGCGCGCGTACATGCTCGCCCGCCAGCCGTTCGTCTTCCTCAACGCGTGCCAGGTCGGCAGCAGCCAGCGCATCCTCGGCGACTACGCCGGTATCGCCGAGGCGTTCCTCTTCTCGGGTGCGGCCGCCGTAGTCGCGCCGCTCTGGTCGATCAAGGACACCACGGCGCGAGAGATCGCGCTCCGCTTCTACGAGCGATCGTTCGCGGGTACGGCCCCAGCCGAGGCGTTGCGCCAGGAGCGCGCCACCTTCCGCGACTCTCCGGAATCGACGTCGGCGACGTGTCTCGCCTACCTCTTCCACGGCCACCCCTCGCTGTTGCTGCGTCGAGCCGGAGGACCCGATGCCTGACCTACAACCGAACGGGACCCCCGTCCGGCTGGGCCGCACGACCTTGCGAACGCCGGGACTGGCAGGACGTGCCGTCGCGCATCCCGCCGGCTCACCCGGGCTCCGTTCCGCGGAGCGAGCAACACCCGAGCTCGAGCGTGCCCTCGAATCTGCCGGCCTGCAGACCCTCGAGACGATCGAGATCGCGAATACGCGCGAGGCGCCGGGCGGGGGCACGGGCACCCGCAGCACGGCCCGCGGAGAGCCGGCAATCGAGCTGACCGTCCCGGACCCCGGCAACACGTGGGGCCAGGTCGTGCTGGCGACAGATGAGAGCGGCGTGGCCACGTGGAGATTCGCTCGTGACGTCGCGGGAAACGTCGACGTGACGCGAGGCGCTACGACTCGGACGTACCTCATCCCTCGGCGGGTGGCGCCGCCCGCCGCGCCCGGCGAGACCCGTGGCCTCATCGGTGCAGCCGGCACGAAGTTGCTGAAGGTGCTGGTGTTCCCGCTCCTCGATCCGCTCGCGGGCGAGGTCAGCGACTACTTCGCCTCGCGCTGGGAGGCGAAGTATCGCCCACACCGGCTGCGGACCTTCGAGCCCGCGACCTATCGATCGGCTGACGGCGCGGCGATCACGGGCGAAGACTGGGGGCGGCTGTCCTCCGGACGGTCGCTCCTCTTCATCCACGGCACCTTCAGCTCGTCGCACGGTGGATTCGGAGGACTGCCCGCCGACTTCGTCACGTGGGCGCATCAGCGCTACGAGGGCCGCGTGTTCTCGCTTGACCATCCCACGATCTCGGTTGATCCGCGAGAGAACGTCGAGTGGCTCATCGGCCAGATGCCGAGCGACGCCAGGCTCGACCTCGACATCGTGACGCATTCACGCGGCGGTCTCGTCGCTCGCGTCCTGTCCGAGGGGATGCCGGACCTGAGGCTCGGCGCGTCGGGCGTCAAGGTACGAAAGGTGGTGTTCCTCGCCACGCCGAACGGCGGCACGCTCCTCGCAGACGCCGAGCACCACGGCGACCTCGTGGACACGTACACGAACCTGCTCAACTTCTTTCCGGACAGCGGCGTCGCCGAAGTGCTCCAAGCCGTGATCACCGTCGTGAAGCAGATCGCGGTGGGCGCCTTCCAGGGCCTCGATGGACTGGTCTCGATGACACCCGGCGGCACGTTCCTGCGAGCGTTGAACGCAGCGACGACGACGGACGCCCGCTACTACGCGCTGGCCGCCAACTTCGAGCCACCCGAGGGCAGCGGTCTCAAGCTGTTCGCGAAGGACGTGCTCTTCGACCGTCTCTTCGGCCGCGAGAACGACCTCGTCGTCCCAACCTCGGGAGTGTGGCAGGTCGAGGGGAGTGCAAACTTCCCCATCGTCGAGCGCCACGTGTTCGAATCGAACGCGGGCGTCGCGCACTCAGACTTTGCGCGAAACCCGGAGGCGCTGACGCACCTCCGGGCCTGGCTCGACGAGGACTAGCGGCGCACGCGCCACGGGCTCAGCGGCGACCCGCTCCGGAGGTCACCCGGTCGAACAGGTTCGCGTTCGCGGTCTCCACGCTGTAGCCGTAGAGGTCGTCCGGATCGAACGCTTCCGACGGGTCCCCGAAATCGTCGGGGTCGACCAGGCTCGCCCCGCCTCGCAGCATCGGCGAGATGAGGCGGACGTGGTTCGGCGTGTTCTGGAAGTGCACCCCCTCGTCCTCCTGGCCCGCCACGGAAGCATCGAAGATGTCGTGCTCCGACACGATCTCGGTCGGCCCTGTACCGCGTCGAATCTCCATTCCGAAGGTCTGCCAGCGGATCACGTTGTTGAATGAGTGCAGCCAGGCGCCGGTAATCAGCGGGTGCCGGTAACGCGTGCCATTGAAGAAATTGTGGTGCATCGTCACGCGAATGCGGTCGTTGTTCTCCATCTGATTGTCGTCCCCGATGAGGAACACGTACTCGTTGGGGCTGAACTGCGGCGCTTCGTCGAAGCGCACCCAGGAGACGGTTCCCTCGAGGCCGCTCGGTGGCGTGCTGCCGAGGTCGATGTACTCATCGGCGGACCCTGACAGCGTCAGGTGGTCGAACCAGAATCGTGTCGCGCCGTTCCGCACCGTCAGGAGGTCACCACTCTCAGAGTTGATCACGGCAATGTTCGCGACGATCACGTTCGAACTGGACGACCCGAGCATGTGCAGTCCATCGCCACGCAGGGTGACGCGAGCCCCGTTCCCGTCGATGGTGGTGTCACTCCGCACTCTGATAGGGCTATCGAGGTCGATGGTGTAATCGTCGTCGAAGACGATCCAGTAGCCGCCGCGCTCCGCAGCCCAGCGCAGGCTGCCGGACCCGCTGTCGTTGTCGTTGGTCACCACGTAGAGGCACCCCTCGGCGCCGCCCGTGGCGTTCCTCCCGAACCCAACGCGGTCATCCAGCAGGTCGAGACGGCTGTTCGGGATCGAATTGCATCCGCTGTTCGAGACCGGCGTGCTCGATGGCGTCGGCGTGGGCGTCGGCGTGGGCGTCGGAGTGTGCTCCGGAGTGGGCTGTGGCGTGGGGGTCCTCACAGGTGTGGGTGCGGCCGTCGGCGCAGGGGTCGGAGTCCTCGTCGGAGTGACCGTCGGCGTTGGCGTCCGCGCGGGCGTCGGCGCTGCGGTGGGTCGAGGCGTAGCCGTCCTCGCAGGAGTCGCGACGGCGGTCGCGGTACGCGCTGCTGTGGGTGCCGCCGTTGGCGTCCTCGCGGGACTCGCGGTCGCGGTCGGCGTGCGCGCCGCCGCGGGTGCGACCGTTGGCGTCCTCGCGGGACTCGCGGTCGCGGTCGGCGTGCGCGCCGCCGCGGGTGCGACCGTCGCCGTTCTCGTAGGAGTCGCGGTCGGGGTCGACGTTGGCGTCGCGGGCAGCGTCGTCGGACTGACAGCCGGCGTACGCCCGGGAGTGGGCGCAGCCGCTGGAGGCGCGGCACTCCCGCCACCCGCGCTATCGGGTCCGGGCGAGGCGCCGGCGAGCAGCGGCTGCGGCATCGGCGACGGAGCCGCAGTGCGCGGATCGAGAGCTGGAACCACTGGGGCGAACGCAGGGGCAGCGGGCGGCATCACGTTGATCGCGTACGTCGTCTCTGGGGCCCGCCGGATAGTGACCACGCTCGTCGGTGTGATAGCGCGGTCGTCGAGAGTGTTCACCTCGGATGGGGCATCAGGGATGTACACGAGGTAGCGCTGTTCCGACTCGTCGAATACGAGCACCGCGGCGACCCGGAACCACTGGTTCTCGAGGAGCGCGTCGATCGTGTCGACCATCGCGATTCCCTGGGTGAACCCCCCAGGTGGGGGCAGCGGAATCATGGGGTAGGCGCTGATCGGCAGGGTCGAAGGCAGCGCGGCAGGCAGCCCTCCCACCACCGCGGATCCAGTCGCGTCCGCGGCCCGCCGCCGGATCGTCACGACCGACTCCGGCCGCAGGCGGTCCGAAGTCAGCGTGTTGATGCGTTCAGGGGCGCCCGGAATGTAGCGCAGGAACTGCTGCGTGGTGACGTCCAGAATGAACACCGACTCGACGTCGAATGGCTGCGCGTCGACGACGGCCTGGGGGTCCGTCGTGCCCGCGAGACCGAGCGTCAGTCCGCCGGGTGGCGGAACGCGGAGCGCGTGTCCCGGCGCGGGCGGATCGAGAAGGGGTCCATCGACGATTGGGGCGAAGAGCGAGCCGGTCGAGAGGACAAGGACGGCCAACGCGATCGTAGCCGCCGCGACGTACGTCGTTCGGAGTCGTAATAGGTTCATCGCGACCTCCCAGGAGCGGATGAGTCGACGGCGAGGGCTTGCAGGCGTTCGTGGAGCTCGTCGCGCGAGGTCGTTCGGACCTGGCGCAGCCAGGCGCCGAGCGTTCGCGAGTCGGACAGCAGCGCTGCGAGCATCAACAGTCCGGCGGCGGCCAGCAGGAGTGGCGACTGGCCCGCCCGATCGACTGCCGCGCCCACGCCCGGAAGGTGCGCTCTAAGGCGGCCCTCGACGTCTCCGGCCGACACGACCCATGAGTCCGAGCGCGCGTTCGCGTCACCTCGAGTGGCGAAGCCGACCGCCTCGTTGGAGCGGACGACGACGGTGACGCGGTGTGCAATCAGTGCACCATCGGGGTCGTACGGGTGCCGGAAGACAATCACCTCACCGGGGCCGAGCGCCTCCGGCTCCACCGGCTCGAGGATGGCGAGCGAACCCGCCGGGATCGTCGGCGCCATGCTCGACGTGAGCACGGCGTGGACGCGCCAACCGCCAACCGCTAATGCCACGAACGCGCCGACCGCCAGCGCCAGCACGCCACCGGCGAGCCACGGCGACCGGAGGAAGTCGGTCAACATCCACCCCGGACGAGGAAAGTCCGCACGGACGGCCCTTCGCGCTCTCTGAGTACTGACTCTTCAGCCGGTAAGGCGGTTGCAGACTATCTCACACGATGCTTTGACATTCGTTTACGTGTCTACACTTGTTCACAATCTATCCACAAGCACGAGACGTAAGCGCTCCTCTGGCCTATTGAAGACGCACTACGTGACGAAGATCCGCGCACGTGAGCACCACGAATCGGCTCTGGCCCGCAGTCCTCATGACGGCAGTCGCCGGCGCCGTCCTCTCCGCGTGCGCCGAGGAGCCGCCGCCTCCCCGCGTCGTCCCCGGCCCAGCTCGAGACCGGATCCTCACGCCAACACCAACGCCAGAACTTGAGTCATTACCCGGCGTCAATTCGGCTTATGTCGTTCAACCTGGTGACTCGGTTGGGCTCATCGCCGCGCGCTTCGACGCCTCAATCGAGGCGATCGTTGCGGCGAACAACATCGACGACCCCTCGCGGCTGGTTGTGGGCCAGGAGTTGCTGATCCCCGGGGCGCTCGTCGTCGCCGGCGCTCCGGCCGGGCAACGAGCGTCGAGCCTCACCGTAGATGCCGCGCGTCCGCCAGTGCTGCCGCACGCGAAGGCGCCGCCCCCGCCTGCGCCCGACCAGCTCGAGGTGCTCGCCCAGGCGGTCGTCCAGTCCCCCGCGCTCCCGTACGCCATGGTCGTCGGCGGCGTGTTCGCGGCTGGCGTCGTGGTTCGCCTCCTCGCGATCGCACTGCACGAGGCGCGGCTGGCGCTGGCCGGCATGCCGCTGCTCGCGGAAGCGACGGTCGGAGGCACGCGCCAACGCCTCGAGGGGACGCGCTCGGCCTCGTCCCGGCTCGGGGCAGCGGTTGCGCCGGGCCTGAGGCTCGTGCGGCGCAGCGCGGGTCTTGCCACGAAGCCGATTCATCCGCTCGTGGCTCGTAGCCATGCCGCCCTCGATCAACGCACCCGCCCGCTGGTCGAGGCTCTTCGCTCCCGCTTGCCTCGTCGCGCGATGGACGACGAGGCGGACGAAGCCGCTCCGCTCGGTGTGCGCGAGACCCTGGCGCACGTCCGGCAGCAGGCGGGCCCCTGGGCGCACGACCTCTGGGTCCGCGCGCTGACGTTCGCTGCCCACCGGTCACGGTTCGCAGCCGCGATGCCGTACGTCCGGCGCTATGCCGGGAACCCCGGCCTTGCGTGGGGCATGAGCGGGCGAGTCGCAGCACCCTCGCGAGTCGCCACAACTCCGACGCAGCATGAGATCGAGGCCTCACTCGCGGCGGGCGACCTCGCAGTGCACTTCCGTCCCGTGTTCCGCGTCGGTGGGGGCCTCGCGGGCGCGATGGCGGTCCTCCGCTGGCGACACCCGCTGCGCGGCTGGACCGCCGCGGACCGCATCGTGGAGGCGCCCAACCCCGGAGAGGCCGGACCCCGGCTGCTACTGCGATTGCTGCTCTCGGAGGCGTGCCGTTTCGCTCCGGCGTGGCGGAGGACCGATCCCACGTTCCGCGTGACGATCACGCTGTCGCGCTCGCAACTGACCGACCCCCAGCTCGCAAGCCTGATCGCCGATGAGCTCGCACGAGTGCAACTGGCCGCGGACGCCCTCGAACTCGAGGTGGCGGAGCGCGTGGCGACAGCGGATGTCGAACAGACGGCGGCGGTGTTCCGTCGCCTCCGCGACATCGGCGTCACACTCGCGATCGACGACTTCTCGGGTCTGCTCTCCGAGGAGGACCTCGGCACGGTCGCGCCGGACGGCGTAAAGGTCGACTTCTGGGGCAGCGCGCGGAACCCCCACGCACGCAGTGCCGTCGCCGACGCCGTACGCACGGTGCGCCCGTTCGGCCTCGAGGTGACAGCGAAGCGGGTGGAGACACCCGACGAAGTCGACCTGCTCCGCGAACTCGACTGCTCGTTCACCTGGGGCGACGCCTTCGCGACGCCCGTACCCGCAGACCGCTTCGCCCAGGCGGTCAGCGACACCGTCTGACAGGTGTCGGAGTTCGAGATCAGAGGGTCTCAAGATGAGTGACCGGACGGCCGAATATCGAACCGTGATACCGGCCCGGATCGAGGTGGCGCTTGTACGAACGTAGCTGGGAGGGCGAGGTCGAGATCCGGATCCCCGAGAAGGAGTCGCTGCGAGTCGTCGGTCGCCTGTGGCGGCACGACGATGCAGCGGGCACAGACTGGGGAGGCCAACTGGAGATCGACGTCCCCACGGCAACGAAGCTGGGTACCGGCGAGTACTCCATCGTGCTGCCGGACGGGCGCGAATCGACGGTGCGCCTGAGCCGCGGCGCCTCACGCGCGCGATCGGCCTATCCCACGTTCGTCGGCATCGGGGGTCCGCCCTTCGGCAAGGACCTCCCGAAGCACCTGCTCCAGAGCGATTCGCCCTCAGACGCCGATTCGGACGCCGGTGTCGAGGTTGACGTGATCGAGAACCTCGTCGAGCTGGACCCTGAGATTGCGCCGGAACCGGCGATGGAGCCTCAGGCGGACCCGGAGCCAGGTGCGGAGGCCGTCGACGACGTCACCGACGCCGCTGCGCGCCCCCCGCGTCGACGTGGGCGTGTTGCCTCCGCATCTCCGATTACGGCCGACGACCCGCCGGAGGCCGTCGCCGAACAGAACACGCCACCCGCGGAAGTCGAGGCTGCCGGCGGTCACGCAATCGAGCCCGTCACGGCGGAGTCGTCCGATGGGGAAGCGCATGTGGAGCCCATCGAAGGCGAGGTTGCCGCGCCCAGCCCGAGTGACGTGCAACAGCCCCGCGTTCTGTCCAGCCAGCCACGAACCACAGTCGCCCCAGCCCGCACCCAGGAGAGCAAGACGATGGCCGATTCCCCCCGCCCTGTTGGCCGCCCCGGCGCCGAGACCATGACCTCGACCGAGGTCATGGCACGCGCCTACCTGCAGGCCGTCGAGACGCGGCGCAACCTCGATGGCTCGCCCACGGAGGGCTTCGAGGCGCACATCCTTGGCGGCGTGGCGGCAATCGTCGACGAACTCGCCGGGCTCTTCGAGCAACGCCTCCGCGGCGAGCGTCCCGACCGGCAGCACGGCGGGGACTGGCTGCAGCAACGCTTCATCGTGCTCGACTGGTTCCGCGCCGTCGTCGGCGGCTACGAGCCGATGGCGGAGACCTCGGCGGATCTCCAGGCCCTCATCGACACGGCGGTCGCCCTCTTCGACAGCGACTCGGAGCAGGCAGCGGCCTAGCCCCGATGAATCGCACCGGCGTGCGCGCTCTCAACCAGCGCGCACGCCGGACTTCTCGGCCTCGCTCCGGGTCCTCGAACCTCGACCGGCCTCGACAGCCCGCTCACACCGAGGGTGGCGCTTGCTCGCGGGCAGCTTGCCCTGCTCCGCGGCCGGTGATGATGCGGACGCCGCGGTCGTAGGTGAAGTAATTCCACACCCAGTTGGTCAGCACCACGAGCCGGTTGCGCAACCCGACCAGCTTCAGCAGGTGCACGAACAGCCACAGCACCCACGCGACCAGCCCGCTGAAGCGCAGGCCTCGGACGACGGCGACGCCCCGCGAGCGGCCGATGGTCACGAGCATGTCGCGCGCCGTGAAGTCCAGGGGCCGCTGCGTCTCGCTCGCGATGGCGCGGAGGATGTTCTTCGCCGCGACCTCGCCCTGCGCGATCGCGACGGGCGCGATTGCCGGATGCCCACCCTGCTCCGTGACGAACGCCATGTCACCCACTACGTAGACCTCGTCGTGCGTCGCGATCTGGAGCGTCGAACGTACGGCGACGCGTCCGGCCGGGCCACCGCCTCCGAGCATTTCCGCGAGCGGCGACGCGCGCACGCCGGCAACCCAGATCACCGTGGCCGCCTCGATCCGTTCGCCGTCGCGCAGGGTCACGCCGTCCCCGTCTGCCGAGGCGACCGCTGCGCCGGTTCGCACCTCGACGCCGAGGTCCCGCATCTGCCGCTCGGCCTTGCGCCGCAGCGAGTCCGGCAGCGAGGGCAGCACCTTGTCCGTGGCCTCGAGGAGCAGGACGCGCGCTTGCGCGACATCGAGGCGGGGGAAGTCGCGACGGAGGACGTGCCGCTGGAGCTCGGCCAGCGCACCCGCCAGCTCGACCCCCGTCGGCCCGCCACCCACGACGATCGTCGTCATGAGGCGGGTGCGGTCCTCGGGCGCCGCCTGCTCGGCACGCTCGAACGAGCGCAGGATGCGGTCCCGCAGCTCGACTGCTTCCGGCAGATCCTTGAGGCCGTACGCGGCCTCCTCGACCGAGGCCATGCCGAAGAAGTTCGTGACGCTGCCCGCTGCCACGACGAGGTAGTCGTACGGCACGTCGTCGCGCGCGGACGCACCGTCGGCGGCGCCGGCGTTGATCCGCACGCACCGCCGCTCGAGGTCGATGCCCGTCACCTCGGCCATCATGAATCGCAGGTTCGGGCCACGCAGGATGCGGCGCACCGGCTGCGCGATCGCCTCGGGCTCGAGGCCTGCGGTGGCGACCTGGTACAGCAGCGGCAGGAAGCAGTGGTAGTTGTTGCGGTCGATGACCGTGATCTCGACCGGCTCCTTCGCGAGGACCTTGGCCGCCTGCAGCCCTCCGAACCCTGCGCCGATGATGACGATCCGCGGACGGCGTTCGCGCGGCTGCTCTTGCGTCACAGGACCTCTTTCGCTTGCTCCGGCGGCGGCGCCGTTACGCACTCGCGGCGCGAGCCTGCTCGCCCGCGTGGTACGAGGAACGCACAAGCGGCCCTGCTTCGACATGCGCGAATCCGAGCCCACGAGCGTACTCGGCGATCTCGGCGAACTCCTCGGGCGGCACGTAGCGTTCGACGGGCAGGTGCTTCAGCGTCGGGCGGAGGTACTGGCCGACCGTGAGCAGATCGCAGCCGTGCTCGCGCAGGTCCGCGATGGTGGCCCGCAGCTCGTCGAGTGTCTCGCCGAGGCCGACCATCAGCCCCGACTTCGCCGGCATCGATGGGTCGAGGTCCTTCACGCGCCGCAGCAGCTCGAGGCTGCGTTCGTAGCGCGCCTTCGGACGCACGCGCGGATAGAGGCGTGGCACCGTCTCGGTGTTGTGGTTGAGCACCACCGGCCCCGCCTCGACGACCGTCGCCAGCGCGTCCCAGTTCCCCTCGAAGTCCGGGATCAGCACCTCCACCTCGCAACGCGGCATACGCGCACGGATCGCGCGGATGCACGCGGCGAAGACGCCCGCCCCGCCGTCCTCGACGTCGTCGCGGTTCACCGAGGTGATGACGACGTAGTCGAGGGCGAGCCGCTCGACGGTCGCCGCGAGGCGCGCGGGCTCCAGCGGGTCGAGCGCGCCCGGCCGCCCCGAGGTGACAGCGCAGAACCCACACGCGCGCGTACAGGTGTCGCCGAGGATCATGAACGTCGCGGTCCCGGCGTTGAAGCACTCGCCGATGTTCGGGCAGCGGGCTTCCTCGCAGACGGTGTGGAGCGCGGCATCGCGCAGCAGACCGCGTACCCGCTCGTATCGCTCTCCCGAGGGGAAGCGCGCCTTGAACCACGGCGGCTTGGGCTCGCGCGGCGGCCGCGCCATCGTGAGTTCAGCGCGCACGGACAACCTCCGGTTCGACCAGCGCGATATCGAAGACGCTCGCGAACGCCTTCAGGAGTGCATCCTCGACAGCGCTCATGCTGGGAAACCCGTCGACAGGCTCAGGATGAGCGGTGTTGGGGTGACGGGTACTCCGGCCGCCCAGCTCCCGCTCCAGTGACGTCGCCGTTGTCCCCTCAAGGCCGCACGGCACGATCGCGTCGAACGAGGTGAGGTCCGTGGAGACGTTGAGGGCGAGCCCGTGCGTCGACACACCGCCCCGCACTCGCACACCGACCGCCGCGAGCTTCTCACCTACCCTAACCCACGCACCCGGCCGCCCCTCGACGCGCCGCGCCTCGACGCCGAAAGCACCTGCCGTCTCGATGGCGACCTGTTCGAGGCGGCGCACGTAGTCGCCCGCACGCAGCTCGCGGGTGCGGAGGTCGAGCACCGGGTACGCCACGAGCTGGCCCGGGCCGTGGAAGGTCACGTCGCCCCCGCGATCCGTCTCGACGACGTGCGCGCCGCGAGACTCGAGGGTTTCGCGAGCAACGAGGAGATGGGCGCGATTCGCCCGCGCTCCGAGCGTGTAGACCGGCTGGTGCTCGAGCAGCGCCACCGCCTCTACGCCTCCGTCGCGGACGGAGGCCGCGTGCTGCTCCTGCCACTCGAGCCCCCCCTGGTAGTCGACCAGGCCGAGTCGGTGGACCTCGATGGGAGGGTCGTGGGTGATAGTGAGTGTCGCGGCCATGGGGCCTAGTCTAGCGACCGGGAGCGACCCGTCTCGGCAGACCTTGGCCTACTCGTCTAGGCTAGGCGCATGACCTCCGACGTTCCGACGACCCCCTCCGACGCGGCTCAGATGGACGGCTCGTTCGACCTCGAGGCGCAGGACTGGATCGATTCGCTGCGCGACACCATGCGCCGGCGCGGTCCTGAGCCCGTCAGCCGGCTGCTGCGCACGCTCCAGATCGAGGCACAGCGCCAGCGCGTACCGCTGCCCGTTACCTCGCGCACGCCGTACGTCAACACGATTCCACCAGAGCTGCAGCCGCCGTACCCCGGCGACTCGCCAATGGAACGGCGCATCCGGTCGATCATCCGCTGGAACGCCATGGCGATGGTCGTCGAGGCGAACCAGAAGGAGCACGGCATCGGCGGCCACATCTCGACGTACTCGTCGGCGGCGACGCTGTACGAGGTCGCCTTCAATCACTTCTTCCGCGGCCCTGACCATCCGACTGGCGGCGACCTGATCTATTTCCAGGGCCACGCCTCGCCAGGCATCTATTCGCGCGCATACGTTGAGCGGCGGCTGACAGCGCAGCAGGTGCATGACTTCCGCCGCGAGTTCACGGAGAGCGGCGGGCTGTCCTCATACCCGCACCCCTGGCTGATGCCGGACTTCTGGCAGTTCCCCACCGTCTCGATGGGCCTCGCGCCGATCATGGGCATCTACCAGGCGCGCTTCATGCGCTACCTCGAGAGTCGCGGACTGCTGGAGCCGAGCGACCGCAAGGTCTGGGTCTTCCTCGGCGACGGCGAGACGGACGAGCCGGAGTCGCTCGGGGCGATCTCGCTCGCGCCGCGCGAACACCTCGACAACCTCATCTTCGTCGTGAACTGCAACCTGCAGCGGCTCGACGGGCCGGTGCGCGGCAACGGCAACATCATCCAGGAGCTGGAAGCCGTCTTCCGAGGCGTTGGCTGGAACGTCATCAAAGTCATCTGGGGGGGCGAGTGGGACGAACTGCTCGCGCGTGACACTGACGGCGTCCTGGTGAAGCGGATGACCGAGGTCGTCGACGGCGACTACCAGCGCTACGCGGTCGCAGGCGGCGCACACATCCGCGAGCACTTCTGGGGCGCCGACCCGCGCCTGCTGAAGATGGTCGAGCACCTGAGCGACGACGACCTCTGGCGCATGCGCCTCGGCGGCCACGACGTCGAGAAGATCCACGCGGCCTACCACGCCGCCGTGAACCATCGCGGCGCACCGACGGTCATCCTCGCCCGCACCATCAAGGGCTACGGCCTGGGCGAGGCGGGCGAAGGCAAGAACATCACGCACCAGCAGAAGGCGCTGAACGAGCAGGAACTGCTGCGCTTCCGCGACCGCTTCGACATCCCGCTGTCGGACGAGGAAGTCGTCGGTGCGCCGCTGTACCGCCCGGCCGAGGATAGCCCGGAGATGGACTACCTCCGCGAGCGGCGACGCGCGCTGGGCGGCGGCGTGCCCGCGCGTCAGCCCGCGCGCAGTCAGCTCAAGGCGCCGCCCGAGGATCTGTTCGCGGAGTTCCTCGCCGGCAGCGGCGGCCGCGAGGCCTCCACGACGATGGTCTTCGTGCGCATGCTGACCGCACTCCTCCGAGACGAGAGTCTCGGGAAGTACGTCGTGCCGATCGTCCCGGACGAGGCGCGCACGTTCGGCATGGAGACCCTGTTCCGCCAGTTCGGCATCTATTCGTCGCTCGGTCAGCTCTACGACCCGGTCGACTCGGACCAGCTGCTCTTCTACCGCGAGTCGAAGGACGGCCAGGTCCTCGAGGAAGGCATCACCGAGGCGGGCTCGATGGCCTCGTTCATCGCGGCGGGTACGTCGTACGCCTCGTACCGCCTGCCGATGCTGCCGTTCTTCATCTACTACTCGATGTTCGGCTTCCAGCGCGTCGGCGACCTCGCCTGGGCCGCAGCCGACAACCGCACGCGCGGCTTCATGATCGGTGGCACCTCGGGGCGCACCACGCTCGCCGGCGAGGGTCTGCAGCACCAGGACGGCCACAGCCACGTGCTCGCCTCGAGCATCCCCACCCTCATCTCGTACGACCCGGCCTACGCCTACGAACTCGCGATCCTCATCCGCGAGGGCATCCGGCGGATGCACGAGCAGGACGAGGACGTCTTCTACTACCTCACCGTCGGCAACGAGCCGTACCCGCAGCCGCCGATGCCCGAGAGCGAGGATGTGCGCGAGGGCATCGTGCGCGGGCTCTACCGCTTCCGCGCCGCCGAGGAGCGGGGCCGGCCGCACGTTCGGCTCGTCGGCAGCGGCGCCATCCTCAACGAGGTCATCCGCGCCGCTGACCTGCTCGCCGAGCGCTTCGAGGTCGACGCTGAGGTGTGGTCCGCGACGAGCTGGACCGAACTGCGACGCGAGGCGCTCGACGTCGAACGATGGAACCTCCTGCACCCGCTCGAGCCTCGGCAGGTTCCATACGTGACCCAGTGCCTCGGCGATGGGCCGATAGTGACGGTGGCCGCGAGCGATTACATGAAGACGCTCGCGGACGGCGTCGCGAAGTGGGTGCCCGGCACCCTGCTGACGCTCGGCACGGACGGATTCGGGCGCAGCGCTTCCCGTGCCGAGCTGCGCGACTTCTTCGAGGTGGACGCGAAGCACATCGCGCTGGCCGCCCTTACCGGGCTCGCTCGCGAGGAAGCGCTCCCCAACTCGGCGGTCGCACGAGCGATCGAGACACTCGGCATCAATCCCGACAAGCCCAACCCAGCGCGGACCTAGGACGGACGCGAACGATGGCGACAGAGTTCCGCCTGCCCAACCTCGGCGAAGGCATCGAGGAGGCCGATGTCCTCAAGGTGCTCGTATCCGAGGGCGACGAGATCGCCGTCGACCAATCGGTCCTCGAGATCGAGACGGAGAAGGCGACCCTCGACGTGCCGTCCTCGGTGGCGGGTCGCGTTACGTCAATCAACGTCTCGCCAGGCGAGACCATCCGCGTCGGTCAGGTGTTGCTCTCGGTAGAGACAGTGACAGCAGAGGGCAGTGACCAAAGGGACGCTGCCGAGCCTGCGGCGGCGGAGACGACCCCCACCCCCACCCTCCCCCGGGACGGGGGAGGGATCGGAAGCCCGGACAGAGCAGATCAGCAGGAGGCCGACGGTCGTGAGCGCGAGCCCGTCGAGGCCACGCCGACCTCGGAGCCGGTCACACCCGCAACCGAGGCTCGCGACGCCCAAGAGAAGCCTGCCGACGAGGAAGCGCCCGAGTCCGAGAGCGAGCCCGCCCCGGCGGCCGAGCACCCTCGCGAGGCGGCGCTGCAGCCGGAGCCCGCGCGCTCGACCGCCGACGCGCCGTTTGCCTCGCCCTCGGTGCGGACGTTCGCGCGCGAGATCGGCGTCGACATTGCCGAGGTGGCGGGCTCAGGTCCTGGCGGCCGCATCTCCGAGGACGACGTGAAACGCCACGCGCGCGAGCGAGGTCCAGCGACCGCTCCTCGCGAGGCCGCGCCGGCGGCAACTGCCACCCCGAGCACCGCACCCCCGCTGCCCGACTTCGGGCAGTGGGGGCCGATCGAGCGCGAGCCGCTGACGCGCTTCCGCCGGACTGTGGCGCGCAACATGGCGAACGCCTGGGAGCAGATCCCGCACGTCACGCTGCACGCGACGGCCGACGTGACCGAGCTCGAGGCGGTGCGTCAGCGCTTCAAGCCGCGCGCTGCGGAGGCCGGCGGCAACCTCACGCTCTCGGTGATGTTGCTGAAGATCGTGGCGGGTGCGCTCAAGGCGAACCCTCGCATCAACGCGAGCGTCGACATCGAGAGCGGCGAGTTGATCCTCAAGCGCTACGTCAACGTGGGCACGGCGGTCGACACTGAGCGCGGGCTCATCGTCCCCGTCATCCGCGACGTCGACGAGAAGAACATCATCCAGCTCTCGATCGACCTCGCCCAGGCGGCAGAGCGCGCGCGCGAGGGCAAGCTCACCGTCGAGGACACCCGCGGCGGCACGTTCACCGTTACCAATCTTGGCTCCCTCGGCACGGGGCACTTCACGCCGATCATCAACTGGCCCGAACTCGCCGTGCTCGGCCTCGGCCGTGCCCAGCGCGCACCGACCTACGTCGACGGTGAGCTACAGCCGAGGCTGATCCTCCCGCTGTCCCTCTCCCACGACCACCGCGTGATCGACGGCGCGGATGGCCAGCGCTTCCTCAGCTGGATCATCGATGCAATCAACGAGCCACTGCTGCTCGCCCTGGAGGGCTAGCTGCCGATGACCACCGCCTCCACCGCGAGCGCCCGCCGTCCCCGCGTCGCCGTACTCGGCGCTGGCCCCGGAGGCTACCCCGCAGCCTTCCACGCGGCTGAGCTCGGCTCCGAGGTCACGCTCATCGGCACGGATGAACAGCCGGGCGGTGTTTGCCTGTACGAGGGCTGCATCCCCTCGAAGGCGCTGCTCCACGTCGCGCGCGTCATTCGCGAGGGCGAGGAGGCCGCGGACTTCGGCGTGCGCTTCGGTGTGCCCGAGATCGACGTCGATGCGCTGCGCGAGTGGAAGGACGGGGTGGTGCGGCGGCTGACGGGCGGCCTCGGCCTGCTCGCCCGGCAGCGCCGAGTGCGCTACGTGCGCGGGTACGGACGCTTCGCCGACCCGCAGCTGCTCCGCGTCCAGAACAACAACGAGCTGTTCGACGTCGAGTTCGACCACGCCGTCATCGCCACCGGCTCGCAGCCGGTCGTCCCCGAGTCGCTGCGGCTCGACTCTCCGCTGGTGATGGACTCGACGGCGGCGCTTGCGCTGCCAGACATTCCCGAGAGCCTGCTCGTCGTCGGAGGCGGCTACATCGGTCTCGAGCTTGGCGGCGTGTACGCGGCGCTCGGCTCGCGCGTGACGGTCGTCGAGATGACGGGCGGGCTGCTGCCCGGCGCCGACCGCGACCTCGTCGAGCCGCTCGCGAAGCGCCTCGCGACGCAGTTCGAGGCGATCCACCTCAACACGCGCGTGACCGGCCTCGAGGAGGCCGAGGGCGGCATCAAGGCGCGGCTCTCCGGGACAGCGCTCGGTGTCGAGGAGCGGCTGTTCAGCCGAGTGCTCGTCGCCGTCGGCCGCCGCCCGAACACGCGCGACCTCGGCCTCGAACGGCTCGGGGTGAGACTCGACGCGCGGGGGTTCATCGCGACGGATGAGCAGCGACGGACGACCGAGCCCGCCATCTTCGCAATCGGCGACGTTGCCGGCGAGCCGATGCTTGCGCACAAGGCGACGCACGAGGCCCGCGTCGCCGCCGACGCGATCGCGGGGACGCCTTCGGCTTTTGACGCCGCCGCGATCCCGGCCGTGATCTTCACCGACCCCGAGATCGCCTGGTGCGGCCTCACCGAGACGCAGGCGCGCGAGCGCGGCATCGAGGTTGTCGTCTCCAAGTTCCCGTGGGGCGCCTCGGGACGCGCGGTAACCTTCGGCCGCACCGATGGGCTGACCAAGCTCGTGCTGGAGCCGGGGACCGAGCGCGTCCTCGGTGTGGGCATCGTGGGAGTGAACGCGGGCGAGCTCATCGGCGAGGCCACGCTCGCCATCGAGATGGGCGCGCGCGCGAGGGACCTCGCGCTCACGATCCACGCCCACCCCACCCTCTCCGAGACGCTGATGGAGGCCGCCGAGACGCTCTACGGCCGAAGCCCGCACTTCGTCACCCGGCGGCGACGCGGCAGCTGACCGATTGCGCGCATTGTTCGGGCGCGGGCTGACAGCGCACGGGCGCTCTCCTCGCCCGCTCCCTGCCGTTCGTGCTGAGCCTGTCGAAGCACGGTCCGGCGCCCCATTGGCAGGCGGTCGCCCCGGACAATGGAACAGGACCGCGCGGCTGCTAGGCTCGCCGTCTCGCGAAGCACCTAGTCACGAGGAGGACACGTGGCACTCGAGCACACCCAGCCGGACGGCCTGTCGAAGCCAACGGGCTACACGCACGTCGTGAAGGCAACGGGGACCGTCGTATTCCTCGCGGGCCAGGTGTCGCTGGACAGCGACGGAAACATCGTCGGCGCCGGCGACTTCGAGGCGCAGGCGCGCCAGGTCTTCACCAACGTCCGCAATGCGCTCGCCTCGGTGGGCGCTGGTCCCGAGCACGTCGCGAAGACGACGACCTACATCGTCGGCGTAACCCCCGAGCACCGCGCGGCGCTCAGCGCGGTCCGTGCGGAGTTCCTGCCGGACCCGCCGCCCACCAGCACGCTCATCGGCGTGCAGGCACTGGCGCGGCCGGAGTTCCTGATCGAGGTCGAGGCGACCGCCGTCATCGACTGAGCGTCGCCCCAGCGAAGTGCCACGCCGCTAGTCTGTCCCGCGACCCAACGACCCGATGGGCGCGGACTGATGGAGGCGGCGTGGCACTCGAGCACATCCAGCCGGACGGACTGGCACGACCGACGCAGTACTCCCACGTCGTGAAGACGACGGGAAGCGTGGTGTTCTTCGCGGGGCAGGTACCGCGCGACGCCGACGGCAACATCGTCGGCGCCGGTGACATCGAGGCGCAGGCGCGGCAGGTCTACGGCAACCTGCAGAAGGCGCTCGCCTCGGTGGGCGCGGGGTTCGAGCACGTCGCCACCACGACCACCTACGTCGTCGGCATGACGCCGGAGCACCGCGCCGCGATAAGCGCCGTGCGTGCAGAGTTCGAGCCTGAGCCGCGACCTGCGGACGCCCTCATCGGCGTCGCCGAGCTCGCCGATCCGAACTACCTCCTCGAGGTGCAGGCGATCGCGGTCATCGACTGAGCGCGGTTGCAGGGCTGTCGAGGTGAGACATGGCACTTGAGCACATCCAGCCGGAGGGTCTGGCCCGGCCGGCGAACTACTCCCACGTGGTCAAGGGGACCGGGACCATCGTGTTCCTCGCCGGGCAGACGCCACGCGATGGCGACGGCAACATCGGCGGCGACTTCGCGACACAGGCACGGCAGGTCTTCAGCAACTTGCGAACGGCGCTCGCGTCGGTGGGCGCAGGGTTCGAGCACGTCGCCACGATGACGACCTACGTCGTGGGCATGACGCCCGAGCACCGCGCGGCGTTGACCGCCGTGCGCAACGAGTTCGTGCCGGAGCCGCGACCCGCCGCCGCACTCATCGGTGTTGCCGAGCTCGCCAACCCGGACTTCCTCATCGAGATCCAGGCCATCGCCGTGATCGACTGACGTGCGTCAGTCCTCGGAAGCCACCGCGGGCGACGTCTCGAGGCTGCCCGGCCCGCGCTCGCCTCGGATCGCGGCGCGCGTGTAGATCGCGACGGCGGGCAGCAGCAGTGCCGCCGTCGCCACCATCGCGACGCGCAGCGAGCGAACCGTTGCGACAACGCCGAGGACCGGGCCACCCGCCATCTGACCGAGCGCGTCGGCCTGCCCCGCCAGCGACAGCACGGTGGCACGGCTGCTGGAGTCGAGGCCGCGGTTCAACCACGCGATGAAGACCGGCTCATGCATCCGGCGGGCCACCGCGACGCACCAGTACGCCCCCACCGCTATGGCGAACGAGCCCGTGAGCCCGAAGACGACCAGCCCGCCGACGATCGCGACGCCGAGTGCGACGAGCAGCACGACCGGCGCGCGCTCGCCGGCGAGGTCGACACGACGCTGGACAACCTCCATGCCGCCGATGCTCAGCAGCATCGCGCCGGCCGTGAAGATGCCGAACCACACCACCGGGTCGAGGCCACCAAGGGACGGCAGCGTGAAGTTCGTGAGGAAGTGGACCTCCCAGAGGCGGTCGAACGCCTCGCTCGATGCGCCGTAGGTGACGGCCGCGACGAGGATCGCCGCGAGCACGGGACGCTTGCCCACTACGGCAAGTCCCGCGCGCGCCGTCGAGGCCAGCCCCCGCCACGATGCGCGCTCCTCGGTGCGGGTCGGCGTGAAGCCGTCCTCCCGCATCACGCGGTAGAGCACGAGCGCGAGCAGCAGCATCAACGGCCCGCTCACGAGGAACGGCAAGCGCAGCGAGAACGTCGCGAGCGCCACGCCGATCGGGATGCCGAGCAACCCACCGACCTGGCGCAACTGCGCCCCGCGCACGTAGACCGGTGCTGCCTCGGACTCGCCGATCTCATCCGCGAGCCAGGCCTCGCGAGCCCCGCTGACGAACGAGAAGCCGACGCCCCAGAAGAGCTGTGCGACCACGAACACCCAGAACGTCGCGACCGCGCCCTCGATGAGGATGCCGCAGCCCATCAGCGCGATGCCGAGGACGACTGACAGCCGCCGGCTGTACGAGTCCGCGAGCACGCCGCTCGGCACCTCGGAGACGAACGCGCTGACCTCGAGCGCCGTCCCCACGAGGACGAGCTGCAGCGGGTTCACGCCGCCCTCGACGACGCGGTAGACCGCCGCGATCGGGAAGAGCATCTGGAAGAGGAGACCGAGCGTGAACGACATGCCGATGTAGACACGTCTAGGTTCGAAAGCGAGTTGCGGCATCGCACCTCCGGGCGCCGCGGTGGCGTGAGGAGGGACGGTAGCGCATCACGGCCGTGCTCGCTTCGCCCAAATCTCGAGGGCGTTCGACCCGCGGGCGGGCTGCCGGTTACGCTGGAGGGCGATGCTCTACGCCGACTCCGTCTCCAAGTCCTTCGGCCCGCTCGACGTCCTCGACGATGTGTCGTTCATCGTGGGCGACGGCGAGCACGCCGGCCTCGTCGGTCCCAATGGCGCCGGGAAGTCGACGCTGCTGCGGATCATCGCGGGCCTCGAGACGCCCGACCGCGGCACGGCGGGGTCGCGGGGTGGCGGGTCGCTCGGCTACCTGCGACAGGACGCCGGACTCAACGATGCCCATACGCTCCTCGACGAGTTGTGGGAGGCCTTCCCCGAGCCGATCGCCGTCCAGGCGCAGCTCGACGAGGTGGCGGCCCGCATCGAGCGGGGGGACGGCGACCTCGACGCGCTGATCGAGCAGCAGGGCGCGCTCTTCGAGGAGTTCGACCGCCTGGACGGTTACCGTGTGGAGGAGCGCATCGGGCGCGTGCTCGCAGGTCTCGGCTTCGACCCCGACGATCGCACGAAGCGCTGCGGCGAGTTCTCCGGAGGCTGGCGCATGCGCATCGCGCTGGCGAAGGTGCTCGTGCGGCGGCCCGACCACATGCTGCTCGACGAGCCCACGAACCACCTCGACGCCTCGGCGCGCGACTGGCTCGCCGAGGACCTCACGACCTACCGAGGGACGCTGCTCGTCGTTACGCACGATGGCGACTTCCTCGACCGCGTCGCGAACCGCATCGTGGAACTGCGCGACGCCGAGGTCGAGACGTACTCAGGCAACTACTCGGACTACCAGCGTCAGAAGGCCGAACGGCTGAACCAGCAGTCGCAGGCCGCGGCGCGCCAGGAGCGCGAGGTCGCGCGGCAGGAGCGCTTCATCGAGCGCTTCCGCGCGAAGTCCTCGAAGGCCACGCAGGTGAAGAGCCGCGAGAAGGCGCTCGCGCGCATCGAGCGGATCAACGCGCCACAGCGCAACGAGCGCGAAGTGCGCTTCCAGTTGAAGTCGGCCGGACGCACCGAGCTCGAGGTGCTGGTGGTCGAGCACCTCGGCCACGCCTACGACGACGGCGAGGTCGTGCTCATCGACGTGAACCTCGTGGTCGAGCGCGGCGACAAGGTGGTGCTCACGGGGCCGAACGGCAGCGGCAAGAGCACGTTGCTCCGCGCCATCGCCGGCGAGATCGAACCCAGCGAGGGCTCGGTCCGCTGGGCCGAGCGCGCGGTCCCCGGCTACTACGACCAGCACCAGGACGAGGTCCTCGACCGCTCGCGCACCGTCCTCGACGAGGTGCGGTCGGTCGCGGGTAACGAGGCGGATGGCGCACTGCGAGGCGTGCTCGGCCGCTTCCTCTTCACGGGCGACGACGTCTTCAAGCCGATCTCGGTGCTCTCCGGCGGCGAGCGGAGCCGCGTCGCCCTGGCGAAATTCCTGATCCGCCCCTCGAACGTGCTATTGCTCGACGAGCCGACGAACCACCTCGATGTGGGCACGCGCCGCCGTCTGATCGACGCCCTCGAGGCGTTCGACGGCACGATCATCTGCGCGAGCCACGACCCCGCGATCCTCGAACGCGTCGCGACGCGCGTCTTCGAGGTGCGCGACGGCGAGTGCGTCGAGCTCGAAGCCGCGCGACGAGGCTAGCCCCCACTCCACTGCTTCGTGACGGCGGGCCCATCACGAGGGGACCTCTGGCCTGTGCATCGGAGCCCGAGCGCGGCAAGATACGCTCGATCGGAGAGGAGCCCACGATGAACGACCCTGGCCAGACACCCCCCGACCCGGCGAGCGCCGCGGGCATCGCCTCCGAGGGCGCTCCGACGGGCTCAATATCGCCGCCGCCCCCACCACCACCTCCGCAGCCGGAACGGCGGCGGCTCTACCGCAGCCGCGACGAGATGATCGGCGGCGTCGCGGGAGGCATCGCCGAGTACTTCGACATCGACCCGGTGATTCCGCGCGTGGCGTTCGTGCTGCTCGCGCTCGCCAATGGCATCGGCGTGGTGGTCTACATCGTGATGTGGATCGTGGTACCGGAGCGCCCAGTGGGCGCGCTGCCCGGCACACCCGGGTACCTCGCCGGCCAGGGGTCTTCGGGCTCCTCGGGATCAGTGCTCGGCGCGATCGTCGCGGGCACGATCCTGATCGCAGTCGGCGTGGCCTGGCTGCTCGCCGCGCTCGACATCGCCGACCTCACGCGCGTGCGCTGGGAGCTGGCGCTCCCGATCGCGCTGATCGCCACGGGCGCAGCGCTCGCGATCTTCAGCGGACGCAGCGGAAGCGGAGGGCTCGTCACCCTCGGAGTCATCCTGACCATCTCGCTGGTGCTCACCGCGCCGTTCCGGCTCGGCTTCGACGGCGCGTTCGGTGAGCAGGTGGAGTCGCCGAGGACGATCACCGACCTCGAGGATGGCTACAGCCACGTCTTCGGCTCGCTGTTCGTGGACCTGCGCGAGTTCGACGTCCCGGAGGGCGAAACCGACCTCGAGCTGTCGGTCGTCTTCGGCAGCATCCAGCTCCGCCTCCCGGAGGACGAATCGATCGGTGTGCGGGTCCAGGGGAGCACGGTCTTCGGCTCGACGCAGTTCCCGGATCGCGCGGAGTCGAGCGGGATTGCTGCGGACCGCACGTATACGTCCTCGAACTTCGATGAGGCGACGAGGCGCCTCGACATCCAGGTGAGCAGCGTCTTTGGCAGCGCGGAGATCATCCGATGAACGAACGAGCATTCGATGTCGGCCACTTCATCATGGGGCTCGTCTTCATCGGGATCGGCGTTGCGTTCCTATTGGATCGCCTCGACATCTGGACCCCGCGACTTGATGTCCTCCTACCCGCGGGCGTGATCGCGATCGGCATCGCCGTCCTGCTCGGAGCGCTGATGAACCGCTCGCGCGCGTGACCCGTCCGGGCCGCATGGAGCGCTGCGCTCGGGTCGACCCGCACCGTCGACGCGAGCGCAGCAACTACCACGCTCGTCATTGCTCGTGTAGCATGCTCGCCCTGAGGGGGACATGCCGTGAGCACCACGCTCAGCACTCCCACCAGTGATACTCCCGAGGTAGCAGCCGCTCCGCTGCCGGCCCCGCTTCCCCTGCCAACCCGGCTCTTCGGACGGTCCGTCTACTACGGCTGGTACATCGTCGTCTTCGCATTCGTCGCGTCGATGATGTCGTCGGGCGTGCAGGCGTACAGCCTCGGCATCTTCGTCACGCCGATGACCGAGGAGCTGGGGTGGACCCGGACCGACATCTCCGTGGGACAAACGGCGTCGACCGCCGCGATGGGGGTGCTCGGGCTGTTCATCGGCGGGTTCATCGACCGCCGCGGCGGCCGGGTGCTGATCGTCCTCGGGGCGCTCATTGCCGGGCTGGGCTTCATCCTGCTGGGTCAGGTGCAGGCGCTGTGGCAGTACTACGCCGTGAAGGCCGGCATCATCACCCTCGGCATGGTCGGCATGGGCGCGATGGTGGTGAACGTCGCGGTCTCGAACTGGTTCATCCGCTACCGGGGCCGCGCGATCGCGATCACGGCCATGGGCAACTCCGTGGCCGCGCTCATCCTACCGTCGCTGATCAACCGGCTGATCGAGGAGTTCGGCTGGCGAACGGCCTGGGCATTCCTCGGGGTCGCCGTCTGGGTCATCGTGATCCCACTCGGCGCGCTGATCATGCGGCGACGTCCCGAGGACCACGGCCTCGAGCCCGACGGCGGCCACGTAGCGTCACGGCCCGGCGATCGCCGCGCCGAGCACCGAGCCGTCGTCGACCAGTACCGCTGGAGCCGTGGCGAGATCATGCGCACGCCGGCCCTGTGGATGCTGATCGCGACGTTCGGCTTCGGGAGCATGGGCTTCAGCGCGATGCTGCTGCACCTCATCCCCTACCTCACCGACACGGGGTTCACAGCAGCCCAGGCAGCGGGCGCCTTCAGCATGATCGGCGCCGCCGGGCTCTGTTCGAAGCCGCTGTGGGGTCTGATCGTGGAACGCATCCCGACGCGCTACGCAGCAGCAGCGGAGTTCGTCATCCTCGGCACGGGCGTCGTGCTTATCCTCGCCGCGACCAGCCTCCCGATGATGTACGTCGCCATCTCTGTGTTTGGCATCGGCGTCGGAGGTGTCGTGACGATCCAGGAGACGGTCTGGGCGGACTACTACGGGAGGCTGACGCTCGGCACCGTGCGCGCCATCGGACGTCCCTTCACCATCGTCTCGAGCGCCGGTGGGCCTGTGTTCGCCGGGCTCGCCTACGATCTCGGTGGGTCGTACCAGATCGCGTTCCTGGTGTTCATCGCGGCGTACGTCGTCGCAGCGGTCCTTATCCTCGTCGCGCCCGAGCCACGCCCTCCTGATCGCCCGACGGCGGCGACGCCGCCCGAGCGGACCTTCGAGGCCTCAACGCCCACCCCCGCATAGAGCCAGCGGCCTCGGACCCGCTGGCTCATCGTGGTACCGTGATTCGGCGGCAGGACGCCGCCCCACCCGAGAAAGGCAACCGGCGATCCAACTCAATCCAGTGCGGCCGCGTGCTGGCGGCAGGCGCAGCGCGCTCCGTCGGGCGGCCGCAGTCCTCGTCCTCGGCACCGCCGCCCTCTTCGCGGCGGCGTGTGGCGGGGACGAAGATGCCCCACCCAGCGAGACCACGGCCCCCACGGCGGAAGCAGCAAACACGGAAACACCGACGGCTGAGCCCACTGGTTCGGCCTCAACGAATGAGGAGCGACGAGTGGCGAACGACGGCGATCGAGTGACGGTTCACTATCACGGCACGCTCGCGAACGGCGAGGTATTCGACTCTTCGCGTGGCGGTGAGCCGTTCCCGTTCGTCGTGGGCGCAGGCGACGTGATTGCGGGCTTCGATGCCGCGGTGCGTGGCCTCGGCGTGGGAGAGAGCGTCACCGTGACGCTCACGCCGGAGGAAGCCTACGGCGAGCACACCGAGGAACTCGTCTTCGAGGTGCCGAAGGCCGAGGCCCCTGAGGGCATCGCCGCCGGCGACCAGGTCCAGCTGGGCAACGGCGCCCCGGCCGTCATCGTCGAGGTCACAGACGAGATCGTCCGCGTCGACGCCAACCACCCCCTCGCCGGCGAGGCCCTCACGTTCGAGATCGAAGTCGTCGGCATCCAGTAGCGATCGACCACGACCGCCTTCCCTACAGGACACTTTGGCGCCTCTCCCCGGAAGAACTCCGGCTCCCTCTCCCCTCGGGGGAGAGGGCTAGGGTGAGGGCTCAGGCCGACAGCGCGCCGTAGATCGCCACGACCGCCGTGAACAGCAGCAGCCCGATCGACAGCCGGTGGAACCACGCCGGCGAGAGCCGTGCCCGCACGTGCGGACCCAGAGACACCGCGACGCCGATCGCCGGCAGCGCGAGGGCGGACTGCGCGAGCACGTCCCTCGTGATCACGCCTCCGAGCGCGGCGATCGCGAGGCCCGGCAGCGAGGCGAGCGCGAAGTAGGCAAAGAGCCGCCCGCGGATGACCTGCGGCCCACCTCCGAGCCAGTGCAGGTACAGCACGATCGGTGGACCGCCCATGCTCGTCGCTCCGCGCAGGACGCCGGACAGCGAACCGGCAGCCACTGTCGCGACTGGATGCAACGCGCGCGATTCGAGACGCGGGCGGCTGAGCATGTTGACTGCGGTCGTCGCGAGGACGGCCGCACCCACGAGTAATCGCAGCGTCACCTCGTCAGCACGCGTCAGCAGCCAGATGCCGAGCGGCGTCGTGAGCGTCCCCATCGCGGCGAGCGGCACGAGCGAACGCAGCGGCGTCCGCGGCCGCGACTCCGCGTAGAGCCCGAACGACATCAGCGTGCCGGTCACAAGCGACGTCGCGACCGCCGCCTGTGCCCCGACGACCAGCGTCGCGAGCGGCGTGAAGAGGATGGCGTAGCCGAAACCGATCCCGCTCTGCGTCAGCGCTCCGAGGCCGGCGAACAGCGCGATGAGAGCGAAGTCCATCGCGGCATGCTAACCGCGTCGGTTCGTACACGCGTCGGAGCCGGACGGCGCGTTATCATCGGGCCGCTGAACGACGCGAACGAGGAGGCGGAATGACCGGGGATTCGGCGGCGGCCACGAACGGCTCGCAGTACGACGTGGTGGTCGTCGGTGCGGGGAACGCCGCACTGTGCGCTGCGATCGCCGCGCACGAACGAGGCGCGCGCACGCTCGTGCTGGAGAAGGCGAACGAGGGCGAGCGCGGCGGCAACACGTTCTTCACCGGCGGCGGCTTCCGCTTCCCGTACCGCGGCCTCGACGACATCCGCGCACTCATCCCCGACCTCACCGACGAGGAGGCGAGTGGCATCGATGTCGGCGCGTACACCGAGTCCGACATGCGCGGTGACTTGATGCGTGTGACCGAGAGCCTGGCGGACCCCGACCTCGTCGACCAGCTCGTGGGCCGGGGATACGACACCGTGCGCTGGATGCGTGACGTCGCCGGT
This sequence comes from uncultured Dehalococcoidaceae bacterium, assembly GCA_964479165.1. Taxonomy (GTDB): domain Bacteria; phylum Chloroflexota; class Dehalococcoidia; order UBA2979; family UBA2979; genus CAYZJO01. The sequence continues at coordinate 90,775 of CAYZJO010000003.1, forward strand.
CTCCGCTGGGTGCTGATGTACGGACGCCAGGCGTTCCGCGTCGAAGGAATCCTCAAATTCTGGGGCGGCATGATCGTCGAAGCGGTCGGCGCGGGACAGGGTCTGTCGGACTCCCTCTTCGAGTCCACGAAGGCGAAGGGCATCGAGATCCGCTACGGCACCAAGGCGCAGGACCTGCTGCTCGACGACCGCGCGGCCATCCGCGGCATCCGCGTCCGCACCGACGCCGGCTACGAAGAGATCGCGACGTCATCCGTCGTCCTTGCGAGCGGCGGTTTCGAGGCGAACACGGAGATGCGCACGCGCTACCTCGGCGCAGGGTGGGAGTTCGCGAAGGTCCGCGGCACGCGGCACAACACCGGCGACGGCATCCGCATGGCCCTCGATGCCGGGGCGCAGTCGTACGGCCACTGGTCGAGTGCGCACGCCGTCGCGTGGGACCTCAACGCGCCGCCGACCGGCAACCGCATCGTGGGAGACCTCTACCAGAAGCACTCATACCCGCTCGGGATCATCGTCAACATCAACGGCGAGCGCTTCGTCGACGAGGGCGCCGACCTGCGCAACTACACCTACGCCCGCTACGGCCGCGAGATCCTGAAGCAGCCGTACCGCGTCGCCTTCCAGCTCTTCGACCAGCAGACCATCCCGATGCTCCGCGACGAGTACCGCATCCGCGAGATCACGAAGGGCGAGGGCAACACCATCGGGGAGTTGGCGGACTCCCTCGGCATCGACCGCGCGGGCCTCGAGCGCACGGTCGAGGCATACAACGCTGCCTGCCGGCCCGGCCGCTTCGACCCCGCCGCGCGCGACGGCCTCGCGACGGTGGGCATCGACCCGCCGAAGTCGAACTGGGCGCTGCCGCTCACGGAGCCGCCGTTCTTCGGGGTGGCCGTCACGTGTGGCGTGACGTTCACCTTCGGTGGCCTGCGCATCGAGGCGAAGACGGCCAACGTGCTCGACACCGAGGACCGGCCGATGCCGGGCCTCTACGCGGCGGGCGAGCTTGTCGGCGGGCTCTTCTACCACAACTACGCGGGAGGCAGCGGACTGATGTCCGGCGCTGTGTTCGGACGGACGGCGGGAGAGTCTGCGGCGGCGTACGCGACCAGCACGGTCGCGCGCGCCTAAGCGCGACCGCCCCTTCGACAGGCTCAGGACGAGCGGGGAGGTCGATGGATTCGGAGCTCCGAGCCCTCGTGGAGCGGATCCACGGCGCGCCGCTCCAGGTCGCGGTCGTGGTCTCGGGCGCGGGTTCGCAGGCGATCGCGTGGTTGCTCGGGGTGCCGGGCGCGTCGAGGACCATCCTCGAGGCGAGTGTGCCCTACGCGCGGCTCGCGATGGTGGAGTACCTCGGCCGCGAGCCTGCCGAGTACGCATCGGCCGAGACCGCCCTCGCGCTCGCCGAGGCGGCACAAGGGCGCGCACTCCGCGAGCGCGAAAGCGACGCGCCAGTCGCCGGGCTCGCGTGCGCTGCGACGATCGCGACGGACCGGACGAAGCGCGGCGAGCATCGTGCCTTCGTCGCCCTCGCCACCGAGCGAGGCAACTCCCTCGCAGCGCTCGTCCTCGAGAAGGGCGCCCGCGACCGCGAGGGCGAGGAGAATCTCGTGAGCCGGCTCATCCTCGACCTCCTGGCTCGCGAGTGCGGCATCGACGAGCGTCCGGCGCTACCCCTCCTCGCGAGCGAGCGTGTGGACGAAGGCAGGCCGGCTCCCCGATGAGCGATCGCGACCTGATCGAGGCGCTGCTCGCCGAGGACGCCGACGACGGCCGCCGGTTCCTCCTCGCGCGGCCCGAGGGCGGCCTCGAACCCGGTACGCGACCGGGTGTCCTGCTCCTTCCCGGCTCGTTCAACCCGCTGCACGCCGGACACGTCGAGCTGGCGCTCGCAGCCGCCGAGCTCGCCGGCCTCGACGAGAGCGAAGTCGCGTTCGAGTTGTCGGTGGTCAACGTCGACAAGCCGCCACTGACGTTCTTCGAGGTGCGAAGGCGCGTCGCGCAATTCCACGGCGCCTGGCCGCTCGTGCTCACGAGGACGCCGCGCTTCATCGAAAAGGCGCGACTCTTCCCCGGTACCACCTTCGCGATCGGCTGGGACACAGCGGTGCGCCTGGTGCATCCGCGCTACTACGGCAATGAGGAGGGACTCCGCGACGCCTTCGCCGAGTTCCGCGACCTCGGTGCGCGCTTCGTTGTCGCGGGGCGGACCGTCGACGGCGCCTTTCGCCTGCTCGACGACGCCGGGATTCCCGAGGACCTGGCGGACCTCTTCACCGGCATCCCCGAGACGCGCTTTCACCTCGACATCTCGTCCACGGAGCTTCGCTCAGGCTGACCAGGCCAAGGTCGATGCTACGGTGGATCGAAACGGGCGCGGCCGAGGTGACGGGTGGAGATCGATGTCTGACGAGGGCGCGCGGCGCCGCAACCGGCTCGCGAACGAGACGAGCCCCTACCTCCTGCAGCATGCGGACAACCCGGTCGACTGGTACCCGTGGGGCGACGAGGCGTTCGAGCGTGCACGAGCGGAGGACAAGCCGATCCTGCTGTCGGTCGGCTACTCCTCGTGCCACTGGTGCCACGTGATGGCGCACGAGTCGTTCGAGGACGAGTCGATCGCTGCGCTCATGAACGACGGGTTCGTCAACATCAAGGTTGACCGCGAGGAACGGCCGGACGTCGACAGCGTCTACATGACCGTGACGCAGGCGCTGACCGGCAGCGGTGGCTGGCCGATGACGGTCTTCCTCACGCCCGAGGGCGACCCGTTCTACGCCGGCACCTACTTCCCGCCCGAGGACGGTCACGGACGCCCGGGCTTCCGCACGTTGCTCGAGGCGGTGCGCGGTTCCTGGGAGAAGGAGCGCGAGCGCCTCATCACCTCCGCCGGCGAGATCACCGACCGCCTCCGCGAGGCCACGGAGCACTCCGCGCGCAACGACGCCCCGCTCGATCCCGCGCTGCCGGCGCAGGCGGTGGCGCAGTTGCGCGAGCGGTTCGACGCGCGCTGGGGCGGCTTCGGAGCCGCGCCGAAGTTCCCGAGTCCATCGAACCTCGAGTTCCTGCTGATGCATCACGCCCGCACGAGCTCCACCGGCGAGGGCATGTCCGCCGCCCTCGAGATGGCGCTGCTCACGCTGCGGCGCATGGCCGAGGGCGGCATGTACGACCATCTCGGCGGTGGGTTCTCGCGCTACTCGGTGGACGAGCGCTGGCTGGTCCCACACTTCGAGAAGATGCTCTACGACAACGCGCAGCTGGTGCGGCTGTACCTCCACGCCTTCCAGATCACGGGCGACCCGTTCTTCGAGCGCATCGTCCGCGAGACGCTCTCCTATCTCGAGCGCGAGATGCTCGACTCGGAAGGCGGCTTCTACTCGGCCCAGGACGCCGACAGCGAGGGGATCGAGGGCAAGTACTTCGTCTGGACCCCGGCCGAGGTCACCGAGGTGCTCGGAGAGGGTGACGCGCGCATCTTCTGCGCCGCGTACGCCGTGACGGAACAGGGCAACTTCTCCGACCCGCACCACCCCGACTTCGGACGCCGCAACGTCCTCAGCACTCCGCGCCCTTTCTCGGACGTCGCTGCCGACCTCGGCCTCGCCCCCGCGGACCTCGAGGCACGCCTCGCGCCGATGCGCGAACGGCTGCTCGAGGCGCGCGAGCGGCGCACCCACCCCGGCCTCGACGACAAGGTGCTCACGTCGTGGAACGGCCTCGCGCTCGCCGCATTTGCCGAGGCGGGCCGGGTCCTCGGCGACGGACGCTACGTCGCGATCAGCCTAACCAACGCTGCGTTTCTCCGGAATCGGCTGTGGCAGGGCGGCTCGCTGCTGCACACGTACAAGGGCGGTGAGGCACGAGTCGATGGCTTGCTGGAGGATTACGTCTACCTCGGCCTCGGGCTCGTCGAGCTATACCGTTCGACGGGCGACCTCGAGCACCTGCGGTTCGCCTCGGCGTTGCTTGAGCGCACCATCGAGCGGTTCCGCGACGACGAGCGCGGCGGCTTCTTCGAGACGCCCGAGGGCGGCGAGGAACTGATCCTGCGCCAGAAGTCCTTCTTCGACGCGGCCACGCCGAGCGGCAACGGGGCCGCTGCCCTGCTCGCGTTCTGGCTCGGCCGTTACTTCGAGCGTCCAGAGTGGGAGGCGCTGGCCTCCGAGGTCGTCGCGCTCGTCCGCGACCAGCTCCTCCAGGCGCCCGGCGGCTTCGGCTCGATCTGGCAGGTGGCAGAGCTGCTGCTGGCGCCGCGCCGCGAGATCGCCATCGTCGGGACTCCAGAGGCACGCACGCCGCTCGAGCGTGAGGTCGCACGGCAGTACCTGCCGTCCGTCGTGCTGGCGTCCTCGAGCGAGGGTGCGGGGCTGCCCGTCCTCGAAGACCGCGTTGCGATCGAGGGCGCTGCCGCCTACGTCTGCGAGAACATGGTCTGCCAGTTGCCGGTGAGCACGCCCGAGGCGCTGCGAGCGCAGCTCACCTCGCTGTAGCTCAGCTCGTCAGGCGGCCTCGGCGGCCAGTTCGTGCCCGTGGTCGTGGTGGGCCACGACACGCTGCTCGGAGCGCGCGATCTCGTCGCCGAACTCCGCTTCCCAGCGGTCCGCGACCTGCATCAGCGCCTCGACGCAGGTGGGATCGAAGTGCGTGCCAGACTCCTCGAGGATGAGCGCACGCGTCTGCTCGCGGTTCCAGGCGCCGCGATAGGCGCGATTCGAGCGCAGTGCGTCGTACACATCAGCGACAGCCGCGATGCGCGCCTCGAAGGGGATCTGCTCGCCGCGGAGGCCGTCGGGATAGCCGCTGCCGTCGTACCACTCGTGGTGGTGGCGGATCACGGCGCGCTCGATGCTGCCGGAGAACGCGCTCGCGAGCATGTGCGCGCCGAGCGCGGGGTGCTTCTTGATCTCCGCGAACTCCGTGTCGGTGAGGGCGCCCGGCTTACAGAGCACGTCGTCCGGCACGCCGATCTTGCCAACGTCGTGCAGCAGTGCACCCTGCGCGAGCGCGCGCAGACGAGCGGGCTTGAGTCGCAGCTGCTGTCCGATGAGCACCGAGAGCGCGGCGACGCGGTGCCCGTGGCCGTGCGTGTAGGGATCGCGCACCTCGAGGGACGTGGCGAGCGCGCGGACCACGTCCGCGTAGCCCGCCTTGATCTGCTCGAGCTCTCCGCTCACCGTCAGCCCCTGGATCGAGCGATTGGCGCCGCGGCCGCGCGCGTATTCGGACACCAGCGCCCAGAAGAGCGCTCCGAACGCAGCGAGCAACTGGACGTGGTACATCCACCAGCTCGCGTGCCAAGAGTCGCCGAAGTGCATCGAGAGTTGCGCCTGGAACATCAGCACCGAGCCGAGCGTGGCCGCATGCGACATTGGCAGCCGCGAGAGCCGGAAGTGGCGGTAGTAGCGCCACGCCGAGAACGTGGTCAGCGCCAGCACCACGACCAGAGAGCCGTTGAGGAACAGGTCCTCGCTCATCAGCCGCGGCGGAACGAGACGAGGCGTCGCGAACGCGAGATACGCGTAGATCCCGAGCAGCGCCAGCGCGAGGACGAGGATACGGCCGGAAGACTGCTCGATCGGCGCCGCTACGCGTCGGGGCCAGTCCACTGCGCTCGCCGCGAGGAAGGCCGCGGCAAGGAGCAGTGCGAGACGCGCCGAAAACCCGACAACAACGACGTACTCGGGCCCCGCGGTCACGATGAACCCGGGCGTGGCGAGTCCGTGTACCGAGAAGACGCCGGCCATCGAGAGGAACGCGAGCGCGAGGAGCAGCGTGCGCGCGCTGCCGATCTGTACCGCGGCGATCGAGGCAGCCACGGCCAGAACGGCACAGATCACCGCGGTGGCGCCGACGATGTAGAAGTGCCCTGAGGGTGTCATGAAGCGGCCGTCCAGGGACGGCGCGACCATGAGCAGCGTGAAGGCCCCGACCGGAATCGCGACCACTCCGAGCCAGAGCACCGCTCGCTCAGGCGAGATCCTTGCGGTCATCTTCCACGCAGTCCCGTCTCGGAACCTCCTGTTCCGACTCCATCACTATCGGCATCTGTCGACAGTCGCGTAGCAGGGCCGCATTCAATTCGGCCTGGGTGACCCACGATCATTAGCGGCGTAATAAGATGCCCGCGCCTGTTCTCTCCCCGCCGGGCATCCGAGAGGGCCGTGGCCCGCGACATTCGGAGGCGACGATGGCGGCCCTCGACGGCATGCGCGTGCTCGATATGACGCAGTACGAGGCGGGTACCTCGTGCACGCAATACCTCGCATGGCTCGGCGCGGACGTAGTGAAGGTTGAGCCGCCGACGGGCGACCCCGGTCGCGGCGTCGGCCGGGGCACGGACCACACCCAGTACTTCATGAACTACAACGGCAACAAGCGCAGCATCGTGCTCAACCTCAAGCACCCGCGCGCGCGCGAGGTACTGCTCGACCTCGTGCCGCGGTTCGACGTCTTCGTCGAGAACTACGGCCCGGGCGTGATCGAGTCGCTCGACCTCGGCTACGAGGTGCTGAGCGAGCGGAATCCCGGCCTGATCTACGGCCGCATCAAGGGCTTCGGACTCAGCGGGCCGTACAGCCAGTACAACGCCTACGACTGGGTGGCCCAGGCTGCCGCCGGGACGTTCTCGACCACCGGCGACCCGGACGGCCCTCCGATTCACCCGGGCCCGACGTTCGCCGACTCGGGCACGGGCATCCAGATGGCACTCGCGATCACGGCCGCCTACGTGCAGAAACAGCGCACGGGCGACGGACAGCTCATCGAGATATCGATGCAGGAAGCCACCACGATGTTCATGCGGACGCTCGGCCTGCTCACGTGGGGCACCGAGCCTGCGCCTCGGCGCGGCGTGCACCACGGCAATCCGCCCACGAGCACCTATCGCTGTGCCGGCGACGACCCGAACGACTGGGTCTTCATCATGGTCACCACCACGCGCATGTGGGACGCCCTCTGCGTTGCGATCGAGCGCCCCGAGCTCGCCGACGACCCACGGTTCGCAACAGCCGACGCCCGGCTCGAGCACGCCGACGAGGTCTACGCGACGATCGCTGACTGGACGCGCACTCGCACCAAGTGGGAGGTCATGGACATCCTGGGCCCCTGCGGCGTGCCCTGCAGCGCGGTGTACGACTCGGTCGACCTCTGGCACGACCGCCATCTGAAGGAGCGCGACTTCATCCAGCAGGTCGAGCATCCGGTCGTGGGGACCGTGAACCTGATGCGCAACCCGCTGCGGATGTCCGCGTCACACGTGCCACTCGGTCCGTCGCCCGTCCTCGGCGCCGACACGGCCGAGGTGCTTCGATGCGACCTCGGGCTCAACGACGAGGAGCTGGAGGAACTTGCTGCCTGCGGCGCCCTCGGCGCTCCTAGCGGAGTCGCCTTGGACGTGGATCGTCGTCAGGCTCCTCCGATGTCGTGACCTCGGAGCGATACCTCCGCGCCATCGCACCGAGGGGCCAGGGCGCTTCGTCGGGCGCGGCGGAGCGCGGTTCGTACCCGCCGAGCGCGTATCCGTAGCGCAGCTCACCGCGAGACGTGCGATTGATCACCACGCCGAGGACCGGGCGCGCCGACAGCGCCAGCGCCCCCGCCACTCCGACGAGCTCCCCCACGGTCCCGTGTCCTGCCGTCGTGACGATTACCGAAGCATCCGCGAGCTCGGCGAGCACGGATGCATCTGTCGCCGCCAGCGCAGGAGGCGTGTCGAGCAGCACCACGTCGAACTCCGCGCGGAGGTACGCGAGCAACTGCTCCATCTTCGCGGAGCCGAGCAGCTCCGAGGGGTTGATCGGCGACGCTCCTGCGGTCACCAACTGCACGTTCGGATGACGCGTGGCTCGGAGGAACCGCGAGGGACGCAACTCATCCTCGCCGAGCGCGCTGGTGAGACCTGTCGAGTTCGGACCGCCGAACAGCTCGTGTAGCGCGGGCCGCCGCAAGTCCGCGTCGACCACCACTGTCCGGCGGCCGGTGAGCCCGAAGGCGACGGCGAGATTCGCTACGGTCGTCGTCTTCCCCTCGCTCTCGCTCGCACTCGTCACCAGCAGCACGCGCGAACCGCCGGCGACGTCCAGGGCGTAGGTCAGGGTCGTACGGAGCCCGCGGTACGACTCGGCCGCCCTCGACCCAGGCTCCAGGGCGACCATCAGGCTCTCGGGCCCGCGTCGACGTCCGAACCGCTCGATCTGCCCGAGCGTCGGCAAGCCGGCGCGCGAGACGTCGCGTGGTGTGCGCACGCGGCTGTCGCGGTACTCGAGCAGCGTCGTTGTCAGTCCGCCGATGAGTAATCCGGCAAGTCCGCCGAGAGCGAGATTGAGCCGCGTCCGAGGGGTGGCGGGTTCCCGGGGATGCGGGCGCGCTCAGCGATGTCGACGATGGCGGACGGACTCGCGGCGGCTGCCTCGGCGGAAGCGATGAACACCTCCGCCACGGTGTTGGCGACGTCGGCCGCGCTGGCTGCCCGTCGGTGCGCCGCTGTCACCTCGATGAGCGACGTGTTCGGGACGAGGGTAACGGTTAGTGCCTCCGCGAGACGATCCGAGTCAAGGGGTTCTTGCAGGGCCTCGCCCGCTTCGGTGAGTACGGGGGCGAGGAGCATCAGGCGGCTGAACGTGTTGGCGAGTCGTTCGCTTGTCTGCAGGTCGTTGAGCTGGACCACTCCGGGTTGCTGCTGCTGGATGACGAGTAAGGTGGCGGTGGCGCGGTACTCCGGCGGGACGCTGCGGGAGACGGCGTACGCACCCACGAGGCCCGCAACGAGCGTCGCCAGTAACACCCACCACCGTCGTCGAGCGACGCTGACGTACTCCGCGAACTCCATCGATCCTGGCTCCGCTGGCCCCTCGAAGGCGCTCAGTCTCGGGGACGCATCGCTACGCGGCAACCAGTGGAGAACTCGGAGGTGCTCAGTTTACGGAAGGGAGGATCATGCCAGCGGCGACGGTGTTGTTCGTGGCCTCGTCGATGAGGATGAAGCTCCCGGTGAGGCGGTTCCGCCGGTAATCGTCGAACAGTAGCGGCGCCGTCGTACGCAATCGCACACGACCCACCTCGTTGAGCCGCAGGGCCTCCGCACCGAGGTCGCGGTGCAGCGTGTTCACGTCCATCCGGTACTCGAGGTCGCGCACGACGGCGCGGACCTTGCGTGTCGTGTGCTTCAGCGCGAAACGGCCGCCCTCGGCCAGGTGCCCACGTTCGGACATCCAGCAGATCATCGCCTCGATGTCCTGGCCCACCGAGGGCTGGTTGTTCGGACGGCAGATCATGTCGCCGCGCGCTACGTCGATGTCGTCGGCGAGGCGAATCGTGACCGACATCGGCGGGAACGCTTCGTCCACCGGTCCTTCGGCAGTGCGGATCTCCGCGATCCGGGTCGTGAAGCCCGACGGGAGGACCACGACGTCGTCTCCCGGCCGCAACACGCCGCCCATCACCATCCCTGCGTAGCCTCGGAAGTCGTGGTACTCGTCATTCATCGGACGGATCACGTACTGCACCGGGAACCGGCAGTCGATCAGGTTTCGATCCGAACCGATGTAGATGTTCTCGAGGTGGTACAGGAGCGACGGGCCCTGGTACCAGGGCATGCGCGCCGAGCGCTCGACGACGTTGTCGCCGTGGAGGGCGGAAATCGGGATGAACGTCAGGTCCGGGATCTCGAGGCGCGCGGCGAACTCCTGGAACTGCTGCCTGATCCTCGAGAACGCCTCCTCCGAATAGTCCACGAGATCCATCTTGTTCACGCAGACGACCATGTGCGGCACGTGGAGCAGGGTCGCGATCAGCGCGTGGCGCCGCGTCTGCTCCACGACGCCGTTCCGCACGTCGACGAGGACGAGCGCGAGATCGGCTGTCGAGGCGCCGGTGACCATGTTGCGCGTGTACTGAATGTGGCCGGGAGTATCCGCGATGATGAACTTGCGCTTCGGGGTCGCAAAGTAGCGATACGCCACGTCGATCGTGATCCCCTGCTCCCGTTCAGCACGGAGTCCATCGGTCAGCAGCGCGAGGTTGACGTACTCGTACCCCTGCTCGCGGCTCGTCTCCTCAACTGCGGCGAGTTGGTCCTGGAAGATCTGCTTGGAGTCGTAGAGGAGCCTGCCGATGAGGGTGCTCTTCCCGTCATCGACCGAACCTGCTGTGGCGAACCGAAGGAGCTCCATCACGACCTCTGAACAGCAAGGAGGCACGTCGGGGGGCGGGCGCGGAGCGCCACGCGAGTATCCATCGCACCACATCAACGCGAGATATGCACCCCGAATGCGAGCGACGCGAGAAGGGCGCTACGGACCGTGGTCGGGCTCGCTCGGCGCCGCCGGGGCGGCCACGGGCACGGGATCAGTCGCGTCACCGCTCCCATAGTAGCGTCGAGGATTGGCCCCGCTGTCGCGGTTCAAAACCACACCGGCGATCGGTGTGCCGGACTGCGCGAGGCCCTCGATTGCGGCGCGCAGGTCGCCAGTGCGCGTCCGACCGGCATTCACCACGAGCACGACCGCGTCCGCAAACTGGGCCAACACGCTCGCGTCGGTCACCCCGAGAACCGGCGGCGTGTCGATGATGACGAGGTCGAACGCCTCGCGAAGTCGCTCCAGCAGCGGGCCCATGCGGGGCGACCCGAGCAGCTCCGCCGGATTCGGAGGGAGCGGACCCGAGGCGAGCAGGGCCACCTGTTCGTGTGACGTTCGGCGCGCGGCCTGCTCGAGTTGCACGTTCGAGGACAGCAGCAGGTTCGAGAGTCCGATGTTGTTGTCGGAGCCGAGGATCCGGTGGAGCGCCGGCCTTCGTAAGTCTGCATCGACGAGGACGACACGGTGTCCGCCGAGCCCGCACACGATCGCGAGGTTGGCGGCGGTTGTCGACTTACCTTCGCCCGCCGCGGCGCTCGTGATCAGGACGGCGCGGCCGCGGCCTCGATCGAGCCGCGGCCCCAGCGCGTACAGGAGGTTGGTGCGCAGCGCACGGTAGGACTCGCCAGCCGCGGAGCCCGAGCGGTGCACGGTCGGCAGCAGCGTCTCCCGATGTCGCGTCCTCCCGAACCGCTCGACGCGACCCATCGTCGACAGCCCGGCAACCTCGAGGATCTGTACCGGCGACTTCACCGTGTCGTCGAGGTACGAGAGCAGCAGCGCAATGCCGAAGGCCACGAGGAGAGCGAGAATCGAGGCGATCGTCGTGTTCGCCTCGATGTTCGGCCCGACAGGGGCGCCGGGTGTGACCGCCGGCTCGACGAGCGAAAGCGTCGCCTCGCGGTTCGTGAGTTGCACGGTGGGCGAGGCGATGAAGACCTCGGCGAGGACGTTCGCGAGGTCGCGCGCGACGACGGGTTCCTCGGCACTCGCGATCAGGCGAATGAATTGTGTCCCCTCCTGGTGCGATACGCGGATGCTGTCACGCATCGCGGGGAGCGAGAGGTCGAACCCTCCGCGGACGCGTACTTCATCGAGCACTGGCCGCAGCGTGATCAGTTCGCTGAAGGTCCGCGCGAGCGCGGCGCTCGTCGCGAGATCAGAGCCGCGAGAGACACCTGGGGTCAGCTGGTCGATAACGAGGAGCGTGGCGCGAGCCTCGTACGTCGGGGGAATCTGGCGTGAGAAGAGGTTGCCGGCAGCGCCGCCGATGATGCTGCAGAGCAGCAGGAGCCACCACCAGCGACGAAGTAATCCTACGTAGCGTCCCAGCTCCATCGCGCCCCACTCGCCTACTCCGCGCTCATCTATGGTGCGGCAGTCTATCCGCAATACCTCACCACGAGCCGACGCCGCGCCTCACCCCGACCGATCCGCCCCGATGCTCGCGCAGATGCCGAGCGCGATCCACAGCAAGGCGGTCGGCAGCGGAGTCGCCAGCGGCGCGTTGACGAGCATCGACGTGGCGAGCATGGCGAGGCTGAGCACGACGCCCTCGCCAAGCGCACGCGACGGGCCACTACGACTCGCCGTCCGAACCGCAACCTGCAGCACAGCGGCGAACAGGACGGTGAGCGCGACGCCTCCGATCAAGCCGCCGTCGACCAGGTGCCCGAGGAACTCGTTGTGGACCGAGAGCATGCCCTCGCCGTAACGGGCGCCCGATGAGTACCCGAGGCCATGTCCGACCAGCGGCGAGGCGGTGAAGTCGTGCCACGCCTCGGACCAGATCTGCTGACGCGCTTCGAGGTTGCTCGTGTCCTGCAGCGTGCGTCCCTCGGGCAGACGCGCAGAGCCGACGAAAAGGACCACCGCCGCGAGGGCGATGAGCGCCAGGCTCGCCACACGGCCTCCTCGGCGACCGCGAACGCCGATGAGTAACGCAAGTCCCGCTCCGAGGACACCGAGCATCGCTAACCCCGCGCGCGACTGCGTCGAGAGCACCGCGCCCACGGTGAGGACGAGCAACGCGCCGAGCAACACGCGGTCTCTCCGCTGCTCGCTGCTCACGAGTGAAGGCGCCGCGAGACCCGCCAGCATCGCAAAGAGCGTGGCCGCGATGTTCGGGTGGGCACCCGCGAAGGGAAACGAGGAGCGCGACGTCCCGGCGACGCGCCCACCGTCCGCGAACTCAAAGAGCGACGCCAACGGGGCCGGCACGCCGGTTACACCCTCCGACCAGCCCCAGTGCACCACCGAGGCGGTGACGATCACGATGGCGGCTGCTCCGACTGCCCGGCCGGCCGTCGCGCGCGCCTCCGGAGGAGTCGCCACGACGCCGATAACCGCGGCGGAGGCATAGGCGACGTGGCGTTGCAGGTCGGCGTACACGGCTGCGGCGGCGTTCCCCGAGGCGGTTGCGACCAATGTCGCGAACGCGACCCAGGCGAGGTATACGGCCGCAGCCACAGCTAATGACACCGGAATCCCGGGACTGCCCCGTCGCAGGAGCAGGCGCCCGGTAGCCACGAGGGACATCAGGAGCACCAACCGCCCCTGCCCGAGGAACCCCGTGTCGGCCTCGGACGCTCCGCCGCCGCTGAGCCCGGCGCGGAGCAGTTCCGACGTCACCATGGCGGCGAGCGTCAGAGGCAGGAGCAGCCAAACTGGCCCCAGCGCCAGGGCCCCGAGCACGAGCACCACCACGGCGGCGAGCAGCGCAATCTCCGGCCAAACCGCCGCGAGGGCGGCGAACCCCAGGATGAGCGGGACGGCGAGGACCAGTGCAACCGGTACCAGCTCCCCGCGGAAGCCTCGCGACAGGCGATCGATCACCCTGGCGTTCATCGCCTGAACCGGCACAAGCCTGTCCTCTGATGCATACATGCGGATTCCAACGAGAACTGAACGAAGGCGCAACACTTCCAGTCGAAGAGCGGACGTAGCATGCGTTCAGGCTCATTCTCGGAGTACACCATGGCCACGGCGGCACCCAACCTCCCCACGTCCGATCGCGAGCTCCCGCCGGTGCTGGTCCATCCGATCCAGCCCGGCGAGGAGGAGGGGCTGATCGAGGTGATGCGCGCCTCGTTCGGCGGGTGGCCGCAGTTCCCCATCCCAGGCACTTCGCGCGACTACCTCGAGTGGTACCTCGAACCCCACGAGTCCGTGCAGGGTCGCGTAGTCGTGGGCGTCCTCGATGGTCGGGTCGTCGGCGCGAACACGAGCATCGCCCGCCCCGTCTGGATGCAGGGAGGGCTGCACCCCGCCTCCCTGGGCACCTACGACGCAGTACACCCGGACGCGCGGGGCAAGGGCGTGTACAGCGCCATGATCCGCCGGCCTCGCGACATCGACCTCACGTGGTGGTTCTCCGAGGTCGAGGCGGTCTACAAGGCATACGCCCACCTCGAGGACTTCATCCCGATCGGGAATCCGCTCCACGTGGTCGTGCGCATCCACCGCCCGCTCGTTGCGGCGAGTTCGCGGCGGGCCGGGAAGCGACTGGTGAACGCCGCTGGTTACGCAGCGCTCGGCCTGCGCGGCTCGATCGCGCGCCGCCCGTCACGCGCCCAGGTCTCGGTGGTCTCCGTGACCAGGTTCGATGAGCGTGTGGACCGCCTCTGGGAAGAGGCAGCGCCCGCGTTCGACTTCATCCCGTTGCGGAACGCCGAGTTCCTCAACTGGCGCTATCTCGACGGCCGAAGCGGCGCATTCACTGCGATCGCTGTCGAAGAGGAGCCCGGCGGTCGGGTGCTTGGCTACGCAATCCTGCGCCTCTGGGCGACGCGCGGTCACATCGTCGACCTGCTGACGTTGCCCGGGCGACCCGACGTCGTGCGCGCGCTCGTCGACGCCGCCGCCCGGGAGTTCGTCCGAGGCGGCGCGTCCGGCACGCAGTGCATGCTGCCGGTGCACCACGAGTACAACGACGCTTTGCGCCGCGCTGGGTTCGTTACGATTCCGGGAAAGACCGCCGAGGTGCAGCGCAAGTTCGGCGTTTCGGCGCGACTCATCGCGCCCTCGGAGCTGCAGTTCCTGGCCTCACCAAGCGTGCGTCTGCACATCTTCGAGGGCGACTCGGACCTCATTTAGCTGGTCGTCACCCCGCCGTCCTGCCCGTCGTGATGACGACCTGTCCATGCACGTCCCGGCGGTTCGAAAGGGGAGCGTCCTCGACACGCGCCCATGGACAAACGGAACAGGGCTGCGGTGGGGGTGGTACGGGGACGTTTGATAAACGGATTGTCCAGAGTACGTAGATATCTGTTAGCGAACCCGTAAGAGGGTTCCGATTCCGCTCTCGCATTTCGTAGACTCCGCCCCAAGGGGGTCAACGGAGATGCGACCGATTCGCGCGGGATACGCGTTGCGAACTGCCACGTACGGGCTCATCTGCTACATGATGGCTCGCCTCTGCGGCGCGCTGCTCATCCTCTCGATGCACCACGCAGTGCTTGGCGATTTCGGGGCACTCGCGTTCCTGCCCTTTGCGTTCGCGACGTTCGTCCTCACCTGCATCTCAGGCCGCGAGGTGGCGGCAGGGTTGCAGGCCGTGCGCTGACCCGACTCGCTCGGTCCGTCGGCAGGAAACAGAACGCGCCGGGGATGCCCCGGCGCGTTCGCTGTTTCACTGCCAGCGTTCGTTACGGGAGAATGCCCGTCTCCTGCAGCAGCGTGATGGTCCCCTCGAGGTCGTCGATCTGGCTCAGGTCGATCTCGAGTGGCTCCAGCTCCGCGATGTCCGGGATGTCGACGGAGTGCTCGACGCCCGCGACCAGCGGATACTCAGTGGTCTCCTCCGCGAAGTGGCGCTGCGCCTCCTCGCTCAGGAGGTAGTCGACGAACTGCGCGGCCGCCTCGGCGTTGCTCGACGATGCGAGGATGCCGACACCGGCGACGTTCACCAGCGTTCCGACATCCCCGGGAGCCGTGTAATAGTTCCGCGCGGGGAAGCTCTCGCCCTGCTCCGCGAGGAAGCGGCTGAGGTAGTAGTGGTTCACGAAGCCCGCGTCGATTTCACCGCGGCCGACGGCCTCGACGATGGCCGAGTTGTTCGGGAAGACGACCGGGTTGTTCGCCTGCATCTCCTCGAGCCAGGCGCGCGCCTCCTCCTCGCCGAGGACGAGCCTCAGGGCAGTGACCCATGCCTGGAACGAGCCGTTGGTCGGCGCCCAGCCGATGCGACCGCTCCACTCGGGATCGGTGAAGTCGAGGATCGAGTCGGGCAGGTCCTCGGGAGTCAGGTTGTCCGTGTTGTAGACAACGACGCGTGCACGACCGGACACGCCCACCCACTGGCCCTCGCTCGAGCGGTACGCCTCGGGTACGCGCTCGAGGAGCTCGCCGTCGAGCTCTGCCAGCAGACCCGCGTTCTGGACGGCGCCGAGAGCCCCGGCGTCCTGGGCGAAGAAGATGTCCGCCGGACTGCGATCGCCCTCCTCCAGCAGCAGGGCCGCGGTGGCCGCGGTGTCCGCGTATCGCGCCTCGACCTCGATGCCTGTCGCGTCCGTGAACTGCTCGAGCAGCGGACCAACGAGGTCCTCGCTGCGGCCGGAGTACACGGTGAGGGTGCCCTCGCCGCCGCTGGCCGTCGCGGTTTCGGTCGCGGCCTCGGTCGCGGCGGCCGTGGCGGTCGCAGCCGTCTCGGTCGCAGCCGCCGTGGCGGTTGCTGTCTCGGCATCCCCGCCCGTATCAGCGTCACCGCCGTCATCAGCGCAGGCGACCGCAAACGTCGTCGCCAGCAGGGCGATCGCGAGGACGCCGAGTCTCGCCAACCGCCTCCATTCAGTCAGGAATCCCACGTTCCCTCCGTAACTACGTGCCGCAAAAGGTGCTGCACATCACGTGCATTAGGCCGCGCTAATGTGTACCCGCAGTTGCCCCAACGCACAACACAGCGTCCGCCCTTACCTGTGCAAAGCGCAATCCTGCAGGCGGTGCGCAGGAAAGTGGCCGTCCAAGCTGGGATGGGGCGAACGCGCGGACGTCTTAGGTTCGTCTACGCTGGGGTGCGCCAGCGGTATCTCGGTTCGTGATAGGGTTCCATCGTCGCAGTCAACGACTCTCCCGGTGCCCACCACGGATCAGGGTCGTTGACGAGACAACCGGATTACAGCCGGTTCATCGTCGCTCGGGGTCGGGGTGGCGAAACGGCAGACGCAGCGGACTTAAACTCCGTGGTCGTGAGACGTGCAGGTTCGAATCCTGTCCCCGACACCAACCTCTCCAATACCCGCGCCATCGAGGAGCCGCACCGAAGGGTGACCTCGAGTGTTCCGCCCAACGACCGTCAGACCGACTCGACGGCCTGGAGCCAGGCGCGCTCGAAACGCGGCGCATCCACCCTCGTCACCACGTTGAACGGACGACCGTCGGGCGAGCGCCGGAGGCGAAGCCAGCCGTCCTCGATGCGGGTGTCGAGCGGCACGCGCTCGGTCCTGGCGGCACCCGAGCCGAGCGCCACTGCCACCGCCAGCGGGTCATGCTGGAAGTTCACGAGGTCCTCGGGTAGCGCGTCGTACACCGCGAACCGCTCGGCGTAGCGCTCGTCCTCGGCGTACGCCTCGGCCTGCCGCGCGAGCAAGCGAGCCAGGGGCCCTCCCGCTCGGAGCGCCGCGATGTCGGCGGTGCGCAACGCCGTCTGGACGGTCGCCTCGATCGGCACCAGCGTCGTTCGCTCCGGGTCGCACGCCTGCAGCACTCGCAGCGCGGCTTGCGCGTCGCTCTGGAGGTTGAAGTCCCGCCGGTAATCCCATCGTGGAAACCCAGGAGGCAACGCGTCGATCAGGCCACCCATCAGCACCAGCGTGGCCTCGGCGAAACTGCCCGGCGCGCGCTCCTCGAGCAGCGCGAGGTTCGTCACCGGGCCGATCGCGATGACAACCGCGCCGTCCTCGATGTTGCGCGCGAGCAGGTCGAGTGCGGCTTCGAGCGGTCCGGGCGCGGGCGCGATGGGCTCGGGCCAGTACCGCTCAGCGGGAGGCACGCCGTACTCCGCCTCGCGGAAGCGCCCGAGGCGCACCTCGGCACCAGCGGCCACCGGCACGTCCGGACGTCCTACGAGGTCGAGCGCATAGCGAGCGTAGCCCGCACGATTGCCGCCGTCCTCGAGGACTGTCGTCACACCGACGAGCTCGACCTCCGGTGTGCCGAGCAGCAACGCGAGCGCGCAGAGATCGTCGATGTCGCCGCCGAGATCGGTGTCGAGATGGACTTTCATCGCGGCAGCGGCGGTGCTACTCGCGCCGGCGCTCCTGCATCCGGCGCTGGTTCTCGATGGCGCGCTGCACCATCGGGCGGCGGCGCTTGCCCTCGCGGTCCGGGAGGTCGGCGGTCGGGTCGGACTCGCCGAGGGACGAGAGGATGTGGAGCGCGAACGCGCCGTTGATGTGCTGCGTGAAGCCCTGCGCGTCCTGGGCCTGATTGATCGCGAGCTTGATCATCCGGATCTGGAACGGGTCGTTCAGAGCGACGCGCTGGGCATATGCCATCGCCTCGTCCTCGAGCTCGGCCGCCGGCACCACGCGGTTCACGAGGCCAAGCGACTCCGCCTCGTAGGCGTCGATGAAGCGGCTCTCGAAGAGCAGTTCCTTCGCGCGCCGCACCCCGATGTCCCACGGCACCGAGAAATACTGGAAGTTCGTCCCGAGCAGCTGCGTGTTGTCCGCCGCGTAGATGACGTCCATCGCCGAGGCGATCATCCAGCCCGCGAAGATGCAGTGGCCGTGGATCGCGGCGACGGTCGGCTTCGGCAGGTTCCGCCAGCGCAGCGTCTTGTCGATGTTGCGGTCCCACGAACCTTCGTACCGCCCTCGGACCCCCGGCGCGTCCGGCCGCGCCTCGCGGTCCGCGACCTGGTCCGGCGTCCCGAGGTCGTGCCCTGCTGAGAACGAGTCGCCTTCCCCGCGCAGCAGGATGACGCGCACCTCGGGATCCTCGTTCGCCGTCGCGAACGCGTGGTCGAGCTCCTCGAGGAGCCGGCGGCTCTGCGCGTTCTTGTAGCGCGGCCGGTTCAACGAGATGCGCGCCACGCGCTCGACGACCTCGTACGTGACGTCGTTGTAGTCCATGGGTTCGATTCCCCTCGGGTCTTCGTGCGTCGGGCGGGTCGGGTCGCTAGTCCGGCGGGCCGGAGCCGGTGACGCCCTTGCGTACCAGCTCCTCGTACTCGTCGCGGCCGATGCTGAGGAAGCGCTCCAGCACCTCGGCGGTGTGCTCGCCCTGGAGCGGTGCGGACCTCGGGACGCCTCCGGGCGTGCGGTCGAGGTGCATCGGCAGCCCGATCTGCGGCCACGTCCCCGTCTCCGGGTGCGTCACGTCGACGACGTATCCACGGCTGCGGAGCACCTCGTCCTCGGCGAGGTCGAGCCCGTCGAGGACCGGCGCAGCGATCACGCCTGCCCTCGCGAGCCGGTCCGCGAGCGCATCGCGGTCCTCGGTCACAGTCCACGCCGCGATCGCCGCGTCCAGCGCGTCCTCGTTCGCCTTGCGCGATGCGTTATCGGCGAAGCGTGCGTCCGAGGTCCACTCGGGATGCCCGGCGGCCACGGCAAGCGTGCGCCATTGCTCCTCGGACTCAGCCGCGATCGCGACCCAACTGTCCTCGCCAGCGGCCGGATAGATGCTGTGCGGCGCGAAGGTGCGATGGCGGTTGCCGAGGCGGCTGCGGACCTTGCCCGTCATCGAGTACTCGAGCGCGGCCTCCCCGATGACCGTGAGGTTTGCCTCCTGCATCGACAGGTCGATGTACTGGCCCTCGCCCGTCCGGTCGCGGTGCAGCAATGCCGTGACGATAGCGGCGAAGCCGTAGAACCCCGCGACGGCGTCCGGGAACATCGCGCCCGAGTTCATCGGCGGCCCGTCCTCGTAGCCGAGGAGGTACGACATCCCGGACATCGGCTCGATGGTGCCGCCGATGCCGGGCACGTTGAAGTACGGCCCGGTGGCCCCGTACGCCGACAGGCTCGCGAGGATGATGTCCGGCTTGATCTCGCAGAGCGCCTCGTAGTGGAGGCCGAGGTTCTTCATCACCCGCGGCGAGAAGTTCTCGGCGACGACGTCCGCAAACGGGACGAGACGGCGATAGATGTCGATGCCCTCGGGTGTCGACAAGTCGAGGGTGATCGACTGCTTGCCGAGGTTCACGGAGTTGAACAGCGGGCTGCAGTTCCACGGATGCTGCGCGGTCGGCTGCTCGGCAACCTTCGAGAGGATCGGCGCGTCGTAGGCGCCCCGCCACGAGTCCGGCCGCTTGCGCACCTCGATCTGGATGATCTCGGCGCCCATCATCGCCATCAGCTCGGTGCAGAGCGCGCCGGCCCACGCCTGGGTGAGGACGATGCCCCGGATACCCTCCAGCGGACCGCTCATCCCAGCACCCCCTGGTCCGCCAGCGAGCCGACCCAGTCGTCGGTGAACCCCGCCACCTCGCGCAGCAGTCGCACCGTGTGCTCGCCGACGCGCGGCGCGCGGTGTCGCAGCGACCACGGCGTGGCGGAGAGCTTCATCGGCGCGCCGGGGTATTCGGGTCCGTCGGGCGTGTCCTCGGGTTTCGTGAAGAACTCGCGTGCTTTGAGGTGCTCATTCTCGCTCAGCTCCTCCATCGTCAGCACAGGCCCCGCGACAACGCGCAGGGTCGCGAGGGCGTCGAAGAGCTCCATCTTCTTCCACTGTGCCATCCGCTCCATCACGCGCGGCACGTACTCGTCGCGGTGCTGCGCGCGGTACCAGGACGTGTCGAAGCGGCGGTCCTCGGCGAGGTCGGTCAGCCCGAGGAGGTTCATCGCGTCGCGCCAGAAGTGTGCGCGGCTGATGGTGAGCGCGAAGTGGCCGTCCTGCACGGGCACCGGGCCGGTGGTGACGTCGATCTGCTCATCGCGCCCCTCGGCGCGTCCGCTGTACTGCGCACGCAGGAACGCCGGAGCGAAGCCCGTGCCGATCGCCTCGGACTCCGCGATGTCGATGCGCTGGCCCTTGCCATCCCGCTCACGTGCGTGGAGTGCGGAGACGATGGCGCCGTAGGCCGCGATACCGGCAAACATCGAGGCGTTGAAGCCGCTGCCCTTGAGCGGCGGCGCGCTGGTCAATCCGGTGAACGAGGCCCAGCCCGATCGCGCGTAGGCCGTGAGGTCGTTGCCCGGCAACTCCTCACGACCCCCATGCTGCCCGTGGGGTGTGATCGAGGCGACTACGAGGCGTCTGTAGCGGGTTGCGTGGGCCTCGAGGCCGATGCCGTAGTCCTCGAGACCGCCCGGCCTCCCGGACTCCACGACCACGTCCGAACTGCGAACCATGTTCGCCAGCGCGCGCCGGCCTTCGGGATGATCGAGGCCGAGCACCATCGAGCGCTTGTTCGCGAGCACGTACTCGGAGACGACGCTCTTGCCGTCCTCGGTCAGCGGCTCGAGGCGGCGTGTCGGGTGGCCGTCCTTGTCCTCGAGCAGGATCACGTCGGCACCGAAGTCGGCGAGGAGGCGCGTGCACCACGCCCCCGCGACCGTCGTCGACAGGTCGATGACGCGCATCCCCTCGAGAGCGCCCCGGGTCTCAGACATCCCCACCTCCGTCTGGCGGCGAAGTGTAGCGCGCTCGCCGATCCTCGGGCGCACCTGCAACGAGTCGGTTGCGACTACGCATATCATCACGCGAGACCGGTTCCAGCACCTCGGGAGGCCTGCATGCTCGAGGACCTGCGTGTCGTGGACCTCAGCACCGATGTCGCCGGCGCGTACGCCGCCAAGTTCTTCGCCACGTTCGGCGCCGATGTGATCAAGGTCGAGCCGCTCGAGGGCGACCCCACGCGCTTCCTCGAGCCGCGCCTTGGCGACTCGCCGGATCTCGGTGTGCTGTTCGCGTACCTCAACACCGGCAAACGCAGCGCCGCGCTCGACCCGGCGGACGCGGCGCAGCGCGACGCGCTCTGGCGCCTGTTGGGGACGGCCGACCTCGTGATCGAGACGGGCGTGCCGGGCGAGTGGCTCGCGCGCAGTATCGACTTCGACGTGCTGCTCGCGGAGCGACCGGCGGTCGTCGTCTGCTCGATCACGCCGTTCGGGCAGGACGGGCCGAGGGCGAACTGGCGCACGACGGCGCTCACGGCGTTCGCGGCAGGCGGCCAGCACATGATCTGCGGCGACCCCGAGGCCGAGCCGCTGAAGACCGCGGGACACCAGGCGTACTACCAGGGCGGCCTGCACGGCTTCTCCGCCTCGATGACGGCGCTGCTCGCGGCGAGGCGGACCGGCATCGGCGACCGCCTCGACATCTCGCTCCAGGAGGCGCAGGCCGCGAGCCTCGAGGGCGGCGGCCCGAACGCGATGGTGCGCGGCGTCGACTCCGGGCGGACCGGCAACCAGGCGCGGGCCGTGTGGGGCATCTACCCCTCGGCGGACGGTTACGTCGGGGTCGCGGCGATGGCGCGCCAGACCGGCTCGGTCTACCGCGCCGTCGGACACCCCGAGCTCGCCGAGGACCCTGGCTTCATGAACCTCCTCGCGAACCCCGAAAAGAACGAGATTGCCGCCGCCCTCATCACCGAGTGGACGACGGCACGGACCGGCCGCGAGATCTACGACGAGTCGCAGCGACAGCGCGCGCCGTTCTCACTCATCCCCACGCCGCGCGAGTTGCTCGAGTGGCCTCCGCTCGTCGAGGCCGGCTTCTGGCACGAGGTGGACCACCCCGCCCTCGGCAAGCACTCGCAGCCGTCCCCGCCGTTCTCCGTCGCCGGCGAGCGCGGCACGATCCGACGCGCGCCGCTGCTCGGAGAGCACACCTCGGAGGTCCTCGCAGAGCTTGAGCGAGTCGAGGAACGCCGGGGGGCCGTGCGCCAGCCCGCACCCTCGGCGGGTGATGAGGCGGAGAGTGCCGCACCTCGACCGTTGCTGGACGGCATCCGTGTTCTCGACCTGACACAGGTGTGGGCAGGGCCCTACGCGACGCGCTTCTTCGGCGACATGGGCGCCGACACGATCCACATCGAGGGGCCGGGCTTCCCCGACGCCGTGCGTGGCGTCGGGCGCGGCGACGACCCGCGCTCCTTCAACAAGGCGCCGTACTTCAACGAGTACAACCGCAACAAGCGCGGCCTCGCGCTCGACCTCCACACCCCCGAGGGCATCGAGGCGTTCCGCCGTCTGGTCCCGACCGCCGACGTCGTGATCGAGAACTGGAGCGTCGGCGTCGCCGAGCGGCTGGGCATCGGCTACGAAGACCTGCGCACGCTCAATCCGCGCATCGTCCTCGTGCAGATGCCCGGCTTCGGGCAAGAGGGGCCGGAGGCGGAGCGCGTCGGCTTCGGACCGACCATCGAGCAGACGGGCGGCCTCGTGGCGTTGCAGGGCTACGAGGGCGGCCCGCCGCACAAGAGCGGCATCTCCTACGGCGACCCGACCGGCGGCATCGTCGCGGCGGGCGCGACCGCCCTCGCGCTGTTGCGGAGGGAGCGCACCGGCGAAGGCTGCAAGGTCGTCGTCACGCAGCGCAACAACATCGTCGGCATGGTCGGCGAGTACATGGTCGCAGAGTCGCTCGGTCAGCCGTTGCCGGTGCGGATCGGCAACCGCGACCCGCAGTTCGTGCCGCACGGCGTCTACCGCACCCGCGACTCCGCGCCGCGTATCCAGGCCGACGCCCTCGGCAACCCGATCGGCGAGTACACCGACACCTGGCTCGCGATCGCCGTCGATTCCGACGAGGCGTGGGCCGCGCTCCGCGGCGTCGTCGCCGACGCTCGCCTCGACAACGCCGCGTACGCCACTGCTGCGGGCCGGCGCGCCGCCGAGGACCAGATCGACGCCGTCCTCGCCGAGTGGGCCCGGAACCTCGAGCCCGGCGAGGCGGCAGTTCAGCTGCAGGCGGCGGGGGTCAGCGCGATGCCGGTGCTGTCGGCGCTGATGCTCGTCAACGACGAGCACCTCGCGGCGCGCGGGTACTACCCCGAGTACGACCATCCGGAGGCCGGCCGGCAGAAGACGTCACGCCCGGTCTGGCGCCTCCAACGGCGGCCGTTCGAGGGCGTCCGCCCGGCGCCCTGCTTCGGCGAGCACAACGCCGAGGTGCTGCGCGACGTTGCGGGCTACTCGGACGCGGAAATCGCGGCGATGGCCGCCTCCGGCGTCATCGCGGACGTGCCTACGGCGAGCTGATGAGCGCGAGTCGCTAGCGGTTCTGCCACCAGATCGTGGCGTTCAGCGCCGTGGCGAAGCTCACCCACGCGAGGTAGGGGAGGAGTAGCACCGCTGCGAGACCACTGAGGCGGCGGAAGCGGTCGATCGTGGCGACGATGAGTCCCCACAGCACGACGATGACTCCGAGGGCGGCACCGATGCGCTGCATCCCAAAGAAGACCGGCGACCAGGCCAGATTGACGACGAGCTGCACCGCGTAGAGCTCGAGCGCGGTCATCGCACTGCCCCGGCTGCGTTCGTCCTCCGAACGCCGCCAGCGCCGCCAGACCAGCCACGATGCCAGGCCCATCGCTGCGTAGAGCGTGGTCCACACGGGGCCGAATACCGCCGAGGGCGGGTTCCACGATGGCTTCTCAAGATTCTCATACCAGCCGGGGTCAGCATCGCGAGTCGTCAGGCCGACAAGGAAACCAGCGACCACCGGCACGAGCACCGCGACGATGAGGCTGGGGATGCCCGCTTTCGAAGACGACTGCGCCTCCGTGCGCTCAGTGAGTTCCACCACGAACAACCTTCCTCGCGCCGGTTGAACCTCGGAATACGGCGCTCACCGCCCTTTGATCCAGTCAATCCCACCGGTCAACAAAGCCGCGATTCTGAGAGGGGGCGACTGCGGGAAGCAATCACGAGGGCGGCACTGCCCAGCTACCCCCTGCTACCATCCGCGCCATGCCAGCCCCCGAAGCCCCAGCCCACCGATGACCGTCCTCCTCGGCGTCGACATCGGCGGGACGTTCACCGACTTCCTTCTCTGGCGCGACGGCCCCGACGGCGGCAGCATTGAGCTGCACAAGCGCGCGTCGACGCCAGACGACCCTGCCCGCGCGGTCCTCGAGGGCATCGAGGCGCTGCGAGCGACGCCCGACCTTGTGGTGCACGGGTCGACGGTCGCGACAAACGCCGTCCTCGAGCGCCACGGGGCGCGCACGGCCCTCGTGACCACCGAGGGCTTCCGCGACCTGCTGACCATCGGGCGGCAGACGCGGCCCGACATCTACGACCTCGAGCCGGTCACGCCCGAGCCCCTCGTTGCCCGCGACCTCACCTACGAGCTGCACGCAAGGCTGCGGCCGGATGGCTCCGTCGAGGTCGCGCCGGACTTCTCCGAGGTGCGCATGCTCGTGCAGCGTGCGACCGACGACGAGGCCGAGGCGCTGGCCGTCTCGCTGCTCTACGCCTTCGCCAACCCGGCGTTCGAGGAACTGTTCGACCAGGCCGCGACGGCAACCGACCTCTACGTCTCGCTGTCCTCGCAGGTGTCGCCGGAGTACCGCGAGGTCGAACGCACGTCGACGACCGTGCTGAACGCATACGTCGGGCCGGTGATGTCGCGCTACCTCCGCGCGCTGGGCGCAGGCCTCGAGGAGCAGGGCGTCGGGACGCTGCGCGTTGTGCAGTCCGATGGCGGGGCCGCGGACGCCGAACGCGCGTCGCGGCTGCCGGTCGCGACGCTGCTCTCGGGACCGTCCGCGGGCGTGGCTGGCGCGTTCGCCCTCGCTCGCGAGGCGGGGTACGACCACATCCTCACGCTCGACATGGGCGGCACGTCGACCGATGTCGCGCTCTGCGACGGGTCCGTGCCGACGCGCGCCGACCTCGTGATCGACGGCTTCACGGCGCGAACGCCCGTCGTCGACGTACACACCGTGGGTGCGGGCGGCGGCTCGATCGCAAGGCTCGATGCGGGCGGAGCACTCCGAGTCGGCCCGGAGTCCGCAGGCGCCGATCCCGGTCCCGCCTCCTACGGCCGAGGCCAGGACTTCACAGTCACCGACGCCCACGTGGTCCTCGGGCACTTCGGCGGCGCAGGTCTGCTCGGCGGTGCGATGCGGCTGCACGAGGGTCGCGCACGACGCGCGGCCTCCTCGCTGGTGCACGCGTTCGGAGGCGACCCGCAGCGCGCCTCGCAGGCCGTCCTCGACGTGGCGACCGCGAACATGGAACGCGCACTGCGGGTGGTGTCGGTGCAGCGCGGCCATGACCCGCGCGAGTTCACGCTCGTGCCGTTCGGCGGGGCCGGGCCACTCCACGCCTGCGCGCTCGCGAACGCCCTCGAGATGCCGCGCATCCTCGTGCCACCCTCACCCGGTGTGCTCGCGGCGGTTGGTGCGGCGCAGTCGGACCTCACCGCCACGCGGACTCGCGCCGTCCTCCGACGCCTCGATCCCGACGCGCTGCCCGCGATTCGCGAGGCGCTTGGCGCAGCCGCGGACGAGGCGCGGGAGCAGGTGGGTGCGCCGTCCTCAGCACCCCCACCCCCGCCCTCTCCCCTGAAGGGAGAGGAGGCCGGACTCCCGGAAGGGAGCGGAGGGCGTGGAGTCGAGGTGCGGCTGGCGCTCGATCTGCGTTATGTCGGGCAGTCGTACGAACTGACCGTTGACCTCGAGGGAGTGCCCGAGGAAGCAGCGACGTTCGAGGCGGCACGTGCCGCCTTCGACCGTCTGCACGAGGCGCGGTTCGCCCACGCTGACGCCCGCGCGCCGGTCGAGGTGGTGAACGCCCGCGCGACTGCCCGTGTCGACTCGGGGGTGACGCTGCCGCCTCCGGCGTTCGCGCCTCGCGAGGGCGGGCCGACTCCCGCATCGACAGCACGCGCCTGGTTCGGCGGAGCGTGGCACGAGACGCCCGTCTTCCAGCGCGACGCGCTCGTCCCCGGTGACCGCCTCGAGGCGCCCGCGATCGTTGTCCAGCTCGACGCCACGACGCTCGTCGCGCCCGGCTGGCGGGCGGAAGTCGACGCGCGGGGCAACATCGTGATGGAGCGCGCATGACGCCAGATGCCACCGCCTCGAACCCGCTGACGCCCTCGGACCTCGCGGTCACCGAGGCGGTGCTCGCGTCCGTCGCGGAGGAGATGGGCGAAGCGCTCGGACGAACTGCGTTCTCGCCGAACATCAAGGAGCGCCGCGACTACTCGTGCGCCGTCTTCGACGCCCAGGGACAGATGGTGGCGCAGGCTGCGCACATGCCGGTGCACCTCGGCGCGATGCCGACGGCTGTGCGCGCTGTCCTTGCGCTCGCACCGTTCGAGCCGGGCGACGTGCTGGCCCTGAACGACCCGTTCCTCGGCGGCACGCACCTCCCCGACGTGACTACGGTCGCGCCGGTCTTCCATGAGTCAGCGCGACCGATCGGCTTCGTCGCGACGCGCGCGCACCACGCCGACATCGGCGGGATCGCGCCGGGCTCGATGCCGGTAGCGCGCGAACTGATCCAGGAGGGTCTGATCATCCCGCCCATTCGCCTCGTGCGCGCCGGCGTGATCGACGAGGCCGCGTTCGCGCTGATCGTCCGGAACTCACGCACGCCCGAGGAACGCGAGGGCGACTTCCGCGCACAACTCGCGGCGACCGCCCTCGGTGTGCGGCGGCTCGAGGCAGCGGCGAACCGCTTCGGCCTGAAGGGCCCGCGCGGCCTCGAGTCCCGCTTCGCTGCGCTGCTCGACCACGGTGAGCGCGTCATCCGCGCCGTCGTCGCAGGCATCCCGGACGGACGCTACGAGTTCGAAGACCGCCTCGAGGTCGGCGACGACGGCCTCGCGATCCGCCTCGCGGTCGAGGTCGAGGGCGACGGCATCCACTTCGATTTCACCGGCACCGACCGTGAGACGGATGCGGCCTCGGTGAACGCGGTCGCGGCGGTGACGCAGTCGGTGTGCTACTACGTCGTGCGGTGCCTCGCGACCTCGGACGCGCCGGCAAACGAGGGCTGCTACCGACCGGTGCGATTCACCTTGCCCGAACGGTCGGTGGTGAACGCCGGGGCACCGCGGGCGGTCTCCGCGGGCAACGTCGAGACGTCGCAGCGCATCACCGATGTGGCGCTCGGCGCGCTGTCACATGCAGTGCGCGACCGCATCCCTGCTGCCTCGAGCGGCACGATGAACAACATCACGATCGGCGGATACGACTCCGCGCGCGGGCGGCCATACGCCTACTACGAGACGATCTGCGGAGGCGCGGGCGCGGGCCCTCGACGCGACGGCCGCTCAGGTGTGCACACGCACATGACGAACACGATGAACACACCCCTCGAAGCGCTGCCGCTCGCGTACCCGTTCACGGTCGAGCGCTACGAACTACGGCCCAACACCGGAGGCGGGGGGCTGCATCGAGGGGGCGACGGAGTCGTGCGCGAGTACCTCTTCCACGACGAGGCCACCGTCACCCTCGTGACTGAGCGCCGGCAGTTCGCGCCGTGGGGCCTCGCCGGCGGTGGGCCTGGGGCCTTGGGGCGAAACACGCTCATCCGCACGAATGGTGACGTAGAGGAGCTGGGCGCGCGCGCAGAAGTACACGTCGCCGCGGGCGATCGCGTCCGCGTCGAGACTCCGGGTGGCGGCGGATGGGAAGCGCCATCGAATTCACCGTAATTGCATTCGCGATTCATGCGACGCATGACGGCTACTGGTGCGCGTCCTGCGCGGGTTACAATGAATCCGCGGCATCTGCCGCCCTGCCAACAACACCGAGGTGGGCCATGGCGAACGGGGCAAATCGAGGAGACGGCGACCGGCTCGAGCGGGAGATCAACGAGATCCTGAACAAGATCGAGCGATTCCCGAGCGCCGAGAGCCGCCGGGCGCGCGCACGAAAGCGGGCCCTGCGCCGTCTCGGCAACGCCATCGCCGAACGCCAGCGCCTGGTGATGCGCTATCTCTCGCGTATCTCCGTCTCACAGGTGATGCTCGTCGCGTTCCTGATGATCCTGGGGGCGTTCTTCTTCCGGCGGTTCAGCCCAGTCTTGACGCAGTGGGTGCTGTACGCCGGCATCGTTCTCCTGGTGACGAGCTTCGCCATTATGGTGTTCAGCAAGCGCAGTCGCCCGACATCGCCAGCGGCCTACTGGCGCGGCCGCGAGATCCGCTACGACCGTCCGAGTTTCGGCACTCGCCTCAAGCGCTGGCTCAACGGGAAGCGGACGCGCACATAGCCGCCTCCGAAACCGCACCGCGAAGTACCTCCCACTTCCCAGACTCGCAACAGGGCGTGTTGTGAACGTACGCCACGCCAGCCTCCTGGCAACGGTTACCGCGCTCCTCCTCAGCGCGTGCACCGGCAGCGACGCGGGCCCGGACGCCGCCATCGCGGAACCGACGACCGCCGCTGAGTTAGCGACCACCCCGCTCGGCGCGGACCCATCTCCCGACCTCACGACAACTCGCACTCCTCCAGGCACGACCCGGGACTCGGGCCGGCCCGTCGCGATCGAAGAACCCAGCGCTGCGCGCGCCTTCGAGGACCTGCGCCACCTCGCGGTCGACATCGGCAGCCGCAGTGCCGGCACCCCGAGCGAGCTCGAGGCGGCAGAGTACATCGCCGAGCAGCTGGCGGCCGCAGGCTACGAGGCAACGATCGAGCCGTTCGAGGTGGACGTTCCTCTCGACTACTCAACCGTGTCGCTGCCAGATGGCACTCCGCTGCCGGCGTTCGCGCTCGAGGGAGGCGGTGCGGCGGACCTCGAAGCACGACTCGTCGCCGGCGGACTCGGCTATCCGGAGGACCTCGCGGAGTTGCCCACGGAGGGGGCGGTGCTCCTCCTCGAGCGCGGGGTGCTCACGTTCGGCGAGAAGGCGCAGAATGCCGAAGCAGCCGGAGCGGCGGCCGTGATCATCGCCAACAATCAGCCCGGCGCGTTCCGCGGGACCCTCGGGGAACTCACGGTCGGCATCCCGGTGCTCGCCATCTCCTCCGAAGACGCCTCCGCCCTCGACCCGATCGCGGCAGCCGGCGGGAGCGTCGGGGTCGCGGTCGTGCGCTCCTCGGAGCCGTTCCTATCGCACAACGTCGTGGGCCGCACGCCCGGCACGGACTGCTCGATGTACCTCGGAGCGCACTACGACTCCGTGCCGGCGGGACCCGGCGCGAACGACAACGCCTCGGGTACCGCCACGATGATCGAGATCGCGCGCACGCATCGCGCACCGGGCCTCTGCCCGATCGCGTTCGGCGCCGAGGAGATCGGGCTCTTCGGATCGCGGGCGTTCGTGGACACGTACGACCTCGACAACGCGCGCTTCATGCTCAACTTCGACATGACTGCGAAGCTGACCGAGCCGCAGATCATCACCTCGGGCGACACTCCGAGCCTCTCGCTCGGGCGGGAGGCTTCCGAGGTGGCCGCCCTCGCGGGTCGGGAGTTGCCGCTCGGCTCATTCGGCCGCTTCTCCGGCTCGGACCATATCCCCTTCGCCGAAGCCGGCGTGCCAGCGGTCACCTTCTACAGCGGTGGCGACAACAACATTCACACGCCGCTGGACAATATCGACAACGTCGCGGTCGACGACCTCGCCGTCATGCTCAAGGCGGGCTCGGCAGTGCTGCGAAAGCTCATCGAGGGCTGATTTCCGCCGGACGGAATCGCTTGTCGCACCCGCACGCGCGCGGCTACGATGACGGCGCTCCCAGTGAGGCGCGTATGCGAATCAACCGTTCTTTCGCCGGAATTGCCGTTGTGCTCCTGGCGGCTCCCATCCTTGCAGCATGCGCCGACGAGGATCCGGTGACGCCGGCAGGCACGGCGACCTCGACCGCTATCCCGACCGCTACGCCGTATGCCGTCGAGCCCTCGCCCATCATCGTCGGAGGTGTAGCAGGCGCGGAGCCGACCGCCCCCGGCGCGACTGGCGACGAGATCAGCTACGTCATCGAGCCGGGCGACGCGCTCGAGACGATCGCCGCGCAGTTCGGCGTGACGGTCGAGGCGATCATGGAGCTAAACGGCATCGAGGACGCCGCCACGATCTTCGCGGGGCAGGAGCTGCTCATCCCCGCTGGCGGAACCGTCTCGACACCGCCGAGCGATCCGACCACCGAGCCCACGTCCGAGCCGACAGCGGTGTCAACCGAAGAGCCGCAGCCAACAGCAGAGCCGACGGAAGAGCCAGCCCCCACGGCCGAGCCCACGGAGGTCCCCGGGCCCGGCCCCACCGTGCCACCCGGAGGCCAGACGTACGTCGTGCAGGACGGAGACAGCGGTTTCGCCATCGCGGACGCCTTCGGGGTCACGATCGATGCGCTCGCCGAGGCCAACGGCATGACCGTCGCTGAGCTGGACAACCTGCAGATCGGGCAAGAGATCATCATTCCGACGCCGGAGTAGGCCCGCTCACGCCCTGTGGCGCACGCCGCGAGGGTGCCGGATACTCACGATGCATCCGCATCACTCGGTATGCCTTGCGAAGGACTTTGTCGACGGCCTCGAAGCCGTCGCTAGCGGGAGCGATGGCGCATGTCGCATGAGGAAAAGCTGGAGCGCCTGGCGGCGTTCAAGGAGCGCGCGGCCCTCGGCGGCGGACAGGCGCGCATCGACCAGCAGCACGAGCGCGGCAAGCACACGCCACGCGAGCGCATCGAGATGCTCGTGGACCCCGGCACGTTCGAAGAGTTCGACGCTCTCGCCGCGGATGAGTACAACCCGGACGGCGACGTCGCATACGGTGACGCCGTCGTCACCGGCTGGGGCAAGATCGACGGCCGGCTCGTGTACGTCTTTGCGCAGGACTTCACCGTCTACGGCGGGTCGCTCGGCGAGGTCGCGGGCACCAAGATCGCGAAGACGATGGACCTCGCGGTGAAGAACGGCGCGCCGGTCATCGGTCTGAACGACGGTGGCGGCGCGCGCATCCAGGAGGGCGTCTCGTCGCTCGCCGGCTACGGCGAGGTCTTCCTCCGCAACGTCTACGCCTCGGGCGTGGTGCCGCAGATCAGCGTGATCATGGGACCGTGTGCCGGCGGCGCCGTCTACTCGCCTGCCATGACCGACTTCACCTTCATGGTCCGCGGTACCTCACAGATGTTCATCACCGGCCCCGACGTGATCCAGAGCGTCACCGGTGAGGAGACCACCTTCGAGGAACTCGGCGGTGCGATGTCGCACGCCACGAAGTCCGGCGCCGCGCACTTCGCCGTCGACGGGGAAGAGGCCACCATCGACGAGGTGAAGCGCCTCGTCTCGTTCATCCCCTCGAACAACATCGATGATGCGCCTGCCGTCGACACCGGCGACCCCGCCGAACGGCGGCTCGATGACATCCTGTCGATCGTCCCCGACGACGAGACCGTGCCCTACGACATGCGAGACGTGATCGAGCGCCTCGTGGACAACGGGGACTTCATGGAGGTGCACGAGTACTTCGCGCAGAACATCGTCGTCGGCTTCGCGCGCATCGGCGGCCGCTCCGTCGGCATCGTCGCCAACCAGCCGATGTACCTCGGCGGCGTCCTCGACATCGACTCCTCGCGGAAGGGCGCGCGCTTCGTCCGCTTCTGCGACGCGTTTAACATCCCGCTCGTGACGCTCGTCGACGTGCCCGGCTACCTTCCGGGGGTGTCGCAGGAGTACGGCGGCATCATCACGCACGGCGCAAAGCTCGTCTTCGCCTACGCCGAGGCCACCGTGCCGAAGGTCACCGTGATCACGCGCAAGGGCTTCGGCGGCGCGTACGACGCGATGGGCTCGAAGCACCTCGGGGCGGACATCAACTACGCCTGGCCGGGGGCGGCGATCGCCGTCATGGGTGGCGGACAGGCGGTGAACATCATCGGCCGCCGCGAGATCCAGACTGCCCCCGACCCCGCGGCGAAGCGCCAGGAGTTGATCGAGGACTACGCGCGGCAGTACGAACACCCCTACATCGCCGCGTCCAAGGGCTACATCGACGACGTGATCGACCCACGGGACACGCGCGTGAAGGTCGCCCACGCCCTCGACATGTTGCGCAACAAGGCGGAGACGCTGCCCGCGAAGAAGCACAGCAACATCCCGCTGTAGCGCTGCCGGCGCTCATTCGAGGCTAACCGCCAGCCATCGCTCCGACGACGAGGTACGGCTCGACACCGCGCGCGACCGCGTCCGGTAGCGCGTCATCGGGGTCCTCGTTCGAGAGATCTTCCTCGCACGCGTAGAACCGCACGAGGTCCCGCCGCCGCTTCGTCTCACGGTCGCGAATCGTCCCCACGAGCACCGGGAACTCGCGCTCGATCGCGTCCAGCACCGAGCGTTGCGTCACCGCGCCCTCGACGGCGACCTGCACCTCGCCGTCCACCTTCGCCAGCCGGCGGAGGTGCAGCGGCAGCACCACGCGAATCATGGCAGCGTCTGCACCTCGACCGAGTACACGGGCGGCAGGTCCCGGACGATCGGCGCCCACGAATCGCCGGAGTCGGACGAGGCATAGATCTGTCCGCCGGTCGTGCCGAAGTAGATGCCGCACGGGTCCATCTGGTCGACGCACATCGCGTCGCGGTAGATGTTCACGTAGCAGTTCTCCTGCGGCAGGCCCTTCGTCAACGGCTCCCACTCGTTGCCCCCGGTGCGGCTGCGGTAGACGCGCAGCTTGCCCTCGGGCGGGAAGTGCTCGGAGTCGCTCGTGATCGGGACCACGTAGATCGTTTCGGGCTCGTGCGCATGGACGTCGATCGGGAAGCCGAAATCGACTGGCAAGTTGCCGCTGACCTCGTGCCACGTCTCGCCGGCGTCGTCACTGCGCATCACGTCCCAGTGCTTCTGCATGAAGAGCGTGTCCGGCCTCGAGGGGTGCATCGCGATGCGGTGCACGCAGTGCCCGACCTCGCCCTCCTGCTCGGGGATGCCCTCGGACACGAGGCCCTTGTTGATCGGCCGCCACCGCTCGCCGCCGTCGTCGGTGCGGAAGACGCCCGCCGCCGAGATCGCGACGTACATCCGGCCGGGGTTCGAGGGGTCCTGGATGATCGTGTGGGCCCCGAGCCCGCCCGCGCCGGGCGCCCACTTCGGCGCGGACTCGTGAGTACGCAGCCCGGTCAACTCCGTCCAGGAGTTCCCGCCGTCGGTGGACTTGAAGATGGCGGCGTCCTCGATGCCGGCGTACACCGTGTCGGCGTCCGTGAGCGACGGCTCGATGTGCCAGACGCGCGTGAACGCCCACGGCTTCGGTGTGCCGTCGTACCAGAGGTGGTCGCCGGTCGGCGTGGCGTACGAGAAGTCGTTACCGACCGGCTCCCACGTCTCGCCGCCGTCGTCGGAACGCTGGATCAGCTGCCCGAACCACGCGGTGTTCTGCGCCGCGTAGATGCGATTCGGGTCCACCGCGGACCCCTTCACGTGGTAGATCTCCCAGCCCGGGAAGTGCGGCCCCGAGACCTTCCACTCCTTCCTCGCCCCGTCCGAGGTGAGGACGAACGCACCCTTCCGAGTCCCCGCCAGCACACGTACGCCGGTCACGCTTCGCCTCCTCAACGGCCCCGACGCGAGGGTCGGCAGACTGCCTGTAGTCACGGCTGGGTGGGTGGCGGTGGAGTCAGCGCGATACGTTGCCAGCGGGCGGAAGCGTCGTCAATGGAGACGTGGCACAGCCGCAGAGCCGCAGTGGTGCCCGGTCCCGGCGGTGTCCGATCCCCCTATCCTGTGATCCCCCGTATAATTCGCGACGCCGCCCGCAGGGCGCTCACACCCGGGCCCAACGGGCCTGCACGGCCCAGACCGGCCGTACGGACAGTCGCGGGTTGGAGCCGAGCGGCACACCTCGACGAGAGGGCCGAACCAGGGTACGCGCCACCGGTGCGCGGCCCTCGATCGAAGGAGTCGAGAGGCGTCATGGCGAAGATCAAGGTAGACAACCCCGTCGTCGAGCTCGACGGGGACGAGATGACCCGCATCATCTGGGGTTTCATCAAGAACAAGCTCATCCTCCCCTACCTCGACATCGACCTGAAGTACTACGACCTCGGCATGGAGAACCGCGACGCCACCGACGACCAGGTGACTGTCGACGCGGCTGAGGCGATCAAGCAGTACGGCGTCGGCGTGAAGTGCGCGACGATCACCCCTGACGAAGCGCGCGTCGCCGAGTTCAACCTCAAGCAGATGTGGAAGTCGCCGAACGGGACGATCCGCAACATCATCGGCGGCACGGTCTTCCGCGAGCCGATCATCTGCTCGAACGTGCCGAGGCTTGTGCCCGGCTGGACACAGCCCATCGTCATCGGCCGTCACGCCCACGGCGACCAATACCGCGCCACCGACTTCAAGGTCCCGGGGCCTGGCACCCTCACGATGCGCTTCACGCCCGCCGGCGGCGGTGAGCCGATCGAGTACGAGGTCATGGAGTTCGAGGACTCCGGCATCGCCATGGGCATGTACAACCTCGACGAGTCGATCCGCGGGTTCGCCCGCTCCTGCATGAACTACGCGCTCAGCCGCGGCTGGCCACTCTACCTCTCGACGAAGAACACCATCCTCAAGGCGTACGACGGCCGCTTCATGGACATCTTCCAGGAGACGTTCGACGCCGAGTTCGCCAGCGAGTTCGCCGCCAAGGGCATGACCTACGAACACCGCCTGATCGACGACATGGTCGCGCAGGTCCTCAAGTGGAGCGGCGGCATCGTCTGGGCGTGCAAGAACTACGACGGTGACGTGCAGTCGGACATCGTGGCGCAGGGCTTCGGCTCGCTCGGCATGATGTCGTCCGTCCTCGTCACGCCGGACGGGCAGACCGTCGAGGCCGAGGCGGCGCACGGCACCGTGACGCGCCACTACCGCGCTCACCAGCGCGGCGAGGAGACCTCGACCAACCCGATCGCCTCGATCTTCGCGTGGACGCGCGGCCTCGCGCACCGCGCCAAGCTCGACGGCAACGACGACCTGCGCGCGTTCTCGGAGACCCTCGAGCGCGTCTGCGTCGCGACCGTCGAGGGCGGTCAGATGACGAAGGACCTCGCGATCCTGATCAGCCCGGACCACCCGTGGCTGACCACGAACCAGTTCCTCGATGCGCTCGACGCCGGGCTGCAGCGGGAGATGGCTTCCTAGCGGACACACCGTCGCGATTGCGCGACGGGGAACGAACCTCAACGTGCCTCGGCGCCCAGCGCGCCGAGGCGCACCCCTCGCAGGACTGCGCGCGCCGGATGCCTCCGCGCCTCGCGCTGGCCTGCTGCTGTAGTGGAGGAGATGCGCTCTGCGTAAGAAGGTCACCTTCGTCGGGGCCGGCAACACCGGCGGCACGATGGCCCAGCTCATGGCTGCCCGCGGTTACGCCGACGTCGTGCTGATGGACATCGTCGAGGGGCTGCCCCAGGGCAAGGCGCTCGACATCGCCGAGGCTGGCCCCTGGCTCGACTTCTCGAGCACCGTCACCGGGACGAACGACTGGGCCGACACGGCTAACTCCGATGTCGTCGTGGTCACCTCGGGCGTCGCGCGCAAGCCCGGCATGACGCGAGAGGACCTGCTCGGCACGAACGCCGGCATCGTCCGGAGCGTCGTTGGCAACGCGGTGAAGCACTCGCCGAACGCGGTCTTCGTGATCTTCGCAAACCCGATGGACGCGATGTGCCACGTCGCCCTCGAGGTCTCCGGGCTGCCGCCAGAGAAGGTGGTCGGCCAGGGCGGGATGCTCGACAGCGGGCGCTACCGCACGTTCATCGCGATGGAGACTGGCGCCTCCGTGCGTGACGTCTCGGCGTGGGTACTCGGCGGTCACACCGAGGCCACGATGGTCCCGATCGTCTCGAACGCCACGGTCGGCGGAGTCCCGCTCGCGAAGCTCCTGCCTGCGGACCGCATCGAGACCGTCGCCAACCGTGCGAAGCGGGGCGGTGCCGAGATCGTCGAGTTGCTCAAGACCGGCAGCGCGTTCGTCGCGCCGGCGGCCGCCACCCTCGAGATGGTCGATGCCATCCTCCGCGACGAGAAGCGCATCCTTCCCTGCTGCACTCTGCTCAAGGGCCAGTACGGCATCAACGATGCGTACGTCGGTGCGCCGGTCACCCTCGGAGCGGGCGGCGTCGAGGCCATCCACGAGATCGTGCTGGCGGACGACGAACTGGCCGGCATGAAGGCGGCGGGCGAGGCCGTCCTCGAGCTGGTCGCCGCCACGCCGAAGGAGTAGCGGCATGACCGGCACGGAGCAGCAGACCCGTACAGAAACCGACAGCTTCGGCCCCATCGAGGTGCCCGCCGAGGCGTACTGGGGCGCGCAGACGCAGCGCTCGATCGAGAACTTCCGCATCGGCGAGGAGCGGATGCCGAAGCCGATCATCCGCGCGCTCGGCATCGTGAAGCACGCCGCGGCGACCGTGAACGAACAGCTCGGCAAGCTCGACGCGACGCGGGCCGACGCCATCCGGCAGGCGGCGCAGGAGGTCATCGACGGCAAGCTCGACGACCAGTTCCCGCTCGTTGTCTGGCAGACGGGCTCCGGTACCCAGACGAACATGAACGCCAACGAGGTGATCTCGAACCGAGCGATCGAGATCCTCGGCGGTACGCGCGGGTCCAAGGACCCGATTCACCCCAACGACCACGTGAACATGTCGCAGTCATCGAACGACGTGTTCCCTGGTGCGATGTCGGTGGCGACGGCGGAGCAGGTGGTCCACCATCTGGTTCCCGGGCTCGAGCACCTGCGGCGGGGGCTCGAGGCAAAGGCCGAGGCCTTCACCGGCATCGTGAAGATCGGCCGTACGCACCTGATGGACGCAACGCCGTTGACCCTGGGCCAGGAGTTCTCCGGTTACGTCCAGCAGGTGCGCTACGGCCTCCTTCGCGCCGAGAGCACCCTCCCGAGGCTCTACGAACTCGCCCTCGGCGGAACCGCCGTCGGCACGGGACTCAACGCGCACCCCGAGTTCGGCGAGCGCATCGCCGCCGAGATCAGCGCGCTCACCGGCCTGCCGTTCGTGACGGCGCCCAACAAGTTCGAGTCACTGGCCGCGCACGACGCGCAGGTCGAACTGTCGGGTCAGCTGAAAACGATCGCCGCGAGCCTGATGAAGATCGCGAACGACATCCGCTTCCTCGGCTCGGGGCCGCGCGCCGGCCTCGGCGAGTTGCGTCTCCCCGAGAACGAGCCGGGCTCCTCGATCATGCCGGGCAAGGTGAACCCGACGCAGGCCGAGGCGCTGACGATGGTCTGCGCGCAGGTCATCGGAAACGATGTCTCGGTGAACATCGGTGGCGCGACCGGCCACTTCGAGCTGAACGTGTTCAAGCCGGTCATCGTCCACAACACGCTGCAGAGCATCCGGCTGCTTGGCGACGCCGCCCGCTCGTTCACCGACAACATGGTGGCCGGCATCGAGGCGAACGAAGAGCGGATCGGCGAACTGATGCGCTCCTCGCTGATGCTGGTCACGGCACTGAGCCCGCACATCGGTTATGACAAGGCCGCAGCCATCGCGCACCACGCCCACCACGAGGGCACGACCCTGAAGGACGCTGCGCTGGCGATGGGTTATGTCACAAGTGAGCAGTACGACGAGTGGGTCCGCCCCGAGGAGATGACTCACCCATAGGGTCTCGCTTCCACAGATCGAAAAAGCGGCACCCAGAAGGGTGCCGCTTCGCTTTCAGTCGGTATGGGGCGGGGCTACGCCCCCGGCTTCGTGGTCATGAGAAAAATGACCGCGAGCAGGATCGCAGTATCGACCCATGAGACGACAACGATGCGGTTCACCGCCGCTCGGGCTTCGATGCTCATCGCGTCCCTGGCGCCCGCCAGCGCTTCCGTGGCCCGCACGGTCTCTCTGCTCAGGAAGACCGCGCCGATCAGGATTGAGACAACAACCAAACCGAGCGATGCCGAGATCCACGCGTCGCCGAAGGACCACGTGCCCTCGATCACGAGGCAGACTCCAAGCAGTACGACGAGCATGCCGATGGGCCCGAAGTAGCGGCCGCCGAACGCCTCGGCAGTCGCGACCGCCGAGGCCACGCGTCCTGCATCGTTGGAGCGCTGAGCGACAGTCGAAAGCACCGTCAGGAGGACCGCTCCTCCGACCCACAGCGAGGAGAACGTGACATGGAGCCAGAGCAAGGCCTCGTCGAGGGTCAAGAAGCGCTCCGTTCCAGGCGCCGTTGAACCCGCGCCGTGCGAGCCCTGAGGCAGCGAGAGCGAGGATGTTCCTCGACGCGCCGCCTGCGTTCCCGTAGCCGACGGGGACGGACTACGACCCTGGCTTCGTCGTCATGAGGAAGACGATCCCGAGGAGGATCACCGCGTCGAGCCGGGCGATGAGGAGTAGCCGGTCCAGCGCTGGGCGCACGGCCGGGGTCACGCGCCCTCCAGCGGTCTCGATGGCCTTCCCGATCGTCCCGCCCCGCGGTCCGAGGTAGACCGCTCCCAGCAGGAACGACACCAGGTACATGCCGAGAGACGCCGAGATCCACGCGTCCCCGAACTGCCAGGGCCCCTCGACCGTCAGCCCGGCGCCGCCGATGACCACCAGGAGCGCAATGGGCGTGAAGTAGCGCAGGCCGAGGACCTCCGCCTTGCGGCCGATGTAGGCGAGCTGCTCGTCGCTGTTGGACTGTTGCGCCATGAAGGCGAGGATGTTCAGCAGGACGACGCCTCCGACCCAGAGGACGGCGAACGTCACGTGGAACCAGAGCAGGATCTCGTAGACCGGCATCGACGCTTTCCCCCGTGAAACGCGCCGACGACCGTTCGTCGGGCGCCTAGCCCCTACCGAACAACTTTCGCCCGAGGATGCGCACCGGGTCCTTGAGGTCCATCGCGCGCTCCTTCAACGGGATGATGCCGTTGTCGGTGATGTGGATGCCCTCAGGGCAGACCTCGGTGCAGCACTTGGTGATGTTGCAGTATGCCAGACCGTAATCGGCCGAGACGGTCGACTCCTTGGTGTTCGTGTCGAGGGGGTGCATCGCGACCTCGGCAAGACGGATGAAGAAGCGCGGTCCTGCGAACTCCGTCTTGTTCTCCTCGTGGTCACGGATGACGTGACACACGTCCATGCAGAGGAAGCACTCGATGCACTTGCGGAACTCCTGGCCCCGCTCGATGTCCATCTGGCCCATGCGATGGGTACCGTCAGCCTCGCGTGGCGCAAGTCGCAGCTCTGGGATCGTCTTCGCGATCTCGTAGTTGTACGAGACGTCGGTCACGAGGTCGCGGATGAGAGGGTACGTCTTGAGCGGTGCGATGGTGATGGTCTCGCCCGGGATGAAGTTGTTCATCCGGGTCATGCACATCAGTTTCGGCTTGCCGTTGATCTCCGCGGAGCAGGAGCCGCACTTGCCGGCCTTGCAGTTCCAGCGCACGGCCAGGTCCGGTGTCTGCGTCGCCTGGAGGCGATGCACGACATCGAGGATGACCATGCCCTCCTCGTATTCGACGTCGTACTCCTGGTATTCGCCGTCGTCCTCGCCGCGCCAGATCTTGAGGTGTACCGACGGCATGGCTAGCCCTCCTCGAAGAGGAGCCGCAACTCCGCCGGCATCTCCGGCAGCGGCTCCTGGTTGATCGTGATCGCACCGTTCTCGGCGAGACGCGAGACGACGTTCACCTTGCCCAATTCGTCGGTCGGCCCCGGGAAGTCGTTGCGCGTGTGCCCGCCCCGGCTCTCCTTGCGCTCGATCGCTGACAGCGTCGTGGCCTCCGCGGACAGCAGCATCGAGTCGAGGTCGAGTGTCAGGTGCCAGCCGGGGTTGTACTGGCGGTGCCCTTCGACACGGACGCGCTTGCGGCGTTCCTTGTACTCGTCGATCTTCTGGAGCGCGAGCTTGAGGTCTTCCTCGACGCGGATGATGCCGACGAGTTCGTGCATCGTCTGCTGCAGGTCGCGCTGGATGGTGTACGGATTCTCGTCGCCGTTGTTGTCGAATGGCTGGATGGCGGAGGCTGCGAGCTCATCCACCTCTGCGTTCGAAACTTCAGGCGCCGACGACAGGCCGAGCGCGTACTCGGCTGCGTACTGCCCGGCCCGCCGACCGAACACGAGCAGGTCCGACAGCGAGTTGCCGCCAAGGCGGTTCGAGCCGTGGAGTCCCGCCGCTGCTTCGCCGGCCGCGTACAGCCCCGGCACGGTCGACGCCGCGGTGTCCGCGTCCACACGGACGCCGCCCATCATGTAGTGGCACGTCGGCCCGACTTCCATCGGCTCCGTCGTGATGTCGACGTCCGCCAGTTCCTTGAACTGGTGGTACATGCTCGGCAGGCGGCGCTTGATGTACTCCGGGTCGCGCCTCGAGGCGATGTCGAGGAAGACGCCGCCGTGGGGACTGCCGCGCCCGGCGCGCACTTCGGCGTGGATGGCGCGCGCCACCTCGTCGCGCGGGAGGAGGTCCGGCGTGCGCCGCGCGCTGACCTTGTCGTTGTACCACCGATCGGCTTCCTCCTCCGTGTCGGCCGTCTCGGAGGCGAACATCGGGGGGATGTACTCGAACATGAAGCGCTTGCCGTCGGAGTTGCGCAGCGTGCCGCCGTCGCCGCGCACGCCCTCGGTCACGAGGATGCCGCGCACGGAGGGTGGCCACACCATACCGGTCGGGTGGAACTGGATGAACTCCATGTCCATCAGGTCGGCGCCGGCGCGGGCTGCGAGGGCCTGCCCATCGGCGGTGTATTCCCAGGAGTTCGAGGTAATGGCGTACATCTTGCCGATGCCGCCCGTGGCGAGGACGACGGCCTTCGCCCGGAAGAGGATGAACCTGCCGCTCTCACGCCAGTAGCCGAAGGCGCCGCTGATGCGCTCGCCGTCCTTCAGGAGGCGGGTGACCGTGCACTCCATGAACACGTCCATCCCGCGGTGGACGGCGTGCTGCTGGAGGGTGCGGATCATCTCGAGGCCCGTACGGTCGCCGACGTGCGCGAGGCGCGCGTAGCGGTGACCACCGAAGTCGCGCTGGAGGATGCGGCCGTCCGGGGTCCGATCGAACAGCGCACCCCACTCCTCGAGCTCGCGCACGCGATCGGGAGCCTCCTGCGCGTGGAGTTGGGCCATGCGCCAGTTGTTGAGGAACTTGCCGCCGCGCATCGTGTCGCGGAAGTGGACCTGCCAGTTGTCCTCGGGATAGACGTTGCCGAGCGCAGCGGCGATGCCGCCCTCGGCCATCACGGTGTGCGCCTTCCCCAGCAGCGACTTGCAGACGATCGCCGTCTTCGCGCCAAGGGCGGACGCCTCGATGGCGGCACGCAGGCCGGCGCCGCCCGCACCGATCACGAGGACGTCGTAATCGTGTGTCTCGTACTCGGCCATGAGTCCCTCTCAGGCTCCGCCCTGCACGCCAGCGCGAAGTCTAGAACGCGCTCCAGGTGTTCGGGTCGGTGATGTTGCCGTTCGCGACCAGGCGAATGTAGAGGTCCGTCAGGGCAACGCCGATCAGGCTGACCCAAGCCCAGAAGCGGTGGCGTTCGTTGGCGATGGTGAACAGCTCCCAGAGCTGGTGCCGGACCCGGCGGAAGGGGGTGCGTGAGAACTGGTTGAGCCCGCCCGCCACGAAGTGCCGGAACGAATGGCAGCCAATCGTGTACATGGTGAGCAGGAAGGCGTTGGTCATGAGGATGACCGAGCCGAGGCCGATCCCGAACTCGCCGCCGATGTCCCCGCCCAACCAGAAGGACTTGACCGCGCCGAAGAAGAGCATCGGCGGGAACAGCAGCGCGACGTACATCGCGTAACGGTGCAGGTTCTGCAGCACCAACGGGAAGTCGCGCTCGCCCGTGTACTTACTCGCCGGCTCGGCGACCGCACAGGCAGGAGGGCTGAGGAAGTACGAGCGATAGTAGGCGCGCCGGTAGTAGTAACAGGTGACGCGGAACGAGAGCGGTGCCCAGAGGATCCAGATTGCCGGGGAGAACCACGCAGGCATACCCGGAACCCGGATCAGCGGTTCGAAGTACGGCGACAAATAGGTCGCGTGGCCATCCACGACGCCCGCCTCGAACGGCCAGTAGTCGCCGGCGAACGCCGAGAACGACGTGTAGATCACGAACAGGAGGAGGCCGACGCCGACGAGGGTGGGCTCCAACCACCAGCGGTCGACACGGTGTGTCTTGCCGTATCGACGCTCGATCGCCTCGGGGGAGCGCGCACGCGTTGGTCCTGCCGCCTGGGCCATCTGAATCGCCTGTCCGTTCTACACTCGGATGGGCGTGCTCACGCCCAGCGAGACTTTCCCCCTACAGGCAAGCACGGTCAAGCGTTCGGTGCGGTGTTCTCGCGCTGCTGGAACAGCGCAGCCGCGACAACGGTCTTCGCGTCCTCGATCTCGCCCCGCGCGATGGCCGCCCATACCTCGTCCAACGTGAGCGCGATCGGCTCCGATAGGTTCTCGTCCTCGTCCTGCGGCAGCGGGTCGGGCCGCAGGCCGGTCGCGAGGTAGAAGTGGATGAACTCGCTGCAGAAGCCGGGCGCCATCCAGGTGCCCCCCAGCCGTTCGAGGCGGTCCGCCGCGAAGCCCGTTTCCTCGCGCAGCTCTCGGGCGGCCGTCGCGTCCGGCGCCTCGCCGGGTTCGAGCGTCCCCGCGGGCACCTCGAGCAGCCACTTCCGCGCGGCATGACGGTACTGGCGGACGAGCAGCCACCGTCCCTCGCCGTCGAGCGCAACGAGGGCGACCGCCCCCGGGTGCTGAACGATCGATCGCTCCAGCGTGTGGCCATCCGGGTAGCGGAGGCGTTCGCTGACCACGTCGAAGGGGTAACTCTTGACCAGGACCTCGGAGTGGACGACCTGGGGGGTGATCGGAGCGATCACCGCGAGTCAGCCTCGCCGGACGCAGTCACAAGGTCGAGCGTCATCGCGATCTCTTCGCAGCCCGGGAACTTCGGGCAGCGGTAGCACTCGTTCCAGACCTTTCGCGGCAGGTTCATCACGTCCGCCTGCATGAATCCGAGCCGCTCGAAGAACCCGGGGCGGTAAGTCAGCGCGAAGAGCTGCGACAGCCCCAGAGCCCGCCCCTCCTCGATGCATGCCCG
Source organism: uncultured Dehalococcoidaceae bacterium (assembly GCA_964479165.1). Taxonomy (GTDB): domain Bacteria; phylum Chloroflexota; class Dehalococcoidia; order UBA2979; family UBA2979; genus CAYZJO01. Next base: position 134,025 of record CAYZJO010000003.1, read on the forward strand.
CACCAGCGCACTGCCAAATCCGCCGGACTGCTGGTCCTCGCGCACGGCGAGCGACTTCACCTCGGCCAGGTCGGCCCAGGTGATATGCAGCGCGGTGCACGCCACCACTTCGCCGTTGGTGTTCCGCACGACGAAGAAGTCGCGCAGGTTCTCGTAGGTCTCGCCCAGGGTCCGCGGCAGCATCTGGCCCTGCGCCGCCCAGAAGTTGATCAGCGCAGCGATCTGCTCGGCGTCGTGCACGGTCGCGCGCTCGACGCGGACCTCTGGAGGTGAGTGTGAAGGCGTGCCGGAGGTCATAGTGGAGACAAGGATACCGCCGCCGGCCGGACCGTGCTCAGTCGCGTTATTGAGGCTCGCGGACGGGCCCAACGGCAGGTCGCGGCGGCCCCGGCCGAGCAACCTTCTACGAGCCGCTGTCGCCACCGTGCGGCTCATAGTCGGCGCGGAGCCAGCCCAGGCGGCGCGCTACGTTGGCGTAGAACTGCGCCGGCTCCCCCACGCGGATGAACGAGACGGTCTTGCTCGACCGTGCGACATGCACAACCGCCCCGTCTTCGATCGGCTGCTCGAGGCCTCCGTCGACCGTCATGACCGCTCCGAACCCGCGCTCCACGCTCAGCGAGAGGTGGACCTCCCCCGGCAGCACGAGGCCGTTTGAGCGCGACAGGTGCGGAGCGACTGGAATCAGCAGCAGATCGCGGGACGTCGGATGGAGGACCGGGCCCCCGACCGAAAGACCGTAGCCGGTAGAGCCGGTGGCACTCGCGATGATGATGGCGTCCGCGCGGTACTCGGCGAGCAGCACACCATCGATACGCGCGACCACCGAGATGGTGCGGCCCAGCGTGCTGCGCCCGATGACGACGTCGTTGAGCGCGTGAACCGGCGCACGCCCGCCGATCGTCGCCTCGACCATCGAGCGCTGCTCGATTCGGCCCGTGCCCGCCATCGCGAGGCGAAGCACCGCCTCGGCCTCGCTCTCCGTGGCCTCGCTCAGGAATCCGAGCCGGCCCATACGCACGGCGAGGATCGGGATGCCGGTGCCCGCAACGAGCGCCGAGGTGTGCAGCACCGTCCCGTCGCCCCCGACGCACACCACCAGGTCTGTGCCCGCCACGGCGTCCGCGAGGTGGCCGTTCATTGAGTCCCAGTTCAGCGGCGCAATCCAGGTCGAGGCGCGACTGCCCTCGGAGGCGACCGCCGCGAGGCGGCCCGTCAGTTCGGCGGCGCCGTCGAGGGAGGGGTGATAGATGAAGCCAACACGTTTCGGCCGCCGGCCGCGGCTTGCGGGCGTCATCGTGGGAGCCGCAGCCAGAGGAAGAACTCGCGGTTGCCGCTGGGCCCCAGGAGCGGCGATCGCACGACGCCGCGCACCCGCAGCCCGGCGTCGATGGCCCACAGCGCGACATGTGCGACCGCCGAAGCATGCACCAGCGGGTCCCGAACGACACCGCCCTTCCCCACCTCGTCACGCTGTGCCTCGAACTGCGGCTTCACCATCGCCAGCACGTCGCCACCCGGCCGCACGCTCGCGACGATGGCGGGAAGCACCGCCCTCAGGGAGATGAAGGACACATCGATCACCGCAAGGTCCGCGGGCGGATCGAGGGGTTCGAGGCCGCGCACGTTCGTGCGCTCGCGGACCTCGACGCGCGGATCGTCGCGCAACATGCTCGCGAGCTGCCCATACCCAACGTCGACCGCGACGACCTCGGCAGCGCCACGCTGGAGCAGGCAGTCCGTGAACCCTCCCGTCGACGCGCCCGCATCGAGGCAGCGCAACCCTGTCACGTCGATGCCTGTCCTCTCGAGCGCGCCCTCGAGCTTTTCGCCGCCGCGGCTGACGAAGCGCTGCGCGGCACGCACCTCGAGGCGTGCGTCCTCCGGTGTGGGGGCTGCGGCGCGGAGAGCGACGTTGCCGTCGACCTCCACCTCGCGGGCGAGGATCAGGGCGCGCGCGCGTTCACGGCTCGATACGAGCCCGCGCTCGACCAGCAACTGATCGAGCCGGACGCGGCGCGGGCGCCCGGAGGCGCCCGTGGAAGCAGTCGAAGGTGAGGCTGTCGGGGTCATCGTGCCGTGGAGGATAGCACCGGGGCCCGGGATGTTGCCGACTGGCGTGCTCAGATCGCTATACCCGATCTGAGCGCTCGCCAAAGGGCGCGTGATCCGTCTCCATTCGTGCTGAGCTTGTCGAAGCACGTTCCGACTCGGACCGGGGAACGCCCTTCGACGCGCTCAGGGCGAGCGGAATGGGAAGGTTGGGACGCGCCCCCCACCCCGACCCTCTCCCACGAGGGGAGAGGAGAACAAGGGGCTCAGGCGGACTCCTGGACCTCGGTCATCGGGAGGAGCTGGCCGGTCTCGTCGAGGGTCTGGCCGGACTTGGTGACGAGGAGCGGACGCTTGCGGTGCTTCACGGTCTCCTCGGAGACCACGCACTTCACGATGTCCTTGCGCGACGGCACGTCGAACATCACGTCCAGCAGCAGGTCCTCGACGACCGTGCGCAGGCCGCGCGCGCCGGTCTTCATCAAGATGGACTCCTCCGCGATGGCGCGCAGGGCCTCGTCCGTGAACACCAGCTCGACGTTGTCGAGGTGGAACATGCGCTGGAACTGCTTGGCGATCGCGTTCTTCGGACGCGTCAGGATCTGCATCATCATGTCGACGTCGAGCGGGTCGAGCGTCGAGACGACGGGCAGGCGACCGACGAATTCCGGGATGAGTCCGAACTGCAGCAGGTCGTCGTGCGTGACGTGCTGCAGCATCTCGGCGCGCTCCGCCTTGGCCTGAGAGTGCTCGACCGCACCGAAGCCGAGGCGTCGCTGGCCAGCGCCGATGCGCTTCGCGACCACCTGATCGAGGCCCTCGAAGGCACCACCCACGATGAACAGGATGTTCGTCGTGTCGATCTGGATGAAGTCCTGGTGCGGGTGCTTGCGGCCGCCCTGAGGCGGCACGCTCGCCGTCGAGCCCTCGATGATCTTGAGGAGCGCCTGCTGGACACCCTCGCCCGAGACATCGCGTGTAATCGACGGGTTGTCACTCTTGCGGGCGATCTTGTCGATCTCGTCGATGTAGACGATGCCCCGCTCGGCCTTCTGGATGTCGAAATCCGCCGCCTGGATCAGGTGCAGGAGGATGTTCTCGACGTCCTCGCCGACGTAGCCTGCCTCGGTGAGCGCGGTGGCGTCGGCGATCGAGAACGGCACGTCGAGGACGCGTGCGAGCGTCCTCGCAAACGCGGTCTTGCCGGTACCCGTCGGGCCGATGAGCAGGATGTTCGACTTCTCGAGTTCGACATCCGCCTGCGGCGGCGCCTCGATACGCTTGTAGTGGTTGTAGACCGCCACCGATAGGACGCGCTTGGTGCGCTCCTGGCCGACGATGTACTCGTCGAGGCGCTTCACCAACTCCTGCGGTGTCTTGACGAGACGGCTGTCCGTGCGAGCGCCTGTGCGGGCGCCCTGCGCCTCCTCGTTGATGATCTCCTGGCAGAGCTCGACGCACTCGTCGCAGATGTAGACGGCGCCCGGCCCGGCGATCAGGCGCTTGACCGCGTCCTGATTCTTCCCACAGAACGAGCAGTGATACTGAACGCCCCTGCCGCGGGTGGTGGTACCGGCCATCTGCGCTCGTTCCCTCCAGGAGCACTGCTGGCTGGGCGCGCGGGGTTGCCGCGCGCCCGCCCGCGGTTAGACGCCGACTGCCGCCGCTTGCGGCTCAAGGATCTCGTCGACCATGCCGTAGGCCTTCGCCTCCTCGGCGCTCATGTAGAAGTCGCGGTCGAAGTCCCGCGTGATCTTCTCCACGGGCTGGCCGGTGTTCTTCGTCAGGATCTGACGAATGATCTCGTTCTCGCGCAGGATCTCGCGCGCGGCGATCTCGATGTCGGACGCCTGCCCGCGAGCACCGCCCAGCGCCTGGTGCATGTGCACGGTCGCGTTCGGGAGCGCGTAGCGCTTGCCCTTGGCGCCCGAGGTCAGCAGCACCGAGCCCATCGACGCCGTCTGACCGACCGCGATGGTCGACACATCCGGCGCGATCAGGTTCATGGTGTCGTAGATCGCCAGCCCGGACGGAATAACGCCGCCGGGCGAGTTGATGTACATCTGGATGTCGCGGTCCGGATCCTCGCGGGCGAGGAACAGCAACTGCGCGACAATCACGTTCGCCACCTGGTCGTCGATTGGAGTGCCCAGGAAGACGATCCGCTCTTTTAGCAGCAACGAGAAGATGTCATACGCGCGCTCGCCGCGCGCGGTCTGCTCTACAACCATCGGCACGATGTTGCTTGGAGTGAAGTGCGAAGGATTCACGAAGTCCCGTTTCCAGGCGGACAGCCGCCGCGCTACTCCCCTGATTCCGAATCGCCCTCGGACGCCGCCTCCGCTGCCTCGGCACCGGTTGCGGTCTCCTCCGCGGCGTCTGCCTCGTCGGCTCCATCCGTGGCCTCGGCATCCGAGTCCTCGGCTTGTGCGCGACCGCGGCGGCGACGAGTCCCGCGCGCGCGCTCTGCTGTGCCCTCGTCCGGCTGCGAGGTGATCTCGACAAGCCGGTCCAGCGCTGTCTGGGTGATGAGATCGCTCCGCAGCTGCGCGCGGCCCGACTCCGTGTTCAACAGGTCGCGAATCTGCCCGCGCTGCTCCTCGGTTGCCTCGGTGCCGATCATGTCGGTCACGAGGCGGTCCAGCCGTTCGTCGATCTGCTCGTCGGTGACCTCGAGGTTCTCGGCTCGAACAAACTCGCCGATGACGAGCGCGCGTCGCACGTTGAGGTCGGCCTGAGAGCGGAGCTCGTCTCTGACCTGCTCGAGCGTGCGGCCGGTGATCTGCAGCCAGCGGTTCAACCCCTCCTCAGTGTGCGAGGCGTGGTTGGACTGCTGGTCGATCAGACGATCGATCTCCCGCTCGACGAGCACCTCGGGATAGTCCATCTCGGCGGAGGCGACGAGCAGGTCCACGATCTCGTCGTGGTAGGACGCCATCGCCTGCTGCTCCACGGTCGCGCGGACGTCCCGCTCGACGCGCTCGCGCAGTGCCTCAAGGCTGTCGAACCCATCGTCGAGGGATTCCGCGAACTCGTCATCGAGCTCGGGCAGGATTTCTTGCTTCACCTCGTGCAGCGTGACCGTGTAGTCCACCTGCTTGCCAGCAAGGTCGGTCGCCTCGAAGTCATCGGGCAGGTTGTACGAGATCTCGTACGGTCCGCCGCGCTCGAGGCCGATCAGCCGGTCGAGGAAGCCCGGCAGCGACACCACCGTGTCGCGCCCGACGCGGAACTCCGCGTCCTCCTCGACGTGCGGCTCGCCCTGTCCCTCGACCTGGACGCGCACGTCGGCGCGCACGGTGTCGTCCCAATCGACCGCGCGGTCAACGGGCTCGAGGGTCGCGAAGCGGCGGCGGAGGTTGGTGAACGTTTCTTCGATCTGCTCTGGGTCCGCCTCGGTTTCCGGCTTTGGCGCGCGGAGCGACTGGTAGTCGTTGAGAGTCACCGTGGGGCGCACCGGCACCTTGGCCCGCACGATCAGCGGCTCCATCGACTCGAGGTCGAACTCCGGCTGATCGATCGGATCGATCTCCTCGGAGTCGATCACCTCGTTGTAGAGGGCCGGCAGCAGGTCCTCGAGCGCCTCCTGGAGCAGGGCGGGACGGCCGACGGTGCGCTCCACGATGGCTCGCGGCGCTTTGCCTGGGCGAAACCCGGGAATGCGTACCTGCGAAGCGACGCGCTTCGCAGCCTTCTCCATCGAAGCTTCCACTCGCTCGGGCTCCACCTCGAACTGGAGCGAGACGAGCGAGCGAGGCAACCGTTCAGTCGTGACTACCACGTCGAACCCTTACTGCTCAGGCGCGTGATCGGAGTATAGCAGCCGGTCCCGGCTCGGACTTCAGCGAAAACGCGGCCCTCGCACGGCCTGTTCCCGCACCTCTTGATGACGCGACTCAACGACCGCGAACGGCATCGTTGATCGCATCTCCTAGCAGGTTAAAGGCAAACATCAGTGCCGTCACAAAGAACGCCGGAACGAGCAGCAGGTGCGGATTCGTCTGGAACGTCCGTGCACCCGATCCCTCGAAGATCATCGCACCAAACGAGGCCGCCGGGGGCTGCACCCCGACGCCGAACCAGCTCAGGAGGATTTCCGAACCGGCGACGGCTCCGAGGGTCGCCGAGACCGAGAGGATGATCAGGTTCGCGACGTTCGGGAGGAGGTGGCGGGTGATGATCCGGAACTGCGAGGCGCCCATCGCGCGCGCGGCTAGCACGAATTCGCGCTCGCGCTCCTTCAGCACCTGCGCCCGGATGATGCGCGCCGTCCCCACCCACGAGAACAGCGAGAGCGCGAGGAACACCGTGAGGTACGAGGCCGCGCCCGACGAGACCAGGCCGCTGATGAAGGTGTTGTCCTCGAGCCAGCGCACCGCGGAGATCACCCGCGGCGAGAAGGTGGCGTTGATCAGGATGAGCATCGGCAGGCCGGGCAGCGAGGCGAACACGTCGCCCGCCCTCATGATCACGGCGTCCACCCAGCCGCCTCGATAGCCCGCGAGCAGGCCGAGCGTGTTGCCGAGGACGAACGTGCCGCTGAACACTACGGCAGCGGTCACGATCAGCGTTGTCCTCGCCGAGTACATCACACGGCTCAGCATGTCGCGGCCGAGACGGTCGGTGCCCAGCCAGTAGTCGGCGCTGGGCCCCTCGAGGCCACGGTCGAGGTTCTGTGCCGTGTACGAGTACGGCGCGAGGACGTTCGCGAAGAGGCCCGCCCCGTAGATGATCGCAATGACCGCGAGTGCAGCCATCGCGATACGCTTCCGGCGGAGCCGCACCCACAGCTGCCTCGAGGGGCTGTAGCCAGCGTCCTCGGGCACCTCGCCCGTGGCCTCCGCCACCTGCGTCGTCACGTCTGCGCCGACTCTCCGAGACGGATACGCGGGTCGATCCACGCGTAGGTCAGCTCGACGAGCAGGTTCATCAACACGAACGCCGCCGACACGATCACGGTCACCGCGAGAATGACGTCGTAGTCGCGGCTAACCACCGCCTCGAAGGTGAAGCGGCCGATGCCGGGGATGCCCAGCAGCGTCTCCGTGAAGAACGCACCCTCGAGGATGCCGACCAGCGCGAAGCCGACGACCGTCACGATCGGCAGCAGCGAGTTCGGCAGCACGTGCCGCATCTGCACCAGGCTCTCCGGTACGCCCTTCGCTCGAGCGGTGCGGACGTAGTCCTCGTGCTGCACCTCGAGCGCCGTGATGCGGACCAGCCTCGCGACGCCAGCGAGCCCGGGTAGGCTCATGACGAGGACCGGGATGTAGAGGTGCGGGTCCGGGATGGGGATCGCGATCACACCCTGGATCCACCAGATGTCGAAGATCCCGTCCCAGCCGCCGACCGGCAGCAGCTGCAGCCGGATCGCGAACAGCCACAGCAACGGCGGAATCGCAACGATGCCGGGGATGGCCTGGATGAAGAGCAACGTCGAGATCAACACGGGGTCGATCCACGTGCCGGCGAAACGCGCGGCGATGATGCCGAGCGGGATCCCGAGGGCGAAGACCACGAACACGGCGAGCAGCCCAAGCTGCGCCGAGATCCACATCTTCGGGAAGATCAGCTCCGCGACCGTGTAGCCCTGTTGCAGGAACGACTCGCCGAAGTCGCCACGCACGGCGCCGCCCAGCCAGCGTCCATACTGCTCGAACAGCGACCCATCGAGGCCGCGCTCGGCCCGCACCCGTTCGAGGACCTCGGGGTCGCGGTGCTGGCCCGCGGCGACCGAGACAGGGTCACCCGGCCCGAAGCGGGCGATCGTGAACGTGAGGAACGAGACGATCAGCAGGACGAAGGGCAGCCACGCCAGTCGTCGGAGCACGTAGGCGGCCATCGTCCGGTCCCTCGCTCGCGGCGGATCGCGCGAGGCCTCGTGCGTCGCGCCTCTAGCGGTTGACCTCTATATAGCGCAGTCGCGGCAGGACGATCGGCGGCTCGAACCAGTTCTGGACCGCCTCGTTCACGACCACGTGCGCCTGCGAGAAGTACAGCGGCAGCCAGGCCGCCTCCTCGACGATGATCTCCTCGGCCTGCTGGTACAGCTGCATGCGCGCTTCCGGGTTTGGCTCGACGCGCGCTTCCTCGAGGAGCCGGTCGACCTCCGGGTTGGAGTAATTGACGTCGTTCAGCGACGACTCGCTGTGGAACTTGAGATCGAGGATGGACTCCGGGTCGGGGTAGTCCATGATCCAGCCGGCGTTGAACATCTGGAGCCTGCCCTGGTCCTGGTCGGCCAGAAACGTCGCGAAGTCCGTCTGCTGGATCTGCACCTCGATGCCGAGCTCCGTGCGCCACTGCTCGAGGAACGCCTGCGTGTCGATGCGCGCCTCCGCGCCACCGCCGACCTCGGTCATGACGATGGGCGGCAGGTTCTCGGCACTGCCGTAGCTCGAGGCGGCCAGCGCCTCACGAGCAGCTTCCGGGTCGAACGGGTACGTCTTGTCACCTTCGGTGTAGCCGGGCAATTGCGGCATGAGGATCCCCGTCGCGGGGGTGAGCATGTTGTTGAAGGTCACCTCGGCGATGCGCGTGCGGTCGATCGACAGCGCGAGGGCGCGGCGGACGTCCGGATCGTCGAAGGGCGGCACGTTCGTATTGAACGCGATGTAGCTGATCGTGAACTGCGGGAAGATCTGGTAGCGCGGGTTCAGCGGACTGTTCGGATCTCGCGCACGTTCGATGTCGTTGATCGAGACCGGCGCGACGTCGAGTTCGCCGTTCTCGAAGCGGGTCAGCGCCGAGCCGCCGGAGAGCTGGTACAGCACTTCGCGCACAGGGGGCGTGCCAAAATGGTAGTTCTCGTTCGCCCTCAGCACGATGCGCTCACCGAGTCGCCACTCCGCGAGGCGGTACGGCCCCGTGCCGTTCGGCTGGCGTGTCCAGTTGCGCGGGTTGTTCTCCACCTGCTCACGGTCGAGGACAAACGCGGTCGGGTAGGTGAGCTTCGCGAGGAAGTAGGGCTTGGGCGCGTCGAGGGTGAAGCGGATCGTCCGCTCGTCGATGACCTCGATGCCGGGCACGCCCTCGGCGATGCCGAAGAAGTGGTCGCGCGCCCCTACGATGTCGCCGAGGTATGCGAGCGCAACGGGCGAGGAGAGCTGCCGCGAGAGCGCGCGCTCCATCGACCACTTGAAGTCCTCGGCGGTGACCTGGCGCCCGGTGTTGTGGAAGCGCGCGCCGTCCCGCAGCACGAACGTGTACTGCGTCCCGTCGTCGCTCACCTCCAAGCTCTCCGCAAGATCCGGAACGATGTTCAGGTCGCGATCGATGGTCATGAGGCCACTGAAGATCTCGACGATGTACTCGGCCGAGAGCGCATCGCCGGCGATCGCTGGATCGAGGGTGACGGGATCCCCGCTCGCGAGCCGCAGTCGGGCGCTGTTGTCGGTGGACCCGCCGCCGTCAGACGAGCCTCCCGTGCTGATGCCGCTCCCGCCTCCACCCCCGCCGTCCTCACCGTCGCCACCGCCCGTGGCGAGCAGGACGGCCGAGAGGCCTCCGACCGCCAGTACGAGCACGGCGAGGACGCCGAGCAAGATCGCCAGGATGCGGTTCTGACCCATCAGGAGGCTCCGCTGCGACCGCGCTCAGACCCGGTCGTCGATGTGCTGGTGGGGAGTGGGCTAAGCGCCATCATATCCGAGCAGCCCGGTGAGGGCAGGTGCCCGGCCACGGTAACTGGGCTTAACCCGCTCAACTAACCGGCGCTCTCGGCTCGATCGTCGCCTGACTCGTCGCGCAGCGCGGCAATCGCCTCCGGGGCGAGCTGGATCGAGACGTCAGCGAGCTGCTGGGCGCCAACGGGTGACGGCGCGCCTGTCATCAGGTCGGCGGCCGACTTCGTCTTCGGGAAGGCGATGACCTCGCGGATGTCGCGTTCGCCCGCGAGCAGCGCCACCGTGCGGTCGATGCCCGGCGCCACGCCTCCGTGCGGCGGCGCGCCGTAGGTGAAGGCCGTGAGCATGTGCCCAAACTTCACCTGCGCGTCCTCGAGCGTCATCCCGAGGCGATGCAGCACCTTGATCTGCAGGTCGCGGCTGTGGATACGGATCGAGCCCGACCCGATCTCCTGCCCGTTGCACACGAGGTCGTACGCGTTCGAGCGGACCGAGCCTGGGTCCGTGTCGAACTTCGCCACGTCCTCCGCGAACGGCGAGGTGAAGAGGTGGTGCACCGCGCTCCAGCGCTCGGCGTTCTCGTCCCACTCGAACATCGGAAACTCGGTGATCAGCGCGAAGTGCAGCACGTTCGGGTCCGCGAGACCGCGTGCCTCTGCGAGGTGGCGACGCAGCACGTCGAGGACGCGCGAGGTGACCGCGTCGCGGTCGGCAGCGATCAGCAGCAGGTCACCGCGCGAGGCTCCGCAGTGCCGCCCGATCTCCGCGAGCGCGTCCGCGTCGAAGAAGCGCGCGATCGGCGAGCGGACCTGCTCGGCGGTCAGTCCCTCGAGCGGTCCGTCGCCCTCGAACGCGACCCAGACGAGGCCACCCGCCCCCGCCTCGCGCGCCATCTCCACCAGCCGGTCGAGGTCGCGGCGTCCGAGCTCCGCCCCGCCGGGCACGGCAAAGCCGCGGACCCGACCGCCCGCCTCGATGGCCTTGGCGAAGACCTGGAACTCGGTCCCACGCACCACCGAGGTGAGGTCGGCGATCTCGAGGCCGTAGCGCAGGTCCGGCTTGTCGCTGCCGTAGCGCTCCATCGACTCCGCGTAGGTCAGCCGCGGGAAGGGCGTCGGCATCTCGAACTGCGGCGTCAGTGCCCGCACCATCTGCGTGTAGAGGTCCTCGATCAGAACGAGGATGTCCTCCTGCTCCACGAACGCCATCTCGAGGTCGAGCTGCGTGAACTCCGGCTGGCGGTCGGCGCGGAGGTCCTCGTCGCGGTAGCAGCGCGCGATCTGGAAGTAGCGGTCGACGCCGGCCACCATCAGCAGCTGCTTCCACTGCTGCGGTGACTGCGGCAGCGCGTAGAAATGCCCCGGGTGCACCCGGCTTGGCACGAGGTAGTCCCGCGCGCCCTCGGGGGTCGCGAGGTTGAGGACCGGCGTCTCCACCTCGAGGAAGTCACGCTCCGAGAGGTAGTCGCGGATGAACTTCACCACTTGGTGGCGCAGGCGGAGGTTCTTCGCCATACGCTCGCGCCGCAGGTCCAGGTAGCGGTAGCGGAGCCGAGTCGTCTCGTCGACGTTCGTCTCCTGGTTCACCGGGAACGGCGGCGTCTCCGAGGTGTTCAGCACCTCGAGGCGGCTCGCGGTCACCTCGATGGCCCCGGTCGGCAGCTCGTCGTTGACCGTGCCCTCGCGACGCGCGACGACCTCGCCCTCGACCTGGAGCACGTACTCGTTGCGCACGGACTCGACGGCTGCGAAGGCCTCGGACGCTCGCTCGGGGTGGACGACGACCTGCACGAGGCCGGTCGCATCGCGGAGATCGAGGAAGACCAGGCCGCCGTGATCGCGACGGCGGTGGACCCAGCCGGCCAGCGTCACGCGCTGGCCGGCATGCTCTGCTCGCAATTCTCCGCACTGGTGTGTCTTCAGCATGCGCCGCAGTCTCTCATTCGCCCGCGGGCGCGAGCAACGCGAGAGACGCCCGGCGCCGCCTCGGACGCAGCGCGTCAGACGAGGACGGCGGGCTGGAGCGCCTTCATCAGCACCATCTCGCCGTCCGGGATGTAGCCCGTCGACCCGACCAGTGCGAGGCCCGCGGTGTTCTGCTGGTCCACCATCACGTAGACGTGGCTCGCCCCGCGGTCCTCGAGGTGGCGCTCGGCGCGGCTCATCAGCTCCCGCGCGATGCCACGCTCCCGGTACGCCTCACCGACGGCGACGTGATAGACGTACGCCCGCCAGCCGTCGAACGCGGCGATGGCAGCACCCGCCAGCCGCCCGTCCATCTCCGCCACGAGCACCGTCCCGACGGGGCCCGTGACGAGCGTGCGCCACTCGTCGGCCTCGATGCCCGCGAGGCCGGCCGAGTCCCAGAGGGCGTTCACCGCCTCGCGCTCGTGCAGCTGCGCGCGCCGCACCATGGCCATGCCGCTGGTCATCGCCGCCTCCCTCCAACCTCTCACCGAGGCCGGAGCGACCTCGGCTCCGCCGCAGATCGTACTCCGTGTGTGATAGACGTTGGAGTGAAGCGACCGGCTGGCGAGGCGGTTCCCACGCCTGACCCCCTTGACCACGCAGGTCGAGCGTCGCTGGATGTCATCGGCACGCGCGAACTGCGTCGTCGTCGTAACCGTCGTCTCGCCGTCCGCGTTCACGAAGTCGATCGCCGAACGTGCGCTCCATCGTCAGCGTGCGCGCGTCCTTGTCAGGGTGATCGTTGCCGCGCCCTGGGTCGTTCGCTCTGCCATTGCTCCGATGCCTCTCGGCTGCCTGGATCTCTCGTAGGTAGTCTGCGAGGCGGTCGAAGCGCTGCTCCCAGTGGCGACGCCAGCGCTCCAACCACCATCCGTTCGTCCCTGGCTTGGCGGCTACGAGCCGAGCCGCGCGAGCAGCTCCTCGAGCATCTTGAGGTGCTTCGAGATGGCCGGGAGGCTCATCGCGAATGGCTCCGCCAGCCCCTTCACGGACGCCTCGCCCTGCGCGAGCCGCGCCAGGATCGCGCGACGCGTCGGGTCGGCGAGGGCCCGAAGGTCAGGCTGAGCCGGTCGACTTCCGGCTGCTCTGTGGTCATGTGCATTCAACCTCGTGGTTAAGTAACCGTGCGGTTGAATTAGCACCCGACTGCCATCCGCCAACCCCCCGCGGGCGACAAATCCCAGAAATCTCGGACAATGCGCGGAGCGTTGGGGGCGCAGACATCAAGGCCGCGAGGCGAGAGGACCGAGGCATGGAGTTCAGCGTTCAGACCGGCCAGCAGAACATCAGCTGGCAGGAGCTGTCCGAGACCTGGCGTCGCCTCGAGGAGTACGGCTTCGACGCCGCCTGGTGCCACGACCACTTCATCCCCGCCGGCACCCGCGACGTCGACGGGCCGTGCATGGACGGCTGGACGGCGCTCGCCGCGCTGGCGGCTCAGACGGCCCGGATGCGCCTCGGCGTCTTCGTCACCGGCAACACGTACCGCAACCCCGCCCTCCTCGCGAAGATCGCGACGACGGTTGACCACATCTCGGGCGGCCGCCTGAACTTCGGCATCGGCGCGTCGTGGTACGAGGCTGAGCACACCGCCTACGGTTTCGAGTTCGGCACGGCGGGCCAGCGTCTCGCCCGCCTCGCGGAAGCCCTCGAGGTGATCACGCGCCTCTGGTCCGGCGACGACCGCGTCTCGTTCGAGGGCGAGCACTACCGGCTGCAGGACGCGCCGTTCCTCCCGCGGCCGGTGCAGCAGCCGCGCCCGCCGATCTGGATCGGCGGCAGCGGCGAGCGCAAGACGCTCCGCCTCGTGGCCCAGTACGCCGACGCGTGGAACGGCCTCGGTGCGCTGTCCACGCTCCAGCAGAAGGTCGAGGTGCTGCGCCGGCACTGCGAGGACGTCGGTCGCCCGTTCGAGCAGATCCAGATCACGGCGGGCGTCCCCGTTATCCCGGACGCCATCTACGACGGCTACATCGAGCGCAACGCCCAGCGCCAGGGCGTCGCCCCCGAGGAACTGCGCCGCCGCACCATCGGCGGCAGCGCCGAGGACATGCGCGCCGCCGTCCAGTCCTACGCCGACGCCGGCTTCACCCACCTCATCCTGATGGTGAACACGCCGTACGACTGGGCCGTGTTCGATCGGTTCGCGAAGGACGTGCTGCCGGCGGGGCGGTAGGAGGCGTGGCAGACAACCCAGTCGCCGCGCTGGCGCGGGCTCTCGAGCTCATCGCGGCGTTCCGTGGCGTGGGCCTCACGTCGAGCATCGCCGGCCTGGAGGCGTCCGTCCGGTCGGCCGACTCGGCAGCGGTGACGAGTTTGCTCGCGGAGAAGGGTTTGGGCGTCGCGACCTACGAGGCCGCACTCGAGATCAAGAGTATGTCCGCGAGGATCGATGACATCGTCCACGCCCTCGGGATTCTGAGTGCTCTGCCGAACATCTTGGAACCGGGGGAAGTCGTCCAAGGCGTTTCCCTCGCCGCCGGGAATACTGGACGCTCGTTCGATCTCGAGACGGATCGGCGGGTCGCTGAGTTCAAGTTCAGCGTCTGGCGCGGGGGAACTGAGCCGATCCGTCAGAACCAGCTCTCAAGGACCATGTGAACTTGGTTCTGCATCCGACGACGAAGACGAAGTACATCTACCTCACCGATCCGGATATCCCACTCCGCTTCTTCAGGGGTGGCCGTGCCATCGCGAGCGTGCTGAGCCGGGACGCGGGACTCGCTGAACGATTCCGCGCCGCGTTCGGCGAGCGGTATCGGGTGGTGCGCGAGTACTTCGCAGATCATGAGCAGGTCGTAACCTTCGTCGACGTCAATACGATCCTGCCGCCTCGGACTCCGGCGCGCGGCTGAGCTGGATGCGGAAGGGAAGTGGCCACCACCGCTCCCTCCCCTCGGAGGCCGCGTGTTCCTGAACCTCGTCTATCGCTGGTACGAGCGGAAGCTCGAGACCGAGGTGCGGCGTGGGGCGGTGCCGAGGCACGTCGGCGTGCTGCCCGACGGGAACCGGCGGTTCGCGCGGTTCGCCGAGATGAAGTCGGTTGACGAGGGGCATCGGACCGGCGCCGAGACGCTCTCGCGGCTGGTGCAGTGGTGCGACGACCTCGAGATACCGGTCATCACCATCTGGGTGCTGTCGACCGACAACTTCGAGCGTCCCGCCGAGGAGCTGGCGGGCATCTTCGGACTCGTCGAAGAGGGCGTCGACGGCCTGCTCGAGGCGCAGTCGAAGTCGGCGCGACCGCGGCGCATCCGCTCGGTCGGCCGCCGCGAGCTCATCCCGCCGTCCACCCTCGCGGCCATCGAGCGCATCGAGCGCGAGACGGCGGAGTACAGCGGCGGCGAGTTGATCATCGCCGTCGGCTACGGGGGTCGCGAGGAGATCGTCGACGCGGTGCGGCGGATGCTCTCGGACCGGATCGCCCGGGGCGAGTCGCTCGAGGGCATCGCGAGCGGCCTCGCTGCCGACGAGATCGCGGGCTACCTCTACGCCCCTGACGTGCCCGACCCCGACCTCATCATCCGCACGTCAGGCGAGCTGCGCCTCTCCGGCTTCATGCTGTGGCAGAGCGTCTACAGCGAGTACTACTTCTGCGACGTGTTCTGGCCAGCCTTCCGCCGCATCGACTTCCTCCGCGCCCTCCGCTCCTACGGCCAGCGCCAACGCCGCCGGGGGAGGTAGCAAGGGCGACGTGCCGGACACGTCCCCGACGTTATTCGGCTACACCGAGACGCTGTCGGGCCAGCGATAGCTCGTCCTCTGAGAAGAGCGGGCGGAACCGTTCCTCAAGCATCAACGACTCCATCGTGAGATCCGAACGCCCAGCGAGCGTGAGTCGCACGAAGCCGTCTTGAACCTCACCACCGATCAGATGCTTCGCGGCATCGACTCCGCCGCGCTCGGACACCACTTGCAAGAACCGCGTCGCGCGGTATCCGAGCAGACGAGCGGCGTCCGCGTAGATAGCGAGCATCCGGCGATGGAACTCGTTGGCGAGTTCAGAGGTGTCACGCGACATCGCACCCTCACTCGTTGAACGAGACGCGCTCGGGCGTGATGCGCAGGATGGTGCGATGCGCGGCGTCGAGTTCGGCGGCGAATGTGGCGTCGTCCGGGAAGGCCGTGCCACCACGGCGACGGAGGCGCTTCGTCAGTTCGAGGCGGTCCGGGTCGTCCGTGATGCCCTCGGCGGTGCCGTAGAGGATCAGCTGTTGCCGGCCCTCGTTGACCAGCAGCGCGACCTTCGGCTGGCGGATGGCGTTCTTCCACTTCCAGCGATCGCTCGTCACCGAGATGACGATGTCGTTGCCGTCGTAGTCGTAGTAGATCGTCGAGACCTGCGGCGAGCCGTCGCGCCT
This sequence comes from uncultured Dehalococcoidaceae bacterium, assembly GCA_964479165.1. Lineage (GTDB taxonomy): Bacteria > Chloroflexota > Dehalococcoidia > UBA2979 > UBA2979 > CAYZJO01. Next base: position 150,030 of record CAYZJO010000003.1, read on the forward strand.
CCCGGTCGCGAGCACGGCCAGCCGGTGCTCGCGCAGGAAGCGCTCCTGCGCCTCGCTCATCACCCCCGTCGAGGTCATGCGTTCCCCCTGTTCGCTACCCGCGTGATCGGTGCTCGGGCTAGGTCCGCTGGCGGTTGCCTCGGAACCAGGCGTCCTCCTCGGTGAAGCGGGCAGCGTTCCAGCTCAGTGCGGCGTTGAGGCCCTGCTCGTTGCGGATGCGGTTGTACTCCGCGATCTCCGGCGACGACTCCGGGCTCGCCATCGCCGCCGCCTCGAGCTCGAGCGAGCGCTCGATGACCTGGCGCATGCCCATCAGCTCGTAGGACATGTTGATCAGCTTCTTGTTGTACTCGACGGTCGGCGCGGGCAGCTTCGCGATCGTCAGCGCGGTCTGGCGCACCGCCTCGTCGAGCTGGTCGCGAGGCACCACGCGGTTGAGCAGGCCGACGCGGAAGGCCTCCTCGGCGTCCATCAGGTTGCCGGTGTAGAGCAGCTCGCGAGCCTTGGTCGGGCCGATCATCCACGGCCAGACGGCCGGGATGTACGGCCCGCCGGTGCGGATCTCGGGCGCGCCGAACATCGCGTCGTCCGAGGCGATGCGCAGGTCGCAGAACGTCGCGGTCGCGCAGCCGCCCGCGATGCAGAAGCCGTGGATCTGGGCGATGATCGGCTTCGGGTTGCCCCAGAAGACGTCCCACCATGCCGAGGCGCTGAAGCCCTTGCCGTGGATGAAGCGCTTGCGGATCGTGTGCGCGTTCGAGGGACCGCCACCGCCGCCACCGCTGAGGTCGAAGCCGGCGCTGAACGCTCGCCCGTTCGCCTTCAGGACAATCACGCGGATCGAGTCGTCGCCCCAACCGGCGTCCTCGAGGGCGTCTCGCACCTCGAGCTGGAGGTCCTGCGAAAGCGCATTCAACTTCTCGGGGCGGTTGAGCGTGACGTACGCGATCGGCGCCTGCTTCTCGTAGAGGATGTTCTCGTAGTCCAACGGGGTTGCCCTCCTCGCCTCACTGGTCGGCGTCACTGTACCCGCGCCGCCGCCCGTGCAGCGTGCTTATGTCCAACACGCCGACAGTCCGCACAGCGTGCAGCGCATCTCCTCGTCGCCCGCGGGCTTCGAGGTCGCCGCCGCTGTCGTCGGGCGCTTGTCCGCGCCGCGCGCGGGACGCTCTGACTCCGTTCGCCACTCGGTAGGTCGAGGCGTTGTCGTCTGTTGCGTCATGGCGTCCCCTCTATCCCACTGCCGCCGAGGCGTGCGTCTTGAGGAAGGCGCGGACGCGCTCGATGGTCTGCGGCACAACGTCGTCCGGCGCGCGCCACTGCTCGATGTACTCGACGTTGGGCAGCAGCGACGCCACCTCGAGGCTGGTCTCGCGCGGGTGGGCCTGGTCGTTGCCCTCGAGCACGAGCAGCGGCGTCGTGACCGTGCGCAGGAAGTCGCGCGTCACGCTGAAGACGAAGTCGCCGCCCCACATCGCGGCGCCGAACGCCTGCACCTGCTCGGGCGTGATGTCGTTGCGCTTCGCGGCCAGCGCCTCGGCCCACGGCTTCCAGATGCCGTCCTGGAACGTCGCGTGGTTGGTCTCGACGAGGCCGATCGGCTGCTCCAGCACGCCGGCCACGAGGCGTCCCGGCTGCCGTTCGAGCTGCTTGAGGATGTACGAGCAGCCGATGCAGCAGCCGAGCGCGAGGTAGCGGTCGACGCCGAGGTGGTCGAGCAGCCCGAGCTGGTCGTCGACGTACGAAGTCCACGGGTCGACGGGGTCGAGCGGTCCCGTGGACTGCCCGCAGTTGCGCTGGTCCATCGCGATCACGCGGAAGTCGCCGGCGAACGCCTCGATGGGGTTGAACGGCATGCGTCCCCAGAACGCGATCGCCGAGTTCATCCCGCCCGGCGCGATCAGCAGCAGCGGGAACCCGCTGCCGTACTCCTCGTAGTAGATCGACGCCCCGTCTCTCTCGTAGGTCGGCATCTGTCCTCCTGCCTCTGGGCGCGCGCTGAGGCGCACATCCTAGTCAGCCTCGTAAGAGCGAGGACGCCAGGGCGCGCGCCCTCGTGGAGCGCTCGGAGTCGCGCTGGTATCGTGAGACGTGAGTCCGAGGAGCCCCGTGACCACTGAGGCAACCACCACCACCAGCGCCACCGAGGCGAGCGCCGAGCGCGCCGACCTCTCGCTGTACCTCCACATCCCCTTCTGCACCTCGAAGTGCGGCTACTGCGACTTCAACTCCTACGAGGGCATCGACCACCTCGCGCCGGAGTACAACGCCGCCCTGCTGCGCGAGATCGAGCTCTGGGCGCCGGCGGCGCGCAACTTCCGCGTGCGCACCGTCTTCTTCGGTGGCGGCACGCCGAGCCTCACCGAGCTCGCCGCCCTCGAGTCGATGCTGTCGACCGTGCGCACTCATTACGAGGTCGCGCCCGACGCCGAGTGGACGCTCGAGGCGAACCCGGGCGAGCTGACCCTCGAGTACCTGCGCGGGTTGCGCGGCCTCGGGGTGAACCGGCTGTCGATCGGTGTGCAGTCGCTGCACGACGACGAGCTCCAGTTGCTCGACCGCGGCCACACCGCCGAGCGCGCCATCGAGGCGATGGGCGCGGCGCGCGAGGCCGGCTTCGACAACCTCAACCTCGACTTCATCTTCGGGCTGATCGACCAGCCCCTCGAACGCTGGCAGGCGACGCTGGAGCGCGCCATTGCGCTGCGGCCCGAGCACCTGTCGTGCTACGCGCTGACGGTCGAACCGGGGACGGCGCTGTACTACCAGGTGTCGAAGGGGCTGCTGCCCGAGCCCGACCCCGACGTCGTCGCCGAGCAGTACGACTGGACCCGCGCGCGCCTCGCAGAGGCCGGCTACCGGCAGTACGAGATCTCGAACTGGGCGCTACCTGGCCGCGAGTGCCGGCACAACCTCGTCTACTGGCACGCCGACCCGTACCTCGGCTTCGGCGCCGGCGCGCACTCGTTCTTCGCCGGCAAGCGCTTCGCCAACGTCGACGCGCCCAACCGCTACTCGGACGCCGTGAACGAGTCGTTCGAGGAGCGCCAGGCGACGGGCCGCGGCACGATGCGCCAGGTCGCCGGCGGCGAGTCCCCCGACGAGGCGACCCTCCGCGCCGACGCGATGATCCTCGGCCTGCGGCTGATGGAGGGCGTCTCGAGGTCGAGCTTCGCTTCGCGCTTCGGTGTCACCCCGGAGCAGGCGTTCGGCCCGGCCATCGAGCGCCACCTCGGCCTTGGGCTGCTCGAGGATGTGCCCGGCGACCCGGACCGCCTCCGCCTCACCGAGCGCGGCCTGCTGCTCTCGAACGAGGTCTTCGTCGACCTGCTGCCCGATCCCGAGGACTCGGAGAGCTAACCCACGCTCCTCGGAGCGCGCCCTACCCTCGCCCGCGGGCGCGTGGGTCGAAGACCTCACGCAGCGCATCGCCGCTGAAGTTCACCGCGAGGACCACCAGCGTGATCGCGAGGCCGGGGAAGTAGGCGAGGTGCGGCGCGTGCCGGATGAACTCGGCGCCGGCCTGCGCCAGCATCCGCCCCCACGACGGACTCGTCGGTGAGCCGCCGACGCCCAGGAAGGCCAGCGACGCCTCAGCGGTGATCGCGCCTCCCACGGCGAGGGTGGCCATGACCATCACCGGCCCGGCGATGTTGGGCAGGATGTGCCGTGCCATCAGCCGCAGGTCGCCTGCGCCGAGCGCGTGCGCTGCATCAACGTAGGGCATCGCGCGGACGGACAGCACGGCCGCTCGTACCAGGCGCACCATCCCCGGCGCCATCGAGACGGCGATCGCCGCGACGATGTTGACAGTGCTCTGACCGAACATCGCCACGAGGAGCAGCGCGAACACCAGAGACGGGAAGACGTTCACCGTCTCGACCGCGCGCTGAACTGTGAGGTCGACCACCCCTCCGAAGTACGCCGATACGACGCCCACGGTCACGCCGACCGCGAGTGCGACGGCGGTAGCGCTCAGTCCCGTGACGAACGAGATACGCCCGCCCCAGATGATGCGCGACAACACGTCCCGGCCGAGTTGGTCGAGGCCGAAGGGGTGCGCAGGACTCGGAGGCGCGAACGACTCGCCGAGGCCGGTGGCGTCGGGGGAGTAGGGCGCGGCCAGCGGCGCCAGTGCCGCGATGAGTGCGAACAACCCGAGTACCACGAGGCCCACGAGTCCGACGGGCTGTCGCCGGGCCAATCGCCCGGCGCCCTCGCGCCAGCGCCGCCCGTGCGACTCAGTCCGGACCGCCGCTCGCGGCGGGGTGTTCCGCGCCTCCGGGACTACTCCCTCGAGATCTCGCGCTCGTGGGATCGCGATCTTCGTCACTTCGTTAGTCATAGCGCACCCTCGGATCGAGCCATGAATAGGCAAGGTCGCTGACCAGGTTGATGGAGAGAACGAGCGCGGCGCTGAAGAGCACGAGCGCCTGCAGCGTCGTGTAGTCGCGCCAGGTGACGGAGTCGACCATCGCGCGGCCGAGCCCCGGCAGCGCGAAGACCGTCTCCATGACGATGACGCCGCCGAGCAGCACCGGGACGCGGCTCAGGATGACCTCGCTCGTGGGGATGAGCGCGTTCCTCAGCGCATGGCCGAAGACGACGCGCCGGCCCGGCAAACCCTTCGCACGTGCCGTCCGCACGTAGTCCTCGGACAGCACGTCCATGAGATTCGTGCGCGTCATGCGGATGATCGGTGCGGACGCCGTGAGGCTCATCACGACCACCGGCGGAATCACCGAGCGCAGGTTCGACAGCGGGTCATCGAGGAACGGCAGATAGTTCCTCGGCGCGGCGTAGCCCCAGAGCTGCAGCGGGATCATGACGACGAGCACCGCCAGCCAGAAGTGCGGAATCGCCATCAGGAACACGGCCGGGAGCCGAATCGCGTAGTCGAGCCAGCCGCCCGCGCGAATCGCCGCGACGACCCCCAGCGGCAGAGCGATGGCGACGGTCATCACGAGCGACAGCACCGTCAGTTCCATCGTCAGCGGGAGGCGCTGGCGAAACGTCTCGGATACCGGCACCCCCGTCCTCAGCGACGTGCCGAGGTCGCCGGTGGCGATGCCGGCCAGCCAGCGGCCGTACGCCTCCGGGAACGACTGGTTCAGTCCGAGGCGCTCGCGCATCGCGTCGTACGCCGTCGACGAGACCCCACCACCCGTCGAGTCGGAGAGCAGCGCCTCGGCGGGATCGCCGGGGATGAGCCGGACCGATGAGAACACGAGCAACGAGACCAGCAGCAACGTGGGGACGAAGAGCGTGATTCGCTTGAGAATGTAGGCAGTCATGACAGGTTTCCGGCAGGAGAGGTGGGGAGGGGACGGATCGCGCGGCCAGCGCCCCGTCCCCTCCCGTGTCCCCTACGCCTCCAACCAGGCGCGCCGCAGCTGGTACTGGCCGAACGACACGTGCTCTTTGTAGTCACGGAGTTCGGGCCACCAGACCGCGTGGCTCTCGTTGGTGGGCAGCACAATGAACCAGTTCAACTCCTCGATGAAGTAGCGCTGCAACTCGTGGAGGACCGCGATCCGCGCCTCAACATCGGTCTCGCGACGCTGCTGCTCGAGCAGCTCATCGAGGTGTGCGTCCGAGCCGCGGGCGTAGTTCAACGCCCCGGTGCTGTGGAGATGCGGGTAGAGGTACTGGTCAACCTCCGGGTACCGGCGCGAGTAGATGAACATGCCGGTGTTGAACTCGCCGTTCTTGAACAGCGCCGCGTGCGCGCTGTACTCGATTTGCTGCACGTCGAACGTGACGTTCAGCGTCGACTTCAGCCGCTCGACGACCGGCAGCACGAGGTCCACCGACGATGACCCGAGCGGGAACGCGTGGAGGTCGCCGCCGTCGAAGCCACCCTCGAGGCCGGCCTCTGCCAGCAGGCGTTGCGCCTGCTCGACGTCGGGCTGGTACAGCGCCGACAACTCCTCCTGTGGCAGGGCGTACGGCTCGAGCCACGCGCGCGCCGGCGTCTCGAGAACCGACACGCTGTCGGGGAAGCGGATCTGGCGGTAGGCATCGAAGTCGATCGCCAGCCGGATCGCCTTGCGCACGCGTGGGTCGTTCCAGGGCTCGCGCTGCGTGTTGAAGAAGAGCGACTGGTGCGCTGCACCGGTCGACCCCGTCTTCAGCTCCGGGAACTGCGCCAGCAGGCGGTCGCGTTCCGACGGCGAGACGCCGCGGGTGAGGATCTGGCGACTCTCGAAGGCCGTCGCGGAGGTCGCCGCGTCCGGGTAGATGTTGATCACGACGTCGAGGTACGGCAGTGGCGCGAGGTAGTAATCGGGATTCCGCCTGAGCACGACTTTCACGCCGGGCTCGTACGTCTCGAGGAGCCAGGGGCCGCCGTGGACGCCATGCGCCGTGCCCTGCTCGGCGAGCGTTGCCTCCACCTCCGGTGGTGAGACGGCCGCGCTTGTATCCGACAGGTAGGCGATCAGTGGCGAGAAGGGATGCTTCAGCGTGACCTTCACGGTCGACGCGTCGAGCGCCTCGACGGTGTCGACCGGCTCGAAGTTGCCGCGGATCACGCTCGCCTCGGAGCGCCAGCGGTTCAGCGAATACACGACGTCCTCGGACGTGATCGCGCGGCCGCCAACCGCGGGGCCCCACTTCCCGTTGGTGTGAATCGTGAATACGTAGGTCAGGTCGTCCGGCTGTTCCCACGACTCGACGAGGTCCTGCTCGAACTCGAACGAGTTGCCGTCTGTTTCCTCGGTGACCTTGGTCACGAAGAGGTGCGGGTAGAGCGGTGCGGCGTAGGTCGCCGGGGGCGCCGCCTCCGAGATGACCGGGTCCCAGATCGTTGGCTCGATGCCGTTGCTGATCTGTGCGACGCCGCCCTCGACCGGACCGCCGGTGGTGTTCGCAGTGCGCGTCGAGGTCGATGCCTGCGCGTCGGCGGCAGCCTCGGTCCCCTCCCCGGACCCACAGCCCACCAGCGCCGCACCCGCGATCCCGAGGCCGGCGAGCGCACCGCCTCGGAGAACGCGGCGCCGCGAAAGGGCCGTGGCGAGTAGACGTTGGGTCGGGGACACCACGATGGTGCTCCTTCATTCTGGGCACGGCGCGAGCGCCGAGAGTGATTGGGTGAAGACCACGCGGGCCGGAGGCAGGAGGGGCCGACCTCCAGCCCGCGCGGTACAGGGGGGCGCCGGTCCCCGCGGCCTAGGAGGCTGCGGCGATCCGGTTGTCGACCAGGTCCTCGAAGGTGGCGTCAGGGGCGATCAGGCCCCACTTCACCATCCAGTCGTAGGTCTTCTGGAACTCGCCCACCGGGTACGGAGCCGGGTCGACGTAGCGGAGGCGGCTCAGGCGGAAGTCGTCCTCGGTGACCACGTCGCGGTACTTCTCCGGCAGCGACTCGATGAAGTAGTGCAGGTACTTGCGCTTGTCCTGGTTGATCAGCGCGACGGCCTTGCGCAGCGCCGTGTTGATCTGCTCGAACGTCTCAGCGTCGAGGTCATCGCTCCCGATCTCGGAGCCGACGTAGTGCGCCTCGATGACGTTCACGAGGCCCTGCTTCTCGGCGAGCGTGATCCACGGCTCCATCAGCGCGACCGCGTCGACCTCGCCGCGGAGCAGCGGCTCGTAGCGCCCCCCGCCGCCGGCGACGTTCACGACGCGAATCTCGTCGTCCTCGAGGAAGCCCTCGAGCATCTGGATCGCGAGGTAGTGCGAGCCGTGGTGGAAGGAGACACCGACCGTGCGGTTGCGCAGGTCCTGCGGGTGAACGATCCCCGACTCCGGCAGCGCGATGATCGCCTGCGACGCCACCGCCGAGCGCTTGCCGATGATGCGGCCACCGCGCGTGCTGTCGTGCGAGCGCGCGATCTGGCCCCACTCGCAGGCGCGGTAGATCTCGACGCCCGGGTCCTGCTCGAAGAGATGCTGGCCGAGCGTGCTCACGAGGCTCGGGTCGGTGATGAACTGCTGCTGCTCGACCGAGGCGCGCTGAGCGGCGGCCTCGTCGAGCTCGGCGCGGGAGCGGAACTCGACCTCGATGCCAACCTCGGCGAAGAGTCCTTCGTCGCGGGCGACGAGCCAGGGGAGGTTGAAGACGGGGCCGGTGGCCTCGCTCACGATCTTCTTGGTAGCCATGCCATGGTCCTCCGACCCGCCTGGCGTACCAAGCGGGCGATCAGGGTGCTGCGAGAGTTGGTCTGGTCAGCGACGCCCCGGTACCGGCCGCTGGAAACCGGGGCCACGTACAGCGCTGAGGGTTGGACATCTGCATGAGGTCATTCCTACTAAGTCAGTAGGATTGGTATGAAAGGGCTAGGCGCGGTTGGTGTCAACCCCCAGGCAGCAGAGTTCCGAGAATTGCCCAGGGCCAAGCGGCTCCTACTCGACCGGCCATCCGAGCCACTCGCAGATCCCGCGTCCCATCACCCACTCGAGGTCCTCCCCCTGGAGCCACGGCAGGTGGTCGGTGAACAGGTGCAGGCACTCGTAGTAGGTGCAGGGCATGCGCGTAAGGTCCGTGCCCCAGAAGACGCGTCGAGGACCGAAGGCGTCGACGAGCGCGCGGATGTGCTCGTGGAGGTCGGGGAAGGGGTAGGGCTGCGTCGAGAGCGACGCCATCCCCGAGGCCTTCACCGCCACGTTCGGGTGACGCGCCAGCGAAAGCACGTCGGGCAGGTCCTCGAAGACGGCGGGGCCCCTGCCTCGGAAGTTCAGCCCGACATGGTCGAGCACGATCCGCAGATTCGGGTGCGCCGAGGCGATGCGGTCGACGTAGTCGAGCAGGCCGGGCACGAGCAGCATCAGCGGGATGCCGGCCTCCTCGGCGGCGGGCCAGAGCCAGTCGGCCGTGCCCGCGGTGAGGAAGTGGCGGTAGTGCTCGTTCTGGAACGTGAGCCGCACGCCGAGCATCCCCGGCTGCTCGCGCCAGCCCGCCACCAGCTCGCGGCTCGTGGGGTCGCTGAGGTTGATGCGCCCCATCACGGCGAAGCGGTCCGGGTGCGACTGCGCGGCCTCGAGGGCGACGTCGTTGCGGTCGCCCTCCCACGACGGCGGCACGAGGACGGCGCGGTCGACCCCGGCGAGGTCCATCTGGAGGAGCAGCGTCTCCTTCAGCACGGGGTAGGGCTTCTGGGCGTCACCGCTGCGGCCGGGTGGCCAGGGGCGGTCGGCGCTCTCGGCGGCCCAGATGTGCAACTGCGAGTCGACGATGAGCATCGGCGCACCTCCTCCGCGAACGGCGGGAGTCTACGCCGAACGGGCCTCACGAGGCTTGGCCGCCTCCGCTACGCTGGCGAACGTTCGCGCCGACGCTGCCCCCTCCTTCGAGCGAATGGCTCGCATCGAGGCCAGGCGGGCGCGCGGCGACTATCCGCAGGTTCGAGGGGACGCGCCGTGCCCGTGCAGGTCTACCGCTGCTCGCACTGCCACCGCGAGGTGCTGGTGCGCGCGCCCGGCCCGATGAGCGACGCCGAGGTGCAGCGCCGCATCGAGGAGGAGCTGCGCCCGTGGTCGCGCGGTCCCACCGGCCGCCTCGACCTCAGCAGCCGCCTCCGCGACGACATCTGGGTCGGCCTCAGCGCGATGGGCGACGCGGACATCCCGCGCAACGGCGTCCCCACCTCGTGCCCCGGCTGCAACCGGGACGGCACGCTGGCGGAGTCACGCGTAATCGACGGGTGAGGTGCGGATGTGCAGATCAGCGTCGTAACGATTAAGAACTGGCGATCGGTCCGGGACGTGCAGCTCCGACTTGGTGGGCGCACTGCACTCGTCGGTGAGAACAACGCCGGGAAATCAAACCTTCTCGCCGCCGTGAATCATGTGCTTGGCGAACGGTGGCCGTCGAACGCTCAACTCAGCGCGGACGACTTTCCCTGGCGTGACACCGCCAGTCAGCTCCTGATTGACCTCGAATTCACGCCGAATGATCGAGGGATATCGAACATCTGTTACCAATGGCCCTATGAGGCGGGCGACTCCCGGACAGTGATATGGGAGAGTGGCGCACAAACCTGGCTCAACAACGAAATCCGTGGAGCATTCCCAGCCGTGCTCGTGACGGCTGATCGAACCGCACGCAGTCAACTGAATCAATCAGCATTCTCGCTCTTGGGTCGCGTTCTCGAGCGCCTTCACACGTCGTTGGACGATCCAACGAACGCCGGACGCCGGGAAGCAGCAATGGCTGCCTTCGGCGAGGTTGAAGCCCAGCTAAACACGGAGCAGTATGCTCAATTCCACGATGTCGCGCGCGAATCGTTTGCCGATCTGTTGATCGGCACGGGTTATAATCTTGCACTTCAGTTCCGGCCCTACGATCCGACGAATCTGTACCGAGGTGTTCGGCCGCTCATTCGTGAACTTGGCATAGAACGAGACGTCTCGGAGATGGGGGATGGAGTCAGTAACCTCGCCGTTCTCGCTCTGTTCCGGGCCTATGCCGAGGTACTCCGTGGGACTGGCATCTTGATGATCGAGGAGCCCGAGACATGGCTACACCCGCAAGCGCAGCGAGCCCTCTCCTCCACGATCGATCGTATGGCAGAGTCCGGAATCCAGCTCGTCATCACGACGCACTCGCCGGCCTTCATCCAACCGGAGCGGTTCGACGAGGTTGTCGTTGTGCGGCGAGACTCAGAGGGAGACCATCCAACGGTCACTAAACAGGTATCGGCCGCTGAACTGGTCGAAGTTCGTCGCGAGCGGTGGCCGGCTATCGACTTCTCGGAAGACGGTCTTCGAGAACGGCTCCGGCAGGCCTTTCATCAGGAGCAGGCAGAAGGTTTCTTCGCACGAGGGGTAATCCTGGTGGAGGGCGACTCGGATCGAGAAGTCATTCGGAGCCTCGCAACCGCATGTGGTGTCGAACTCGACAAACTAGGGGTCTCTGTCGTGGCCGCTGGCGGGAAGACTGGCCTAGACCAGTGCTTCGACCTGTTCACGTCGTTCGACATCCCGGTCTATGTGGTATTCGATGCCGACTCATCAGGGATCGATGACACGCGGTACAACCGCGTCATCACGAGCCTTCACGGGGGACCCGAGATCGATAATCCCGCGACCACAGTGACCGAGAAGTGGACTAGCTTCGGTCCCAATCTCGAATCCGCCCTCGATCTTGCGATCAATACAGTCGTACCGGGACTAGCGGAGATCCTCCGAGATGAAGCGTCGAACGCACTAGGCTCCTCCAGCAAAGTGCTGCGCGACAGGTACGTCGCCCGCGCAGTGGTCTCACGGCTGGACCCGGCTGACCTCCAGCCATTCTCCGACCTGATTCAACGCATCAGGTTGTGGGCAGACGCATTGAACTAGCTCACACCCCCGCAGCCCCACGCGCCTCCGTCAGCACGTGGGACACGTCCGGCTCCGCGCTGGCGGGCGTTGGCTCGGGGTCCGGGGCGGGCGGCTCTTCGAGGAGGAGCGAGCACAGCGAGGACGCGCACCAGGCGAGGGCGTGCGTGTCGTAGCCGCCCTCCAGCGCCACGACGATGCGGCCGTCGCAGAGCGAGTCGGCGGCGTCGCGGACCAGCCTCGCGACCTGCGTGTAGCCCTCGGTGGAGGCGGCGAGCGGCGCCAGCGGGTCGCGGGCGTGCGCGTCCCAGCCGCACGACACCAGCACGAGCTGCGGGCGGAAGCGCTCGAGCGCCGGCAGGCACACCTGCTCGTACGCCGCGACGAAGCCCGCGTCGCCGGTGCCGGCGGGCAGCGGCACGTTCAGGTTCGTTCCGCGCGCCTCGCCGCTGCCGGTCTCGGTGATGGCGCCGGTGCCGGGGTAGAACGGCGCGGCGTGCGTGCTGAAGTAGAGCACGCGCGGGTCGGCGTAGAAGGCGTCCTGCGTGCCGTTGCCGTGGTGCACGTCCCAGTCGACGATGGCCACCCGCTCGACGCCCGAGGCGAGCGCCTTCGCCGCCGCGATCGCGACGTTGTTCAGCAGACAGAAGCCCATCATCCGGCTCGGCGTCGCGTGGTGGCCTGGAGGTCGCACCGCCGCGAACGCCCGCTTCGCCCCGCCCGCCTCGGGCCCCGCGAGCACCGCCTCGAGGGCCACGAGCACAGCCCCCGCCGCCCTCGCGGCCACCGCCGGCGACACGGCGTTGACGTACGTGTCGGAGTCCACCCACCCACCGCCCGCGTTCGCGAGGAACTCCGCCAACCCTGTCACCTGCGGCGAGTGGACCGCGAGCACCTCCTCGGCGGTGGCGTCGCGCGCCTCGAGCTCACGCATCTGCGCTCGCAGCCCCGTCGCCTCGAGCTGGTCGAGGATGGCGCGCAACCGCTCGGGCCGCTCGGGGTGCCCCGGCGACTCGTGTTCAAGAAAGAGCTCGTCCGTGACGAAGGCAGCGAGGCTCATCGAGGCGAGGGTAGCGCTAGAGTGAGCGCATGGGCGGGGTCAGATACGACCCGGAGGTCGACATCCTTTACGTCCTCCTGGTGACGCCGACGTTGCGCGAACGCGCCCGCTCGACGACCTGCGCATCCGTCGACTACGACGCAGCGAACGCCATCGTCGGCGTCGAGTTCGTGAACGCGATGTCAGGCATCAACCTCGCGGGTGTGCCCGACGGCGAGGTCGTCAAGCGGCTGATCGATGAGAGCGGCCTCGAGCTTCCTCGACGGTAGGTAGCGCTACGCGCCGCGGGGGACGCGGGCCTGTCCGGTCGTCAACTCCAGCGCGAGGGCGCGGAGTTCGGCCTCTTCGCGAAAGCCCATAGCGACATCCTGACCAATGAGGGCGATGCGATCGAGATCAGCGCGTTCCTCATCGGGAAGCGGCGCGTTGTCATCGTTGACGTGTGCCTCCCAGAGCAGCACGTCGGTCAGCGCCATCTGCCCCTTGAGGTAGTCTGCCATCCTTTGCCGGATATCACTTCGCAGATTGTCCATCTGGAGACTCCATTGGCACCGACCGCTGTTCTTGTCGAGAGTTACGTCCTCGATGAGCTGTTCGAAGCCCTGCTCATCTGGGAGAAGCTCGAAGCTGGACGAATCGACGAAGCATTAGGCCCCGAGCCCATTCGTCTGGCCACCGCCGACTGGTGCGCCAGCGGTCGCTCATACTTTACTCGACTCTCGAATGAACTCGGCTTCCGCGTGGCTCGCGTTCACTACCTGGAGTGCCCGAACGGCGGCGTTGTTCGATGGCCCTCCGACCTCGTGGTGGGCGACGTCCGCCTCATTCGAGTGGGCCACCAGTCCCGCCCCGACTGACTGCCGCCTACACTCCGAGGCATGCACGTCATCGGCACTGCGGGGCACGTCGACCACGGCAAGTCCGCGCTCGTCGAGGCGCTGACGGGGACGCACCCCGACCGCCTGCGCGAGGAGCAGGAGCGCGGGCTCACCACCGAGCTGGGCTTCGCGTGGTTCACCCTGCCCTCCGGCCGCGAGGTCTCGATGGTGGACGTGCCTGGCCACGTCCGCTTCGTGCGGCACATGCTCGCCGGCTCCGGCGCGATCGACCTCGCGCTCTTCGTCGTGGCCGCCGATGAAGGCGTGATGCCGCAGACGCGCGAGCACCTCGAGATCCTCGACCTGCTGCAGGTGACGCACGGCGTCGTCGCGCTGACGAAGTGCGACCTCGTCGAGGACGGCGACTGGCTCGACCTCGTCGAGGAGGAAGTCCGAGGTCTGCTCGAGCCGACCTCGCTGGCCGGGTCGCCGATCGTGCGAGTGTCGGCGGTCACGGGCGCCGGGCTCGACGAGCTGCGCGCCACCCTCGACGCTGCGCTCGACGCGGTACCACCGCCGCGCGACATCGGACGGCCGCGCCTCGGCATCGACCGCGTCTTCACGATGACCGGCTTTGGCACGGTGGTCACCGGCACGCTGCTCGATGGCCGGCTGCACGTCGGCGACAGCGTTGAGGCCGTGCCGGGCGGACCGACGGCGCGCATCCGGGGACTGCAGACGCACCGACGCGACCGCGACGAAGCCGAGCCCGGCACGCGCGTCGCTGTGAACCTCGCGGGCATCGCGCGCGAGGATCTGAGGCGTGGGCAGGTCCTCGCCCCGCCCGGCCGTGTCGTACCTGCGCGCGCTCTCGACGCCCGCGTCCGCGTCCTCGAGCACCGCGAGTTGCGACACAACCTGCGCGTCGCGCTGCACATCGGCTCGGACGAGGTGCAGGCGCGCGTGCGAATCCTCGGAGGTCCGAGCCTGCCTCCGGGAGCAGCAGCCGAGGGAGAAGTGGAGGGTGCCGACGAGTTGCCCGCCGGCACCGAGGGGTGGTGCCAGCTCATCCTCGTCGAGCCGGTGGCGGCCGTGCCCGGCGACCTGTTCGTCCTCCGCGTCTCCGACGAGACGGTGGCCGGTGGCACCGTCGTCGACATTAACCCGCCGAGGCACCGCCGCCGCGACCCGGCTGTCCTCGCGAGGCTGGAGTCGCGGGCACGGGGCACACCCGAGAGCCGCCTGCTCGCGCTGATCGAGCGACGCGAGCCCGTCACGCGTTCGGCCCTCCTCGCGACGAACGAGCTCGATCCCGAGACGCTCGATGCCGCGCTCGCGACCCTCGAAGGCGACGGGACGACCGCGCGCCTCGAGGCCCCCGCAGGGCAAGGCCAGCCCGCCGAACCGGTATACGCGACGGCCGGTGGGCTGGCGCGACTCTCGTCGCAGGCGCGGCGCGCCCTCGAGGCGTACCACCGCGCACACCCGCTGCGTGTCGCGATGCCGCGCGAGGAGCTGCGCGGCCGCCTCTCCCTCGAGCCGCGCGAATTCGCCGCCGTCCTCCCGGCGCTCGGCGGCATCGAGCTGCGTGCGGCAGCACTGACCTCGGGCGTGGCGGCGGACGGCTGGGCGCCCCACCTCACCGCGGCGCAGCGACGCGCGGCGGACGAGGCGGTCGCCACCCTCGAGGCAGGCGGCGCGGCACCGCCGCGCCTCGATCTCGACGCCGAGCTGCTGGGCTACCTCGCGGGTGAGGGGCGCGTGGTCGATTGTGGCGACGGCGTCGTCCTCGGGGCGCGGGCGTTCGAGGCAGCACGCGAGGCGGCTGCGGCGGCACTCCGCGACCGCGGCCCGCTGTCGCTTGGCGAGCTGCGCGACGCGCTCGGGACCAACCGGCGCGCGGCGCAGCAGATCATGGAGACGCTCGACCGTCTCGGAGTGACTCGCCGCGAGGGAGAGACGCGCGTCCTCGCGGAGGCTCCCGTGCCCTCTGAGGGGGCCTCGTGACGCAGTGGATCTACGTCCTCGTGGCGGTGCTGATCGGCCTCGGGGCGGCCGTGCAGTCCTCGATGCTCGGCGCGCTCGGTCGCGAGCGGGGCGCAACCGAGGCTGGCTGGATCTCGCTCCTCGGCTCGATGGCGGCGATCGGCGCGATCTTTGCCGTACGCACGTTGCGTGGCGACGAGGTCGCGCTGCCGGCGCCCTTCGACCGTGCGCTCGTGCAGCTGGCGCTCGTTCTCGTGGCGCTGGGCTGCCTCGCATTGTCGCTGCGAGGCGTGGCGCCGTACTACGGCATCGCGGGGATCTTCGGCGTGGCATTCATCGTCGGCGCCGCGTTCATGGTGCCGAGGATCGGCGTTGCGCTCTTCTTCGGCGCGGCCACGGCGGGCACGGTCATGGGGGCGCTTGCCGTCGACCACTTCGGCGCGTTCGGCGCAGAGCCGCAACACGCCACGGTCTTGCGCGTCGTGGGCCTCGCGCTGCTGCTCCTCGGGGTGGTCGTGGTACGAAACGGCTGAGCGATCACGCTCAGCGGATCGTGGCGAACGTGTCGAACTGGTGCTGCGTGATGTCCACCGTGGCCCCGCTCTCGATGTTGAACGGCGTCCCGTCCATCGTGGCGCCGACCCACGTCTTGATCTCGCCTGCGGCCGTGCGGTTGCTTTCGCCGGTTACGAAGGTCTCGTAAGGCTTGGGGTCGAAGTCCCAGTAGTCGATGTACTTCGCAGTCCCCTCGAACTCCGCGAGGATGCCGTACCGGCCTTTGTGCAGCCTCAGCGTGCCGCTGACCTCCACCGTGAAGTTGCCCAGGGTCTGGTTCTTTCGAGCGGCCGCCAGGCCGCGCGCTCCCGTGATCTGAACCTCCCAGTCCGTGCGGCCGGCGGTGTTCGCGGAAGCCTCGGTAAGGAGGCGGTTCCGCTCCGCTCGAATGGTGGCAAACCGCTCAAACACGCTCGTTGCCGCGTCGATCTCGATCATCTCTGCGCGCGAGAGCGTGTAGGTCGTGCCGCCTCCAGCCTGGTAATGCCGTATGAGCGACCGAGGCAGCCCCGGATCGGCCTGCGCAACGAACAGCGCGTCCCACGGACCCCTCGACAGGTCATCGAACCAGTCACGCTGGAGAACCTGAGCCGTCGCGGCGTTGCCGGCGGTCCGCTGCAAGGCGAGCGCTCGGTGCGTGCTGTGCGGCGAGCGAAACGCGGGAGGCCCCTCGAACCAGCGCTGGGTGGCCGCGTTCCCTCCGAGGTCCGTCGCACCGCTCGCCCGCATGGGTCCCGGCGTTGGCAACAACGCGAGTTTGCGCTCCGCCTCGAGGGGCTGACGCTCTCGCTCTGCCTGCTCGCGCTCGTCGTCGGACATGCGCAGCCCTCCCCGGAAGGTCCCCGGGGAGAACGTACGCGCTGCTCTTTGACTGACGATTGAAGCCCGATTGATTCCGGGCGCCCATCGACGGCCGCCAACGGACGTTACGAGACGGTGGCGGTCTCCCGGCTGAGCGCCCGCGACTCGATCTCGAGCCATGCGCGCACGGCAGCGGAATCCTTCACGTCGAGGTCGGACATCGTCACGATCTCCCCCGCTTCGAGGTCTCGCCGCACCACGACGTCCCGCATCAGGCCGATGGGGGCGTGACCGAGGTTCTCGGCCATTTCGACGGCGATACCGCGGAACTCGAAACTGCCGATCGCGGACTTGACGTGCGTCCCGGCGGTGACCGGGCGCTTGGTGATGGCTGCCACCGAGACAGTGGGGTTCGCTGAGTTGTCGAGGAACAACTCCTGACCGCCGAGCACCCGCTTCACCGTCTTCATGATCTCGAGGTAGGCGGTCAGGTCAGGCTTGACCAGCATGTAGTACGGGCCCGGACCGAGCTTGTAGTTGAGGAGCGCCTCGGCGTGGCGCGGGTCGTGCGTCGCCATCAGGAAGACGCCATGCGAGTTCTTGGAGGAGAGCACGTAGTCGCTGAGCGGCCGTCCGAGGCGTTCCGCCTCGCGGACCAGCATCATTCCGCCCTCGAACAGATCGTCGCTCTCCGGTCCGAGCAAGCCCGGCTGTGCGATCGCCGCGCCGAGCCCGTTTGCGACGAGCGCCTGCTCGATGTTGACCTTCGTCCCGTCCGTGAACGAAGTGGTCATCTCGATGGAGTATCCCTGGCGCTCGGACCAGTACTTCATGTCCTCGGGCGCCGGGTCGAGGTTCCGGAAGCCCTTCATGTTGCTGTAGACGAGCGGCTTGAAGCCCATGTCCCGAGCCTCGGCCGCCAGCGCCGCGAGGGAGCCGGGCTGGTCTCCCTCCGCCTCCGTCACGATCCCCCGGCCGACGAATGCCGACGCGGTCGTGACCTGGAACTCCGCGTCCATGGTCACCACCGGGATGCCGGCCTCCACCGCCGCGCCCACCACATCAGTGGCGTGGATCGGGTCGCCACTGCACTCGACGATGAGGTCGGAGCGCTCAAGGAGTTCCTCGTGCGAGTTCGTCGCGATGTGCGCATGATCGAAGCCACCCAGGCTGTCGAGGCGACGGCGGGTGAGGACCGCGGACGGTTCGAAGCCGTCGTGGTCGTCCAACGACCACAGGAATCGCGTCGCAATGTGTCCGGTGCCAACGACGCCGATGCGAACCGGCCTGGAACCAGTCATGGGAACCTCCTACAGGGACGACGCCGAGAGAGCGCGCTTCGAGAATCGGTCGAACACGGCAAGCGCTGAAGTCACGGAGTTAGGTCGAGGGGGTTACCGCCTCCTGCGGTGTGCGTCCTTAACCGGCCCCTCCCCGGAGGCGAGGGGCAACGGGTCCGCCTGCGTCCGATCCGCTTGGACTACCGTCGTGGATCCCCCCTCAACGAAGTCATGAAAAAGTCCCTGAAAAGAGTAAACCCCCGCGATCGCTGATTGAGTGCATGCGTTCGGTGAATACACTCCGTCGTACGGTACCCGCTGGGCGAGGGTGTTCCGGACACGACAGCAAGTCCGAGTCGAACTGCCCCCGGTCGGGTGTAGGAGTCCTCATGCTCTTCGATGGGAACACGATCCAGCGCGACGCCGTGCTCGAGTCCGACGTCTGCATCGTGGGGGCGGGTCCGGCGGGGATCACGATCGCCCAGGAGCTCGCGGCCGCCGGGGTGGATGTCCTTCTCGTCGAGAGCGGCGGGACGAGCCGCGAGCCCAAGGTGCAGAGCCTCCAGGAAGGCCGCAGCGTCGGATACCCGTTCTCGCTCACGCGGACGCGCGCGCGAGGTGTCGGCGGGAGCTCGCTGAGCTGGTCGGCGACGCGCAGTCTGCGCTCCCGACCGCTCGACCCGGTGGACTTCGAGGCGCGCCCCGAGCTGCCGTACAGCGGGTGGCCGTTCGATCGCGTGCACCTCGACCCGTACTACGAGCGGGCGCACGTCGCCTCCGGTTTCGGCCCCTACCGCTACGACCCCGAGTTCTGGGAGCAGCCAAACGCCCCCGCCGTGCAGTTCACTGATCCGAACGCCTCCACGACGATCATGCAGTTCGGCCCGCACGACCGCTGGCTCAGGCTGCATGGCGAGATCGAGCGCTCACCCTCCATTCGGCTGCTGACGCACTCCACGGTGGTCGAGGTCGCCACCGAGGACACGCCAACGCTCGTCTCGCTGCTCCGAGTGAAGACCCTCGGAGGAAACGAGTTTTCCATCCGGGCACGCCGTTATGTCCTAGCGATGGGCGGGATCGAGAACGCGCGGTTGCTCCTCGCTTCCCGGGGGACCGACTTCCGCGGGCTGGGCAACGAGCACGACGTCGTCGGCCGCTTCTTCATGGAGCATCTGAGCTGCGAGACGGGCCTCATGACCCCACGCGATCCCGGGCTGTTCGAGCGGCTCGACCTGTACGTTCAACGTCACGAGTCGAACGGACATCCCATCCAGGCGATGTGGACTCTCTCCGAAGAGACCGTTCGCCGAGAGGGACTGCGCAACAGCACGTTCTGGGTCCACCGAGTGCACAGCTCGAGGACCGGGCGCGGGGTGAGTTCAGCCCGGACCCTCGCCTACGCGGTGCGCCGCCGTCCGGTCCCGCCACACCTCCTGGGTCACCTGCTGAACATCGCGACCGACCCGGTGCGGCCGGCGCAGGCCTACATCGATCGGAGGCGCAAGCGTCGCCTCGAGCCCGACACGATCGAGCTGCGCGTCCTCGCAGAGCAGGCGCCCAACCCTGAGTCGCGCGTCCGGCTCGCGAAGGAGCGGGACGCCCTCGGCGTCCCCCAGGTCGAGATCGACTGGCGCGTCTCGGATGACGACCTTGCCTCGATCCACCGAACGCAGGAACTCCTGAGCGGCGCTCTCGACCGGTCGGGCATCGGTCGCCTCGAGCGGCTGTACGGAGACGAGCGGCCGCCGGCGCTGGTCGTGGGGAACGCTCACCACATGGGGACGACGCGGATGCACACGGACCCGAAACTTGGAGTCGTGGACGCCGACTGCCGGGTGCACGGCATCGGCAACCTCTTCGTCACCGGTAGCTCGGTCTTCCCGACGTGCGGCTACGCGAACCCTACGCTCACGATCGTGGCGCTCGCACTGCGGCTGTCCGACCACCTGTGCAAGGGCGCGGGACTCTGATCGACCGGTCGCTCATCCGCTAGGACGCCGCGGCCGGCTCCCGGCGGCCGCGCAGCCGGTTCCAGGCACGGCCGATCTCGCCCTCCTCGTAGGCGACCATGAGCTGGGCCGCGACGCCAATGCTCGAGTACATCCCGGCGATCACGCCCACGAGGATGACTAGCAGGAACTCGCGGATCGTGACGCCGCCGAGGAAGAGCAGTGCGAGCACTGTCAGGAGCAGTGTGATCGACGTGTTCAACGAGCGCGCCATCGTCTGCAGCAGCGCTGTGTTCACGTTCTCCGCCAGCGACTCGAACGGGTGCCGCAGGACGTTCTCGCGGATGCGATCGAACACGACGATGGTGTCGTGGACCGAGAAGCCCACGACGGTGAGCAGTCCAGTGACGAACATCAGGTTGATCTCCGTGCCGAAGAGCTTTCCGAAGAGGGAGAACGCCCCGAGCACAATGATCACGTCGTGCACCAAAGCAACGGCTGCGCACACCGCGTACACCACCGGCCGCGCCGTCGAAGAGAACGCGAACGCGATGTAGGCCATGATGAACACGGTCGCGACCGCCACTGCGATCGCCGCGTTTCGTACCGCGACCTCCGAGACGACCGGCGATACCTGGGAGAACTCGAGAACCTGGAACGGCCCGAAGCGCTCCTCGAGCTCTGCTTCGATCTCCGCTCGTTCGTTTCGAGCCTGCGCCGCTGCCTCTGCCTCTGGCGTCGTCTCGGTGGGCGGCTCGTGTGTGGACGACTGTGCGATCCAGCCGATCTCGCCGTCCCCCGTCTGCACCCGCAGGATCGTCCCGAAGTCGCCGCAGTCCTCGACCTCTTGGAGGACGGTCACCTCGGTGCCCGCTGGCGCGGAGGCAATGACCGTGCCGCCGAGGGTGCACGCGTCCTGCGTGATCGGTGCGGTGACGAGGTCGACGTCGCCCTCGGCGCCCTCCTCACCCAGCAGCAGGGTGCCACCCGTCGCGCTCGGATCGGTGCCCCCGAAGTCCACGAACGCGGTGTCCGGCACCTCGAGGGGCCCAGTGCGAATGAGGAACGAGTTCTCGCCGGTCGACTGGATCCGCGCGTCCGGATGGCCGAGATCCTCATAGGCGGCGCGCAGATCCTCCTGCGTTACCGGCCGGTCGAACACGATCTGCGTCGTGGTGCCGGAGGTGAACTCGATGCCAGGAACGAGCGCGGGCGGGATCGCGAGCAGCACGAGCGAGACGAGCACGCCGATCGCGCTGCCGAGGAAGAACCACTTCCTGGTCCCGACGAGGTCGATTCTCACGCGTCATCTCCTGCGACCGGCGCTGCCTCCGCGCGAAGGTCCGTGCCCATCCACTCGGGCGTGGCGAACCGCGTGCCGATGAACAGGTGCAGCAGCGACCTCGTCACCGTGATCGCGGAGAACATCGAGATGACCACCCCGAAGGCGAGGGTCACCGCGAAGCCCTGGACGAGCGGCGCGTCGAACGAGCCAAGCCCAGGCACCTCGATGCCCCCTCCGAGGGCGTAGAGGATGGCGCAGGTGATCAGCGTCGTGGCGTTCGAGTCGCGAATCGAGGACCACGCGCGCCGGAAGCCGATGTCCACAGCGGTCGCGTAACTCCGGCCCGCGCGCAGCTCCTCCTTCATGCGTTCGAAGATGAGGATGTTCGCGTCGACCGCCATACCCACCGAGAGCACGAACGCGCCGATGCCCGCGAGGGTCAGCGTCACGGGGACGAGTTTGAACACTGCGAGCGTCAGGATGGCGTAGATGACCAGCGCGACGGACGCGAGGAAGCCCGCGAAGCGGTAGTACAGGATCATGAACAGCGCGACGAGCAGCAGCCCAATCTGACCAGCGATTACCGACTGGCGCACTGAGTCCTGCCCGAGCGTCGCGTCGACCTGTTGCTCCTGTAGGACCGTGATCTGCAGCGGCAGTGCGCCAGAGTTCAGCTGTACCACGAGTTCCCGCGCCTGCTCGAGGCCCACGCCGGTGATCGAACCCTGGTTCGCGATCACGCCGTTGACCGTCGGGCTCGAGAGGAGCTGGTTGTCGAGGAAGATGCCGAGCGGTTGGCCCATCAGCCGCATCGTGATCTGCCTCGACAGCTCGGGGCCGTTCCCCTGCCACTCGAACTGCACCACGGGGTTGCCGAGAGCGTCCTGGCCGACGAACGCGTTGGCGCGCAGGTAGCGGCCATCGAGCGCGAGCCGCTGTCCGTCGATCACGCCGTAGGACTGCTCCCACTGACCGCTGGCATCGCAAGGCTCGCCAGGCGGATTCTGCCGCCCTGCCTGCTCGCAGAAGCGCAGCAGCGCCGTACGCCCGAGCAGCGACCGCGCCTCCTCCGGTGTCAGGCCGGGGAGCTGGACGGAGATGTTGGACTGGCCCTGCCGGGTAATCTCGGCCTCGACGACCCCGGTCGCGTCCACGCGGCGCCGGAGCACCCGGATGGTGCCGTCGATTGCGTCGTCGATGTTGCCCTCGAACCCCTCGGGGATGGCAGCGCCGAGGAGGAGCCTCGTGCCGCCCTGGAGGTCGAGCCCGAGCCGCATCTCGCGCCGCTCGAAGTCGCCGATCTTGATCCCCCGTCCCTCAGGCCAGGGGATGCCGGAGGGCAGGACCTCGCTTGGGTTCGACGGCCAGATGATCACCAGCGACGCAAAGGTGAGCAGCGCGATCCCGAGTACCGGCAACCAGCGGCGTCCGGTCATCGGGAGGCGCCCCCTCGTACCGAGTCCGCGCTCTCTGAGGGTTCCCCGTTCGCGTCCTTCGACGCCGGTTCCTCGGTGCCGCCGGACTCCTCGGTCTGAGCCGGCACCACAACCTCCTCCGGGGCGTGCTTCGTTACCTGCTCCACGGCGTGGGGGGCGGCGCGCAGGGTCACCCCCGGCGCCGCCTCGAGGTCGATCTCCATCGGGCCGCTATCGGTGGTGCGGATGTCTCGGACGATGGCGTAGAAACCGCCGGAGGTGAGCACTTCGTCGCCAACGCGCAGCGACGAGATGTCCTCACGGCGCTGGCGCTGCTGCTTCATCACGGGACGGAGCAGGATCACGTAGAACGCGAGGACGACGCCAACGAGGACCAGGACGACGTCCACTATCCGCTCCTCGACGCGTTCGCACCCGCAGGCGAGGCCTGTCCGCCGTCCGGTGGCTCCTCCTCGTCTACCGCCACCCAACTCTGGCCCTGGAGCTTCCGCAGGTCATCGATGCTGTCCAGCCGATCGACGTACAGGATGCCGTTCAGGTGATCGACCTCGTGCTCGAGCGCCTCAGCCAGCAGGTTGTCCTCCGCCTCGAGCCGGACAGGCTCACCCTGCTCATCGAGCGCTTCCACGACGACACGAACGGAGCGGTTGAGGGCGGAGCGATAGCCGGGCACCGAGAGACAGCCCTCGCCGTCCATGCGCCGTGTGCCCTCTGCCGTCACGATGCGCGGGTTGATCAACGCGAATGGCTCGCGATCGGGCACTCCGAAGACAGCGATCTGCAACGACACTCCGATCTGGGGCGCTGCAAGCCCGACACCCTGCGCGGCATGCATCGACTCGATCATGTCGGCAATCAGCAGACGGATGGAGTCGTTCACGTCGCGGACCGGGTCGGACGGCCGGCGCAGGACGGGATCGCCGAGGTACCGGATGGGCCGGATAGTCACCCGGCGGACTCCGCAGGGTAATCGGGAAACCTCGACCGCAGCGACAGCATGGGCGGAAGTGTATCGGAGCCTTTCCCAAGCGTCTGCCGCTCTTGTCGGACTCTGTCCGGTCACGTGACGACCAGCGGGTCGATGTCCACGATCCACCCGGGCGGCAGCTCGACGCCATCGAGGACCTCGCCCGGATCAGGTGCGCTGATCAAGATCTGCCAGCGATAGCGCCCGCGAAGGCGGGGGATCGAGGGCTGCGCAGGGCCTCGGAGGTCGGCGTCCGGTAGCGCCACCTGCACCCGGCGGAGTTCGTCGAAGACGCGCCCGGCCTCCTCGCGGGCATAGCCGGCGTGCTCGTGCGCGAAGACGAGCCGTGCCAGGCGCCGGAACGGCGGGTAGCCCAGCGACGCCCTCCGCGGCAGTTCATCCTCGAAGAAGCCGTCCACGTCGTGCGTCGCGGCCGCGAGGATGGCCGGATGCTCCGGCTGCAGGGTCTGCACGATCACCCGGCCGTGGAGGTCGGCGCGGCCGGCACGACCCGCGACCTGCTCGAGCAGCTGCAATGTCCGCTCGCTGGCCCGGAAGTCGTTCTCGCGCAGCGAGTAGTCCGCGAGGACCACGCCAACCAGCGTCACGAGCGGCAGGTCGAGGCCCTTCGCGACCATTTGAGTGCCGACGAGCACGTCGGCCTCGTGATTCGCGAAGCGACGGAGGTTCTGCTCGTGCTGCTCAGCGTTGCGGGCCGTGTCCCGGTCCCAGCGCAGGATGCGTGCCGTCATGAAGTGGAAGCGCACCTCGCGCTCGACCTCCTGCGTCCCAGCACGCGTCGGTCGCAATCGGAGGCCGCACACCTCGCACGTGGCGGGCACCGAGCGGTTGCGGTTGCACTGGTGGCAGACAAGCCGCGGACGCCGTGGCGTCCCGCCCCCCGGCCCCTGCGGGTCATGCAGCGTGAGCGCCACGTCGCAGACCGGGCACTGCGGCGAGTGCCCGTTTCGACACACGAGGAACGCCGCTCGACCGCGACGGTTGAGGAAGAGGATGGCCTGCTCCTCCCGCTCCAGCGTCTCGCCGAGGGCATCGCGCAGTTGGTCGGAGAACAGCGAGCGCGCGCCCCGCATGTCGACGATCTCGACGTCGGGCAGGTCGTGCCACGGCATCGCCCGTGCGGTCCCGTCCGGCTGGCTCACGACGCGTACACGGCGAGGCAGGTCGATGCGCTCGAGATCGCCCTGCGCCGCCGCGTACCAGCGCTCCGCGTCGGGTGTGGCGGACCCGAAAACGATGGTCGCGCCCGTGAGCGACGCGAGGCGCGTCGCGACGGTGCGCGCGTCGTACCTCGGAGGTGGGTCCAACTGCTTGTACGTCCACTCGTGCGCCTCGTCGAAGACCACGAGCCCGAGATCCGGCTGAGGAGCGAACACGGCCGAGCGCGACCCGACGACGACGTCGTACGCGCCGTCCTCGATGCGGCGCCATTCGTCGAACTGCTCGCCGAACGTCAGTCCCGAGTGCAGCACGCCGACGCGCCCGGGGAACCGCTCGGCGAAGCGACGCACCGTCTGCGCGGTCAGCGCCAGCTCAGGCACGAGCACGATCGCTCTCTTGCCGGAGCTCACCGCATGCTCGATCGCTGCGATGTACACCTCGGTCTTCCCGCTGCCGGTCACGCCCTGCAGGAGGAAGCCCGTCCCCTCCTCGCGGTCGATCGCCTCGGCGATGCGCTGTGCGGCCTGGCGCTGCTCGGGGAGGAGCTCGAGCGGTGCGCGCCGCACCACGTCGAGGTGCCGCAGGGGGTCGCGACGGTCGAGCTCTTCCACCACTGCGACCACGCCGGCCGCCTCCAGCCGCGCCACCGCATCCCGGGCGGCTCGCCCGAGGTCGCGAGTGACGTCCGGAAGCCGCAGCGAGCGGTTCTCATCCGCAAGCAACCGTTCGACGAGCGTTGCTGCGGCGGCCTCATCGCGGGTGTATGCCAGTTCTCGCGCGCGCCGCTCCGCCTCAGCGGGCTCGACCACGAGTCGAACCTGGTCGCCGTCTCGCTCCAGCAGGCCGTCGCGGATCAGCGTCTCGACGGCGGGGGCTCCACGGGCAATGCGAGCGACGTCGGCGAACGGCAGCGGCCCGCCCGCCTCGATCAGCGCTCGCAGGGCGCGCGACCGGCGCGAGGAGCGGCGTCCGGGCTGCTGCTCCACGTATTCGCGGACGGCTTCCGGCGTGCCGGTGAGATGTACAACCTCCACGACACGAGCCCGGCCGCGAGGCCGCGCGAGTGCGTAGCGGCGTTCGACGAGCCCGCGCCTCAAGAGCGCACTCAGCGCCGACGCAAAGCCGCGTCCCTCGAAGCGCTCGCGCAACTCGTCGACCGCCTGGGGCTCATCGCTCATCAGCCGGTGGAGCTCACGTTGCGACGGGGTCAGGCCTTCGCCGCCTCTCTCGGGGGATTCGACGCGCGCCAGCAGGGTCACAGGCCGCTCGCCGGCGCCCGGCGGCAACATGAGCGCGTACGACTCCCACGCGGGCGCCCGGTAGTAGTCGCGTATCCACGTCGCCAGCTCGAGGCGATGACGGGGGATCCGAGGAGCCCCCTCGACCGGAGGCTCCAACGGCCGGGTCTGCTCGGGGGGGTACCCGCCGAGGTCCATCGGCCCTTCGACGACGACGCCCTGGAGCGTTCGCGGCCCCCACGGCACGTGGACGACCTCGCCGGTCGCGACCTCCCGGCCCGGGGGTACGGCATACGTGAACGTCATGTCGGTCGGACGGCCGGAGTTCACGGCCACCTTGACGTAGCGCTGACGCTCATCGCCTGGCATGCGCGGGATGATAGGCGGGCCCGGCGCTTTGAGAGATGGCTTCGGAGACGAAGAACCCCGCTTTCGCGGGGTCTCGATGCTCGGAGTATGCCCGGGGGTCTAGGTGCGGCGCGCTTCCTTGACGCGGGCCGCGCGACCGGTGCGGCCACGGAGGTAGTACAGCTTGGCGCGGCGGACTCGAGCGCGCCGCTTCACCTCAACCGAGTCGATGCGAGGGCTGTTGAACGGGAAGGTGCGCTCGACGCCTACGCCCGAGGCGATGCGGCGAACGGTGAAGGCGCCGGCCGGACCGTTGGTGACGCGCAGGACCACGCCCTCGAACGGCTGGACGCGCTCTCGGTTGCCTTCGACGACTCGCACGCCCACGCGGATCGTGTCGCCGGGCCCGAAGTCCGGGATGACGGGGTTCCGAGGCTGAGCCAGGTCGGCAAGGTTGATCGGCATGGCAGAGCCGCTCCGCTGCACGTGCTGTGTCGTCCGGGTGAAGACTCAGTCTACCGACCGGCGGTCGCTAGCGTCGAGGGGTTGCGACCCCAGCCATGCACGCTCCTCCGACGTGAGCTGCGCGGTCGTGAGCAGATCCGGCCGGCGGTCGCGTGTCCGCAATAGTCGCTGACGGCGACGCCACTTCGCGATCTCCGCGTGGTGACCGGAGAGCAGCACCTCCGGAACGGCGCGCCCCTCGAACTCGGCCGGCCTCGTGTACTGGGGGTACTCGAGCAGCCCGCCGCCGAAGGACTCCTCCTCGAGGGACGCGTCGGAGCCGAGCACGCCGGGCACCTGTCGCGACACCGCGTCGATCAGCAGCAACGCCGGCAGTTCTCCGCCCGAGACCACGAAATCGCCGATGCTGACCTCCCGGTCGACCAGGTGCTCCCGCACCCGCTCGTCGACGCCCTCGTAGCGCCCGCAGATCAGGAGGAGCCGCGGCAGCGCCGCCAGTTCTTCGACGAGTCCCTGATCGAGCCGCTCACCCTGGGGCGTCATGAGCACGACCGTTGCCGGCGTCTCCGCGAGCGGCTGAATTGAACGAACCGCCTCGAACAGTGGCTCGGGCTTCATCACCATCCCCGGCCCACCACCGAAGGGGTAGTCGTCCACCGTCCGGTGGCGGTCAGTGGCCCAGTCGCGCAGGTCGTGGACGCGGACCTCGATCAGCCCGGCATCGCGGGCGCGGCGCAGGATGGTCTCGTCGAGGGGCGCCGAGAAGATCGCGGGAAAAATCGTCAGGACATCGAAGCGCACGCGGTGCCTCAGGCGTCCGGCGCGGGAGGGTCGTGGGGAGCGCCGATGCGGATCTGGTCGATCGCATGCCCGAGCACCGGTAGCACCGCCTCGAGGCTCTCGCGGGCGCCGCGCTCGCTCCCCGGAAGGTTGATGATGAGCGTGCGGCCGCGCACACCAGCGACCGCCCGCGAGAGCATCGCGAGGGGCGTGGACTCCCTGCCTACGGCGCGCATGCCCTCCACGATGCCGGGCACTGTGTAATCGAGCACGCTCGCGGTCGCCTCGGGCGTGCGGTCACGCGGGCTCAGGCCGGTGCCGCCGGTCGTGACGGCGAGGTCGACACGCTCTTCGTCGGCGCGCGTCGCGAGCCATGCGGCGATCTGGTAGCGCTCGTCCGGCAACAGTGCCACATTCCCCACTTCGAACCCGGCCTCGCGAAGCAGGTCCGCGACCAGAGGTCCTGCGGTATCCTCGCGCTCCCCTTGTGCCCCCGCGTCGCTCACTGTGAGCACCGCCGCCCGTCGCTGAGTTGCATCATCCGAGCCCGGAGCGACCATCCAGCCAGCCCTTCGCACCCTGCTGTCGGGGGTATCGCGTTCCCTCGAACCGAATCCTAGCAGCAGAATCGCCGGATTTCGTTGGGAAGGGATTGACGGCGGAATGGGGAACCCGGTAGTCTCGCGGGGCGCTGGTGGGGGAAAATGGGGCCATCGCCCATGACCGCTCCCCGGCGGGGACAGCCCGGTGACCGACTTCTTTGGCTCCTACGAGCACTCGGTGGATGAGCGAGGGCGGATCGCCGTCCCCGCGAAGTACCGGAAGTCGTTCGTCGAAGGCGCAGTGGTCCGAGCAGGACCCGAGAGGTGCGTCGAGGTGTACACAGCCGACGGCTTCCGCGAGGAGACCGCGCGCCGCCTCGGCGAGCACCAGAGCACGCGCGACCGCGAGAGCCGGCGCGTGCGCCGCGCCTTCCTGGCGAACGCCTTCGAGCTCGAGCTCGATCGCCAGGGCCGCATCCTCGTCCCGCAGGCGCTCCGCCAGCAGTGCGAGATCGCCGAGCGCGTCGTGATCAACGGCTGCGGTGACTACATCGAGATCTGGAACCCGGACCGCTGGCGCGAGGAATACGCGGAGGTCGAGGCCTCCGAGGGCGGAGTCGCCATCATCGACGCTGCGGGAGGCGACGTGTGACCGAGACGTACACGCCCGCTCACGAGCCGGTGATGCTGGCCGAGGTGGTCGAGGCGCTCGCCGTGCGGCCTGGAGGTCGCTACGTGGACGCCACGGTCGGGCTCGGCGGACACGCCGAGGCCGTGCTCGTGGCTGCCTCCCCCGGCGGCTCATTGCTCGGCATCGACCGCGACCCAGACGCGCTCGAAGTCGCGCGTAAGCGACTCGAGCGCTTCGGCGAGGCGGTCGTGCTCGTAGAGGGTGATTTTGCTGACCTCGAGGTCCTCGCGCGCGAAGCGGGATTCGAGAACGTTGATGGGATCCTGCTGGACCTCGGGGTGTCGTCGCTCCAGCTGGACGCACCGGGCCGTGGCTTCTCATTTCAGCGGGACGAGCCGCTGGACATGCGCATGGCCCCCTCGTCACCGGAGACGGCGGCGGACATCGTCAACACGTACGGCGAGGAGGAGCTCGCCTCGATCATCCGCGAGTACGGCGAGGAGCGGCGCGCGAGGGCTATCGCCCGCGCGATCGTCGCTCGGAGGCCGATTCACACGACGAGGCAGCTCGTCGACGCTATCGAGCAGGCCGTGGGACGGGGCAGGGAACGGCAAATCCACCCCGCCACTCTGACGTTCCAGGCCCTGCGGATCGCGGTCAACCGGGAACTGGACAGCCTGGTTGCCGCGCTCCCTCAGGCCCACGGCCTGCTCGATCGCGCCGGCGCGCGCCTCGTCGTGATCTCGTTCCACTCGCTGGAGGATCGCGAGGTGAAGAACTACCTCCGTCGAGAGTCCACCGACTGCATCTGCCCGCCGCGGACGCCCATCTGCATCTGCGGCCACGTTGCCACGCTGCGCCTCGTCGGGCGGCTCCGGCGGCCCTCGGACGCCGAGGTGGCCGCGAATCCCCGAGCCCGTTCGGCCCGGATGCGCGTCGCCGAGACAATCGAAGCGCGAGCCGCCTGATGGCGACGCTGGCCCGTCCCCAGGAACGCCCACTCCCCCGTCGTGGCGCGGTCCCGATCCCGCGGTTCCCCACGCTTCTCGTGTGTGCGCTGCTCCTCGCCGCGGTGGGTGGCGTCGGGCTCCTGCAGGTGCTCCAGACAAGCCGGGCCGCCTCGATCGGCTACGAGCTCACAGCACTCGAGCGCGAGCGGACGCGACTCGCCGCCGAAGTGCGCCTCCTCGAGGCGGACATCGCGGAGGCGATTCACGTGGACCACATCCGCCAGGAGGCCATCACGAGGCTCGGCATGGTGCGGCCGGAGCAGACCTTGCAGGTCGCCGTAACCACGCTGGCCCCCCGGGTCGTGCCTCTTCCGGAGCGCTACGTCGCCGAGGTCACGCCTCCACCTCCCGTCGAGCAGTCGTCGTGGTGGGAAGATCTCCTTCGCAACGCACCCTGGGTGACGGCATCCGAGGTGCGAGCGCAGGACGCGGAATAGCGAGAGTCGCGGCGGGGTGACGCGACGCGAGTAGTGCAGCGGGCATGAACGCAGAGGAGCCGGCTCCGTGTCCGATCAGCGGCCGGATCACCTCACCTGGCGGCACCGCGTCCTCTTCGGTGCGCTCATCCTCTCGATCGCCGTGGTGGTCGGCAGGCTCTGGGACGTGCAGGTCAACGATCACGAACGCTACCTCGAACGCGCCGCGACATCGCGCTTCGGCGCGGCGCAGGTCACCGCACCGCGCGGCGCCATCGTCGACGCAACCGGGTACCCGCTGGCCACCTCGATCGACACGTGGGACATCTACATCGACTCATTCCTCTGGCGCGACCGCGACAAGGCGTCGCAGGCTGCCATCGGACTCGCAGGCGCGCTGAACCTCGACGCCGATTCGCTGTACGAGCTGGGCACCTCGAGGGACGCCGGCGACATCATCGTGCGCCGCAACCTGCCCTACCGCGAGGGTGCGGCACTGCAGGAGCAGGGCCTCTGGGGGGTGCGCGCCCTGCCGAACTCCGTCCGCGTCTACCCGGAGGGCGACCTCGCGCGGCCCCTGCTCGGCGATGTGGGTCTCGAGGGCACTGGGCTGTGGGGAGTCGAGATGGACTTCGACCACGTCCTGCGCGGCCGGCCGGGGACAGTGAGCCTGGAGCAGGACCCTCTCGGCCGCCCGATCGCGTTCGCGCCCCGGGTCGAGCGTCCGGCGTCCTCTGGCGGCGAGGTGCAGCTCACGATCGACCGCTTCATTCAGGAGATCGCCGAGCGTCGCCTCGACGAGGCGCTCGCCGACTACCAGGCACCGAGCGGTTCGATCATCGTGATGAATCCCCGCACGGGCGCCATTCTCGCGCTCGCCTCGAGGCCGGCGCCGCGTGTGGATGTCGACCCCGCCGAGCTGCCGGACCTCGTCCGCAACCGGCCTGTGACCGACCTGTACGAGCCGGGATCCGTCCTGAAGACCGTCACGACCGCGATGGCCATCGACCTGGGCCTGGTCTCGCCGGGCACGACGTACGAGGACCGGGGCGTGGTCGAGGTGGGGACGTACCAGATTCGCAACTGGAACTTCCAGGCGTACGGCGTCGTGACGATGACGGAGTACCTCCAGCGCTCGCTGAACACGGGCTCCGTCTGGCTGTCGGAGCTGATCGGGGCGGATGACTTCTACCCATACCTGGAGCGCTTCGGACTCGGCAGCCCGACGCACCTCGGACTCTCCGGCGAGGCGGAGGGCATGGTCCGCACTCCGGAGGACGACGACTGGTACCCGGTGGACCTCGCGACCAACTCCTACGGGCAGGGTCTCGCCGTGACCCCCCTGCAGGTGCTGACTGCGATCAACGTCTTCGCGAACGACGGCGTGCTCATGCGGCCGTACGTCGTCTCGCGGATCGTGAACAAGGACGAGGTGCGCGAGTTCGAGCCCGTCGACGTCCGCCAGGTGATCCGGCCCGAGACGGCGCGTACGGTCGCCCGGATGATGTACGACGTCGTCGAGGGGGTGGAGCACCACGGCGCCCGCGTCCCCGGCTACCACGTCGCTGGAAAGACGGGCACGACCCTCGTCTCGATCCCCACAGGCTACGAGTTCGACACGACCATCGCGTCGTTCGCAGGCTTCCTCCCCTACGAGGACCCCCAGGTCTCGGTACTCGTGAAGATCGACCAGCCCGGTGGCGGCCGCAACCTCGGTGGCGAGGTCGCGGCGCCGGTCTTCTCCCGCGTGGCGGCCGACATCATGGACTACCTCTCGATACCGCCTGACGTGGTGGCATCGCCATGACGCAGCCTCAGCCGGTCCTCGACTCCAACTTCGTCGCCGACGCCCTCGGCGACTTGCTGCGCGAGCGCTGCGGCGACGTCCGTCGCGACTTCACGCGCGCCGTGGTGGACTCGCGACTGGTGGAGCGCGGAGACCTCTTCATCGCGGTCCGCGGCGAACAGGTCGACGGACATGACTTCGCGCTCGACGCCGTACGCCGCGGCGCGACGGGCCTCCTGCTATCGCGACCACTCGCGGACGCCTCCGAGCCCCTGATCGCAGATGACCGGCAGCGGATCGCGTGCTTTTATGTCGACGACACGCTGGCCGCGATGCAACAGACTGCCGCGGCGTGGCGACGTGCGCTTCCTCGTATCGAGGTGATCGGCATCACGGGGAACGTTGGCAAGACCACGACCAAGGGCTTCACCGCCGCCGTGCTCGCTCGCCGCTACCGCACCCAGGCGAGCGAAGGCTCATTCAACAACGAGATCGGCGTCCCGCTCACGCTCCTCGCGCTCCGGCCCGAGACCGAGCGCGCAGTCATCGAGATGGGGATGTACACCACCGGCGAGATCGCGCAGCTCTGCGAGTGGGCGCGGCCACGCATCGGCGTCGTGCTGAACGTCGGCCCGGTGCACCTCGAGCGCGCCGGCTCGCTGGACGCCATCGTCAGGGCGAAGCGTGAGCTCATCGAAGCGCTTCCCGAGGACGGCGTCGCCATCCTCAACGCCGACGACGACTCCGTCCGGGGCATGGCCCCGCACACGCGCGCTCGCGTCTGGACGTTCGGGATGCGCAGCGCAGCCTCCGAGGTCGATGCGCACGGGAGCGACGTGGTGAGCCGCGGCTCCGAGGGCTTCGACTTCACGCTGACCGTCGGCGGTGAGTCGCATCGTGTGCACATCGCCATTCCGGGCGCACACCTCGTGTCGAACGCGCTCGCGACGGCGAGCGTCGGCCTGAACTCCGGAATGACCCTCGACGAGGTGGTCGCAGGGCTCGAGGGGCTGCGTGGGTCACCGAGGCTCCGGGTGGTGCAACTCCGGTCTGGCGCGACGCTCCTCGATGACACCTACAACGCCAACCCCGCCTCGATGGAGGCCGCCCTCGACCTGCTCGGCGAACTGCCGGGCCGCAAGATCGCCCTGCTGGGGGACATGCGCGAGCTCGGCCCCCTCTCGGACGAGATGCACGAGCGCATCGGGCGGCGGGCTGCGGAGGTCGCGGACGTCCTCTACACGGTCGGCGACCTCGCCCAGCGAATGAGCGAGGTCGCGCGTGCCGCCGGCCTCGACCGCACCCAGCACCTCGAGTCCCGCGAACTGGCAATCGAGATCCTCAGCGCGGCGCTGAGACAGGGGGACACGGTGCTGGTGAAGGGGTCACGCGCCCTCGGGCTCGAGGTGGTCGTACAGGCGCTGGAACGTGGCGACGAGCGAGGTCGTGACCGGTGATCTACGGGCTGCTCGTCGGTGTCGCGGCGTTCGTCGTCGCGCTGGTGCTCGGACGCCCGATCGTGGCTTTACTGCGTGCGCGCAAACTCGGCAAAGCGATCTCGTTGGACGGGCCGTCGACGCACGCCATCAAGGCGGGCACCCCCACGATGGGAGGGCTGATCATCTGGGGGACGGTGGCGCTCGTCACGATTCCCACGAACCTTCTCGGGCGCCTCTCGATCGCACTGCCGCTCGCCGTGCTCGCGGCGACACTCGTGACTGGCGTGATCGACGACCTCGGCACGCTCGTGAGCAACGAGCGCTACCGCGGGCTGTCCTGGCGGCTCAAGTTCGCGCTCATCGGCCTGCTCTCGGTAGTCGTCGCGCTGGTGCTGTACTTCGGACTCGAGGCAGAGTCGATCAACATTCCCTGGGCCGGCCAATTCGAGCTCGGCTACCTCTACATCCCGATCGCCATCGCCGTGGTCTTTGCCACGACGACGAGCGTTGCGATCACCGACGGGCTCGACGGGTTGCTCGGTGGCACTGCGGCGATCGCGTTCGTTGCGTACGCGGTCATCGCCTTCGTCCAGGGACAGCAGTACCTCGCGACGTTCTCGTTCACCGTGGTGGGCGCGCTTCTGGGCTTCCTCTGGTACAACGCCCACCCGGCCCAGGTCTTCATGGGCGACGCCGGTGCGCTCCCCCTCGGAGCGACGCTCGCGACGGTGGCGCTGATGACGGGGCACTGGCTGCTGCTGCCCGTGATCGGGATCGTCTTCGTCGCCGAGGCGCTGACGGACATCGTGCAGATCGCCTACTTCCAGACGACCGGCGGCCGGCGCCTCTTCCGGATGGCGCCGCTGCACAACCACTTCGAGCTCATCGGCTGGAGCGAGCCGCAAATCGTGATGCGGCTATGGCTGATCGGCTTTGCCGGGGCGATGGTCGGCATCGCGCTGGCGCTGTCTGTGTGATATACCTCGTGAATACTTTCGGCTAACCCGCTATGGCATATGAGCCGAAATCTGCTGAATTCGAGGGAGAGCGGGTGACCGTAGTCGGACTCGGCGTCGAAGGCGTCGACCTCGTGCACTACTTCGCCTCGCGGGGGGCGCGAGTGACCGTGTCCGATGGCCGTACCGCCGAGCAGCTCGGCGAGTCCCTCGACGCCATCCGCGGCCTCCCCGTGGGGCTCGCGCTCGGCGGCAACCGCCCGTCGGACATCCTCGAGGCCGACGCCGTCTACGTGTCGCAGGGCGTTCCGTGGCGGCTCCCCGTCCTCGAGGAAGCGCGCGCCCGAGGCGTCACCGTCTCCTCGATGACGCGCCTGTTCCTCGAGCGCTGCCCCGTGCCGGTCGCGGGCATCACGGGCTCGTCCGGCAAGACCACGACCACCGCACTCGTCGGCGCGATCCTCGAGGCGGCGGGCATCGACCACGTCGTCGGTGGCAACATCGGCGTCGGGCTACTCGGGCTGCTCGAGCGCATCGGCCCGGAGACGAAGCCGGTTGTCGAGCTGTCGCACACGCAGCTGCAGAGCGTGGAGTCGAGCCCGCAGCTCGCCTGCATCACGAACATCACGCCGAACCACCTCGACAGGTTCACCTGGGACGAGTACGTCGCGCTGAAGCGCCGCATCTTCGAGTTCCAGGACGCTGACGGCGTCCTCATCCTCAACGCCGACGACGCCGTCTCGCGCGACCTCGCCTCGCTGGCTCGAGGCCGAGTGCTCTGGACCGCGCTCTCGGGCGTCCTCCCGGGCGACGGCGTCACCGTCGAAGCAGGCGCTGTCGTGCGACGCTCCGGAGGCACGACAACGCCACTCGTGGAGGTCGACGCGATCCGCCTCCGCGGCCGCCACAACGTTGCGAACG
The DNA here is from genome assembly GCA_964479165.1 of uncultured Dehalococcoidaceae bacterium. Classification (GTDB taxonomy): domain Bacteria; phylum Chloroflexota; class Dehalococcoidia; order UBA2979; family UBA2979; genus CAYZJO01. The sequence continues at coordinate 185,143 of CAYZJO010000003.1, forward strand.
TGCTCGCGGCCGCCGCGGTGGCGATGGAACTCGGCGCCTCGCCCGAGGCAGTCGCGGCGGCGGCCGTTTCGTTCGCCGGTGTCCCCCATCGCCTCGAGCCGGTCGCCACCGTCCGGGGCGTGACTTACGTCAACGACTCCATCGCGACGACGCCCGAGCGCACGCTCGCGGGGATGCGCTCCTTCGGGGAGCCGCTCGTGTTGCTGCTCGGCGGGCGCGATAAGGACCTTCCGCTCGCAGAACTCGCCGCCGAGGCAGTCGCACGCTGTCGCGCCATCGTCACGTTCGGAGAAGCGGGACCGCTGTACGCCTCGGCCGTCCGTCGCGCGAGCGGCACGACGCACGTCGTCGAGACCGGCGAAGTCGCTTCCGCCGTCGTCGAGGCAGCCGGTCTCGCCGAAGCGGGCGATGTGGTCCTGTTCTCGCCGGCGGGCACCTCCTTCGACGCGTACCCCAACTTCGAGAAGCGCGGGGAGGCGTTCCGCGCGGCCGTGGGCGCCCTCGCAGCAGACGACGGGGGCGCGGGATGACGCACGCCCGCTCGGTCCCGCCGACGCGCCAGCCCGAGGCGCCCGCCATCCGGCGGCATGCGCCAGACTATGGAGTCTTCGCAGTCGTCGCGGTTCTCGTGGTCTTCGGGTTGATCGCGGTCTATTCGTCCTCGTACGCGCTTGGCGTGGTCGAGTTCGACGACGCGAACCACTACCTCAAGCGGCAGGCATTCTGGGCCGGCGTGGGCTTCCTCGGGCTGCTGGTCGTGATGAACATCGACTACCGCATCCTGAAGCGGCTCAGCCCAATCCTCATGCTCGGCGCCATCGTAACGCTGGCGCTCGTGCTCGTGCCGGGACTGTCCGTCGAGCAGAACGGGGCCCAGTCGTGGCTGGCGATCGGGCCGGTCGTCGGCCAGCCGAGCGAGTTCGCGAAGCTCGCGGTGCTCATCTACATGTCGGCGTGGCTCGCGGCGAAGGGGAAAGCGGTCGTCCAGGACTTCACGATGGGGGTCCTGCCGTTCATCGGCATGGTCGGCCTCGTGATCGGCCTGATCCTCGTGCAGCCCGACCTCGGCACCGCGGTGATGATCGCGATCATCACGGGGGCGCTGTTCTTCGTCGCAGGGGCGCGACTGGTCCACGTGCTCACGCTCGCGGGCACGACGCTCGCGGTTGCCGCCATCCTCATCGTGAGCGCTGGCTACCGGATGGACCGCATCGTCGCGTTCACCTCCGCCGAGTCCGACCCGATGAACGTCGGCTTCCACACGTTGCAGCTGCTCGTGGCCTTCGGCTCAGGGGGGCTCACCGGCCTCGGGCTGGGGGTCTCGAGGCAGAAGTTCTTCTACGTCTTCGGAGCGCACACCGACGGCGTCCTCGCGATCATGGGAGAGGAACTGGGTTTCGTCGGCGTGATGGTCGTCCTCGCGCTGTTCCTACTGCTGATCTGGCGCGGCATCGTCATCGCCAAGCGCGCGCCTGACGCTTTCGGGTCGCTGCTCGCGACGGGCATCGTGGCCTGGATCGGCTTCCAGATGCTGATGAACGTCGGAGGCGTGACGCGGCTGATCCCGCTAACTGGCATCCCGCTGCCGTTCGTCTCCTACGGAGGATCCGCGCTGGCCGCCACGCTCATCGCGGTCGGACTGCTGCTCTCGATCTCGCGGTACGCGGTGTTCAAGAAGCCCGTGGCCGAGACGCCCCAGCGCGGCGCCGTGCCCGTCCGGCCGCTTGCACGCGACCGCGCGCCCGCCCCCCAGGGAGGCGCACGATGAAGTTCGCGCTCGCCGGCGGCGGCACCGGAGGACACGCCTATCCCGCGATCGCCGTTGCCGAGCGCCTCCGCGAGGTACCGGGCGCCGAACTCGTGTACTACGGCACGGAGCGCGGCCCGGAACGCGCGCTCGCGGTGCAACACGACATCCCTTTCCGCCCGATCGCGGCCTCGCAGGTTCGAGGCCGCTCGCCGGTGCGCCTGCTCCGAGGCAGCACGAACCTGCTGCGCGGCGAGCGGCACGTGGCTCGCTGGTTCGAGATGGATCGTCCGTCCGCACTCTTCGCGACCGGCGGCTACGCCGCGGCGCCGCTCGGACGCCAGGCGAAGAAGCGCGGGGTGCCCTTCCTGCTCTTCTTGCCCGACACGAAGCCCGGCTGGGCCGTGCGCTTCCTCCAACGCTACGCGACGACCATCGCCTGCTCCGTCGATGCGTCCCTGCGCTACCTGCCGAGGCGCAAGACCGTGGTGACCGGTTATCCGGTGCGCCGCCAGTTCTCCGAGGCCACGCGCGAGGAGGGTATCGCGCGCTTCGGCCTCGACGCGTCCCTCCCTACCCTGCTCATCGCGGGGGGCTCCCTCGGGTCCCACCACATCAACCTCACGGTCTCGAGGGCGCTTCGGCGATTCCTCGAACGGATGCAACTCATCCACGTCTGCGGGCAGGACGAGGAGCAGTGGCTGGCGCGCGAGCGGGAGCGACTCCCCGATTGGCAGCGCGAGCGCTACCACCTCCACGCCTACACCGAGGAGATGGCCTGGGCCATGGCGGCAGCCGACCTCGCCGTAACGAGGGCCGGCGCCTCGACGCTCGGCGAGCTACCGGCCGCCGGCCTGCCGGGCATCGTGATTCCGGGGGACTTCTCTGACCAGCACGTGAACGCGTCGTTCCTCGTCAACGAGGGCGCCGCCGTCTCGCTGAGCAGTAGCCAGATCGACGAGCTCGAGGAGACCGTGCTGCGCCTGATGGAGGACGGCGACCGGCGCGGGCGGATGGCAGAGGCGATGCGACGCCTCGCGAAGCCGGAAGCGGCCGACCACCTTGCGCGACTGCTGCAGGAGATGGCGGCCTGATGGTGAGACTGCTGTCGAGGTCGGATCGGAACGGTGGCGCGAGCATCCCGAAGCGCGTCCACCTCGTTGGCGCGGGCGGCATCCACATGTCCGCGATCGGCCAGATCCTGCTCAACCGCGGCCACGAGGTCAGCGGGTCCGACCTCTCCCGCTCCGAGTTCACGGAGCGCCTGGAGGCACTGGGTGGCAAGATGCACATCGGCCACGACGCCACCAACCTCGGGCGCGCCGAGCTGGTCGTCGCGACCGCGGCGGCGAAGCCGGACAACCCCGAGCTGGTCGCCGCGCGCGAGAAGCATGTGCCGGTCATCCTCCGCGCTGAGATGGTGCAGCGGCTGCTGGCCGGCCACGACGTTCTGGCGGTGGCGGGGAGCCACGGCAAGACCACGACGACCTCGCTTCTCGCCTTGATGGCCGTACGAGGCGGGCTCGACCCGCTGGTACTGCTCGGTGGCGAGTCCCGTGAACTCGAGGGCAACGCGCGGGACGGCGCCGGTGCGGTCGCCGTCGTCGAAGCGGACGAGTACGCCGAGGCGTTCCTCCAGTACGGGCCACGGGTCGCGGTCATCCTCAACATCGAGGCGGATCACCTCGACTACTACGTGACGACGGAACGCCTGCGGGAAGCATTTGCGAAGTTCGCCGAGCGGGTAGTGCCTGGCGGGACGCTGATCGTGTGCGCCGACTCACCGTGGGCGGACGCCCTCGGACAGGCGCGGCGTGCCGCCGGAGCGCGAGTGGAGCGCTACTCCCTCCGTGGCGACGCCGAGTGGCGAGCCCTGAACCTGCGTGTGAACCAGCACGGCGGCTACGACTTCACCGCCGCACTCGAGGGCGCCGAGCTCGGCCGCGTCTCGTTGCAGGTCCCGGGGCGGCACAACGTCTCGAACGCCCTCGCGGCGCTGGCTGCTGCGATGCGGGCGGGCGTCGACTTCAACCGCGCCGCGCAGGCCGCCGCGGAGTTCACGGGCGCACGCCGCCGCTTCGACCTCGTCGGCGAGAGCGGCGGTATCACCGTCCTCGACGACTACTCACACCACCCGACCGAGGTGCGCGCGATGATATCCGCGGCTCGACAGCGCTTCGTCGGGCGGCGCATTGTCGTGTGCTTCCAGCCGCACACCTACTCGCGTTCGAGCTACCTCCTCGAAGAGTTCCGCACCTGCTTCGAGGGGATCGACCGGCTGTTCGTCCTCGCGACCTACGCGGCTCGCGAGGACGCCGGGGTCGGGCTGGACGCCGAGGGTCTTGCGAAGGAGATCTCGAACCCACCCGCCGAATACGTGGCGAGCCAGGACGAAGCAGTCGAGCGACTCGTCGGCGAGCTGCAGCCCGGCGACGTCTTCTTCACCGTCGGCGCGGGCGACGTCACCGAACTGGGTCCACGCGTCCTCGAGCGGTTGCGCGCGGCCGGAGGCTCGCGATGAGCCCTCGCACGCGCCTCGCGGTCATCTTTGGCGGACGTTCGCCGGAGCATGAAGTCTCCGTCGTCTCGGCACGCTCGGTGATGGCGGCTGCGGACCCCGAGCGCTTCGAGGTCATCCCCTTCGGCGTGACGCGCTCCGGCGCATGGCTCACCCCCGACGAGACTCGCCCCCGCCTGGACCGCATCGCAGCCGGTGACGGCGCGGGCTCCCTCGGCAACGAGGGGGGCGACGCCTTGCTCTCCGCCGCGGCCGTCCTCGAGGCGCTCGCCGGCGTCGATGTCGCGTTCCCGATCGTGCACGGCACCTACGGCGAGGACGGCACGCTCCAGGGCTTCCTCGAACTGGCGGGCGTCCCGTACGTCGGCTCGGGCGTGGCCGCGAGTGCCGTCGGAATGGACAAGGAACTGATGCGCGCCGTCTTCGAGGCCGCGGGACTGCCGCAGGCGCGCTACCTCGTGCTCCGCGAACGCGACCTCGAAGGCGCGGCGACTGCGGCGATCCGCGAGGCGGAGCGCATCCTCGGATACCCGTGCTTCGTGAAGCCCGCCAACGGTGGCTCGTCCGTGGGCGTGAGCAAGGTCCGCTCCCGCGAGGACTTCGCCGACGCGCTCAGCGAAGCTGCGCGGCATGACCGCAAGGTGCTCGTCGAGGAGGCGATCAACGGCCGCGAGGTGGAGTGCGCCGTTCTCGGCAACGACGATCCGCAGCCCTCCCCGCTCGGCGAGATCACGCCGAAAGCGGAGTTCTACACCTACGACGCCAAGTACTCCGACGACAGCACCGAGCTGACCGTCCCCGCCCGGGTCACCGAGGCGGTCCGCGAGCGCATCCAGGATTGCGCCGTCCGCGCCTTCCGCGCCGTCGACTGCGCGGGCCTCGCACGCATCGACTTCTTCGTCACTCCGGACGATGACGTGCGCGTCATCGAGGTGAACACGCTGCCGGGGTTCACGCCGATCTCGATGTACCCGCGGTTGTGGCAGGAGGCCGGCCTCTCCTACCCAGATCTGATCGGGCGGCTCGTCGATCTGGCGCTCGAACGCCACGAACGGACGGCTGCCCGTGCGTAGCCTCCTCCGCCTGCTGATCCCGCGGCGCGGGCCGTACCAGCCTCGGCCGGACGTGCTGACGCCGCGCCCCGCCCCGAAGGCGGCGCCGGTGCACGAGAGCGCCCGCACCGCAGGCGTGGGAGCGCCGCGCATCGGACGAGACGCGCGGGGTTATGTCGCTCCGCCTCGCCCCAAGCAGAAGCGGTGGCGCATCCCCTGGCGCGGTATCGCGCTTGCGACGAGCGGAGTGTTGGGAGTCACCGCCGCTGGCTTCGGCGCCTATTGGCTGGTGATGGGGGACACCTTCCGAGTGCGGGACGTGCAGGTGGCAGGCGTGCAGGTCGCCGACCCCTACGCCGTGGCCGCAGCGGCCAACGTCACTGGCGATTCGATGCTCTTCCTCGACCTCAACGCGATCGCTCGCGAGGTGGCGGCCGTCCCGGGCGTGCAACACGTCCGCGTGTCGCGCGAATGGCCGCGCGGCCTCGTGGTGAACGTGACGGAGTACCAGGGGTGGGGCTACTGGCAGGTCGGCGGCGACAGGCGCGTCATCGACGAGAACGGGCGGCTCCTGGACCTCGCTCGCGAGCCTGCTCCCGGCGCGCCGACCATCGTCGAGCTTGGCGGCGAGGGCGAGCTGGCGCCGGACCCCGACACGGTTCGGCTGATCGAGCGAATGCGTGCGCAGGGCACGTTCAACCTCCTGCGGGTGGAGCCGGAGGGGTTCGTCTTCCGGCGAGACCGCGGCCTCACCATCGTCATCGACGACGGCCCGGACGCCGTCTTCGGAGACTCGCACAACTTCGACTTCAAGGTCGCGTCCTGGGGCGCGCTGCTCGATCGACTCGAGGCGCAACCCCAGCAGGCGTCCGAAATCGACTTGCGGTTCGGAAGGCACCTGGTGCTGCGCTAATGGCTAATCCCTCGTTCGCCTCGATCGACATCGGCACCACGAAGGTCTGCACCGTGGTCGGCGAGATCACGGTCGACCAGGAGTTGCGCATCCTCGGCGTCGGCGTCGGGCCGTCCGCGGGCATCGCGAAGGGCGTTGTCGACAACATCCACGCGGCCACCGAGGCGATCGCGTCCTCGGTGGAGCGTGCCGAGCGCGCCTCGGGGATGCGCCTGCTCTCGGCGCACGTCGGAATCGCCGGGCCGCACGTCTCGTCGATGAACTCGCGCGGCATCGTGGCGGTCCCGGACCCGCGCAACGCGATCTCGGACTCCGACGTGCAGCGCGCGCTCGACAGCGCGCGCATCATCAACGTCCCCAACAACCGCGAGGTCATCCACGTCATCCCGCGCTACTACGTCGTTGACGGCCAGGACAGCGTGATCGACCCGGTCGGGATGTTCGGCTCGCGCCTCGACGTCGAGACGCACGTGGTTACCGCCTCGTCGAGCGCGATGCGCAACCTCGTGCAGTGCGTCGAGGGCGCCGGGGTGCGCGTCGAGTCGCTGATCCTGCAGCCGCTAGCGTCCGCCGAGGCGGTCGTGACAGCCGAGGAACTCGAGCACGGCGTGGCACTTGTCGACATTGGCGGCGGAACGACCGATATCGCGGTCTTCATTAACGGCGCGGTGGTGCATACTGCGGTTCTCCCCATCGGCGGTATGCACATGACCAACGACCTCGTGGTCGCGCTGCGCGTCCCGCGGCCCGCCGTCGAGCGCATGAAGCGCGAGTACGGCCACGCCATCCCCTCGCTCGTCGACGAAGAAGAGGAGGTCGAGGTCGACGCCTTCGGGTCAGATGGCACCCGCACGGTCTCGCGACGGCAGATGGCAGAGGTGCTCCAGGCACGCGCCGAGGAGTTGCTCGAACTGGTGCGAGCCGAGATCCGGCGCGGCGCTCAGCCGGAGATGCTCTCGGCGGGCGTGGTGCTCACCGGCGGCGCGTCGTCGCTGCGCGGCATCGACCTGCTCGGCGAAGACGTCCTCGGACTGCCGGTGCGCATCGGACGGCCACGGCATCTGGCGGGGCTCTCCGACATCCTGCACGAGCCGGCATACGCCACCTCGGTGGGTCTGCTGCGCTGGGCACTGCGTGAGCAAGAGGTCATGTTCCGCTCGTCGCCGCTCCCCACGGCGCCGTTTGGCGGGCTGCTGAAGAAGGCGGCGCACCTGATGCGTCTCCTGCTACCCCAGTAGAACGGGGGGATCCAATGACGGACGAACGACAAACCGTGAAGGACGCGCACGACGCCCGGATGGCCGATGTCGCCACGAAGGAGGACCCGCCGGAGACCACCTCGGATGAGGGCGCCTCGCTCACCATGGGTCCGAGCACGCTCTTCGACTACCTGGCTGCCGCCCGCCGGCGGACGAGCCAGGAGCCGGGCGTTCCCGCATCGAGGCCACCCGAGCCGGTGGACCTCGGACGTCGCGACGACGAGGCGGAGCCTGCTCCACCTGTGGTCGCGACGTCATCGAACGAGCTCGATCTGAGCACGGAGCCGTTGCCGGCCACGGCACGCTCCGAGTTCGAGGCACTCGAAGAAGCCGACGAGCCCCTTGAGGCGACCTCGGTGAGCACTGCCGCCACTGCCGGTGGAGGGGATGACCCCGAGCCGGACGACGCTCGCCCGACGCGATCCCCGGCGCGGCGGGCCTCGGAGCCGGCAGCCCGCCGGAACAGCAACCGCGAGTCCCCCACCGGGCCTCACACGCCCACCAAGCCAAAGGACGAAGGTATGGCCAGGGAGTTCCAGTACGACACGCTGCCGCCGATCAAGGTCGTCGGTGTCGGCGGCGGCGGCTCGAACGCCGTCAACCGCATGATCAACGCTCGCCTCCCCGGCGTGCAGTACGTCGCGGTGAACACGGACATGCAGGCCCTCGAGCACTGCAACGCCGAGGTCAAGGTGCGCATCGGCGACCGCCTGACGCGCGGCCTCGGCGCGGGCGCCGACCCCCTGCGTGGCCAGCGCGCCGCCGAGGAGTCGCGGGAGGCGCTGGCCGACGCGCTCCGTGGAGCGGAGATGGTCTTCGTCACCGCCTGCCTCGGCGGTGGCACCGGCACCGGCGCGGCCCCGATCGTCGCGGAGATCGCCCGTGAGCAGGGCGCGCTGACCATCGGCGTCGTCACCAAGCCGTTCACCTTCGAGGGTGCGAAGCGCCGGCAGCTCGCCGAGGAGGGTATGCGCGACCTCCAGGGCAAGGTCGACACGCTGATCTGCATCCCGAACGACCGCCTGCTGCAACTCGACGGCAACCTCAGCCTGAATCAGGCCTTCGAGATGGCCGACGACGTGCTGCGCCAGGGCATCCAGGGCATCAGCGAGCTGATCACCATCCCCGGCATGGTCAACCTCGACTTCGCCGACGTGCGCAAGGTGATGACCGACGCAGGTCCCGCACTCATGGCCATCGGCCACGGTCGCGGCGAGAACCGCGCGCTCGAGGCCGCCCGCAAGGCGATCGCCAGCCCGTTGCTCGAGGTCGACATCACGGGCGCGACCGGCGTTCTGTTCAACGTCACCGGGCCGGACAACTTCGGCCTCGTCGAGCTCGACCAGGCCGCGCGCGTCATCGCCGAGGTCGTTGACCCCGAGGCGGAGATCATCTTCGGCACGGCGGTCGACCCGACGCTCGGCGACGAGGTCCGCATCACCCTCATCGCGACCGGCTTCACCGGCACGCGTCCGATCACGATGCGCCAGGCGATGAGCGGCGAGTACGACCAGCCGGCGTCCGGCGGGATGGGCGGAGTCAACCGCACCTCGGCTGCCCCACCGCCGCCTGAGCCTCGCCGCCGCGAGCCGGAGGCGATCCGCATGTCGGACATCGCTCCGGACACGAAGCCCGACCCGGCGCTCGACCAACTGACCGAGGCCGATCTGCCGACGTTCCTGCGCAGGACGTTCCCCTCGCGTTAGGACCGCGCCAACGGATCGACGGAAACGGAGGGGCGGCACCGGGTGCCGCCCCTCCCGCTATGCCGCGAGCGCGGTCAGAATCGCTGGTACTTGGATGTTGGTGGACAGTTTCGCAACAGACTGTGGACCGTTCGCGTTGTCCGGTGCGGGGCCGCGTGGTGTACTTGCGCCCGTCGCGCCGCTCCCAGCCCACTCCCCGCCGGGCATTTGGCGACACGCGAAATCGAACCCGGCTCCCCAGTAGACGGCAGGAAACGTCCAGCAATGAGATGCCCGCATTGTGGCCAGACCGACAGCAAAGTTGTCGACTCACGCACCGCGGAAGGAGGTGTCCGCCGGCGGCGCGAGTGCCTCGAGTGCGGGGAGCGCTACACCACCTACGAGCAGGTGCAGCGCGCGGTGATCATGGTCGAGAAGAAGGACGGCCGTCGCGAGGACTTCCAGTCGCAGAAGCTGCTGCATGGGCTGCGCACCGCCGCTCGCAAGCGACCGTTGCCCGCGGGCGCCATCGAGGCCATCGTCGAGGAGATCGAACAGCGGCTCATGGCATCGGGTCGCTCCGAGGTTTCGAGTCGCACCATCGGCGAGATGGCGAGCACCCACCTCAAGCGCCTCGACCCGATTGCCTATATCCGCTTCGCCTCGGTCTACCGGCAGTTCCTCTCGCTCGATGACATGTGGGTGGAGCTGCAGCAGATGGCCGCCTGGCCGCTCCCACCTGCCGAGCAGCCCCGCCTGTTCGAGGACGAGATCGACCGCATCGTCTCGGGCGACGACGAGTTGCCCCGCACCCCCACGCCGATCGAGACGGCGCGATCGGTCGCTGCCACCAGCTGATCGCTTCACTCGGCGCCACTCGCGACCGCCCTCGGAGTTGCCGAGGGCGGTCGCGCATCTCCCGCACGGAGCACTCCTCGGTAGGGCTTTCGAGAACAGCGACGCCGCGCGCTCCGGCCTAGACTGGACCAGCGTCGCGCCACTTCGACGTTGACGGTCGCTAGAACGTGTATTCTAGTAGGACGCCCCGAGATCGAGTCCGGAGTACGGCGATGGTGACTACCGCCCGTGTTCAGCAGCACCCAGTGACTGCGCTCAGTGAGAACGCACGCACAGTCCTCGAGCGGCGCTACCTGCTGCGCGACGGCGAGGGCCGCGTCGTGGAGACACCGGAGCAGCTCTTCGCGCGGGTCGCCGAGGGCATCGCCGAGGTCGAGCCTACCGAGGAACTGCGCGACACCTGGGCGCAGCGCTTCTACGACGTCATGGCGTCGCTGCGCTTCCTCCCGAACTCCCCGACACTGATGAACGCCGGAACTGGCCGAGGCACCCTTGCCGCGTGCTTCGTCCTCCCCGTCGAGGACTCGCTCGAGTCGATCATGTCGACCGCACAGGCCGCCGCCATGGTGCAGAAGTACGGAGGCGGCACGGGCTTCTCGTTCTCGCGGCTGCGCGGTATCGGTGAGCCGATCGCGACGACCCACGGCTCGGCGTGCGGCCCCGTCTCGGTGCTGCACCACTATGACGATGTCTCGCGACTTGTGACGCAAGGCGGGAAGCGGGACGGCGCGAACATGGGCATCCTCCGCGCCGACCACCCGGACATCCGCGCCTTCATCCACGCGAAGGACGACGGAGTCAGCGCGCAGCGCTTCAACATCTCCGTCGGCGTGACGGACGCCTTCATGGAGGCCGCGGCGAAGGGCGAGACCTACCCGCTGATCGACCCGCACACGGGCGAGCAGCGCGGCGTCGAGGACGCAGCCGCCCTCCTCGAGGACATCGCGCGCTCGGCGTGGACGACCGGCGACCCCGGCCTGGTGTTCCTCGACGAGATCAACCGCCACAACCCGACGCCGGCACTCGGTGAGATCGAGGCGACCAACCCCTGCGGCGAGGTGCCTCTGCTCCCCTGGGAGGCGTGCACGCTCGGCTCCATCCACCTCGCGCGCTTCTGGGACGCCGCAGCGGGCGATCTCGACTGGGACGGCCTCCGCGAGACGGTGACCCTCGGCGTGCGCTTCCTCGACGACGTGGTGGAGGCGAACCGCTTCCCGCTGCCCGAGATCAGCGAGGCCGTACGGGGCAACCGCAAGATCGGCCTCGGGATGATGGGTTTTGCGGACCTGCTCATCGCCGCGGGCATCCCGTACGACTCAGAAGCGGCGCTCGCGCTCGCTGGACGCCTGTCGCGCGAGATCGGAGACGCGGCGGACGCGGCCTCGCTTGCGCTCGGCGAGGAGAAGGGCGTCTTCCCGAACTGGGAGCGCTCGGTCTACGCCGATCCCGCGCTGCACCCGGACCGGCCGCGCTACCGCAACGCCACGCGCACGTGCATTGCCCCGACGGGCACGATCGCGATCATCGCCGGCGCGTCGTCCGGCATCGAGCCGCTGTTCTCGCTCGCCCACTATCGCCGCATGGGCGACGGCACGGTCCTCACCGAGGCCAGCGACGTCTTCGAGCAAGCGGCACGCGATGGCGGTTTCTACTCCGAAGACCTGATGCGGGATCTCGCCGAGGGCGCGCCGCTGACCGACTACGCCGACGTGCCTCCGGAGGTGCGCCGCCGCTTCGTCACGGCGCACGAGGTGTCGCCGGAGTGGCACGTGCGGATGCAGGCCGCATTCCAGGCCAACACGGACCTCGCGGTCTCCAAGACGGTGAACTTGCCGCGTGAGGCGACGGCGCAGTCCATCCTCGAGGTGTTCCGGCTGGCGCACGAGCTCGGCTGCAAGGGCGTGACCGTCTACCGCGACGGCTCGCACGAGCTGCAGGTGCTCTCGCACGGCCTCGCGCCGAGTGCCGAGGCGGCGCCCGTGCGTACCCTCCCCGGCACGATCGCGGCCGTCGAGCCATACCGCCGCCACCTGCCGAACGAGCGCGCCGCCGTCACCCACAAGTTCCGCGTAGGCGAGCAGGAGGGTTACGTCACGGTCGGCCTCTACGAGGACGGTACGCCGGGCGAGGTCTTCATCAAGATGGCCAAGGAGGGTTCGACGGCGTCGGGCTTGATGGACGCCGTCGCGCTGCTCACCTCGATCGCGCTGCAGTACGGCGTCAGCCTCGACAAGCTCGCGGACAAACTCGAGCACACCCGCTTCGAGCCGTACGGGATGACCGGCAACCCCGACATCCCCATCGCCACGAGCGTTCTCGACTACATCTTCCACTGGCTGCGCCTGCACTTCGGCGCCGGGGCCTCGATCACCGGCGCGACAGCCAACCTGCCTGCTGTCCCCTCCGCACCGAGGCTGTCCGGCCTCACCTGCCCCGACTGCGGCCTCCAGCTGGACTACCTTGAGAAGTGCCTCGTGTGCCGCTCCTGCGGCTACACGAAGTGCGGGTAGGCGATCGGACCCCACCAGGTCGCGTGACCACCCTCGGTACACGCTGTCCCGGCTGCGGCGGGGTCCTCCCCATTCGCGAGGGGCCAACGCACCGCTACATCGGGGCGTCGCCCGCCTGTTGGGCGATCTACTCGGCGATGGGGGTCGGCGAGCCGCCGATTGCCCCGGCGCCACACGACGCGCTGCTCGTGGACGCCTATGCCGTGCAGCACCCGGGGGTGCCATCGGACCAGGCCACCCAGTCCGTCGCCGTCCACCTCCTGGCGCTCTTCGCCGTACTCGAGCGGGCCACCCCCGTCCCGGAAGCGCTCGGGGTCCGGCGGCGAGCACTGCGGGGAGCGGTCGAGGCGCGGCATGCGCGCTTCGAGTGGCTCACTCCACCCGAGTTCGACGGCGGCCTGACCGTCGCGGCGGTCGCGGCCGAACCCACTCCCAAGTCCCGCGCGGCAGCCCTCGAGGAGTACGTGACGGGGGTCTGGTCGGCGTGGGAGACCCTTCACCGGCCGACGGTCGCGGGCTGGTACGAACGCTACGTCGTGCCCGACCAACGTCAGCAGCGGTAGGCTCCCGGAACCTCGCCGGGCCAGCGGACGTTGTCGTCCGTTCCGGTTCGTGCGAGAGTTTTCAGGCCGAGAACACCGACAGCGATTCGCCACGATCGCGCCGGCGTCGCCAGCCTGCTCACGCGACGGTTGGAACAGCAATGGTCAGGAGCGAACCCGCCCTGGTCGGGGCCGCGATCGCACCGTTGGGGGCGCTCGGGCTGTTTGGGCGCGCCGCCGGGCGCGTGGTTGGCCGCCCGTGGGAGCTCGGCGTCATCGCCCGCAGCATCGAGGCCGCACGCTCGCGCATGGTCTGCCTGGTTATCGAGGGTGAGCCGGGCATCGGCAAGACGCGCCTGCTCCTCGCCGCAGACGAGCAGGCCCGCGAGGCAGGCTTCTCCACCATCGCCGTCACCGCCGACGAAGAGATCCGCGGACCGTTCCTGCTGGCGCGATCGTTGTTCGGTTCGGCGGGCGCGCGAGAAGCGGCCGCTCGTGCCGGCGCGGAGCAACTTCTCTCGCGGGCGCTAGACGCACTCTCGAACCGTGACGAGGCAGGGCTCGAGAGCGTCCCGGCCGAACTCCGCCTGCTCCGCATCTTCGATCTGACCGCTCACACGTTACGAGCGCTGACCTCAGAACGCCCCCTCGCGCTGCTCATCGACGACATCCAATGGGCCGACGAGGACAGCCTGCGCGTCCTTCGCTACCTCGCCCGCACCGACGCCCAGAGCTCGATCTTGCTCGTGATGACGACGCGCCCGGAGGAGGCCGCCCTCCTCAGCGAGGCTGTCACCTTGCTCGCCGACCTCGACCGGCTCGGCATGTTGCAGCGGCTTCGGCTCGGACGGTTCACGCAGCTCGAGTCGACGGAGTTTCTGCAACAAGTGCTGGGCGCACGAGTGAACCCCTCCACCGCTGCGGTGATGCACGCGCAGGCCGAGGGCGTACCCTTCATCCTCGAGGAGCAGGCCGAAGCCTACCGCGAGTCCGGCCTCATCCAGCAGATCGACGGGGTGTGGACGCTCGCGCGCAATGCCCAGCGGCTGCTGCCCTCCGCCGTTCGCACACTCATCCAGCGGCGCGCCTCGCGCGTGCCCGAGGACACGATGGCGGTGCTCGCGGATGCCGCGGTGCTCGGCCGGCGCTTCAGCCTCCGCGACCTCACGGATGTCCGTCGCATCCTCGGCGGGACACCCCAGGACCCCGATGGGCTGGCGGCGCTCCTCGAGCCGGCCGTCGAGATCGGGCTGCTCACGAAGCACCCTCAGGGTTCCGCCGCGGACTACTCGTTCGTCCACGGACACATCCGCGACTACGCAGCGGACACGCTAAGCGGCTCGCGGCGACGTGCGGTCCACAGCGCCATCGTGGACATGCTTACCGTCGGTGGCGAGGACGAGCCAGCCTGCCTCGTCCTGCTGGCGCAGCACGCGCTGGCCGCCGGCATGCCGGACCTGGGGGCACAGGCCTCGGTGCGGGCGGCGCGCGCGGCCCTCGACTCGAACGCCCCCGAGGAGGCCCTGCGCCTCGTCGAACTCGCCCAGCCGGGGGCTTCGAGCCCGGCCGACCGCATCGCGCTGCTGAGCCTCCGCGACGACGCTCTCGGCATGCTCCGGCAGTCGGCACGTCGCCTCGAGGGGCTGACGGAGTTGGCCGCCCTCGCGAGTGCTCTGTCGGACAACCGCCTCGAACTCGAGGTGCTGCTGAGGCGCACCGCCGCCCTCCGTCTCTCCGAGGACTACGACGTCGCTGCCGATCTCGCGGGGCGCGTGATCGCACAGGCACGGGAACGGGGCGAAGCGGCGATCGAGCTCGCGGCTTCGCTCGAACTCGGACAGTCGCTGATGCGCACCGAGCTCGGCGAGGCCTGGACGGTCGCCGACCCGGAGGTCGACCTCGAAGCGGCCGACCGCACCTTCGAGCGCGCGACCGACCTGGCGCGGGAACTCGGCGACGAGCGGAGCGAGGCAGCAGCCCAGCGTGAACTGGGTGTGATCGCCACCTCGCGCGTCCGCTTCTGGTTCGTGGATCGCGTGGCCACCCCGGACCACGTCGCGATGCTGGTCGAGCTGGCGTCGGGCGTCACCATCCAGGAGTACACGAGCCGGCAGGCGATCTTCCCGGAGATCGTGAAGGCTACGGGACACTTCCAGCGCGCTCTCGAGCTGTACGAGCGGCTCGGTGACCGCCGTGGCTCGATGGCCACGATCATCGCTATGGCGACCCTCGCGTGGGCGCCGGACATCCACTTCACCGGCTCCGTCTCCTACATCGACGAAATCCGGCGGCTTACTTCCCGCATGAAGTCGCTGACGCAGGAGAGCGACCGGGCGCTCGCCGAGGTCCAGATGCTGTTCGGGACGCAGGTGTATGCGCGAAGTCGCGGGATCGCGGATGTCGCAATCACGAAGGGGGAAGAGGCCTACGCGCTCGCGCGCTCGAGGGGCGAGCAGGGCATCGAGTTCGCCTCCGCTGGCTGGGTCGCGCTGCAACTCGCGGACCTCGGCGACGTCGTGGAGGCGGACCGATGGCTGGAACGCGCCGCCGCCGTTGCCGCGGTCGCGCCGAACCACCTGCGAGCACGCCAGATCGAGTTGTGGCGAGGGCACGTGCAGTGGGCAGCGGGAGACGCTGTCGGGATGAGAGCGCACTTCGACCGCGCTGCCCTCCTGGCCTCCGAATTGGGGCAAGTCGCAGCGCGTTGCGAAGCCAAGTGCTGGCTCGCGATGGCCGCTGCCTGGCTCGGCTCGGAGCGCGGGGACGACGAACTGCTGGCGCTTGCGGAGCAGGCAGCGCTCGACACGCAGGACATCGCGGCCTCGCTGCCCGGGCACCCGCCCTGGGGCGCTGCGGCGGACGCGGTTCTCGCACGCATCGCGTTGACCCAGGGCCGGCCGGAGGCGGCCGCGTGGTTCGCGCGGGCCTACTTCACGAGCCTTGAGGAGGCGGTCCGCGAGGACGTGGATCTGAACGCGAAGCTGCTCGCGGCCGGCGCCCTGATCGAAGGCGGTAGCAACGAGGAGCGCGAGATGGCTCGAGCCACGCTGCGCCTCGACCTGGCGCTCACCGCGCGCCGCATCACGGACGAGCGGGTACGCGCGCGCTGGTTCCGCAGCCGCATCGGGCGCGAACTCACGCGGCTGGCTGGGACGCTCGATGCGCCGCCCGCCGATCAGGACGCCGCCGCACGCAGTGTCGAGGAGTCAGAACGCGAACTACTGAGACTCGTCGTCCAAGGTCAGACGAACCGCGAAATAGCGACAGCACTCGGGCTCAGCGAAACCGAGGTCGCATCGAGGCTTGCCCAGTTGTTCGCAAAGATCGGGGCCGCCTCTCGAGCCGATGCAACGATGGCCGTCTTTCTCGAGAAGCTGGTGTGAGCATGTTCCAGGTTCGCGTCGACCGCCATCGCTGCATCGGAATCGGCAATTGCATCGCCCTCGCGCCCACTGCCTTCGACTGGCACCCCGGCGATTTGCTGAAGGCGGATATCGTCGACCCCTCGAGCGTGGACGAAGAGCTGATCCGCCAGGCAGCGCTGTCCTGCCCAACGCAGGCGATCGTGCTCGAGGAACTGACCGACCTGCTCCCGTGGCAACTCCGAGCGATCCGACCCGTGGAGCCGCAGCGTGTGATGAAGACGTTCATGTTCACGGACATCGTGAAGTCGACCAACCTCGTGGAGGCGATCGGTGACGAGGCGTGGTCCTCCCTGCTGAACTGGCACGACCAGACGCTGCGCTCGCTCTTCGCAGCGCACCGAGGCCAGGAGGTCGTGACGACGGGCGACGGGTTCTTCGTCAGCTTCGACAGTCCTGACGCGGCGATCGACTGTGCCGTCGCGATCCAGCGCGGCCTCGCGGCGCACCGGCGCGAGCACGGTTTCGCGCCGCAAGTACGCATCGGCCTGCACGCGACACCCGCGACACAGGTCGACCGCAACTACCAGGGGAAGGGCGTCCACGAGGCGTCTCGCATCGCCGCTCTCGCAGGCGGCGGTGAGATCTTCGCCAGCGTCGACACGGTGGCGGGACGCGCAGCGATCTCCGAACCACGACGTGTTGAGCTCAAGGGGATCGAAGAGCCGATCGAGATCGTCTCGATCGACTGGCAGTAGCTCGTCAAATCAGGCCGTTCGTACCTTGTCCGCTCCCGACGCCTGTGGAACGATGCGCGCCTGTTCTTCTCGATCCCAAGGCAGGAGTCGCCGCGATGGTGCCGGTCCGCATCGAGAACCGCGCGCAGCTCATCTACCTCCTGACTGAGGCAGCCGAACTCGAGCACGAGATCCTGTGCTGTTACCTCTTCGCCGCCTTCAGCATGAAGTCGGACACCAGCGAGGGCCTTACCGCGGAGCAACTCGAGGCCGTCCAGCGCTGGCGCGGCGTCATCGGCGAGATCGTGGTGCAGGAGATGCTGCACCTCGCAACGGCATGCAACCTGCTGACGGCAGTCGGTGGCTCGCCGCAACTGCGCCGACCGAACCTGCCGACGAGCCCGCGCGCCTACCCGCCGGCGTTCCAGCTTCGCCTCGTGCCGTTCAACATCGACTCGCTCGACCTGTTCATCCGCCTCGAGCAGCCGGAGGCGTTGCTGCAGCGTGAGGACTACCGTGCCACCGCCGTTCCGCTCGACCGGCTGAGCGACATCTTCTCCAGCGAGCGTAACTACGAGACCGTCGGTGAGCTGTACCGCGGCATCGAGGATGGGTTCACCTACCTGACCCAGAAGTCCGGGGAGGAGGAGCTCTTCGTCGGGCCTCCCGGGGCGCAGACGGGACCAGACCTGTTCAGCCTCCCCGGCCTCATCCCCGTGCACGACCTCGAGTCAGCGCTCGCAGCGATCAACGTCATCGTCGAGCAGGGCGAGGGCGCGAGCATCGAGGTCGAGGACTCGCACTACCGGCGCTTCCTGCGCATTCGGGAAGAGTACGCCGCCGAGCTCGAGGCAGACCCCGGGTTCCAGCCCGCTCGCGACGTCGTGCCCAACCCATATGCCACGAAGCCGAATGACCTCGCGGAGAGCGCGCAGATCAATCTCCTCGATGACCCGATCGCGATCGACGTGTGCAACCTCTTCGACGGCTGCTACGAACTCATGGTGCAGATCCTCGGGCGGCTGTTCATCCACGCGGACGAGTCTCCCGAGGAACTGACGGTGCTGGCGGATGTGTCAGTGGGTCTGATGCTTGACGTGCTGACCCCGCTCGGCAGCGCGATCACGCTCCTGCCCGCAGGGCCCTCGTACCCGGGCCTGCGCGCCGGTCCGAGCTTCCGGCTGTCACGCGGCACGGCGATCCCGGCACACCGTGAGGCCGCGCGCATGGTCTTCCGCGAACGGCTGCTCGAGCTGGGACGCTACTGCCAGTTCCTCCGGCAGCCGGGCTCGCCCGAGGTGCTGGACCGAGTGCGTACCGCGCTCACCGGGTTCGCGGAGCGCCTCGTGGCGATCTAACCGTAGAGGCGCCGGTCGGCCTCGACGATGCGCTCGGCGAGCTGCTGCAGTGCCGAGATCGCGAGCTCCGGGTCGGTCTCGACGAGTCGCTCAGCGAGCAACTGCATCATCGTCGCCGCGAGCCGCGGCTCCCGCCTCAGGTACGCGAGGAAGACCCACCGGTCGAGCCCGATGCACGTTGTCTCCTCGACCGCGACCACCGACGCAGTCCGCTTCCAGTCGCCGAGGAGCGCCAGTTCACCGAACGGCTCGCCGGGGCCGAAGGTCGCGAGGACCTGAGGGCGGTCGGGCAGACCTCGCACGACCTCGACCTTGCCGGACACGACGACGTACGCGCCGTTCCCGGTTCGTCCCTCCGCCACGATCACCTCGCCGGGTGCGAATGTGCGGCGGAAGGTGAGCTCGAGGAGGGTCGACAGCGTATCGGCGTCCAGTCCGGAGAAGAACGCGACGTGCGTCAGCGCGTCCGCGGTCTCCTCGCGCTCGGCCGGAGTCGCCGCGGGTGGCGTGGTCACCGCATCCACGACGAGGGCACTACCGAGCGCCTCGACCTGGTAGGTCGTCAGCGCGCGCTTCGCCGGTCCATCGAGGACGGCGCCGGTGGTCACGTCGAACTGGCTGCCGTGGCAGGGGCAGTGGATGACGTTGCCCTCGAGGCGGCCTTCGGACAGCGAGCACTGGCGGTGCGGGCACAGGTCCTCGAACGCGTAGAGCGAACCGCTGACGTTCGCGACTGCGATCGGCTGGCCATCGAGCTCGACGAGCATGGCCTCCCCCGGTCGCAGGCGGCGGATGCTCTCCTCGGTCTGCGTCATGGTGTCCCCCGTCGTCGACCACTCGAGGCGCAGGGCGAAGGCGCGAGGCAGCGCGGCCTCAGAGTCGGACGACCTGTCCCTCGAATGCCCCCTCTGTTGCTGGGTGGATGCCTCTCGCGGCAGCCACGATCTCGTCGACCTGATCGTCGGTACGGGTCGTGTCGTGGCTGGTTAGCAGGAGTCGGCCCGCTCCGCAGTCGGCCGCGGCGCGCGCCGCATCCTCCCACGTGCTGTGACCCCAGCCTTGTTTCGCCGCGCGGTACTCCGCCGGAGTGTACTGGGCGTCGTGGATAAGCACGTCGGCACCGTCCGCCAGAGATCGGAACGATGCCTCGTGGCCCTCGGCTCCCACTTCGACGTCCGTTGCGATGACGAGCGACCGTCCCGAGGCCTCGACTCGGTATCCCGTCACGCCCCCGGGATGCGCCATGCGAGCGCCGATCACCTCAAGGCCACCAAACCGCACGGCCTGCTCGCCGAGCGGCTGGAAGGTCATCGAGGCGGGCGCCGCGCTGAAGCGGGCTGGGAACCACGGCGGCCGGATCACGCCGTCCAGCGCCTCCGCGATCGTCATCCCGTCGGGAGGCACCGCGACGAAGTGGATCCGCGTCGTCGTCTCATAGAGAGGTGCGAACGTCGGCAGGCCCTGCAGGTGGTCCCAGTGGAAATGCGTGAGGAACACGGTGGCCTCGATTGGCGCGCCCGAGGCAGCGACCTCCGCTGCGAGGTGCGCGAGTCCCGAGCCGCAGTCGAACAGCACGCGGTGGCCATCGGGCAGCCGGATCGAGAAGCAGGTCGTGCTGCCGCCGTACTTGGCGAACTCCGGTCCGGACACGGCCGCCGAGCCCCGCGCGCCATGGATGGTAAGCGCGAGCCGCTGCCGCGCCGCCTGCTCCGCATCCGTGCTCACGAGCGGAGACCCGTCCTACCCCTAGCGGACGAGGTCGTCGATGTCGTCGGGCTCGTCCCCGAACGCCGGGTCGTCGCTGTGGAAGTGGACCTCGTCGTGGCTGTTGTCGCAGAACGGCTTGTTCCGCGAGTTCCCGCAGCGGCACAACGCCATGCGCACGTCCTCGCGGACAATGTGCCCCTGGCGGTCGCGGATCGCGATCCGCCCGTGGAGGAAGAGGGGTCCATCGAGCGTCGGGGTGATGACCATCGGCTCGGGCGGCGTCTCGGCGGGCGTGCCGTCAGGCCAGCGCGCGTGGAGAGCGCCCGTCGGGCAGCGCGACACGATCTCGGCGATCTTCTCCGCGGACTCGGCCGTCGCATCGACCCAGGGACGGCGGCGCGGGTTGAACGCCGCGAGCGAGCCGCGGATGCATGCGGCGAAGTGGATGCAGAAGTTCGGCTCCCAGAGCACTTCAATGCCGTTGCCCTGGTAGACGCGCTCGACAGTCGGCTGGTAGCGCTCCTCGGAAGCCCGCACGCTGGTCATGCTGTCCCGTTTCCGTTTGTGACTGCTCGCAACCTGGATGGTTCATCATCGACAGCCGCGGGCCCCGTCGGTCCGCCGCATCGCGCGATCATGTGGGTGTGACGGAGTTCCACTCAATGGTCTGGACATCCACGGTGCCCGGGATGCCTTTGAGCTCGACGCCGCGAGCGGGTCCGGCCGCCCCATCGAACGTCTCGCCGAGCAGGGTCTCTGCGCTCGCGACGATCTCGCTCGCACCCGCGACGGCGCCGACGCGCGCCGCCTGGTGCACGCCCTGCCCGAGGTAGCTGTCGCCCACCCGCGTCGCTTCGGCCGCGTGCAGCCCGATGCGGACCCGAGGCGCAAAGCCTGCCGCGCGCCGGTGCTCGGCGAGGGAGCGCTGGACTGCGATCGCGGCGGACACAGCGGCGGGTACGTTCTCGAAAGCGAAGAAGAAGCCGTCGCCGGCCTCGTTGATCTCCTCCCCGCCAAGGGCGCTCACGACGGCGCGAAGGGTCTGGTCATGGAAGCGCTTGAGGTCGCCCCACGCCTCGTCACCGATGACAGCGATGAGCTCGGTCGAGCCGACGATGTCGGTGAACATGAACGTTCGTCGCTGTCGGATCCCCTCGGCGTCCTTGCCGCGCAGCTCCTCCAGGAGGCGCAGGCAGCGGGAGTGCTCGAGACTCGCTCCGAGGCGCTCCAAGGAGGCAGCAGCGGTCTCCGCCTCCGCGATCGCCTCGTCGGTCTCCCCCCGGAGACGCAAGGCGTGCGCGATGCCGCAGCGCGTGCGTGCCAGCTCGTACGGCGCCTCGACGGCCTGCCAGTGCGCGCGAGCGCTCGCCAGCTCGCGCAACGCGGCATCCGGCTCGTTCGCCGCGACGCGCACCATCCCCTCAGCGAGATGCGCGGCGGCCCTGAACGCAGGAGACCCGAACTCCTCGGCGATCCGCGCCAGCTCATTCGAGGCCTCTGCGGCCTCCTCCCGGCGACCAGCCTCGAGCGCGATCTCGACGTATGCCGGCAGCACCTTCGCGAGCGCTAGCCGGTTCCCGCGCACGTCCTCGCGCGCCCGCTGGATCGAGGTCAGGGCGCTGTCGACCCGTCCATTCACGAGGTAGAGGAGGGCGCGGCCGGGCTGCGGCTCGCGGCCGAGATCCTGCGCCTGGCGGAATGCCTCGTCCGCGCCCTGCAGGTCGCCCATGCGCAGCCGGATCTCGCCGAGCGTGTAGAAGCCCTCGCCCGCCTGGAACGACGCCTTGAACGCCAGCAATTCCTGTGAGGCGTTGCGCAGGTCGAACTCCGCGGCGACCCAGTCGCCCTGGAGCGCGAGGATCTCCGCCCGATGGATGCGGCAGACGCCGGGAAAGCCGGTGATCGACTGGCGCTCGCACCAGCGCTGCGCGACCTCGGTCCACTGGCCGGCGCGGCGGTAGTCCGCGAGGTCGCGGCAGGTGCTGATGGTGTAGCAGTAGACGACGCCGGTCGCGTACGGGCTGAGCTCCCCCGCGACGGCGGCGGCGGTGGCTTCGTCGAGGAGCGAGAGCCCTGCCTCGATCTCGCCCTTGCGGACGAGCGAGCCGCCGTGGACCACCAGCGCGAAGCCCTGCAGGTCCCGATCTCCGAAGCGCGTTCCGATACGGACCGCCTCCTCCGCGAGCGCGACCGCCTGCTCGAAGTCGTGGGCGTCTGAGGAGCCCATCGCGTCCATAAACGCGAGGTAGCCGTGCGCGACGCTCTCCGGCTGCTCGGCGAGGAGTCGTCTCGCCCGCGCAAACCACCCGTGCGCGACGACCTCGGCGCGGTGCTGCATGTGCTCGCGGGCGGCCATCAGCGCCATGAGGGCGGCTCGCACATGGTCCCCAGCCGCGAGGAAGGCTGTGTATGCGCGCTCGCTCGCCGAGACGGTGACGTCTGGCTGGTGCATCCACCAGCCCATCTCGCTGAGCAGGTGCAGACCTTCGCCGTCGAGCGCACCCTCCCGATCGAGCTCGGTCAGCAGCTCGAAGGCGCGCGGCCAGTCATGCGTCTCCGCGGCCTCGCGGGCGGCGGCTAACCGTTCGGCGGTGCTCGATGCGGTCACGCGGCAGTTCCCCCGGTAGACGGACACGCATCGTATTACGCCGCCGCCCACGCTGATAGTCGACCCCGACGCTCTGCCGGGTGGTCGTTCGTGGGCGAGCCATGCCCCACTGAGGAGAGCCCACTTCCGCTCGTGGTGAGCCCACTTCCGCTCGTGGTGAGCCTGTCGAACCACGCCCTCCGAGCGCGCCCCTACGCCTTGAGGAACTCCTTCTTCGCGAGCACCTGGTCGAGGTAGCGCTTGGCACCCCACTGCGCGAACAGCTCGCCCGCAGCATCGAGGTGCTCGCGCGCCGCCTCGAGGTCGCCCCGCCGCTCGGCGACCTCGGCCAGCCCCTGGTGGCAGCGGCCGAGTTCGATGGGGCAGCGCTCGCGTTCCGCAGTTGCGAGCCCCGATTGAAAGTGCCGCTCGGCTTCGTCGACCCGGTCACGTCGTAGAGCAAGTAGTCCGCGGGAATGCGCCAAGATGCCCCACGGACTCAATTCCTGTTCAGCCAAACGAGCGTCGATCCAGTCCATGACACCCTCGTCCGCGAGGACGAAGCAGTGTCCGACAAAGCCGTAGGCCGGTACCGCCGTCGGACTAACGTCACGGATGAGCTCCATGAACGCCTCCACCTCGACCTGCGCGGACTCCTCCTCACCTTCAAGCATGAATGCTCGCGCTCGAAAGGCCCGAACAACCGCAGCGAATGCGGCAACACCACCAGCGATCTCGATAGGCGGGATTCTCGCTGTGGGGAATGGCGCCCCGGTGGCCTCGGCAACGCACAGTGCTGGCATGAGGGTCATTACGTTCTCGGGACCATTCAGGTCGAGCGCCAATCGGCGAGCGGGCTCGAAGTCCCCGCGGAGGACGGCCCATCCAGCGAGAAGGCTCGACTGAGTCTGAATGGCGAAGGTAGCTCCACGGACTTCGGCTTCCCGAAGCAGGGCAGCGCTCCAACGAGCGGATTCGTCGAGGTCGCCGGTACGGGACGCGAGCACAGCGAGACGCGCGTACGGACTGACTGTCCGTTCAGTTACGAACCCGACACCGCCTGACTCAAGGACGCGCGCCGACACTTCATACATCTGCTTCGCAGCACCGCGATCCTTGGCGAGTTCTGCCAACTGACCTTTCGCGAGAGCCATCATCCCCTCAGCGAACCGGTCCGGGTTGGTGGTGAGTAGCCGCTCGGCTGCGACGACTTCTGCGCGCGCTTCTTCGGCTCTCTCCGGAAGGTACAGGTTCGACAGCACTGCCCTTAAGGCAGCCTCCATCGCCGAGCCACCGCGTTGGGAGCGTTCGACACCCTCTTCGAAGAGTGGAACCATGCGTCCCACTGGCGGATTGCTGCGCAGTAGGTCGATGAGCAGTCGCCCAAACTCGCTCGCTCGATCTTGAGCTCGATAGATCTCGGCGGCCGCCATCAGATTGCGCCACGCGTCACGGTAGTCACCGGCAACGGCAAGACAGCGGCCGCGCGCGTGCAGGAGCGCGCCACGGACCTCATCATCCGCGCTCTGCTCCACCAACCCCAGCGCGTTCTCGTAGTGCCGCGCGGCCTCGCTCCACGCCGCCTGCGCCTCAGCCTGCTCACCGGCGAGACGTGAGTAGCGGACGGCGCGTTCGGCGTGCGAGGCGTTGAGCGTCGCGGACTCCGAGAAATGCACGGCGAGCCGCGCAGCCTGCTCCGACGCACGGTCCCCATAGCGCCGCTCGATCGCCTCGCCGACTTCGCCGTGCATCCGCACCTTGCGGGTCGTCGAGAGCTCCTCGAGCAGCGTCTCCTGCATCAGGGCATGCGTGAAGCGGTAGCGGCCGGCCTGCCCCGCCTCCTCGATCACCCGCGCCTCGAGGCCTTCCTCGATGAGTCGGAGCAGCGTCGCGTCGTCGTGGTCGGAGATGGCAGCGAGCGTGTCGTAGGCGAACTGGCGTCCGGCGACGGCCGCGTACTGGAGGAGCGCGTTCGCCTCCTCCGAGAGCCGGTCGAGGCGGCGGCCGAGCGCCTCGCGGACGCCCTCGGGGATCGCGACGCCGGACAGCGACTCGCGCGCGAGCGCCCCCTCCTCCGCCATCAGGTTCACGACTTCCGAGAGGAAGAACGGGTTGCCCTCGGTCTCCTCGTAGATGCGGTCAACGAGGTCTCCGCGGGGTTCTGCGTGCGCCACGTCGCGGACGTACGCAGCCACCTCATCGCGAGACAGTCCGCCGAGCGTGACGCGCTGGAACCCGCCCTCGCGGTTGAGGGCGGCGAGCGTCTCGGACAGCGGGTGCGTCCTCGAGAGTTCGGTGTCGCGATAGTTGCCGAGGATGAGGATGCGCTGGCGTCCGATCTCGGGAGCGATGTGCCGCAGCAGCAGCAGCGACGGTTTGTCGGCCCAGTGCAGGTCATCGAGCACGACCAGCAGCGGAGCGGGCTCGGTGTAGGCGCGGAGGAGGTGCGTGTACGCCTCGAACAGACGGAACTGCGCGGCGTCCGGGTCGGTGATCTCGGGCGGCGGGACGTAGTTCGGCTGCTGGCGCAGACCCGGGAAGATGCGCGAGAGCTCGGGACCGTCGCCCGCCTCGAGTTGGTCCGCGACGCCATCGAGGCCGAACTGCTGCGCGTAGGAATCGCCTGCCTGCACCCAGGGACGGTACGGCGGAGCGCCCGCGGCCTCGTGCGCCCGTCCCCAGATGACGCGCCCACCGCGCATCCGCGCGTAGGTCTCGAGCTCGAGGCTGGTCCGCGTCTTGCCGATGCCCGGCTCTCCGACCAGCATCACGACACTGCCTCGACCGCTGAACGCGTCGTCGAAGGCTGCGCGCAGCCGCTCGAGCTCGCGCTCCCTGCCGACGAAGACGCCGCGCGCGAGGCGGTCGAGGGGGTTGGCCGACGAGTCGGAGTGCGAGGCGGAGCGCGCCTGCGGGTCGACGGCCTCGAGGGCCGCGAGCACCTCGGAGGCTGACGCGGGGCGGTCGGCGGGGACCTTAGCGAGCAGGCGCAGGATCAGCGCCTCGAGGTCGGGCGGGCAGTGCTCAGAGTGCCAGCTCGGAGCGACGGGCGGCGTGTTGATGTGCTGGCTGATGATCGCCGTCGGGTCGTCGGCCTGGAATGGCGGGCGTCCGGTGACGAGCTCGTAGAGCATCGCGCCGAGCGAGTAGAGGTCCGCCTGAGGCGTCACCTCGCCGCCGAGCGCCTGCTCGGGCGGCATGTACGCGACGGTGCCGACCATCATCCCGTGCTGCGTCAGCCTCGAGCGGTCGAGCGACACCGCGAGCCCGAAGTCGCCGATCTTGGCGGTGCCCTCGGCGGTGAGCCACACGTTGCCGGGCTTGAGGTCGCGATGCACGATGCCGCGCTCGTGCGCGAACGCGAGGCCGCGACAGACGCCCTTCGCGATCTCGAGCGCCCGCGCCAGCGGCAGCGGCCCGCCCGCCTTCTCCAGCTCCCCCTCGACGTCCCCGCCTGCGAGCAGCTCGTTGACGACGTAGGGGGACGGACCTTGGCCTGAGCCTGTCGAAGGCTCTTCCCCAATCTCGAAGATCGTGACGATATGCGGGTGTGCGCCGAGGCGGCCCATCGCCTGCGCCTCGCGCACGATCCGTTCGCGGCCGATGTCGTCGAGGCCCTCGGTCTTGATCAGCGCGAACGCCACGTCGCGGTCGAGTCGCGTGTCGTGCGCGAGGAAGACGCGCTTCTTGCCGCCCTCACCGAGGAAGCGACGCACCTCGTAGCGCCCGCCGGCGAAGGAGGTTGGCTGCGCGGTGGCCTGCCTCGAGGCTGCGGGAGCCGCCGCCGCGGCCCCGTTCGCGCCGGCGTCGCGCGTGGCCGCCTCGAGCAGCGCACGCGCGTCGGCGTTCGCCGGGTCGAGGCGCAGCGCGTCGGACGCGAGTCGCCCCACCTCGACCCAGTCGCTCGAGTCAAGGGCCGCCTCAGCCGCGTCGAGCAGCCGGTCGATCTGCCGCTGGATGCGCTCGCTCACCATGACGTACGCAATAGTACGACACGGATGTCAGGTGCGGCGTGCCAGGGACAGAGCGCGATCAGGCGCTCAGCGGGCCCAGGACAGCACCTTCTCCGGCTCGATGGTCACGACGACGCGGTCCTCGGTGCGGAGGCCGCGCAGGATCTCCTCGTCCGAGGGTGAGGGCTGGCCGGCGCGGTACTTCGCTCGCAGATTCTTCGCCAGCGAGAGCAGCTCAGCGTCGGTGTCGGTGAGGACGGCGCGGCCCTCGACGATCACCGTGCGGTAGCCCATCGGGTCATCGATGACCAGCGATACTTCAGGCGAGCGCTGGAGGAAGCGGTACTTGGCGCGGCCGCGAGTGATCGAGACCCGGAAGCGCCCGCCCTCGTACTCGAACCAGACGGGCGTCGCATGCGGGGGGCGGCCGGGCCCGCGCGCCATGCACATCACGGCCGTGCGCGGCTCCGCAAGGAAGGAGTTGAACTGGTCGGGAATCGTGGCGGGTTGGGTCGTCGTCATGGGCTCGGCTTCGACTGGATCGCGCGTCGTTCTCGTCGTGGCCATGCTACACCCGCGCTCCCGCGCGGGCGGGGAACGCACGGAGCGTACCCATCGCAGGCCCTACACTTGATCGGGTGTACGGCTATGAACCCCCCAAGACCCAGCCTGGAGGCTGCCGCGAAGGCCTCGTGCTCATGCGGGTCGCCTTCGAGGTGCTGCTGCCGATCGTTGGCGCGGGTATCGCGGCGATGGGCATCCTCGCACTCATCTTCTGGCTGTTCTCCGTGCATTACCTCCTCGGTTTCATCCCGGTCGCCGGGTGCGTCGGGGCGCTCATCTGGCTGGGCGTACGGGACCGACACAACCACCAGGAGATCCTCGACGAGCACGAGCGCCGCACTCGAGGACGGGGTACCGGGCGGTGAGACCAAGCCCGTTCGAACCGCCTGCGTTCGTAAACCGTTCGATCTGTTAGCCTCGTCGCGATGAGTGACGTCCGACAGATCGCCCGACAGCGGCTCGCGCGCGAGCACGGCTACACGATCAAGGACTGGGGTGGCCGCATCCCCGTCGCGATCGTCTACCCGAACTCGTACTACATCGGCATGTCGAACCTCGCACTGCAGACGGTGTACAGCCTCTTCAACGCGTACCCCGACATCGTCTGCGAGCGCGCATTCTACGACCCACCCGGGAAGGGCGGCCGCCACCCCGCGCCGATCGTGTCGATGGAGTCGCAGCGCTCGCTGGGCGACTTCGCGGTCATCGGCTTCACGCTGTCCTACGAATTCGACTTCTTCAACATGGTCCAGGTGCTGCGCGCAGCGGGTATCCCCCTGCGCAGCGAGGAGCGCGACGAACGCCACCCGCTCGTGATCGCGGGCGGCGCGTGCATGCTCACGAACCCGGCGCCCGTCGCGCCGTTCCTCGACGCGGCGATCATCGGCGAGGGCGAGGAGCTGATCCCGTCGCTCATCGGAGCGTGGCGTGACGGCCTCTATGGCCCGCGCGACGAGCTGCTCGACGAAATGGCGCGGATCCCCGGCATCTACGTGCCGACGCGCCCGCCGTTCTTCGGCGCGGTTGAGCGCCAGTGGGTGCGGGATATCTCCGCCACCGAGGCCTACTCGACGGTCATTACCGAGGACACCGAGCTCTCGAACATGACGCTGATCGAGTGCGCGCGCGGGTGCGGCCGCGGCTGCCGCTTCTGCATCGCGGGCTATGTCTTCCGCCCGCCGCGCTACCGCCCCGCCGCCGACCTCCTGCGCATCGTCGAGCACTCGCTCGAACACACGCCTCGCGTCGGGCTCCTCGGTGCCGCCGTGGCGGACCATCCCGACCTCACCGAGATCGCCGTCGGCGCACACAAGATGGGCGCGAAGATCTCGATCTCCTCGCTGCGCGTCGACAATCTCAACCGCGAGGTGCTCGATGCTCTCGCGGCCGGCGGCACCCGGACCGTGACCGTCGCACCCGAGGCAGGCTCCGAGCGCATGCGCGCCGCCATCAACAAGGGCGTCTCCGAGGAGGAGATACTCAACGGCGCAGACCTGGTCGGGGAAGCCGGTGCGAGCCGCTTCAAGCTCTACTTCATGGTGGGCCTCCCCGGCGAGGAGGACGACGACGTCTACGCCATGGCTGCGCTCGGCAACCGCATCAAGGAGCGCCTCGACGCAGCGGGCAACGGGACGCGCCTCGTGATGTCGGTGAGCCCGCTGGTGCCGAAGCCGTGGACGGCGTACCAGTTCCAGCCCAAGCTCGACATCGGCCTCGCGAAGCAGCGCATCGGCATCCTCAAGCAGCACCTCGCGAGCGGCATCGAGCTGCGCTCCGACTCACCTCAGACGGCGCGCCTCGACGACGTGCTCTCGCGTGGCGACGCGCGTGTCGCGGACATGCTCGAGGGGATGGCGGAGAACTCGCTCTCCTCGTTCAAGGCGGCCATGCGCGAGCACGACCTCGATGGCGACTTCCCGTGGGAGGGCGAGCGCCCGCCGTGGTACATCGTGGACGTCGGCATGACCGAGCGCTTCCTCCTCCGCGAGATGGACAAGCACGAGCGCGAGCGTCGTACGACGCCCTGCCCGCCCCCCGAGGTTGGCTGCAAGCTCTGCGGAGTGTGCTGACTTCCGGCGATCCGGTATTCTTCCTACGACTAGGCAGACATCACCGAGGTTCCACTCCGTATGACACGCGCTCATGTCTCCACGCTCTCCGAAAAGGGTCAGGTCACTATTCCTGCCGAGCTGAGGCGTGCGCTTGGTCTGGAGCCGAATGACCAGCTCGTGTTCCGCATCGATGAGGACGGACTCCGGCTCGAGAAGCTCCCGCTTTCCTTTGAGGACGTCTTCGGAGCGGTCACGCCGCTGCAGCGCCCCGAGGACTGGGATACCCGCATCCGGGAGGCGAAGGACGAGCGAGCGGAGTCGCGAGCGCGCCGACGTCGATGACGCTGTTCGTCGACACGAACGTGTTCCTCCGCTACATCGCTGCCGATCACGAAGAGCACTCGGCCGGAGCGCAGGCATTCCTCGCACGAGTGGCAACCGGAGAAGTCGCCGCGACGACCTCGGAGTCAGTGATCGCGGAGATCGTCTACGTCCTAGAGTCGCCGCGTCAGTACCGTCTACAGCGGTCTCGTATTCGTGAGTTGCTGTATCCGTTGCTCATCCTCCGCGGGATGGACATCCCGGACCTGCCGACATACCTGGAAGCGCTCGATCTGTTCGCTCGATTCGACATCGACTTCGAAGACGCGCTGAGCGCTGCGCACGTACGTCGGAGACGGCTGGACGGAATCGTGACCTTCGATCGCGACTTTGACGTGCTTCCGAACGTCGAACGCATCGAGCCCGTGCCTTGAGTCGCCACGCGCGCGTGCCCTCGCGTACCCTCGCCGCATGAACGCGATCTCCGCGCATGCCACCATCGCCGAACGCCTCGAGGCCGTGCGAGGCCAGATCGAGGCCGCGTGTGACCGTGCCGGACGCGACCCGGGCGAGGTCACGCTGATCGGCGTCTCGAAGACGCACGGCATCGATGTCGTCGGCGCGGCGGTGGACGCCGGGCTGCACGACCTCGGCGAGAACCGGGCGCAGGAACTCGTCCCGAAGGCGATCGAGGCGACCGCGCGCGGCATCGAGGTCCGCTGGCACTTCATCGGGCACCTGCAACGCAACAAGGTCGCGGACGTACTCCCGCACGTCGCGTCGCTGCACTCGCTCGACTCCGCACGCCTCGTCGAGGCGATCGCGCGGGCCGTGGAACGTGGAGCGACTCGTGCAGCCGATCCGCTCCCCTGCTACCTTCAGGTGAACGTCGCAGGTGAGGCCTCGAAGGAAGGCGTCGAGCCCGCTGCGCTGCCGGAGTTGCTGGCAGCCGCCGCGGGTTGCTCATACATCGAGGTGGTTGGACTGATGACGGTCGCGCCCCTGACCGCCGAGCCCGAGGCGACGCGCCCGGTGTTCCGCGCCCTGCGACAACTCGCCGAGGCGCACGGGCTCGCGGGACTGTCGATGGGGATGACCAACGATTACGCCGTCGCCATCGAGGAAGGCGCGACGGCCGTGCGGGTCGGGCGCGCGATCTTCGGCGACCGGCTCGGCTGACGCCTCCCACCGTCCAAGGAGCACGAACCAACTCATGCGCATCGGCATCATCGGCGGCGGTTTCATGGGCGAGGCGTTCCTCCGGGGCATCCTCCGCGCGAACGTTGCCGCGACCAGCGAGATCGCTGTCGCCGAGCTCTCCGCCGCGCGTCGGGCGGAACTCTCCGGGCACGGGGTTCGCGTCACCGACGACGTCGAGAGTGCCTGCATCGGGGCGGATGTGGTGCTGCTGGCGGTCAAGCCGCAGGACCTGCCGAATGTCGCGCAGCGGCTCGCGGGCGTGATTCCGCCGAGCAGCACGCTCGTGTCGATCGCGGCCGGCGTGCCGCTCGAGGACGTCCAGCGACAGGCTGGACACAAGGCGGCGGTACGCGTCATGCCGAACCTGCCCGCCGCTATCGGCGAGGGGGCCGCCGTCTTCTATGCCGCTCCCGCCGTAACCGAGGCTCAGCGCCGGAACGTGCGCGCGGTCCTCGACGGCGTCGCCACCGCGGTCGTCGAGGTGAACGACGATGACGCGGTGGACATGGCGACGGCGTTGCACGGTTCGGGGCCGGCGTACGTGTATCTACTGATCGAGTCGATGATCGACGCAGCCGTGCGACTCGGAATGAAGCGACCCGACGCAACCGCGTTGACTCTGTCGACGGTTGCGGGTGCGGCGCGGTACGCCATCGACACTGGGAGGCATCCCGCCGAGCTGCGCAACGCAGTGACATCGCCGGGCGGCACAACCGCCGCCGCGCTCGCAGAACTCGAGGCCGCCGGCTTCCGCGCTGCCATCGATCAGGCCATCGACGCCGCGTTTGAGCGGGCTCAGGAACTCGGGGAGTAAGGCGCGATGAGCGAGATCGTCCTGGTTGTGAACCTGCTGATCAACGTGCTGATCTTCGCGATCTTCGCCCGCTCGATCCTGACGTGGTTCCCGATCGACCGAAACGGTCCCGTGTTCCAAGCCCTCGACGCGATCACCGAGCCCATCCTTGAGCCCCTGCGCCGCGTCGTCCCGATGGTCGGGATGATCGACATCACGCCGATGGTCGCGATCCTGCTGCTGTTCTTCATCTCGAGCGTGCTCGCCCAGGGCGTGTAGCCGGCAGCTAGTCCGCTGACGACTCGCCTTCTTCGTCCGGACGCACGAGCAGCACCGCGAAGCCGCGGGCGTGTCGCACGACCTGGTCGGCGACTGAACCGAGCAGCGCGCGCTCGATCCCCGAGCGACCGTGCGTAGCCATCACCACGAGGTCGCACCCGAGCTCGGCCGCACTCGCGAGGATGGCCGCGGCCGGTGCCCCCTCGACCATCCGAGTGGTGACGCGGGACACCCCCGCCTCGATCAGCTCTTCGCGCATCTGCTCGACGCGGTCGTTGTAGGCGACGCCGGCGACCGGTGCGCCCGCCTCCCCGTCCGGCGCCGCGCCGGTCACCGCGGTGACCGGCGTGTCGACGGCCCGCATCAGTACCACCTCGGCGCCAGTCGCCGTCGCGAGCCCGATGAGGTGAGGCTTCGCCGCCTCGGCGAACTTCGTGCCGTCATGAGCGAATAGGATCATGCGGTACAACGCGAACTCACTCTCGACCAGAGCGACGTGCCCCGCGTGACTGTACAGCACCGCACATCACCGCGCGGCGCTCAGGCTGGCTGTGCGCCCGACGCTACGGCGCGCTGGCCGCCTCGAGGCGTCGCCGCACCTCGGGCTCATCGAGGCCCGACACCTCGACCAACTTCGCGCGCGCCGACTCGCCGGCAACGAGCCGCAGCGCGGAGGGCGGTAGGTCGAGAGCACGAGCCAGCAGCCGGAGCAGCGCCTCGTTCGCGCGGCCATCGACCGGCGGCGCTGTCACCCGCACGGCGAGAACGTCGCCTCGGGCGCGGCCGTCGCCTGCTCCCGGCTGGAAGCCGCCAATCGCATCGCGTGAAGCGCGCGGGGTGAGCCGCACGGCGATCCGTGCCGGCCTTGTCGCTTCGTCTCGAGGTGCTCGCTGCATCCTCAGATGCTGCCTTGATCGACCAAGCTCTGTCGAACGACAGCCCAGGGAACTCGGCTCCTTCGCGCGGTAGAATCGGAGTCGCGAGTCATCGCGAGGACGCGGCGGGGGCGTGCGCGTCGGGCCTCTCGACATCATCCGTGGCAGTGCGAACAAGTGTTTGACTTAGAACACTCGTTCCGATACTGTTCCGGCGTTATCGAGCCAGCCCGAGCAGCACACGACACGACCGGGACCGCGAGAGGGAGCCCCCGACCATGACCGACGCCGCCGAGACCAAGCGCCGCGAAGACCTCACGAAGGCCATCGACCAGATCACCAAGGAGTATGGCAAAGGCGCGATCATGCGCCTGGGTGACCGTGACGCGGCGCTCAACGTCTCCGCGATCCCGACTGGCGCACTATCCCTCGACATCGCGCTCGGCATCGGCGGCATCCCGCGCGGACGGATCACCGAGATCTACGGTCCGGAGTCCGCGGGCAAGTCCACCCTCGCGCAACACATCATCGCCGAGGCACAGCGCCACGGCGGTGCGGCGGCCTACATCGACGTCGAGCACGCCCTGGATCCCGAGTACGCCTCGAATTGCGGCATCAACGTCAACGAACTCCTCATCTCGCAGCCGGACACCGGCGAGCAGGCCCTCGAGATCTGCGAGGCGCTGATCCGTTCGAGCGCCCTCGATGTGGTCATCGTCGACTCCGTCGCAGCACTGGTGCCGCGCGCGGAGATCGAGGGCGACATGGGCGACTCCCTGCCGGGGCTCCAGGCCCGCCTCATGTCGCAGGCCATGCGCAAGCTCACCGGCGCCGTCGCCCGCTCGAACACCGCCCTTGTCTTCATCAACCAGCTCCGCGAGAAGGTCGGCGTGGTCTTCGGCAGTCCCGAGGTCACGCCCGGTGGTCGCGCCCTCAAGTTCTACTCGTCCGTGCGCATCGAGATCCGGCGCATCGAGTCGCTGAAGCAGGGCACGACGTTCATCGGCAACCGCGTGCGCTGCAAGGTGGTGAAGAATAAGGTCGCCCCACCGTTTCGCCAGGCCGAGTTCGACATTATGTTCACGGGCGACCAGCACGGCATCAACACGCAGGGCGACATCCTCGACCTCGCCGTCGAGCACGAGATCGTGAAGAAGCTCGGCGCGTTCTACTCGTACGGAGACCTGCGCCTCGGTCAGGGCCGGCAGGCCGCCGCGGACTTCCTGCGCACGAACGCCGAGCTGAGCAGCGAGATCGAGGGCCGCGTGCGCGTCGCGACCGGCATCGATCGCTCGACGCGCATGGCCACGGCCGATGCCCCTCTGCCCGATGATGTGGCTTCCGAGGTCACGCCCAGGGGCCGGAAGGCCCGCACGGCTGTCGCCGCGGGCGCCAGCGTTGATTCACTGACCGCTGGCCTCGACCTTGGAGACGACGACGGCGAAGTCGACGACTAGCCGCGAGGTCGCCCGTACATGACCACGCGCGCCACGCTCCCCGGCTTCGAGCCAGAACCGAAACTGCCGTCCTCGGACGGCAGCCCCGAGGGAGCGCGGCGCGCGCTGCGTCGCGCGGTGACCCTGCTCTCGCGCCGCGCGCTCACCACCTCGGAACTCGCCACTCGACTCGCGAAGGACTTCGCTCCCGAGGACATTGAGCGGGCGCTCGACACTCTCCTCGAGTCTGGCTACCTGATTGACTCTGCTGTAGCCGCCAGTTATGTCACAAACACGCGCGCACGCCAGCGCTCCACCGCCCTCCTCCGGCGCGAACTCGCGCAGCGAGGGGTCGACGCTGAGACCATCGCGGCGTCCCTCGAGGAGCACGACGATCACGCAGCCGCGCTCGAGGCGGCCACTCGACGCTGGCGAGTACTCCGTCGTCTCGAACCGGACGTTGCCCGCCGTCGCCTCCGCGACTACCTGGCGCGCCGCGGCTTCGGCCGCTCCGCCATCGAGGCGGCTCTCGGGGAGATCAGCGCCAAGAAGGTGAGCGCCGGCGTCGACCGATAGCGCTGAGGCCTGGCTTCGCCGAAGCGCCCGCCTCCCCCGCGACGCTCGCAGCGGGACGCCCCGCCGATGTAGGATTGTGAATCCAGACGCGGTTTCCGCAGTCTTGACTAATTATGTGACTATTCCCGGCTCGCGACGCCGCGTAGGCGGCGCAGCCCCGAAATCGGAGCATTCCCACATGGATATCATCGTGAGCGCCCTGGTGGGCGTCGTGGGCCTCGTGATCGGCGGGATCGGCGTCCTCCTATGGCAGCGCAACAGCGCCACCGGCGTGATCCAGCTCGCGGAGCGCGAGGCCGCCCGCATCGCCGCAGAGGCCGAAGCCGACGTTCGTCGACGGGAGGTGGAGGCGCAGGAGCAGGCACTACGGTACCGGCGCGAGGCGGAGAACGAACTACGCGACCAACGTCGTGAGGCGTCGCGACTCGAACGTCGCCTCGAGCAGCGCGAAGAGGCACTGGAACGCCGCGCCGAGGTCGTCGAACGTGGCGAGCAGTCGCTGCGGGACCGCGAGAAGCACCTGGAGCAACTCGAGCGTGAGATCGACGAGCGCCTCGAGGCCAGCCGCCGCGAACTCGAGCGCGTCGCGGGGCTCACTGCCGCCCAGGCTCGGGACGAGTTGCTGGCAGACCTCGATGCCGAGCTGCGCGACGAAGCCGCCCGTCGAGTGCGAGCAATGGAGACCTCTGCGAAGGCCGAGGCCGACACCCGCGCTCGCAAGATCCTCGCCACCGTAATGCAGCGTATGACCTCGGAAATCACCGCCGAGACGACCGTCTCGGTGGTTCCGATCCCCTCCGACGACCTGAAGGGGCGGATCATCGGGCGCGAGGGACGCAACATCCGCGCCTTCGAGGCGGCGACGGGCTGCGACCTCATCATCGATGACACACCGGAGGTGGTGACGGTCTCTGGCTTCGACCCCGTCCGGCGCGAGGTCGCCCGCCTCGCGCTCAGCCGCCTCATCCAGGACGGACGGATCCAGCCCACGCGTATCGAGGAGGCCGTCGAGCGCGCCCGCTCCGAGGTAGACCGCATGATCCAGGAGGCGGGCGACCAGGCAGTGATCGACGCTGAGGTCACCGGCCTCCACCCGGAGATCATCAAGACCCTCGGCCGGCTGCGCTTCCGCTACTCCTACGGACAGAACCAGCTGCGGCACTCGGTCGAGGCGTCATGGCTGGCGGCAGCCGTGGCCGCAGAGATCGGCGCAGACGTCGAGGTGGCGCGCGCCGGTGGCCTGCTGCACGACCTCGGCAAGGCGGTCGACCGCGAGCAGGAAGGCACCCACGCTCTCATCGGCGCCGACATCGCCCGGCGCTTCGGTGTGCCTCGCGAAGTGGTGCACTGTATCGAGGCGCACCACGAGGAAGTCACACCGACGACCACCGAGTCGCTGATCGTGATCATCGCGGACGCGATGTCCGGCAGCCGACCCGGAGCCCGACGCGAGTCGGCCGACGAGTACATCAAGCGGCTCGAGTCGCTCGAGGCGATCGCGAACTCGTTCCCTGGAGTGTCGCAATCCTTCGCGATCCAGGCCGGTCGCGAGGTCCGCATCATCGTCGAGCCCGAGCGGATCGACGACGTCGACGCGATGCGGCTCGCACGCGATGTCTCCCGCAAGATCGAGGAGACGATGCAGTACCCGGGCCAGATCCGCGTAACCGTGGTCCGCGAGACGCGAGCGAGCGCGGTGGCGCACTAGCGGCGCGACCCACGGAAGGAGAGGCGGCCTCGTGCTTCGGGTCCTCATGGTCGGCGATGTCGTCGGCCGCCCCGGGCGCGAGGCGGTCCGGCTCCTGCTCCCGGGTCTCCGGGAGGAGTTGTCGCTCGACCTCGTGGTGTTGAACGCAGAGAACGCCGCCGCCGGGCGTGGCCTCACCGAGCGTATCGCTCGCGACCTGTTACACGCGGGCGTCGACGTCATCACGTCGGGCAACCACATCTTCAACGTGCGCGAGTTCGTCCCGACGCTCGATGGCGACCTGCCGATCCTGCGGCCCGCGAACTATCCCTCGGTGGCGCCCGGCCGCGGCGTCATCGAGGTGCGCGGCGTCACCGTCGTCAACCTCATGGGGCGCACATTCATGCCGGTCGCCGTCGACGACCCGTTCCGTGCGGCCGACGACATCCTCCAGGTGCTGCCGAACGGCGCGATCGTCGTGGTGGACTTCCACGCGGAGGCGACCTCGGAGAAGCAGGCCCTGGCGTGGTACCTGGACGGACGCGTGGCGGCGGTTGCCGGCACCCACACGCACGTCCCGACAGCCGACGCACGCGTGCTGCCCGGCGGGACCGCGCTCGTCTGCGACCTCGGGATGTGCGGCGCACTGAACTCGGTCATCGGCGACGATGTCGACTCCGTGATCTCGCGTTTCCTCACGAGCATGCCGACTCGCCTGCCCGTCGCCGAGGACAACGAGGCCGTGCTCAACTCCGTCATGATCGAGATCGACGAGTCGACCGGCCTGGCGACTCGGATCGAGCGCGTCGACCGGCACTGCCCGATTACCTAGACTGTCTGCAGTGGCTATCGGCGACTTCCACACGCACTCGACACGCTCGGACGGCCGGCTCTCGCCGACCGAACTCGTCGATCTCGCTGCCAGCCGCGGCGTGCGCGTCATGGCACTCGCCGACCACGACACGCTCGACGGCCTCGAGGAGGCGCGAGCGGCAGCCGCGAGGCACCCCGGCTTCCTCCTGATCCCCGCCGTGGAGATCTCCTGCGACCAGCCCGGGACCGAGCTGCACATGCTGGGCCTCTTCGTCGACCCGACGAACGCGCACCTGCGCGCCGAGCTGGACCGCTTCCGTACCGGCCGCATCGCGCGAGGCCAGCGCATCGTCGCGCTCCTCGAGGAGGCCGGCGCGCCGATCTCGTGGGAGCGCGTCCAAGAGATCGCGGGAGAGGCCTCGATCGGACGGCCGCACTTCGCACAGGCGCTTGTTGAGGCCGGCCACGTCGCGACCATCGGCGAGGCGTTCGACCGTTTCCTCGGACACGGTGCGCCGGCGTATGTCGACCGCGAGACGCTCGGTCCTGCCGAGGCGATCGCGATGATCCGAGGCGCTGGTGGCCTGCCGGTGTTCGCGCACCCGTCATTCACGAAGAACTACGTCGCGGTCGCCGAGGAGCTCGCGCGGCTCGGCGTCTTCGGCATGGAGGTCTACTACAAGGCCTACCCGCCCGAGCTCGTCGAGGAGCTGCGACTGCTCGCCGAACGCCTCGGGCTGTTCCCCCTCGGCGGCTCCGACTACCATGCGCTCGCCCGCGACGACGAACGCGAGCCAGGCGACATCCCGCTCCCCGACGCGGTCGTCGAGGCACTGCTCGCCCGTGCGGAGGAGCTTGGCTGCACCGTGCCTCAACCCGACGTGGCAGACTGACTTGACGTCCGACGGGACCCCGGCCATGACCACGACGACCTACTGTCAGCGTCACCCGGACGTGGAGACGGAACTGCGCTGCGGCCGCTGCGAGACGTTGATCTGCCCACGCTGCCTCGTTTATACGCCGGCCGGCGTGCGTTGCCCCGACTGCGCGCAACTGCGCCGCCCGCCGATGTATGAGCTGCGCGCGTCGCACATCTTGAAGGCGACGGGGGCCGCGCTCGGCCTTGGCCTCGCGATCGGCGTGGCGTCAGCGTTCCTGCTGCCGGCGTTCCGAGGCGGGTTCTTCTTCTTCATCCTCGGGGCGATCGCCGGCTCGGCGCTCGCGTCCGTCATCGTGGCGGCCGTCACGTGGGCGACCAACGGTAAGCGCGGCACGACGATGCAGGCCATCGCCTGCGCCGGGGTCGCCTCGGCCGGCCTCTCGCGGATCGCGTTGACAGGTGAGATCGACCTGTTGACCTTGATCGTGGTGGGCTTTGGCGCGGTGGTGGCCTGGCAGCGCCTGCAGTAGGTCCGCGTCCCCCTGCGGGAGAGGGGTGAGGCCGGGCGCCTAGACCAACCTGTCGACCGCCACGAGGACGGCGAGCAGTCCGAAGCAGGTCGCAGTGACGACGGCCACACGCTTCATGTCGGCCATAAGCAGACGAGCGTCGCGCTCGCTCAGCCCCCGGGCGACCCCACGCCGCGCGCCGGCCCCCTGTCCTGCGGCCTGACTTGCCGCGACCGCCGCCGTCGAGGCCGAGTGGGTGCGCTCGATGACCGGCCTCGGAGGCAGGGAGCGTCGAGCGGTGGGGCGTCGTCGAGGAGTGCGTGGCATCGCGGCCAGTGTACTTCCGCGTGACGTAGGGGGAACCCAGTTGACCCGGCAGCCGCCATCGGGGAAGATCAGATGGCTGCGGCCCCGTAGTGTAGCGGCCTAACACGCCACCCTGTCACGGTGGAGATCGTCGGTTCGAATCCGATCGGGGTCGCCATCACAAAGCCCGATCGCTCGCTCTCTCGCGCCATCACCTCAAACAGCGCTCCCAGGTGCTGCTTCCGTGCGAACCCCACCACCTCGGCCCGTTCAATGTCGACCACCACATGCGCGAGCGTCGCGCGCACGACTGCGGTGCGTTCGGCCGGTGTCATCCTCGGCCACAACTGTATGCTCGTTGCGCTCGCGACCGTTCATCTCGCGCGTCCTGCTTCGTTTCGTTGGGTGGCGCCCGCAGGGCTCGCGCTGACCTTCGTAGCGCCGCCATCCAGCAGCTCGAGATCCCGCTGCACGAGCGCCACTTTGACCACAATCCGCTCTACCACCGTGTGCAGGCGATCGCCCTGGTGCTGTTTTCCGCGGAGCGTGAAGAGCAGCCACAGGCTCTGCTGGGGCGACCAGCCCGGTAGCCATGCCGATGGCGC
Organism: uncultured Dehalococcoidaceae bacterium; assembly: GCA_964479165.1. Taxonomy (GTDB): domain Bacteria; phylum Chloroflexota; class Dehalococcoidia; order UBA2979; family UBA2979; genus CAYZJO01. The sequence goes on from CAYZJO010000003.1 coordinate 224,826, forward strand.
CGCTGGGTCTCACACGGTCGAGTAGGGATGAGTGTTCCGTTTGAGTTCACGCTCGAGGAGGCGCGCTGGGCCTCGCCGCGCTGCACGCCCTGGCGCCTGACGGGCTCAGCGCCCCAATGCCGAGGCGCGACCTCGCGGTCGTGCTCGAAGCCGCCGTCGAGGTGAAGGACACCGAGCAGGCCGTGCTGGATTTTTCCCGACGACGATCGCGGGGGAGGCCCCCTGTTGGTGTCTGCAGGCCGGTGAGTCCGAAGTCCAATGTGGCACACACGCGACGCGGGATTCGCCGGCGACCTGCGAATCCCGCGTCGAGAACTACGCCCTCGCTGGACCACAGAGGCTTCGCGACGCTCCCAGCGAAGCGGCCCCACGGCCGCTGGATGGCTACTCCGCCGCCGAGGCAGCCTCGGCGAACAGCGCGAAGTAGTCGTCCAGCACCCAGTCGAGTGACAGCACCGTGATGCCGCCGATGGCAGCGGCCATCGGGCTACCGTCGATGATGACGGCCACCGCGCCCGACTGGACGGCCGGGATCCTCGAGAGGACCGGGTGCGACTGCAGGAGATCCATCGTGTTCTCATCCCCATAGAGGACGAGGATGTCGCTGTCGATCGTGTTCACGTTCTCCGCGCTGAGCGAGGTGTTGAATCCGCTGTCTTCCTCGAAGTGCTCGGCGATCGTCGGCGACTGCTGCATCCCGAACTCCACGAGGAGCTCCGTCCGCGCGTCGTTGAACACCGTGATCTCCGTGGGGTTCTCCGGGTCGATGTAGCCGAAGACGAAGGTCTTGTCGGCGACCTGCGGGTTTGCCTCCTTGGCGGCGGCAATCCGCGCCTCGATCGCGTCTACGAGTCCTTGAGCCTCATCTCGCAGACCCATCGCCACGCCGTTGATCAGCGCCATGTCACGCCAGCTGGTGTACCAGGCGCGTTCCGGGTAGGCGACCGTCGGCGCGATCTGCGACAGCAGGTCGTATTCCTCCTGCGTCAGACCGGAGTACGACGATAGGACGACATCGGGATCGACGGATGCGACCTGCTCGAACGCGATGCCCTCGGACTCGTCGAACAGCACCGGCCACGCTCCCTGGTCGAGGCCGAGCCGTTCGAGCGCAGTTTCGGCCCACGGGAGCACCCCGTCACCGTCCTCGTCGCCGTAGGTCATCCGAGGCATCCCGACGGGCACGACGCCGAGAGCCAGCGCGACATCGTGGTTGCCCCACTCCACCCCCGCGATCCGCTCGGGACGCTCGGCAATGGTGGTCGTGCCGTAGACGTGCTCGAAGGTTACGGGGAACCCTTCCGTCGCCTCCGCGCTCGCCGCCTCGGTGGCGGGCGCCGCGGCCGCGGGGGTCGCTGGATCGATGGTGGCGCTCGTGGTGGTCTCGGCTGCTGCCGTGGCAGGCGAGGCCCCATCCGCTGGGTCCGCCTCCTCGCTGCACGCTCCGAGCATGAGCACGGCGGCCAACCCCGACATCAGAAGCCAGTTACGCACGGCATCTCCCCACTGTGGTGTCCTGAATTCGCCGCAAGGTAGTGGCCGCAGCCCTTGCGGACAAGTCTGCGCATATCTTGGGACACGCTCGCTCTTGCTTACGAAATTAGTCACCCCTACGCTCGCGTTTGCGCCGCGACACCTTCGCGGACAACCGGGCGCCACGAGCGTTCTGCACGCCCGAAGCGAACGACATCACGGAGTAGCTATGTCGGCTGCTGAAGCCTCCTTCGGTCGACACCCCTCGACCGAGCGCACGCGAGTTGTGCGTCTCTCGCTCTCCGCCGGCCTCGTCCTGGCAGGTGCGGCCGCGCTGATCGTCTGCCTGCTCAGCCTTCGGATTGGCTCCCTCGGGATCACGACGACCGATGCGCTGAACGCGCTCTTCAACTACGACCCCGACTCCTACGAACAGACCGTCGTCCGCTCTCTGCGCCTGCCACGCACCATCGTCGGGATCGGCGTCGGCGCGGCGCTCGCCGTCTCGGGCGCTGTGATGCAGGCGGCAACGCGAAACCCGCTCGCCGGACCATCGATCCTCGGTGTTAGCAGCGGTGCGGCGTTCGCCATCGTGAGTGCGGTGTACTTCGGCCAGCTCACCGACCCGCTTCAGTACGTGTGGTTCGCTTTCGGTGGTGGGCTCGCCGTCTCGGCCCTCGTCTACGCGCTCGGCTCCGCCGGAGCGGGAGGCGCGTCGCCGGTGAAGCTCGCGCTCGCGGGGGTCATCGTCTCGGCACTGCTCTCGTCCTGGACAACGGCTCTGTTGCTCCTGGACCAGGAAACGCTCGATGTCGTTCGCTTCTGGGCGGCCGGGTCGCTCGCCGGGCGCAGCCTCGACGTGTTCTGGACCGTGGCGCCGTTCCTCGCGCTGGGCACGCTCGGCGCGATCCTGGTCTCTCACCAGCTCAACATCCTGAGCCTCGGAGACGATGCAGCGCGAGCACTCGGCATGCAGACAGGACGGATGCGCCTCGTCTGCGCGTTGCTCGTCGTGCTGATGACGGGGGCGGCCGTCGCGGCCGCAGGCCCCATCGGCTTCGTTGGGCTCGCGGTCCCGCACATCGTGCGTTCGCTCGTCGGGCCGGACAACCGTTGGGTCGTCCCCTACTCGGCGGTGTTCGGGGTGATCCTGTTGCTCGGCGCAGACGTGCTCGGTCGAGTGCTGATGCGACCCTCCGAGATCCAGGTCGGCATCATTACCGCCGCGACCGGCGCGCCATTCCTCATCTGGATCGCCCGATCTCGACGGGTGGCGGACCTGTGAGTGCCGCGACCGTACCCATGGTCCGACCCCCCGTTCGCACCTTTCGTCGCGGTCCCGTCGCGGTTCGGGTCAACACACGCGTCCTGATGCTCATCGGCGTCGGAGTGATCGCGCTGGTGCTCCTTGGCGCCTGGGCGATGACGCTCGGCAGCTTCCCTATCGCGATCAGCGATGTGGCTCGATCGGTGCTCGGGTTCGGAACCCAGGAGCACGACTTCATCGTGCGGACCCTGCGACTGCCCCGGGTACTGGTGGCGATCCTCGTTGGTGGCCTGCTCGCGATGTCCGGCGCGATCTTCCAGGGTGTGGTGCGCAACCCACTGGTGTCGCCCGACATCATCGGAATCGACGCGGGCGCATCGCTGTTCGCCGTGTTCTGGATCGTGACGCTGCAACCGACGCCGTTGCTGCCGGTCGCCGCCTTCGCGGGGGCGATCGTCGCGGCGGTGTCGATCTACGCCCTGACGTGGAAGGGTGGCGTTACCGGCGCTCGACTCATCCTCGTCGGGATCGGAATCAACGCGACGCTGGGCGCGTTGACGACCTTCCTCATCGTCCGCTTCCCGATCGAGCTCGTGACTCGGGCGTACCTCTGGACGACCGGCACCATCTACGCGAGCAACTGGGGCGACGTGCGACTGCTCGCGCTCGCCGCCTTCGTGCTCATCGGCGTTGGCGCCGCCCTGATGTGGGCGCTGCGCGTGCTCCAGCTGGGAGACCAGACGGCGCGCAGCCTCGGACAGGCGGTCGAACGGACGAGGCTTGCGCTGGTCGTCACCGGTTGCGCCTGCTCCGCATTCGCCGTCTCGGTAGCCGGCCCCATCGGCTTCGTGGCGTTCATGATCCCGCACTTCGCACGCATGATCGCCGGCCCGATGACCGGCGGCGTCTTCGTATTCACGGCTGTCCTCGGCGCGATCTACCTGCTCGCCGCGGACGTCGTCGCGCAGCACCTGCTGCCGGTGAGCCTGCCCGTGGGCGCGGTGACCGCCGCCCTCGGCTCGCCCTACTTCCTGTTCCTCCTCTGGCGAACGAGCGTGAGGCTGTAGATGACTATCGCCACGATCCCCGAAGCCGCCGCCGTCGGGGGCGACGCTCGCTCGACCGGAACTCCTCGGCACCGCCTCGGCGCCGAGGCGCTCTCGCTCGGCTACGGCCGGATGCCGGAAGTCGTACAGCGATTGTCGATCAGCATCCCTGACGGTCAGATCACGTCGATCATCGGACCGAACGGGTGCGGGAAGTCCACGCTCCTCCGGGCGCTCGTGCGGCTGATGACGCCACGCGGCGGGGCCGTCTACCTCGACGGGCAGTCGATCCACCGGATGGGTACGAAAGAGGTCGCGCGTCAGCTCGGACTGCTCTCGCAGCAGGCATCGTCGCCGGACGCAGTCACCGTCGAGGACCTCGTGCGGCGGGGACGCTACCCGCACCAATCCTTCTTCCAGCCGCCGAGCACGCGCGACCGTGAGGTGGTGGAGCGCGCGCTCGAGCTCGCGGGGATGACCGACCTCCGCACACGCCCCGTCGACGAGCTCTCCGGCGGTCAGCGCCAGCGCGCATGGATCGCGATGGTGCTGGCGCAGGAGACGCCCGTCCTCCTGCTCGACGAGCCCACGACCTTCCTCGATATCGCGCACCAGCAGGAGGTGTTCGCGCTCGTCCGGCGGCTGAACCGCGAGGAAGGTCGCACCGTCGTGATGGTGTTGCACGACGTGAACGACGCGGCGCGCGTCAGCGACCACATCGTCGCGATGCGCGATGGGGCGATCGTCGCCGAGGGGCCTCCATCGGAGGTCATCCACCCGCAGCAGCTCCAGGGGATCTTCGGCGTGGCCTGCGACGTGGTGACCGACCCGGGGTGCGGTTCCCCGGTCTGCGTGCCGTGGGGATGCGAGCTTGCCGCGGCCGTGCCGAGGTCCGCGACAGGCACGATCCGAGCCGAGCGTCTCTCCTCCGGGTATGGCGCCACCCGCGTCGTGGACGACGTGGAAGTGGAGATCCCGGCGGGACGCGTTACCGCGATCGTCGGCGCCAACGCGTGTGGGAAGTCGACTCTGCTGAAGACGCTCGCGCGCCTGCTGCCGATCGCCGAGGGCGAGGCGACGCTGGACGGGCGACCGGTTGGCCAGGGGCGGCATCGTGACTTCGCCGCGCGCCTCGCGATGCTGTCCCAGGGACCGACTGTGCCGCCTGGCGTCCTCGTCGACGACCTCGTCTCGGCAGGTCGTTACCCCTATCAACGCTGGTACCGCCACTGGAGCGCCGGCGACGAGACAGCTGTCGAACGCGCGCTGAAGGTCACCGGCATCGAAGACCTGCGCTACCGCCCGGTCGAAAGCCTCTCCGGCGGTCAGCGGCAGCGTGTGTGGATCGCGATGACGCTTGCGCAGGACACCCCGGTGCTGCTCCTCGACGAACCCACAACGTTCCTCGACATCGCCCACCAGGTCGAGGTGCTCGATCTCGCGCACGACCTCAACCGCCGCGAGGGGCGCACGGTGGTGATGGTGCTGCACGACCTCGCGCAGGCGTGCCGCTACGCGGACTACCTCGTGGCGATGCGCGACGGACAGGTCATCGCGACCGGCGACCCGCGCGACATCGTGACGCCCGAGCTCGTGCGAGACGTGTTCGGCGTCACCTGCAGCGTCATCGCCGACCCGCGCACGGGAAAGCCACTGGTGCTGCCCGCGCTGGAGACCGGTACGTCAGACGCGGACGCCAAACCTGCGGCGCAAACCATCCGGTAAGAACCGAGAGGACGGTCGATGCCACCAGCGGTACTGGCTTCAGTACGACCCCCCGTTTCGCCGATCGAAGACACCACACGCCGAGAGTTCATCACCGGCATCGGCGCCGCCGCGCTGGCGGCGGCCTTCCTCGCTGCGTGTGGCTCCGAGGACGATCCCGCGGAAGCGACGCCGGGCGGCGACGTGCGGCGTATCGAGCACCAGTTCGGCACTACCGAAATCAGCGGCATCCCGCAGCGTGTCGTCACCGTGGGCTGGACCGAGCAGGACGCGCTCCTCGCGCTCGGTGTCGTCCCGGTGGGGACCACCCAGTGGGTGGGCGATCACCCCGGCGCCATTCACCCGTGGGCAGCGGACGAGGTGGGTGACGCGCCGCTCCCCGAGGTGCTGAGTGACAGCGATGGCATCCAGTTCGAGCAGATCGCCGCGCTCGACCCCGATCTGATCCTCGCGCTCTACGTCCCCTTCGGCCTGATGCAAGAGGACTATGAACGGCTCTCCGAGATCGCTCCGACCGTTGCTCCGCCTGCGGGCGTCCCCGAGGGCGGCATCTCCTGGCAGGACCTCACGCGCACCGTGGGTGTCGCGGTCGGCCAGGCCGACGCTGCCGCACGCATCGTCGACGAAGTGGACGGGCTCTTCGCCCGGGCGCGCGCCGACCACCCCGAATTCGTCGGGGCGCTGGGCCTGAACGCCTACCCCAGCAGCCGCGGATCCGCAGCCCTCTCGGCCGCGTAAGCCTCCTGCAACATGCGAGCGTCGAGTCCATCCCCACCCCGACTGATCAGTTGCTCGGGCACTCGGCGCACGGTCGGCATGCCCGGCCGGTCCAGGACGAACTGCCCCACCACCATCCGCGCGTTTCGGTCGCGGAGCAGCAAGTCGTCAACGGGGTCGAACCGAGTGCTACTCGGGACACGCGGGTTCACTCGACGGCTCGCTCTCCGAGTGCATCGAGGAATCCCGCGTCGTGCGGCTCAACCGCCTCACCTGCAGCGACCAGCCTCGAGAACGGATCATCGCCGATCGTCCGCAGCCGTCGCACACCGCGCACGAGGCCCTTCACCGCGCGCTCGCCGACCTCGGGGAGGATGAATCCACCCACGGTGAGAGCCGCATCTACCGCGGTCATCTCCTCCCCGGCGATGTCCTCCCCGTAGAGGAGATACGTGCCGACACTCGCGAGGTCGCGCATGTCGTAAAACGCTTCAACCGGTGCGAGGGGGATGAACTCGCCGAGTTGGTACGCAATCGTGAGTACCTCGCCCACGGTCGCCGGCCGGATCGGTAGGTCGGCCCGCCGCGACACATCGTTCGAGTCGTCGAGGACCACCGGGACATCCTCGAACGCCAGCACTTCCTCGTGGTACTCGATCGTGCGATTCGCGATCGCCTCCCGGTGCTCCGCCAGCGCCTGGTCAACGAAGACGTGCACCCCCGCTGTGCGCTTCACCGAGAGCCGCACGACCGGCTCCAGGGGGTCCGTGTCCGTGGTCGGTTCCGCGTGCGCATTCCGCGAGCTGTCGAGGTACTGGATGCGATACGCGAAGCGATCCTCGGGACTCGAGACATCGAGGCGAATACGCACGGCAAGCGGTGCTTCTCGCGGAAGGCCGCCGAGCAACTCCTCGAGCCAGACGGCCGCACTCCGAAACAGCTCCAGGACTGCTTCGACGAGCCACGGCGCCGTACTGCTCGCCTCGGCGGGCCGGGTGACGATGATGTCGACGCCATCGGGTCGGACCTGCTCCAGCGCGAGGGCGCAGCCCTCCCGGCTCATCTCGCGTCCCGCGACGAGGTCCGCCTCGGCCAGCGGCGCGTCGCGGAAGGGAGCGCCGAGGCCGGGCAGGGCGTGGATGTTCTGGCTCCGCTCGATCTCGAGCTGCAGGGCCTGACTGCATGAGGCGCGGAACTCCGGGTGGGGCACGTACACGCGGCGAGCGTCGGCGAGCGCCTCCTCATCGACCAGCCGCCGCTCATCGAGTTCAACGCCCGGGGCCGCAGCAAGGCGGAGTCGGAGCGCGCTCCAGTGGACGCGCTGCGCGGTCGCCGCCTCGGTGGTCGGCATCCACGCCGAAAACCCGCGAGCGGCGGCCGTCATCGGCTCCACAGCGAACGCACGGGCTGGCTCGTATTCATAGCCGAACGGGAGGCGCGTGTAGGAGACGAGCGTCTCCCTGCCTGCGATCGACGTTGCGAACGTCTGTTGTGCCTCGGGAATGCTGCGCTTAACGAAGAGCTGGAACTGGCGCGGGACCGCTGCTGCGAGGTCGCCCACGTAGACCGTGGACGGGTCGCCACGGATCGTGAAGCAGTTCGTTATGACATCGTAGAACCAGCCAGGGAAGAACGTGAGCGTCAGGATCTCGCGTCCGACGCGTCGCACGTGCAGCACGTTATTGCAGAAGTCGATGCAGACGAACGTCTCGTCGAGTGGGGAGCCCCGGTAGAGCTCGTACCAGCGTGGACCGCCGTAGTCCGGGTCATCCTGCGCTTGCCAGATCTCGACGAACGTCGACTCGAGACCCTTGAACGCCGAACGAAGTGCCTCGAGGGACGGATCCGTGAGGCCCCTGAGCGCATCCATGCGTCCGTCGATTCCGCCTCGCTTCGAGCGAGGTCGTGGGCCCTTCCCTGAGCCCGGATCGGCTGAGCCGCGGAACAATAGCCGGGATGGTTGCGGCCTGTCCATTCCCCGTTCTTGGGGAGTTCGATCGCTGTCGCCGCGGCGGGGCCGGTCTTGCGTCTCCGCACGGAATTCTCGCAGACCGCCTCCGCGGGACTCGGAATCGAGGGCGGCGACCGTGACCGAGGAGCGGGGCCAGCGGAGGGAGAGGGTGAGCCGGCGCACCGCTCCTCGGAGTGAAGGGACGCACGCCGGGTAGTCGGGGTCGCGGCGGCGTCCCGAGGGCATCGCCCTCGCCGATCACGTTACGCGCAGCGTTCTTACCGACCTGTGACCACGACCACGCTTAGCGACGCTTCGCCTTCGCGGCGGCTCGGTGACCTCGTCGCCGCTTCCGTGGTCGGCTGCGCGAGGGCGTCGCGAGCGGGCTCTCGATCGGTTCCGGGTCGGCTGACGCCACGGAGTCGCTCCGTGTCCGGGCGACGGAAGTTACCTTCGCGACCGCAGCGTCCCGCACAGACGGCCATCTCGAGGTCGCCCCTCGCAATCTATCGACGCAACGCAGGCCGAAGTTGTGCACCGCCCGACCGCTGCGACGTATCTCATCGAGCAGGCGGTGGGCGCGATCGTCGAATCGTGGAGCGTGCAGGGCCAGGTGGCCGGCATCTGCGAGGTTGTACTTCGTGAGGGCCAGCCGCGCTCGCTTGAGCGGCTCGGCCTCGGACGCTTCACGGTGAAGCGTTGTCAGCCGCTCCCACGAGGCGACAACCAGCAGTGCGCCCAGCGCGAGCACACTGGAGACGACGGCGCCGATGATCGCGGCTTCCACGCCGACATTCTATTCCTGCCGCAATACCCTCCCCTTCTGAGATCGCCCGATCCCCACACCCTCGTCACGCGCGGCCCCAGACGGCCGCGCGCAGGAACGCCACAACCAGCCAGTGAGCCACGATCGGCGCGACGATGCTGCCGGTCCGAGTACGCAACAGACCGAAGATGACGCCCGCGATCAGGAGTACAAGAAGCGCGGCCGTGCAGAGCGCCGCCGTCAACACGGGGTGAAGCACGACTTCCGAAGCACTCACCGTGCGCTGCACGGCGGTCACGTGCCACAGCGAGAAGCTCGTCGCCGCGGCAACGTGCGCACGATCGTCGGAGAGCGTCCGCAGCGCTACACCGAGCAGCGCCCCGCGAAAGACAACTTCCTCGGGGATCGCCGTCTGCACTGGAAACCAAACGAGCAACTGCAACATGAGGTCGGCGCCCGACACGCCTTCGATCGGCTCGTAACGAGGTGAAGATCCGAAGATCAGCGGTGCAACGAATACCCCGACGACCGCTGGAATCGCCAGGAGTACGGCGGTGAGAGCACCAAGCGAGGCGCTCCTACCCATGTTTGTCCGAGCGAAGCCGAGTTCGCTCCAGGGGAGCCCCGCCCTCCTCGCAAGGAGGAGGGCCACACCCGCGAGGAGCGCGTTCAAGGCCGCTCGGCGGGCGTCCACCTCGCCCCAGGCGAGCAAAGACGCAGCGTTCCCCAGTACGAGGAGCGCCGCGGTCAGCAGGAATAGCGGCACCGATGACGCGGTCGGAGGTAACGGTGCGGCGCTCGCTAAGGGGCGCTCATCTCACGGACGGCAGCATCGCGTGTTGTCTCCCATTCAGGATCGACGCCGGCCATCCCGATCGAGTCGAGCAGCGTCTCCGCGTGTTCCCGCTCTTCCTCGCTGTCCCAGTGATCGATCGAATTGCCCACGGCTGCGGCGACTTTGACGGTCCACTGGATCTCCGGATGCCGTGCATTGAGGGCGGCCTGGTAGAGCTCGACGTGCCGCTCAGTCACCCGCTCGAAATCGTCGGCGGGGACGCCGTCATAGCCGTAGCCGGGGTCGAGGTGCACGGTTACATGGGTCGTCATCGGGCGCTCCCTCGCCATCCCGAGCGGCGACGCGCCTCGCGCGTCGAGCGGCGGTGGGCCGCATCCCGCTCCTCGAGCGCCTCCCCCTCGCGCAAATGGTCGTGCTGCTCGCGGGTGGCGCGCCTCATGATCGTGGCCTCGTCATCGGGCGGCAGCATGTAAGCCGCGATCAGGCCCACCACGGGCACAAGACCGAGGGCGAAACCGAGCCAGCGCGACCGCCCACGGTTCCACGCCAGCACTCCGCCGAGCCAGGCGAGCCCGAGCCACGCGGCCATGAGCGCCAATACGAGGAGGTAAATCACCGCACCCTCCTTCCGCGAGGGCTTGTTGTGCGTACACCCTCGCGGAAACCGCGGGTCGAGCGGATAAACGAAGTCGCGGGAAGGTTGCAGTTCAGAAGCGAAGTACCGCAACGCTTCCCGTGACGGCCCTCAACCGTTCCGACGACCGTTACCGTGGAGGCATGGCTACCCCGTCCGTCTCCCTTGAAGTCGGCGACCGTATCGTCAAGGTGACGAACCCGGACAAGGTGTACTTTCCGGAGCCCGGCTACACGAAGCTCGACCTCGTTCGTTACTACATCGAGGTCGGCGACGCGGCTCTCCGAGGCGTGCGTGACCGCCCGTGCGTGCTCAAGCGCTACGTCGACGGCATCACCGGCGAGCCGTTCTTCCAGAAGCGTGCTCCCGCGTCGCGCCCAGAGTGGGTGCGTACCGCCCGCATCACGTATCCCAGCGGACGGAGCGCCGATATGAGCGTCTGCGACGAAGTCGCGGACATCGTCTGGGCTGCCAACCTCGGTTGCATCGACCTCAACCCGTGGCCCACTCGTACCGCCGACCTCGACCGGCCGGACGAACTCCGCGTCGATCTCGATCCAACGCCCGAGGCATCGTTCGACGACGTGCGCAGGGTCGCGCTGCTCTGCGGTGAGGTGCTCGAGCAACTTGGCTACCGCGGGTACCCGAAGACGTCCGGCTCGCGCGGCATCCACATCAACGTGCGTATCGAGCCGCGCTGGAGCTTCTCCGAGGTGCGCCGCGCCGCACTCGCACTGGCGCGTGAAGTCGAGCGTCGCGCACCCGACCTCGCAACCAGCGCGTGGTGGAAGGAGGAGCGGCATGGCGTCTTCATCGACTACAACCAGAATGCCCGCGACCGGACCGTCGCGTCGGTCTATTCCGTGCGCCCCAAGCCCGACGCCCGCGTCTCGTGCGCGCTCGATTGGGACGAGGTCGAGAGTGTCGATCCGGCGGCGTTCACCATCGCGACCGTGCCGCAGCGGTTGCGTGAGCAAGGTGATCCGGGCGCGACCATCGACGACGTGGCGTATTCGCTCGAACCGCTGCTCGAACTCGTGGCCCGCCACGAACGCGAGGGCCTCGGGGACGCGCCCTGGCCACCGAACTTCCCGAAGCAGCCCGGGGAGCCGACGCGCGTCCAGCCGAGCCGTGCCCGCAAGGGAGGAACGCCGCCTCGACGTTCGCGAGGGCGCACTACCGAGGAGTGAGCAGCTCCCGCAGCTCGGCTGGGACGGCCACCTCGAGTTGGTCGTAGGTGCACTGGCGAGCGGGTTTGTCGGGACGCCAGCGGACGAACGTCGAGCCGTGCCGGAAGCGGTCCCCCTGCAGCTGGTCAAACGACACTTCGCAGACGAGCTCCGGCCGGAGACGCACCCAACTCACGTCCTTGCCCCCCGACCAGCGGCTGGGAGCCCCGGGAGTGCGGCCGCCGCCGAACCCCTCGCTCTCGTCAGTCGTGACGTACGGCGAGAGCCGCTCGACCAGCGCTCGTTTCTCTGCTGCTTTGAAGCTCGAGGTATGGCCGACGTGGTGCAGCACGCCCGCTTCGTCGTACAGGCCGAGGAGCAGCGAGCCCACGGCAGTTCCTTCTGCCTCCTTCGCCCAGCGGAAGCCCGCAACGACGCAGTCGGCGGTGCGGGCGTGCTTGACCTTCACCATGGCGCGCACGCCGGGCTGGTAGATCTGGTCGAGCCGCTTCGCGATGACGCCATCGAAGCCCGCGCCCTCGAACCGCTCGAACCAATCCTTCGCCCGCGCCGCGTCGAGGGTGAACGGCGTGCGCACCAGCGGCGGTCGGTCCTCGGTCAGCAGTTCGCGGAGCCTCGAGTGGCGCACCTCCAGCGGAGCCTCGCGCAGATCGCGTCCGTCATCCGCGAGGAGGTCGAACGCAACGAACGTCGTCGGGATCTCCTCTGCCAGCTTGCGAACGCGTGATTCCGCTGGATGAAGGCGCATCTGCAGCATGCCGAAGTCGAGTCCGCCTTCGGTCATGCGCACGATTTCGCCGTCAAGCACCATCGGCGACGGCAGTACTTCAGTCAGACCGGAAACGAGTTCCGGGAAATAGCGGCCCAGCGGTCGCGAGTCGCGGCTCTGGATGTAGGTCTGCTGCCCATCGAAGTAGACGATCGCCCGGAAGCCATCCCACTTGGGCTCGTACAGCCACCCCTTGCCCTCGGGGATGCGGTCCCGGGAGGCGGCGAGCATGGGCGCGACGGGTGGGAGCAACGGCAGGGCGAGGTCCACGCGGTCTCCTCTCACACCCGCACCGCGTGCGAATCCGCCCACTCGAGCAAACTGTCGGCCGGGCGGGTGTTCACGACGCGCTCGGCGGGGATGCCGGACTCGACGGCGCGCCGGCACCCCAGCATTGTCCCGGCGAGCGCCAAAGGCGAGTGGGCGTCGCTGTCGATCGTGAATAGGCACCCCGCATCGAGAGCCTGCTGCATGAGCCGGCGCGGTGGGTCCCGACGCTCTGGGAGCGAGTTGATCTCGACGGCCTTGTCCTGACGCACGCACGCCTCGAACACCCGCGCCGCATCGAACTCCGACTCCGGGCGGTCGCGCCGGCGTGTCCTCATCCGCCCCGTGCAATGGCCCAGGATATCGAGGTGCGGGTTCGCCACTGCTGTGAGCATGCGCTCCGTCATCGCCTTTCGCTCCATCCGCAGCATGCTATGAACACTGCCAACCACCACGTCGAGACCCGCCAGCAGCTCGTCCTCCTGGTCGAGACTGCCGTCCGGCAGGATGTCGACCTCGATGCCGGTCAGGATGCGGAAGGGCGCCAGTTCCGCGTTCAGGTCTCGCACGACATCGAGTTGCTCGCGCAGTCGTTCGGGGCTGAGACCGTGCGCGATCTGCAGCGTTGGTGAATGATCCGTGAGCACGATGTACTCGCGACCGAGCGCAGCCGCCGTCTCCGCCATCTCGCGGATGCTCGCCTTGCCGTCCGACCAGTTCGAGTGGACGTGGCAGTCCCCTCGGAGCGCGTGGAACATCGCGCCCTCGGGCGTCCCGCGTAGGGCGCCCGCCCGAGATTCGAGGCGACTCAGGTACTCGGGCGGCTCGCCAGCGAGCGCCTTGGCGACGAGGATCGCGGAAGCCGGGCCGACATCGGGCACGTCAACGAGGGTCCCCGACTCTGCCCGGGCCTCGATCTCGCCCGGCGGGAGCGCCGCGACCGCAGACGCCGCGCGGCCGAACGCCCGTGCTCGATGAGGCTCGTCGAGCAGCGCCAGGAGCAGGGCCACGCGGCGGAGGACGTCGACGGCGTGCTGTGGGCCGATGGTGGCCATGCTTCGATCGTAGCGTGCGTCTCGGCGAGGCCGTTGCGGCGCAACTAACCGCCCGCGACCTCAATCTCGGCTCGCACGCCTGACTGGTAGTGTCCGGGGATATCGCAGAACACGATGTAGCGCTTGCCCGCCTCGAGCTGTGCCGTCGCTGTGCGCGTCTCTCCTGCCGGGAATGGCTCTACCTCACCGAGCACGGTGAGTGACTCAGTTGCGACCTCACCACCCTCGGTGAGAGGCAACTCATCAAGCTCGTACGTGTCCTCGCTGTCGACCATCACGAACGCATGCTCGCGTGTCCCCTCGTTGCTGAGGAGGAGCACGACACCCGCCGGCTGGAGTGAGACGTTCGCCGGTTCGATCGCCGTGTCAGTGAGCGTGAACTCCGCGTCGGCCTCGTCCGCCGGGATGTCGGCAGTGCCAATCTCGGTCGGCAGCGAGTCGAGCGTCTCGTCTACCTCTGGATCGTCCTCGCAGGCCACCGCGAGCGAAAGCGTGGCAGCGGCGAGGAGCGCGATAGTCAGCCAACGGCGGTTGCGCAGCCCTACCGCGCTGCTGGCAACGGAATCGCGTAGTGACGTCATGGACAGCCTCGTCCTTCGTTCGCGAGTCGATCCTTCTTGAGAAGGCTACGAGTCGCAACGGCCGGGCCGCGTCACGGAATCGACGACGCCGTTGCAGCCTTGTTGCGAGGCTGGGTGCGCCCCTCGCCGACCCGAGGAAGAATGGAGATCGCCCCTTACGCTTACGTCACGGTAGGTCTATAACCGAGGTCATCTAACCACATTGCGGACGGGAGGGTTGCGTGGGCTTTCTTGCGCGCTCCGAAACGCTCGCGCCGCTGCGTTACCGCAACTACTTCCTCCTCTGGTCCGGCCAGGGCGCGCACGCCTTCGCGCTCTGGGGTGAGCAGATCGCGCGGCCGTTCCTCATCTTCGACATGGTCGAGAGCACGGAGGCCGCTGCGGTCCACATCGGCGGCGTCATCGCTGCCAGGACCGTCCCACAGCTCCTCTTCGGTGTGTTCGCCGGGGTCATCAGCGACTGGTTCGACCGTCGCCTGATCCTCGTCCTGACGAAGATCGCGGTACTCGCCGTAAGCTTTCTCTTCGCCGCGCTGCTTCTGCTGGGCGAGGCGGAGTTGTGGCACGTGTATGCCTTCTCGCTCGCGCGCGGCTCGTTCATGGCGTTCGACCAGCCGGCGCGACAGTCGATGATTGCCACCATCGTTCCGACCGATCAGATGACGCGCGCCATCGCGCTGATGAGCGGCACACAGAACGTGATGCGCATCGCAGGCTCCTCCGCCGGAGGGTTCTCCGTCGCGCTCCTCGGCATCCCGGGCACGTTCCTGGCTGTGGCTCTGATCTACGTCCCCGCGCTCATCGCCACCTACCTGATCCGCGTTCCGGAGCAGGAACGTCCGGCGGAGACAGGCGCTCGGGCGATGGCGAACGGCCTCGTCGAGGGCGCAAGATTTGCCTGGAAGAGCGCGCCGGTCCGCGGGGTCCTGCTCATGTCGCTGGTGTACTTCACCTTCGGCATGTCCTACGTCCAGGTGTTCGCGCCGCTGTTCGCCGAGGAGGTCCTCGACATTGGCTCGAGCGGACTCGGGGTCATGGTCTCGTTCACCGGCGCCGGCGCCCTCGTCGGAGCGCTGTTCGTCGCCTCGCGGCAGCCGACCCGTGTGGGACTGCTGCTGCCGGTCACGGTGATGCTCTTCGGCGCGATGCTCGTCCTGTTCTCCGTGACCACCTATCTCCCGAGGCCGCTGGGCCTGATCGTGCCGTTCGTGGTCATCGGACTGACGGGCATCCTTCAGACCGCGTACTTCTCCATGAGCAACGCAGCGCTCCTCGCCGCAGCTCCACCGGCGATGCGCGGTCGCGTAATCAGCCTGCTCTCGCTGGACCGCGCGATGGTCACGCTCGGGGCGTCGCTTGCCGGCTTCTTGGCGGCGCTCCAGGGAGTGCAGCTCGCGCAGATTCAATTCGGCCTCGTCTGTGTGGGCGGCGGGCTGGCGGTGCTGCTACTGCTTCCGGAGTTGCGACACGCACGCATGGAAGGCGGTACGGGCTTCTCAGCGGCACGCCACATTCCCGAAGCGCCGGCGACGCCGACCCAGCCACTTACTCCCGCGACCGCTGGTGAAGCGGCTCGCCCTGCCGGGGGAGGCGCGCCGCTGGCCCCTGATTTGACGGCGAAAGGACCGCCGCCGTAGGTTAGTTCGTCCGAGGGGAGTAACCGGATCCCGACGGGATTCGGCTCGGTCGCCAAGACGGGTATGCCAACCCCGGCCGGGCCCACGTCGAGTCGCACTCGCGCCTCTGCGTACGGTGAGACCTCGCCACCGCACCCCGCGGCTTCGGCGAGACCGCACCGACGGAGAGGCGTTCTTATGTCCCAATCAGCGCCCTTGAGGTTGGATGGGACACGGCGGCGATGACGCCTCGAGCCCTCAGTCTGATCGTCTTCACCGTCGCCCTGACGCTGCCTGCCGTATTCCTCCGCCTCAGCGGGACGCATATCGGTACCGTTCCCGACACGATCCTCTTCGGGCTCGCGATCATCGCGTCGGCGTTCATGCTGTCGTGGGTGGCGGAGGCTGCGCAGGTAGAGATCTCGGCCGCCCTCGCCGTCGCGTTCGTGGCGCTGATCGCGGTGCTTCCCGAATACGCGGTCGACATGACGTTCGCGTGGAAGGCGGGCACGGACCCGGAGTACGCCCCGTACGCCGTAGCGAACATGACCGGAGGGAACCGGCTGCTCATCGGCGCCGCCTGGCCCATGATCTTCCTCGTCTTCTGGCTGAAGACGCGATCCCACGTATTGCACCTCGAACGCGGTCACAGCGTGGAGATCGTTGCCCTCGCTGCTGCCACGATCTACTCGTTCACGCTGCCCCTCAAGGGTTCGATCGAGCTCTACGACACGCTCATCCTCGCCGCGATCTTCATCGGGTACGTGATCGTCATCACGAAGGCGCCCGTCGAGGAGCCTGAGCTCGTGGGACCGGCGCAGGCAATCGGCGTCCTGCCGAAAACCCAACGCCGCCTCGCGATCGTCACGCTCTTCCTCGTGGCCGCGGGCGCGATCCTTGCCTCAGCAGAACCGTTCGCCGAGGGCTTGATCCACAGCGGGACGCAGCTCGGCATCGACGAGTTCTTGCTCGTACAGTGGGTTGCGCCGTTCGCCTCCGAGGCGCCCGAGTTCCTCGTCGCGGGCATCCTCGCCTACCGAGGGCGCGCGAGCGTCGGCATGGGCACACTCCTCTCGTCCAAGGTGAACCAGTGGACGCTGCTCATCGGTGGCCTGCCGATCGCGTACGTCCTCTCGAGCGGGGGACTGAGTGGCCTGCCGATGGACGCACGCCAGCAGGAGGAGGTCTTCCTGACGGCTGCGCAGTCCGCATTTGCCGTGGCCATCCTCGTAAGCCTCTCGCTGAACCGATGGGAGGCGGGACTTCTCTTCGTCCTCTTCGCGGTCCAGTTCGCTATCCCGAACCAGCAGGTGCGCGTCGGTATCGCGATCGCCTACCTGGTGCTCGCGGTGTGGATCCTGTTCCGCGGCCGCCACGAGCTGCCGCACCTCTGGCGGGGTGCGAGAGACGCTGCGAAGGGCGTCCACGAGGCGCTCACGGAGGCGCGCCCCCTACCAGAGGCGGGAGGGAAGTAAGGTCACGCGGTGCTCCCACATGCCCCGGCGAGACGGCTACGATGCCGCGCACCGCTCGCCGCATCCGACGGCGAGGCGCCGATCGGAGGTCGCCCGTGGCCACCTTCCTCACACCGGATCAGGAGTCGCTTGCCGCGGAGATCGCGTCGCTGCTAATCGAACGCAGCGAAACCGTTGCGGTCGCGGAGGCAACCACCGGAGGACTCGTTTCGGCCGCGCTTCTCTCGATAGCGGGAGCGTCGAGATACTACGCAGGCGGCGGGGTCGTCTACACGCTGAACTCGCGGATCGCGCTCGTCGGTGTGTCGCCCGAGGACTACGCGAACTACCGCGGCACGACGCCGGAGCTGGTCCTGTCGCTCGCCGAGGCGATGCGTGACCGCCTCGGCGCGACATGGGTCGTTGCGGAGTCCGGCCTCGCCGGGCCCACGGGTGGTCGCAGCGGCGCCCCGGCAGGGCGCACGACGGTTGGGGTTGCGGGGCCCGTGACGCGCACCGAGGTGTTCGAAACCGGTATCGCGAACCGCGTCGACAACATGGTCGAGTTCACGAGCATCACGCTGCGCTACCTGCGCGACGCCATCCGCGAGGCGTGACGGAGTAACGGCCACCTGCGTCGGGTCGCGGAGTCTCCCGTTGGAATCGTGGGGCGAGACCCCGGAGCCTAGTCGGAGCCGGCGTCCTGTTCGGCCTCTGCGCCATCCTGGGCAGTCGCCTCCGCAGCGCCCTCCTCGACCGCCGCCTCCGCAGCAGCCTCCACGGGCTCCTCCCCCTCGGGGACTTCCTCTTCCGCCGAGATGCGCGGCGGTGTCACGCGAGCGAGCATCTGCTCGGAATCCGTCAGCAGCCGGACGCCTTGAGGCACCACGATGTCCGCGACCGTGACCATCTGGTCGAGTTCCTCGATCCCCTCAATCGACACCTCGAAGCGGTCGGGGATGTCGGCGGGCAGCGCCTCGACCTGCACCGTGTCGATGCCGGTGAGCAGCACGCCCTGGTGCACGTGCACCGCCGGCGAGTCGCCCACGAGGTGCACCGGCACCGTCGCCTGGATCGGTCGGTTCAGGTCGACCTGGTAGAAGTCGACGTGGAGCACGCTCCGGTTCACCGGGTGCCGTTGAATGGAGCGCACCACGACCGGGCGTGGTGCGCTCTCGCCTGCCACTTCGAGCTGGATCAGCGAGTCGGTGCCGTGGGCCAGCAGCATGTCGCGTGCCGCTCGGGCCGGCAACTGGACCGCCAGCGACTCGACACCGCGTCCGAAGATGTTGGCGGGCATCATGCCCGCCTTGCGCAGCCGAGCGACGCGCTTTCCGAGCACCTCGCGGCGCTCGACGGCGTACGTGTCCGGGGTCGTGGTCATGGCCCGCAATCTCCGCTGCGTGTGGGTTGGATTCGAGTGAACGTGAGCGAATTCACGCTAAAGGTCGCCGCGTGCAGGGTCAAGGCGGTGTCTCTACGGCGCCGGGGTCGCGAGGCAACCGCAGCCGCCGCGGACCACCGCTCTGCCGGCCGCCTCGTAGGATCGAGGTGGGCGCTGGACCCGACGACGTCGGGCTAGAGAGGACACCGGCGTGGCTATCGGTGCGGACGTCTCGGCGATCGAGACCGATGGACTGACGAAACGCTACGCGGGCGGAGTCCTCGCGCTCAACGGTCTCGACCTCAACGTACGGCAGGGCGAGGTCTTCGGCCTGCTCGGTCCGAACGGCGCGGGCAAGAGCACCGCGATCCGCATCCTGATCGACATGATCCGCCCGACCGCCGGTCGCGCCAGCATCCTCGGCTTCGACACGCAGGAAGAGGGCGTGGAAGCACGAAAACGGCTCAGCTACCTCCCCAGCGATCCACAGTTCTACTCCAAGATGACGGCTGGCGAGCATTTCGAGTTTGTCGCGAGGGTGCGGGGGCTCGACGCGTCCTCCCGCTACAGGGAGGACCTCCGGCGCTTCGTAGAGCGTCTCGAACTCGATACCGAACGCAGCATCCGCACGCTATCTCGCGGCAACCGGCAGAAGGTAGGCCTCGTGACGGCGCTCGTGCCGCGGCCCGAGGTGCTGATCCTCGACGAGCCGACAACCGGCCTCGATCCGATCATGCAGGAAGTCACGCACGAGCTCGTGCGCGAGATCGCCGCCGAGGGTCGCACCGTCTTCTTCTCCTCGCACATCCTGCCCGAGGTTGAGGAGGTGTGCGATCGGGTGGCGGTGCTGCGGCAGGGCGAGCTCGTTGGCGTGTTCGATCTGGCGGAGCGGCGTACGCTCGCCCCCCGTCTCGTGACGGTGCGCTTCGAGAAGATGCCACCCGTGGACGCGTTCGCCTCGCTCGGAGGCGTGCGAATCCTCGAGGCCGAAGGGCAACGCTTCACCTTCGAGGTGCGCGGCAGCTTCGACGCCCTGATCAAGCACCTCGCCAACTACACCGTCCTCGACCTCCAGGCGCGAGAACCGACCCTGGAGGAGTTCTTCTTCGCGCTGTACGCCGGACCAACACCCGAGGCGTCGACGGCAGGAGCGAACCGATGACGCTCCTCCGCTACAACCTCAGCACACTGCGCGTACAGATCGTTTCGTACGGCCTCGGCCTGGCGGCGTACGCCGCGTTGGTGGCGCTGCTGTTCCCCGCGATCATCGACACGATGGCGGAGCTGGAGGACTCGTATCCGGCGGCGTTCCTCGACCTGTTCTCGGGTGGGGCCACGCTTTCCCTGGCGACCGCACGCGGGTTCTTCACGTTGGAGTTCTTCTCCCTCGCGCCCCTGTTCTTCGCCGTGTTCGCCGTCTTCGCGGCAACCGGGTTGATCGCAGGGGAGGAGGCGTCGGGCACGTTGGAGTTCCTCGGCTCGCTGCCACTGAGCCGGCGTCGCATCTTCTTCGAGAAGGTCGGTGCGCTCGGCATCGCGAGCATCCTGATCGCCGCGATCATCTGCCTCGGGTGGCTGCTGACGGTGCCCTTCATCGACACGGAGGACCTCACGGTGCTCCCGCTGATCGGTGCGACGTTCGCGCAGCTCTCGTTCGTCCTCTTCATCGCAGCGGTCGGGCTGCTGCTGGGCGCGATTGCGCCCTCGCGAGGCACTGCGGCGGCGTGGACGGGCGCGGTCACCGTCTTCGCCTACCTCGCCTCGAGCCTGGCGGGTGCGGTCGACACGATCTCGTGGCTGAAGTACGCCAGCGCGCTCTACTACTCGGACTTCCCGGCCATACTCGTGGACGGCATCGTGCCGTGGCACTTTGCGCTGATCTGGGGCGTCACGTTCCTGCTCACCTTCGCGGCGCTACGCGCCTTCGAAGGTCGCGAACTGGGCTCCGAGCGGTGGCAGGTCCGAGCGGTCGCCGGGCGGCGCACCGCGCCCACGGCGTGACCGGGCGGCGACCCTAGAATGTCCTATCCCCGAGTAGAGGCGACACCTCAAGCGCGCTAACGCAGGACGGCGG
>CAYZJO010000004.1:0-199581 GCA_964479165.1 uncultured Dehalococcoidaceae bacterium
AACCCAGCGTGGGCCTGTAGCTCAGCGGCCTAGAGCAGTCGGCTCATAACCGATCGGTCCCAGGTTCGAATCCTGGCAGGCCCACCACCTCCACGTCCGGCCCGACTGTCTCGATTACGTTTCGCTCCCGCTCGTTGCGCGTAGACCAACCAGTGCAACCGTGAGCAGTGCGAGGAAGGCGAGCCGTTGCGGCGAAGCCGGCTCGTCGAAGAGCACGATCCCGAGCAACGCCGCCCCGACGGCGCCGATGCCGACCCACATCCCGTACGCGGTTCCGATGGGAATCGAGCGTGCTGCCAGGGACAGCAAGAGCATGCTGGCGACGATGGCGACGGCGGTGAGTACGCTCGGCACGAGGCGGGTGAAGCCGTCGGTGTACTTCAGCCCGATTGCCCAGCCGACCTCGAGCACGCCAGCAGCGAACAGCAGCCACCATGCCACAGCTTCACCTCCCGGATGCACGTGCTGGTCTCGCGCCGTCGTGCCTACCGGGTACGGCGCACCTCGTCCGGGACAGCGCTTGTGGGAAGGCTGCCACCTCGAGGATAGTCGCAGGTACGCACCACGGCGAGCACGGCGTGGATCGCTATCATCGAGTCGAGGCCAACGTGACATCGATGCGTGCACTGACCCGTGATCTACTCGCCGCGCGCGCCCCGCTGGTCGAAGCGCCAGATGCCGCTCGGCGTCCGTCGGCGGTGCTGCTGCTGCTTTACGAGCGAGGCGGCGAGGAGCACGTGCTCTTCCAGGTCCGTACGAGCCATGTGCTGCACCACAAAGGGGAGATCAGCCTGCCCGGCGGTGCGCGCGACCCCGGAGACGACTCGCTCGTGCAAACGGCGCTTCGGGAGACACACGAGGAGATCGGCGTCCAGCCCGACCACATCGACGTCCTTGGTGGCCTCGACGAACTCACGACGCGATCCGGCTACACGATCACGCCGTACGTCGGGGCGATCCTCCATCCCGAGCCGTATCCGTTCGCGCTGGCCTCACGCGAGGTCGAGCAGTTGCTAACGGTGCCGCTGTCTCACCTCGCCGACGCGCGCTACCACGAGTGGTCGGTCCGTGAACTGGACGGCGTCCGTGCGGCGGAGCGCGCGTTCCTCTACGAGTCACATCGGATCTGGGGAGCGACCGCTCGGATCGTTGGTGGGTACCTCGACCTGCTGGCGGCGGCGAAGCCGGACCTGCTGCCCCGCCGATGACGCTGTTGTTCGTCCGCCACGGTCAGTCCGAGGGCAACGTCCAGCGCATCATGCAGGGTTGGCTCGACATGGACCTCACGCTCGTCGGGCGTGAGCAGGCCGCGGCCGTGGCGCTGCGGCTTGCTGGCGCTGGGGCCTCCCGGCTCTACGCGAGCCCGCTCAAGCGCGCTCGCGCCACCGCTGAGGCAATCGCGTTACAGACGGGACTCGCCCTCGAGGAGCTCCCGGAGCTCCGGGAGTACGGCTACGGCGAAGCGCAAGGGCTGCCGTGGCGCACCGCAGTCGAGCGTTGGGGCCTGACCGAAAGAGCCTGGGGAACAGGTCTGATCCCCGGCGAGGAGGGCGGCGAGGCGTTCCGTCGCCGCGTCTCCGAGTGCTTTGACGGGTTGATGTCCCGCCACGCCGAGGACACCGCGATCGTCGTCTCACACGGAGGCGTGCTCGGTGCACTTGCGGCACACGTCCTCGGACTGGCGTGGGACGAGTTCGTCCCCGTGGCGACGGTTAACTGCGCGATCTCGACGTTCGAGTGGGATCGCGGGGTTCCCGTGCTGACGGCCCTGAACGACGATTGCCATCTGCGCCTCGGCGAGTGACGCGACAGCAGTGCGATCTGGACTCGAAGAAGGCGCCGACGGCTCACCGGCGCCTTCCTCGAACGTCGAACACCGGTTAGTACGTCGCGAGCGGCTCGCCGAACAGCAGTTCCTCGGTGAGCGGTGTCACATCCGCGTCCAACGGCAACTGGACGATGATTGGCTCGCCGAAGTCGAAGAGCTCGTACGAGAAGGTGAAGACTCCGCCTGCGTCGGTCGCCGGCTCACCCATCCCGGTGGCCATCTGTGCCAGGTCCATCGTCATCGAGTAGCGCCGCACCAGGTTGTCGGCATCGACCCAGACATCGATGGGCATCGTGGAGAACGGGATCTCGGGGGTACCCGCGGCCTGGAGGTCGCTTTCGAGGAGCGCGCGCTCTTCCGGCGGGAGCTGCTCCAGCACCGTGTCCCACGTGATCACACCTCGGTAGTGCGTCGTAGCGACTCCGCGCACATCCTCGTTGCCCAGCTCCTCGACGTCCGCGAGCGATTCCAGGAACGCGAGGGTCATGCTCGGGTCGTAGCCGAACGAGGCGGTGGTCGGGGGCACCATGTCGTCACCGAACAGCTCCGCCTGGTCGAGGCTGACCCACGGCGTGTTCGCCCCGAATAGCGTTGAGATCAGCGGCCAGCGCATGTACAGGCGGTCGGTCGAGACGATCATTTCGACGCTGCCGTCACCGAGGAACTGATCCATCTCGGCCTGTTCTGCAGGCGTCAGCCCGCTCACGCCGAGCATCGCGACGAGCGGCGACAGATCCATGGTGAAGCGAACGCGGCCGTTCTCGGCGTCCGCTTCGCCGCTCGCGCTGAAGTTGAGTGAGACGCCCGGCATGTCGGCCAGGCCGGACAGGCCGAAGTCCATCTCGTAGCGGAAAGACTGCGCCTCCGTCGTCTGTGCGGCGCGAATCAGTACGCCACCGGGCGAAGCCGGGTCGAACGCCGCGCCCAGCTGGGTCAGCTCGCCGCCGGTCCCACCTGACGCGGCAGCACCGACGGATGCGGCTGCTTCGACCGCGGTGGACGGTGTCGCGCTGTCATCAGCGCCGGAGCATGCTGCTGCGCAGAGCAGGCCGAGGCCCGCGAGAAGGACCAAGGGAAGCCTCGGACGAATCAGGTTCATGACGACCTCCGGCGTTGCTGCCGGGGGCGTGCGGACACCCGGCGCGTCGAGTCTCAGCTTTGATTATCGACGACTCGGGGTGTCCATGCAGCGAACAGGACCGAGCGAGCTGCTAATCGGGCGTCCAGCGGTCGTAGCGTACGAATTCCTCCACGGGCTTCCGCTTGTTCGGTCCGTAGTCCCGATCGGGGTAGCCCAGGAGGACGATCGCGGCGTTCTCCCACTCGTCCGGAATGCCGAGGATGGCGTTGACCTCGGCGAGCCGCAGCCGGTGGAGCGTGGTGATGCCCGTGCCGAGGCCGAGGATGCGCGCGGCCAGCATCAAGTTCTGCACCGAGGGATAGATCGAGGCTCCGGTCTGGAATCCGGCGCGGCCGTTGGCCGGCTTTTGTACGCAGCAGACGATGAGCACCGGAACCTCGGTGAAGGGCTGGCGATCCTGACCTCGGGGCGGCGGGCGGTCACCGTACGCCTGCTTGAACGCCGCCTCGTAGTGCTCTGAGAGTTGCGCCTTCACCTCGGGGTCGCGCACGACGATGAACTGCCACGGCTGCGTGTTCGAGCCGGACGGGCCATGCGTGGCTGCCTTGATCACCTCGAGGATGGCGTCGTCGGGGACAGGTCGCGGATCGAACGCGCGCACCTGGCGCTGATGACGGAACAGCTCCAGCGGCTCGGTGATCGGCTTCATGGGGACTCCCTCGCGCGCGGAGCGCTCACTCACCGGCGAGGTGCGCGATCGTCACGCCATCGCCGCCCTCGGTGCGCTCGGCTGTCTCGAAGCTCGTGACGAGCGGATGGTGCTCCAGCAGGTCGCGCACCGCCTTGCGCAGCGTACCCGTGCCGCGCCCGTGAATCACGCGCACCCGGGAATAGCCAGCGCGCGCCGCCTGGTCGAGGTAACGATCCACCGCGGGCACGGCCTCGTCGAGGCGCTGGCCACGCACCTCGATCTCATTGCGCACCATTTCGACTGGTGGTGCAGTGCGAACGCCCGCGGCGGCGACCGCCTCCGCCGGCGGCCTCGGCTCAGTGCGCTCGACCTGCTGCATCCGGACTCGCGTGCGCAGTGATCCGAGGCGCACCTCGAACTCACCGTCCTCGTCGGGCTCGCTCAGCACCTCGCCGGGCAGCGAGATCCCGCGGAGCCAGACACTGTGGCCCGGACGCAGTGCCGTCGGGTCGACCCGCTCGACGACGCGCATCCGCCGCCGCGCCGGACGCCCCTCCGGGGGCGGCGCGGGAGGACCCAGCGACGCGGCGAGTGCCTGCGCACGCTCGAGGTCCGCGGCGGCCTGCTCAAGCCGTGCCACTTCGACTCGGCGGCGCGCGCGATCGAGCAGCCGCTCGGTCTCGCGCAGCTCGGAGCGCACGCGCTCCTGTGCTTCCACGCGCATCCGCTCGCTTTCCGCAACGAGGTCCGCGAGGCGGCGCTCGGCTTCGTCCCGCACGCGCTCAGCCTCGGCGCGGTCCTCCTGCGCGCGGTTGGCGCGCTCCTCCGCTGCGAGCAACTGCAACCGGAGGTCTGCCAGCAGCGACTCCACGTCGCGGTCGGTCGAAGAGATCCCCTGCCGCGCCGACTCGATCACGTCGTCCGGCATCCCCAGCCGCGAGGCGATGGCCAGTGCGTTCGACTGCCCCGGCAGACCGATGCGCAGCCGGTAGGTTGGGGTCAGCGTCTCGACGTCGAACTCGACGGAGGCGTTCGCGACGCCGGGGGTCTGGTGCGCGTACAGCTTGAGCTCGCTGTGGTGGGTCGTCGCGATGAGCGTCACGCCTGCCTCGATGAGCCGCTCGACGATCGCGATTGCGAGGGCGGCGCCTTCGGTCGGGTCAGTGCCCGCCCCGAGCTCGTCGAGGAGGACGAGCGAGCGTGCGTCGGCTCGCTCGATGACGTCGATGATCGCGGTCATATGACCGGAGAACGTCGAGAGCGACTGCTCGATGGACTGCTCGTCGCCGATGTCGGCGAAGATCTGCTCATAGACCGGTACCTGAGAGCCCTCGGCGGCAGGTACGGGCAACCCGGCAAGGGCCATTGCGCAGAGGAGGCCGGCGGTCTTCAGCGCGACGGTCTTGCCTCCGGTGTTCGGTCCGGTGATCAACAGCGCCTGGTACTCGCCTCCGACGACGATGGTGTTCGCGACCACGTCGCCTTCGAGGAGGGGGTGCCGCGCGTCGACAAGCCGCAGTTCGGCCGGCGCGTCCACCAGCCACGACTGCGCTCCGGGCACCGCGAGGTCGCGCGCGGCGAGTTCACGGGCGAGCCGCGCCTTCGCCGTCGCCAGATCGAGGTGAGCGAGCCGCTCGACGGCGGTGTGGATGTCGTCCGCGGACTCTCCGACCGCGGCCGAGATCTCGCGCAGCACCCGCTCGACCTCATGCC
Source organism: uncultured Dehalococcoidaceae bacterium (assembly GCA_964479165.1). GTDB lineage: Bacteria > Chloroflexota > Dehalococcoidia > UBA2979 > UBA2979 > CAYZJO01. The sequence goes on from CAYZJO010000004.1 coordinate 5,314, forward strand.
GCTCCTGCAGTTGTAGCTCGCGCCAGCGGTTCGCGAGGTCGACGACGGCGAGCGGTTCGACGTAGACGGTCGCTCCCGACGCCGAGGTGTCGTGCACCACGCCCCGGACCGCGCCTCGCGACTCGGCTCGCACGGGCAGCACGTAGCGGCCCTCGCGCATCGTGATGATGGGTTCCTGCAGTGCCGCACGGATGCCAACGGTGTTGAGCAACGCCTGCATTCGCTGCTGCAACCGGTCGTGAGCGCTGCCGATCTCCCGCCGGATCGAGGCGAGCTCGGGACTAGCGGAGTCGAGCACGTCGCCTCGGTCGCCGATGGACTCCTCGATGACGACGCGCAACGGGCCGAGGTCTGGGAGCGCCGCGGCGACCTCGGCCAGCAGCGGCGCTTCCTCGCCGGTGCGTTCGAAGACGCGGCCCAAGCGCTGGGTGGCGCGCACGGTCGAGGCGATGTCGATGAGGTCGCTGGCGGCCAGCACCTGGCCTCGGGCGGCGCCCTCCGCCAGCGCGCGAACGTCGTGCGCCCCACCCAGCGGCACGTCAACGCCGAGCCAGTCGAGGTGGACCGCCTCGGCGGTCTCGCGCTGGCGGCGCAACACAGTCTCGCGGTCACTCGACGGGCGCAGGGCAAGCGCGAGGGCGCGACCCGCGGAGAACGCGGTCAGTCGCGCCAGCCGCTCACGGACGGCGGGAAACTCGAGGACGGCGAGGGCCTTGTCATCCATCGTGCGTTCGATGCTACGGCGTGCATGGGCTCAGCGGCAGCGGACTGCGGCCTTGCCGTGAGCGCCACGTGAGTTCTCCGTTCGTCCTGAGCCCTGTCGAAGGACGCATCCGGCTGCGGAAGCGCGTGGTTCGACAGGCTCACCACGAACGAGATGGGTCGCTTGGATCAAGGACCGGCGGTGACCGCGCGTAGCGCCTGCTCCACCTCGCCGTCCTCGCGCGGGTCGACCGTGCGCGGGTCGAGGAGGACACGGCCGCGCTCGATGCGCGCGACGACCGGCGGCGACTGCTTCCGCAGGTGCGCGGCGAGACCGTCGGCGTCACCGTCTCGAGGCGCGACCGCACACGCGAACGACTCGAGACTCTCCTCCGGGAGCGAACCGCCGCCAACCATCGACCGCGCGGGTACGACCTGGGCAGCGCCACCGCAGGCCGTGGCCCAGCGCTCGGCGCGGGCGCGCAACTCCGAGGGAGGGGCGGCGATCATGCGCCAGACCGGGATGGCCTCGGCGGCCTCGCCACGCGCGTAGTGGTCGAGGGTGGCGGCGAGCGCGGCGATCGAGGCCTTGTCCATGCGCACCGCGCGGGCGAGCGGATGCCGGCGCATCGCCTCGATGGCAGTGGCGCGCCCGATCGCGATGCCTGCCTGGGGGCCTCCGAGGAGCTTGTCGCCCGAGAAGAGCACCACGTCGGCGCCGGCCGCGACCGAGTCCTGCACCAGTGGCTCGCCTCCGAGGCCGTACGGCCGCGGATCGAGTAGCGCGCCTGACCCGATGTCGTCCAGCAGCAACAGTCCGCGCTCGCGGGCGAGCGTCGCGAGGTCCTCGAGCGAGGGCTGCTCCGTGAAACCGACGACGCGGAAGTTCGAGGCGTGCACCCGCAGCAGGGCGACGGTGTGCTCTGTGATCGCGTCCGCATAGTCGCGGAGGTAGGTCCGGTTCGTGGTGCCGACCTCGACGAGTGCCGCGCCGGACTGACGCATGACATCGGGGATGCGGAAACCGCCGCCGATCTCGACGAGCTGGCCGCGTGAGATCACGACCTCGCCGCCGCGGGCAAGCGCTGAGAGGGCGAGCAGCAGCGCCGAGGCGTTGTTGTTCACGGCAATCGCATCGCCGGCGCCTGTCAAACGCTGCAACGTTGCCATCAAATGAACATAACGCGAGCCGCGCTCACCAGCCTCGAGGTCGAACTCCAGGTTCGAGTAGCTGCGGCTGACCTCTGCCATCGCGGCTATCGCCGCGTCGGATAGGGGCGCGCGCCCGAGGTTGGTATGGATGATCACGCCGGTCGCGTTGATCGCGCGGCGGAGGCTCGGCTCGAGGCTGGCGGCCCGCTCGAGGACCGCGTCCACTGGAGGTCGGGCGAGCGGGCCGCCAGCGTCCCGCAACTGTCTGCGCGCCTCCTCGAGCACCGCGCGCGTGAGCGCGACCACGGCGTCGTGGCCGTGTCTCGCCGCGAGTGCGGCGACTCGGGCGTCCGCCAGCACCCGCTCCACCGAGGGCAGCGAGCGGAGCGCGTTGGCATCGGAGCTGTCGTTCACCGCGGTCATGCGGCGATTCTAGGCGGAAGCGGACCCAGAGGCCGCATCAAGCCGCCGACCGCGCCAGATTCGTTGACCGTACGAAAGGGGCGGACGTACGCTCTAGACCCACACTTCGCCATCCGTTTCACACCTTCGGGGAGAAGACCTTGAACCTGCGCATTCCCGGCCCCACCGCCGTTCCGCCGGAGGTGGCCCAGGCCGGCGCTGCGGACATGATCAACCACCGCGGTCCCGAGTTCGCCGGGATGCTCAAGCGCATCACCGACCGCGTGCAGGAGGTCTTCGAGACCAAGAATGACCTGCTGAGCCTCACCACCTCGGGCACCGGGGGCATGGAGGCGGCGGTCGTCAACTTCATCAGCCCCGGCGATAAGGTCCTCGTCGTCACGATCGGAGAGTTCGGCAAGCGCTTCGTCGCACTCTGCAACACCTACGGCGCCGAGGTGCAGGAGCTGCCGTTCGAGTTCGGCGAGGCCGCCGATCCGAACCAAGTCGATGCAGCGCTGGCGGCCGACTCGAACATTCGCGCCGTCCTCATCACGCACAACGAGACCTCGACGGGGGTTACCAACCCCTGTCTGCCCGAGGTTGGCAAGGCTGTCCGCAGCCGTGACCGCCTGCTCATCGTGGACGCGATCTCGTCGCTGTCCTCGGTTCCCGTGCGCACCGACGAGTGGCAGCTCGATGTGGTTGTGTCCGGCTCACAGAAGGGTTGGATGGTCGCGCCGGGTCTCGCGTTCGTCTCCGTCAGCGAGCGGGCGTGGGAAGTCGCCGCGTCGAACAAGACGCCGCGCTTCTACTTCGACCTCGCGCGCGCCAAGAAGAGCCTTGGCACCGGTGAGACCCCGTGGACGCCCGCCGTGTCGATCTTCTTCCAGATGGACAAGGCGCTCGACATGATGTTTGCGGAGGGCATCCAGAACATCTACGCGCGGCACGAGCGCCTCGGGCGCATGACCCGCGACGGCGTGCGCGCGCTGGGCCTCGAGCTCTTCGCGTCCGAGGGCGTCGAGTCGAATACCGTCACCGCGATCAAGGTGCCCGAGGGCGTCGATGGCAAGGCCATCATTTCGACGGCCCGCGAGGACTTCAACACGATCTTCGCCGGCGGCCAGGGGTCGCTCAGCGGCAAGATCGTGCGCTTCGGCCACCTCGGCTGGGTGAACGACGACGACATCCGGGCGGGTCTCGGCGCCCTCGAGGGCTCGCTGGCGAAGCTCGGCTACAAGGTCGGCGCGAGCGCCTAGTCGCTCGCTGGCCGGCTCGGACGTGGAACGAAGGACGACCTCCTGATGGCGCGCATCCTGATCGCGGACCAGCTCTCGAGCGAGGGCGTGGAGATGCTGCGCGAGCGCCACGAGGTCGACTTCCGCCCCGGCCTGACCGAGGACGAACTCGTCGAGGCCGTCGCCGGAGCCTCGGCGCTGCTCGTGCGCAGCCAGGCCCAGGTCACCGCGCGCGTGATCGAGGCGGGCACCAATCTCGTGGTCATCGGGCGCGCGGGCGTCGGTGTCGACAACATCGATGTCGACGCGGCGACGCAGCGCGGCATCATCGTCGTCAATGCGCCGCTGGCGAACACGATCTCGACGGCGGAGCACACGTTCGCGCTCCTCCTCGCGCTGGCGCGTCACGTGCCACAGGGCCACTCGTCCCTCAAGGACGGGCGCTGGGAGCGCTCGAAGTTGATGGGCGTGGAACTCCGAGGCAGCACGCTCGGCGTGGTCGGCCTCGGGCGCATTGGTTCCGAGGTCGCGCGTCGTGCGCGTGCGTTCGACATGCGCGTCATCGCCTACGACCCCTTCGTCACCACGGACCGCGCGAACGCGCTCGGCATCGAGATGATGGAGCTCGAGCCGCTGCTCGAGCAGTCCGACTTCATCACACTGCACACCGCGCTCCACGAGGGCACGCGGGGCCTGCTCGGCAAGGAGCAGTTCGCGCGGATGAAGCCCACCGCGCGCGTCGTGAACTGCGCCCGCGGCGCGCTCATCGACGAGCAGGCGCTCTACGACGCAGTCGAGTCAGGCACGATCGCCGGCGCGGCCATCGACGTGTTCAGCAGCGAGCCCGCGGTCGGCAACATCCTCACGACTTCCGACCGCATCGTGGTCACGCCGCACCTCGCCGCCTCGACCGCCGAGGCGCAGCTGACCGCCGCCGTCGACACGGCGCAGCAAGTCCTCGATGTCCTCGACGGACGCTCGGCGCGCTTCTCCGTCAACGCGCCACTCGTCGACCCCGAGGCGATGGCCGTCATCGGGCCGTACGTCGAGGCGGCCGAGCTCGCCTCGCGCGTCGCGAAGCAGTTGGTACAAGGCCGCGTCGAGCGCGCCTCGATCGACTACCACGGCGAGATCGCGTCGAAGGACACGCGGCCGCTCCGTGCTGCGGTGATCGTCGGCATGCTCGCGGGCATCTCGGACGAAAAGGTCACGATCGTCAACGCGGAGCGCATCGCCGAGCAGCAGGGCATCGGTATCGATGAGGAGACGCAGCCGGCGCTCGAGCCGTACGCCAACCTCGTGACCGTGACCCTGCGCGCCGAGGCGGGCGCTGAGCCTGTCCGCGTCAGCGCGACGCAGACGCCCCAGGGCGTCCGCGCCGTCGCCATCGACGACTACGAGGGCATCGAGGTCTCGCCTCGCAGCGCCCCCTACGCCATCTGCGTCGAGAACCTCGACCGGCCGGGCATGGTCGGCCACGTGGGCATGCTGCTCGGCGGCTGGAACGTGAACATCAACTACATGTCGGTCGCGCCCTCGACGAAGACTGACCGCGCGCTGATGGTCCTCGGCACCAACCGCCCCCTCACGGACGCCGAACTCGCCGAGGCCCTCGCCCTCGACAACATCCACAGCGTCCGCCAGTTGGACCTCGCGCCGCTGGGGTAGGCGGCGAGGAGTCAGCGCCGAGACGGCGCATCCACGATCACGCAGCCCCAGTCAACGTCCGAGGTCACGACAAGCATCCACGTCCCCGCGCGCGGGAGCCGGAACCCGGTTGGGAAGCCACGGTTCTGCTGGACGTCCTCCTCGTTGACGCCTGTGTGAGCGAAGCGGGTGTTGCGGATCTGGAAGGTGTACGTGTGCTCCGGCGCGTCCAGCAACGTTCCACGAACCCAGAGCCGAGCGGGCGGCTCCGGATGCAGCGGCTGCCACAGGATCTTCGCGCCCGGCTGGAACGGGGACCACGAGTCGAACTGCGAGAGTCCCATGATGAGCCAGTCACCCGCGCGGACCTCACGCATCCCGGCCGGCACCTCAACGCAGGTCCGCTCCGCCGTTCCGTACTGCTCGAAACCGTAGATGCCGAAGTCCGGCTCGAAGGAAGGCGAAGAGTCGAACCGCGCGTCCGCTGAAGGATGGTCCTGATCTGACCACGGGAACTCCGGCGCCTCGGACTCAGCCTCTGCGGGATTGAGAGGACTGCCGAGAAGAGACGCGGCGTTCGGGCCGGGTGCGTCGAGGACGAAGCAGCCCCAGAGTGGGCCGCTCGCCACGACAAGGACCCATCGCCCCGCCTCGGGTAGCGCAAACGTCGGTCGGGACCAGCCGTCGGCATCCTCTCCATCGAGGAGGTAAGGCGAGACGTACACATGGGATCGTCGCGGCTCGTCGAGTCTTGTCGCTCGGAGGATCAGTTCGTGGCGATTTGTGCCAGCAGCGGCTGGCAAGAAGCCGAGGCGCTGACCGGGCTCGCTCCACTCCGACAAGTCGATCAGCCAGTCGCCCGACCGCATCACGGGCTGGTCCCGCACCTCGACACACTCCAGGTCCGCCGAGCCGGGCGCACGCTCGAACGCGTCGGGTAGCGGCTTGTCGAAGCGATGCTCGCCCACCCACAACGGCCCCTCTGCGTTTGCGGCCTCGAGGTTGGGTGGTGGAATCAGCGTGAGCGGCGCTGGCACGTTGCTGCTGCCAAGCACGACCGCGTACGGCCTCGGACGGTACAGCTCTTCAAGTGAGGGCTGTGGCGTCGGCTCCGACGGATTCGCGAGCGTCGCGCGGACCTCGGAGAGCGGCGTGAAGCCCTCGATTGTTGCCGTCGCGGACGTCTCGGGCGTTGGCGTGGGCGTCGAGGCGTCCCCACCTTCCGAGGTGCAGGCGGCGAGTAGCAGCGCGAGTGCGGCGAGGAGCACGAGACGCATGCCGCGAGGCTAGGCGGACGAGCCTGCGCAGGCACTACCCGACGCCGCTCATCGGGTAGTGCGTTCTCGTTCGTCGTTAGCCGACAATCCTCCCGTGGAGGCGTGCCGATGACGGTTCGGCTGCGCGACCGCTTGCCCGAGGTGACGCCTCGACAGCGCGAGGTAGCGCGACTCGTTGCGCGTGGATTCACGAATCCGCAGATCGCCGAGGAACTCGGAATCACGCTCGACGGGGCGAAGTACCACGTCGCGGAGCTGCTCAGCCGCCTCGGGCTGTACAGCCGCGCCGAGATCGCCGAGTGGTACCTCGACGAGGAGCGCCGCCGGCGGGTTCAGCGTGTTCGACTCGGGCTGGCAGTGTTCGCCTGGGGGCTTGCCGGTGCCGCGGCACTCGCGCTGCTCCTCCTCGCGTTCATGGCCGCACGCACCGCGCTCGCGATCCCGAAGGGGGCATCAGCGGATCACGCGGCCGGCTCGGAGGTCAGCGAGGGCGGTTCGCCGGCGGTCCTCGGCACGATGTTCGCGACCCAGGGCGACCTCTGGTCGCGCGCGTTCGCGGGGCCCAATACTTCGCTCGAGGCCCCCGCGCTCGCCGCCGCGGAAGACGGTGGGCTGTTCGTCGCAGCCACCTTCGGGACGGAGGACGGCGCCGACACGATCGACCTCGGCGGGGGCGCGCTCACCAGCGCTGGTGCCTGGGACGCCGTGCTCGGCAGGGTGTCCGCGGACGGCGGCCACATCTGGAGCAGACACTTCGGTGGTACAGGCCTCGATAGCGTGTCAGACATTGCCGCGGACGGTGACGGCGGACTCGTCGGCATCGGGAGATACGACGGCGGTGTCGATCTCGGGACCGGGCCGCTCGTGGACGGAGGACCCGATTCCACCACGTGGATCGCGCGCTTCGACGAGGACGGCGCGACCACGTGGAGCCGCATGCTCGCTCGCGGCGAGGTCGAGGCGACCACGGTCACTACCTACGATCAAGGGATCGTGGTGGCGGGCTCGTTCGGAGGAACCGCCGAGATTGGCGGCACGACCGTCGCCGCGTCCGGCGCCACCGCTCTCTTCATCGCGGCGTTCGACCGCGACGGCGTGCCGCAGTGGCTCCGGACGATCGACCTCGAAGGGCGCGAGCGGGGCGTCGAAGTCACGAGCGCTGGCGGGCACCTTGTGGTCGCGGTGACGCTCGGCCGCTCTAGTGGTAACGCAGGCGAGTCCGAGGCGACAGAGGCCAGTCTCGCGCTGATTGCCCTCGACGCCGCCGGCAACGGGAGCTGGCGGCACATCTTCGGAGAACCCGGTGCGAGGCTCGACGCCGCAGGCATCGCGAGCGCCGGGGGCGGCTCGGTCGTGCTTGCAGCGAACCTCGTCGGAAGAGTCGACCTTGGCGGCGGCGTCCTCGCGAGCGAAGGTTCGAACACGAGCGACGTCATGATCGCGCGGTTCGGCGCCGATGGCAGCCACCTGTGGAGCCAACGCTTCGGCAGCGAGCATGATGCCGTCGCGCTCGGCATCGCGGCCGAGGGTGACGCGATCTACGTGAGCGGCATCTTCCGCGAGCGAATCGACATCAGCGGCACGCCCCTCGAGAGCGCGCTCAATTCCGACGGCCGCCCCTCGCAGAGCGGCTTCCTCGCGCAGCTCAACACGAACGGTGAGCGGGTCACGAGCCGCACCTTCGGCGAACCACGCAGCGCGCGCGACCAGGAACTGCTGGTCGGCGCGAACGGGGACCTCTACGCCAGCGGCCTCTTCCTCCAGTTGGTCGATGTTGGCTCCGGCCGCCTCGTGAGCATGCAGTCGTTCCTCGACGCCTTCATCGCGAAGGTCGAGCCGTAGGCCCTCGATGACCTGCGGAGTCAGTCCACCAGGTTCAGCACCATCCCGGTGCCCAGCTTCGGGTAGAAGAACGTCGCTTTCTGGGGCATCAGCTCGTTCGCGTCGGCGACGGCGAGGACCTGCTCGACGCGGGTGGAGTTCACGAGGAAGCCGAGCAGGTTGTGGCTCTGCTCGACGCGACGCCAGGCTTCCTCGACCTCCTCGGTGAAGAAGACGCGCTCACCGGCGGCGAGGGCGGCCTCGTCGATGTCGAGCAGCGGCTTGAGGATGGTCTGCGTGAGGATGCTCACGTCGAGGCTGCGCGAGGCGGGCGACCAGGTCTCGGGCATCGCGCGATCGATCGCCTCGCGCGACTTCGCCACGAGCACGTGTAGCCGCTGCTCGCCGTAGCCAATCATGCCGAATGCCGGACGCTCGCCGGCGTGCGCCTGCACGCGGCCCCACAGCCGGTGGATGGCCGTGCCATCCCACGACTTCGGCGTGATGTCCTCGATCTCGTAGAGCGGAGCGAGGCGCTCGAGGAAGTCTGAGGGCAGGCGCTCGGCCTTCACCAGGCGGTGGTTCGGCAGGATCACGAGGCCCGGGTCGTCCATCGCGACCAGGCCAGTCATGACCCAGCCGCTCGCCTCGTCGTCGCGCTCGTCGCGGTAGTTGAGCGCGGTCGCGTAGCGGTGGTGGCCGTCCGCGATCGTGACATCGGAGGCATCGAGGACCGCGGTCAGCGTCGCGACATCGGTGTCCTCGTGGATCACCCAGAGGCGGTGCTCGTCACCTCGGCTGTCGGTGGCGGCGAAGTCGGGCGGGGTCTGCGCCACGCGCGCGAGGATGCCGGACGCGGCGCCGTTGTCGTCGCGATAGAGGCCGAAGATCGGGCTGATGTTCGCGGCGGTCGCGCGCATCAGGTTCAGTCGCTCGACCTTCGGGCCGGACATCGTCGCCTCGTGCGGCCGCACGACGCGTTCCTCGGGCTGGTAGAGGCGCATCCGCGCGAAGAAGGCTCGGCGTGTGCGACGCGCGCCCTGGATCGTCGCGCGCTGCTCGTAGGCGTAGTAGGACTCGCGCTCGTCCCGCGCGAGCACGCCCTCGGCCTGCCACGCGGCGAGGGCCTCGCCCGCGCGCACGAAGCGCTGGTCCTCGGCACCACGACTCGATTCGACGTGCGCGATGTTGTACGGCGAACGGGCATGTAGCGCCCGGACGTCGTCCTCGCTCACCACGTCGAACGGCGGTGAGATCACGTCGTCAGGTGAGACGCGAGCGGGGTTGTAGCGCAGGCCGCGGAAGGGGCGGATGTCGGTGATGGCGCGGCTCCTTACAGCGGCGGCTTGGCGCGAGGCGTGAAGGTCACGCTAGACTCTCGACGATTCGCGCGAGTGGCGCAACGGCGCCCCACGGGCGCCGAGGGCGGGAGTCCCCACTCCCGCACGTGCTCCCGGTAGTGGGCCAGAGGACGGGCGAGCGATGCCTCGATACTGCGTGTTCTGCGAGATCGTCGCGCACCGCGAGCCGGCGGACATCCTCCGCGAGACCGAGAACGTGATGGTCTTTCGCAACCGGCTCCGCTGGGTCCCCATCATGTTGCTCGCGATCCCCAAGCAACACATGACGCAGGCGGAGCTGTGGCGCGACATGGGCGAGGTCGGCCGGGTCGCGGTCGAGGTGGCCGAGGAGCACTGCCCCGGCGGCTACCGCCTGCTCTCGAACAGCGGCTACGACGGGATGCAGTCGCAGGACCACGCGCACGTGCACATCCTCGGTGGCGCCTTCCTCGGCGAGTACGCCTGAACCCTCACCCTCGCCCCTCCCTTGAGCGACCGGGGAGGGGAGGCGGACTGGGCGCGATAGCCGAGTTCCTTCCGTTCGTCCTGAGCCTGTCGAAGGACGCCTCCGGCTGCGAGCGTTCGTGGTTCGACAGGCTCACCACGAACGGAGCAGCGCTCACCACGAACGGAGCAGCGCTCACCACGAACGGAGCAGCGCTCACCACGAACGGAACCAGGCAGGGCTAACCGGCACGGACTGAGGAGACCTACCCACGCAGCTCGCGCCAGGCGTCGAGGGCGGCGCGCTGGGCCACGAACAGCTCGCGGATTCCGCCCTCCGAGAGGTTGATCAGCGAGTCCATCTCTGCACGGCTGAACGCCTCACCCTCGGCCGTGCCCTGTACCTCGACGAGTTGCCCCGTCCCGAGCATCACGACGTTGAAGTCCACGCCGGCGACGGAGTCTTCGACGTACTCGAGGTCGAGCAGGGGTGTGCCGTCGAGGATGCCCGCGGAGACCGCGGCGACCTGCGTCTTAATCGGCGACGTGGGCAGCAGGCCCTTGCGCTGCAGCCACTCGATGGACATCGCGAGCGCGACCCAGCCTCCGGTGATCGAGGCGGTGCGCGTGCCTCCGTCGGCCTGGATCACGTCGCAGTCGATGGTGATCGTCTGCTCGCCGAGCTGCTGCATGTTCACGGAGGCGCGCAGGCTGCGGCCGATCAGCCGCTGGATCTCCTGCGTCCTGCCGCCCTGGCGTCCTCGAGCCGCCTCCCGGTCGCTACGGGTGTGCGTGGCACGCGGCAGCATGCCGTACTCGGCGGTGACCCACCCGGACCCGGTGCCGCGAAGGAATGGAGGCACGCGGTTCTCGACGCTCGCCGTGCAGATGACGCGCGTGTCTCCGAAGGAGACGAGCGCCGAGCCCTCAGCGTGGCGCATGATGCCGGGCTCGATGGTCACGGGTCGCATTGCGTCGGCGGCACGGCCGTGCGGGCGCTCGAACAAGAAGTGCTCCCCTCCGGGGTGGCCTGAGTGCAGCGGTGGCGCAGGGCGGGCGCTACAGTAGCACGCACCCACGTCTCAACCGACCCGCCGTTCGCTCTGCCGCGAGGAGCCTCGGATGCCGATGTACCGCCTCTGGGCTGACTCAACAGGCCACACACACATCGAGGCGTGGCCCGCGACAGAACTCGCGTTCGAGTCAGGCCCTGGAATCTTCAAAGGCATCGGCGGCACGATCCTCGGCGCCGCCACACGCGTCGCGCTGATGCGCTTCGAGGCGGGCATCAAGCCGCCGCTGCATCGCGTGAACGGTGGACTCGCCGTCGTCATGGAGGGGCGCCTCGTGGTTGGCGTTTCCGACGGCGACGAGGTACTGCTCCAGCCCGGCGATGCCGTCCGGATTGAGTCCGCGGGTATCGGGAGAGGAGGTGTCGGAGGATGGCAACCGGTGAACCCCGGCCCCGACCTCACGTTCGTCGCGCTCATCCAGATGCCGTCGCAGCAGCCTGCGGACGAGATTGGTGAGAATCCGGCGCTCTTCGGATGGTCTTGAACAGTGACGTCTAGCGCGTCGTCTCGATCCACAGCACCTCCCCGTCGGAGCGCACCTCGATGCTCCCGTGTTCGTCCGTCCGTAGCAGCGGGACGCCGACAGCCTCATAGCGACCGCTAACGGCAGGGTGCGGGTGCCCGTGCGGGTTGTTCGCGCCCGAGGATACGATCGCGAGTGTCGGCGCGACCGCGTCGATGAAGGTCGGCGTCGACGATGTGTTCGACCCGTGGTGCGGGACGACGAGCACGTCCGCTCGAAGATCGATGCCCGACGTTGTGAGCCATTCCTCGGCATGGGCCTCGATGTCGCCGGTCAGGAGGACGCGGCGCTCGCCGAGGGTCACGAGCAGCACGAGCGAACGGTTGTTGTCGGACTCGTGGGCGTGGGTTGTTGTGACGATTGGCGGCGACAGCACCTCGATGATGGTGCGGTTGTTGAATTCGATACGGTCGCCGATGTCGATCGGGGCACTGCCGGGCACGTTGTCCGCCGCCAGGACCGCGCCGACCTCGTAGCGTTGGACCAACCCGGAGGCGCCCCCGGTGTGGTCGATGTCGTCGTGGGTCAGGATCAGGGCATCGATGCTGCCGCGAAGTCCAGCCTCGCCCAATGCGGCGAAGATCGCGCCATCCGGCGGACCCGCGTCGACGAGGACGGCTGTATCGCGGTCCTCGATCAGCACCGCCAGCCCCTGTCCGACATCCAGCACCACGACCCGTGCGAGGTCATCTGCTGGGGCGAGGGCCGCGAGCCAGACTCCGGAGGCGACCACGCCGAGCGCCGCCGTCGGCGCGAGTCGCGAGGCCCCGCGTCGGGACGCGTCACTGCTCTCGAGCGGCAGTCGCAGTCGTGCGAGCATCCACGTCACGAGGCACAGCACGGCGTACCAGCCTGCGGCGGCCGGGGGACTCATCGAGGCCGGAACGACCGCACTCGGAAGGTCGGCGAACCCGGACACGGTGGCGACGAAGGCGGATGGCACGAGCCGGCCGCCAGCCTCGATGGCCGCGGCAGCGGGCGCGAACCAGCCGAGTGTCACGCTCAGCGCCGCGATGAGGACCGTGCCCTCGTACAACAGGCCGACCGCCGCGTTCGCCGGCACGGCGGCGAGCGAGACATAACCGAACGCGGCGGCTTGCAGTGGCAGCACAGCCAGCGACGCGCTCGTGGTCGTCGCGATGGCGTCGATGAGTGCGGTGAGCGGGGAGGCTTCGCGCAGGCCTAACGCCGAGATCGCGAGCGTCTTCAGTACCGGCGCCAGGAGGACGACGCCAGCGGTCGCCGCCGCGCTGAGCTGGAACGCGAGGTCGAGCGCGAGCAGTGGGTCGAAGACGAGCATGAGGGCGACGGCATACGCGAGGTAGATCCACGCCGGCGTGCGGCGCCCCACGACTCCAGCGATCGCGATGCCAGCCCCCATCAGCGCGCCTCGGACGACGGGCGGATCGGCGCCGGTCAGCAAGACGTACGCCGGCAGCAGCAAGAGCGCGAGCAGCGAGGCGGTGCGCCTCGACAAGACCGCCGTCAGTAGCGCCACGGTGATGCCGACGAGCACGGCGACGTTCTGGCCGGACACCACCACGAGGTGCGTCGTACCGGTGACCCGCAAGTCGTCTCGTACTTGCGAAGGCAGCGCTCCGCGCTCACCGATGAGTACGCCGGCAGCGAGCGCCGCTTCCGGCTCCGGCAGCGCGCGCTCGATGTTCGCGAGCGCCGCTCGCCGGAAGTCGCGAATCGCGCGGGTCGCAGCGCCTCCGGTGTCCGGCTCGAGGACCTCGACGGCACTGGGGTAGGCGATGACCGCGTGTACCTCGAGGCTGCGGAGGTACGCCGCATAGTCGAAGCCCTCGAGGTCAGGTGGGGCCTCGAGCGTGCCTGCGACGCGGATGCGATCACCCTCACGTGGGAGGCCGTCGCGGACAGGCAGCGTGACGCGCACGCCTCCCTCAAGGGGCGCGCCGTCCACGTGCTCCACCTCCACGTCGAGGCGGGCGATGACGCCACTTACCGTCGCGTCGCGGCGCACGACGCCTTCGGTGACGCGCTCGTTGCCGATGGCCGCGGCGAGCGACGGAGGAGGGCTGGACGCGGTCGCCTCGAAGCGGGCGTGGCCGGCTGCGCCGAGCGCTACGGCGGCGATGCACGCGAGAAGCGGCACGGGTCCGCGCAGGCGCAGGCCCGCGAGCACGAGCGCCACCGTCGCCGCCAACAGCACCGGCGAGCCGCCGAAGGCCGCCGCCGACACAGTGCCGGCGACGAACGCCAGCGCCAGCAGCGGCAGCGTCGGTGCGAGACCGCCGGGTAACCTCGGACGGACCGTCGTCACGGCTCAGCGCGCCGTCACGAGGTCGCGGATGCCGTCATAGACACCCGGCGGCAGCACCCCGCGCGTCACGAGGTCGTCGGTCGTCTCGAAATGCCCGCGGCGGAGCCGTTCCTCGATGATCGCCGCCGCCCGTGCGGGGCCGATGCCTGGCAGCGTCTGGAGCTCCTCGGCAGCCGCGACGTTCACGTCGAGTAATGAGAACGTGTCGCCGATGTGCGGAACGAGCACGTAGTCCTGGTCGACCACGCGCCGAGAGAGGTTCAGCGCGTCGCGGTCGGCGTCGGGAGCGAAGCCCCCCGCGCTTTCGATCGCGTCGATGATCCGAGCGCCGGGTGCCGCAGTCACGACAGTCGGCTCCATGACCGCGCCGGTGACGTGGACGCGGATCTCGTCGATGCCCGGCGAGGGCTCTCGTCGCTCGATGAGGACGCCGCCACCGCCCCCCGAGGAGCGGAAGACGAGCACGAGTAATCCCGCGACCGTCGCCGCGATCAGGAAGGTGTCGAACCAAACCTCACGAGTACCCCGACGGCGCATGGAAATGGCTGTCGGTCAGATCCGCTCGAAGCGGGCCACGCTGACGACGAACATGACTGCGCCGCCCACGCGCACCTCGATCAGGTCGTCGCCGCCTTCGCCCTCCTCCCACCACGGGAGCGTGTGGGCCGCCAGGAACTCCGTGCTGACCGGGAAGTGCTCGTGGAGCATGTTCGAGACGGTGCGGACGTCGCTCGCCTTGACGCCCGTGAGGACCGTGGCGTTGCCCCTCCGGAGAAAGCCGCCAGTGGATGCGACTTTCGTTGCCGGAAAGCCGAGTTCCTGCAGGCGTTCGGTCAGGCGTCGGGCGTCCGAGTCCTGCACGATGATGATGCAGAGCCGATCGGGTGTCTCGGTGACCATGCGGATGCGACTCTCAACTCCCCGCCGCAATCGGCCGCATCGTACCAGCGCCCCACGACCACGTCTCGCCTCGTTCGCTTGATCGAGGTGATGAGTTGTGTATCGCGTGCTCTGCTACCGACGCTATACTCGACTCTCTCTTGACACGTTCTCGGCGTGTAGATCCCGCGCCGCGGGGAGCAGGCGTGCTGGGCCGCGACCTTACTTCGATACTCGACCTCGACCCGCGCGAAATCGCGCAGGTTCTCGATGTTGCGCTCGCAATGAAGCGCGATGGTGGCGGTCCCAACCTCGAGGGACAGACGCTCGCCCTCGTCTTCGAGAAGCCGTCCCTGCGCACGCGCGTGTCCTTCGAAATGGCGATGGCGCGCCTCGGCGGCCGCACCGTCTACCTCGCTGCACACGATGTACAGATGGGGGAACGCGAGCCGGTCCGGGATGTTGCACGCGTCCTCTCGCGGATGGTGCAGGCGATCGCCACTCGCACATTCGACCACGAGACCGTGGTCGATCTGGCGCACTGGGCGACGGTCCCAGTGATCAACGCCCTGTCCGAAGACGAGCATCCTTGCCAGGCGCTGGCGGACCTGCTCACGCTTCGCGAGCGATTCGGCGAATTGCGTGGCCTCAGGCTGACGTACGTCGGCGACGGCAACAACGTTGCGCGGTCGCTGGCGTATGCCTCAGTGCTTGCCGGCATCGAGTTCACCTGTGCCTCGCCGGAGGGCTACGAACTCGAGGTTGATGTGCTCGAGCGAGCGAACGCGCTGCCCGGAGGTGGTCAGGTGCGCCTCGTGCGGGACCCCCGCGAGGCCGTTGTTGAGGCGTGCGCGGTCTACACCGATGTCTGGGCGTCCATGGGTCACGAGTCGGAGCTCGCGGGCCGGATTGAGGCGTTCAAGCCATATCAGTTGAACGCCGAGCTGCTGGCACTCGCCCCGCCGGACGCGATCGTGATGCATGACCTCCCCGCGCACCGCGGCGAAGAGATCGTGGACGATGTCCTCGAGTCGGCGCGCTCGGCAGTCTTCGACCAGGCCGAGAACCGCATGCACGCGCAACAGGCCGTGCTAGCCCTCGTGCTGGGAGATCCACGGTCCTGACGCAAGCCAGGGAGTGACCGTCCGAAAGGCTGAGCACGGTGCCTGACCTCGCCGAAGCCTTTCGCGCCGCCGTCGATCGCTTCGACGTATCCGCCGCGATCGACATCCTGATCATGTCGCTCTCCATCTACTGGATCCTCCTCCTCATCCGGGGCACGACGGCGATGACCGTCCTCCGAGGAGCGGGCGTGATCTTCGCGGCCGCCTTCCTCCTGAGTCGCGCGCTTGACCTGCAAGTGGTGAGCTGGGCGCTGCGCAACTCCGTCGCTGGTGTGGTGATCGCGATGGCTGTGGTGTTTCAGCCCGAGATCCGGCGGGCACTCGAACGCGTGGGGCGGACGGGCCTGCACACCGTGCTGCGTCGCGAGGAGCATCGGCACGCCGTCGACAGCGTCGTGCGAGCCGCGATGCGACTCGCGCGGTTGCGACACGGTGCGCTCATCGTCCTCGAACGGGAAACCGGCACGCAGGACGTCATCGACACCGGCATCCCGCTCAATGCGGAGCTGTCCGTCGAACTGCTGGTGAACCTGTTCGTCCCGAACACCCCGCTGCATGACGGCGCCGTCATCATCCGAGGGGACCGTATCGTGGCGGCGGGCTGCACGCTTCCGCTGACGGAGTCGCCCCTCCCCTCGGAGTACGGCATGCGGCATCGCGCCGGGCTCGGTATCACCGAGATCACGGATGCGGTCGTGGTCGTGGTCTCCGAGGAACGCGGTGAAGTGTCGCTCTGCTCGAACGGGCGCATGGTGCCCGCCCTGGACGAAACGCGTCTCGCCCGCCAGCTCAACCGGCTCTTCGGGCTCGACGAGGAGTCGGGCGGCGAACGCGCCGGTCAGCCGAGCGCCCTCGAACGCCGGGCCTCGTAGGGGTGGCTCGGCCCCGTACCCGTCCCTCTCGCCTGACCGAGGCCGCGCTCCTCGCGCGCGACCTCCGACGCCGCGCCTGGGGGGCCATTCGCGATACCCCCGGGCTCCTCCTGATCTCGCTGCTCCTCGGCAGCGCGCTCTGGCTGTCCGTCACCGACGCGGAGAACCCGACCCGCGTCGACACGTTTCCCGCCCAGATTCGCGTGGAAGCGGTGAACGTGGCGCCTACCCTGGCCGTGGCAAACGCCCTCCAGACGGTCGAGATCCGTGTGGCCGCCTCCGAGGCACGCTGGGAGGAACTCGCGTCTGACGATTTCCGCGCGTTCGTCGACCTCAACGGCATGAGTGGTCGGGAGCAGCTCGTGAACGTGCAGGTAGACCTGGCGGGCGGCGTCAGTGGCGTGCGCATTGCGTCCGTCTCCCCATCTGCCATCCTCGTGAACCTCGAGTCGTTCGTCTCGCGCGACGTGCCCGTGGAGCCGCGCCTGCTCGGGTCGGTGCCCCTGGGGTACCGAGTCGCGGATGCCGTGCCGGAACGCGAGTCGGTCCGCGTGTCGGGGCCGGAGTCGCTGGTGAACCTTGTGCGCGAGGTGGCTGCGGAGGTCAACGTCACCGGCCTGACTGTGGGACTCGAGCAGACGGTCTCGCTGGTCCCGCGGGGCGAGGGCGCCGGTGAGATCCGTGGCGTGAGCCTCGACCCACCCACCGCGAGGGTGGCGATCTCCGTCGAACAGACGATCCTCCAGCGGCTGCTCCCGCTCCAGGCCTCGGTCACAGGGCTGCCCGCAGCCGGCTATCGAGTCGCCGACGTGCGAGTGGAACCGCCGACCGTGCGGGTCGACGGTCCTATCGATGCCCTGCAGAGCCTCGACGTGATCGCCGTCCCGGAGATCGACATCACCGGTGCGACGGCCAATGTAGAGGAGACCCTCGTCGTCGAGCCCTCCGCCGCCACGATCACGCCGCGGGAGATTCAGGCGACGGTGACCGTGGTGATCGAGCCGATCCGTGGCACGGTCACCGTGCCGATCGGCGTTGGTGCGCAGAACCTGCCGCAGGACGCCCTTGCTCGCGCCGAGCCGGCCACGGTGTCGGTCACGCTCGAGGGCGAGCTGCCCCTATTGAACTCGTTGTTGCCGGAGGACGTCACCGCGACGGTCGATCTGGGGAACGCCCTCCCGGGGACGTCGATCTACCCGGTAACGATCGTTGCCCCTCCCGGTGTCGCGGTCGTCTCGGTGCAGCCAGTTGAGGTCTCGGTTACGCTTGAGATTCCGTGAGCCGCACGCAACCATCACGGCCTCCGGAGGGCCGCTCATCCGTGGAAGCGCCCCTCGTCGCCATCGTCGGACGACCCAACGTTGGGAAGTCCGCCCTGTTCAACCGGATGACCCGGAGCCGTCGCGCTCTGGTCGAGGATCTGCCGGGTACGACCCGCGACCGGAATTATGGCGACGTCGAGTGGCGCGGTCGGCACTTCCGCCTCGTCGATACCGGTGGACTCCTCGGGCCTGATGACGACGCGTTCGCCGAACCCGTGCGGGAGGGCGTCGAGCACGCGATCCGGGAGGCCGAGGCGATCATCTTCCTCGTGGACGGCGGCGACGGCCTGACGAGTTCTGATGAGGCGATCGCCGAGCTGCTACGACGCGCGTCGCAGCCGGTCATCCTGGTGGCGAACAAGGCCGACCTCGGCAGGGCGCGACAGCGCCTGGTCGAGTTCTACGAGCTGGGCCTCGGTGAACCCATCGAGGTGTCGGCGTACCACGGCCAGGGGGTCGGCGATCTGCTTGACGCGGTGGTCGACCTCGTGCCGCTCGTGCGGCGCGACGAGCGCGTGGATCGACTGCGGCTCGCGATCGTCGGTCGACCGAACGTGGGGAAGTCGTCTCTCACGAACGCGATCCTCGGCGAGGAGCGGTCGATCGTCTCCGACATCCCCGGGACGACCCGCGACTCCGTGGACACCGCCCTGGAGTTCGAGGGGCATTCGATCCTGCTCGTGGACACGGCGGGGATCCGTCGTGCCGGCAAGATCGAGCGAGGCGTCGAACGCCACTCGGTGCAGCGTGCGCGGCGTGCCATCGATCGCTCGGACGTGGTGGTGCTCGTCATCGACCAGGCCGAGGGCACCGCAGCGCAGGACGCCCACATCGCCGGCTACATCGTGGAGCGGGCGAAGGGGATGATCCTCGCAGTCAACAAGTGGGACCTCGCGGAGGATCCTGACGGGCGGACCCTCTACGCCCGACGACTCGACTACCGCTATCGCTTCGCGCCGTGGGCGCCCATCATCTTCACCTCCGCCGTGACGGGGGAGGGCGTCCGCGACCTCCTGGAGATGGCGGTTCACATCCAGGAAGTCCGCCAGCGCCGCGTCCCCACCGCAGAACTCAACCGGGTGATCCAGCGCGCCGTGCAGGAACACGGGCCCCCGACCGTCGGATCACGCCGGCTGAAGGTGATGTACGTGACCCAGGCGGAGGTGTCACCGCCGACCTTTGTCTTCTTCGTGAACGACCCCGCCCTTGTTCATTTCTCGTACGAGCGCTACATCGAGAACCGGTTGCGTGACGCGTTCGACTTCGAGGGCACCGCAATCCGTATCGTCTTCCGCCGACGGTCCGAGGATCGGCACGAGGTGGGCTGATGAGTGCGCTGCTGAACCTGCTGATCGGCTACCTCGTCGGTTCGGTCCAGCCGGGCCTCATCGTTGGACGCCTCTACCGCCACATCGACATTCGCGAGTACGGATCCGGCAAGACAGGCTTTACGAACACGCTTCGCGCGCTGGGACCGGGAGCAGCTGCAATCGTCGTGGCATTCGATATCTCGAAGGGAGTCCTCCCGGTCGTCCTGGGCCGCTTCCTGTTCGACGACCCGTGGGCGACGTCGCTGGGGGCGATGGGCGCCGTGCTCGGCCACACCTTCCCGCTGTTCGCAGGCTTCCGAGGCGGACGCGGGGTCGCTACGACCTTCGGCGCATTCCTCGCGATGGCCCCGCTCGCCGCCCTGGCGACGCTCATCTTCGGACTGACGGTGCTCGTGACCAGCCGCTACGTGTCCCTGATGTCCGTGACCGGGGTCTTCCTCGGCTTCGTCGTGTTCACCGCTCTGATTGCCACGGGGCACCTACCGGTGCCGTATCTCGTCTTCGGCGTCATCGCGACCCTCTCCGTCGAACTCAACCACGCCGGAAACGTCCAGCGCCTGCTTGCGGGAACGGAACCGAAGCTCGGGCAGGGCGGAGCGCGGCGCTCTCCGCGAGGCGTATGACCGACACCGTTTCCCGGGCCGCCGTGGTCGGTGCGACGGCCTGGGGCACCATGCTCGCCGTCATCCTTACGAGGAACGAGGTCGCCACCACACTGATCACTCGCTCCGAGGACGAGGCGGCACTGCTTCGCGCGGCGAACGAGAACGCGCGCCGGCTCCCCGGAACGCCATTTCCTGACAGGCTACGGGTCGCAGCCGGCGGGGAAGGCATCGAGGCGCACAGTAACCTCGTCGTCTTCGCGGTGCCATCGCACACCCTCGAGGCGAACGCTCGCAAGGTTGCGAGCGGCATTCCCGCGGGAGCTGTGCTGCTGAGCGCGACGAAAGGGATCGAGGGCGGCACCGGCCGAAGGATGTCCGAGGTGCTGACAAGCATCCTGCCTGACCGCCCCGTGGCTGCGCTCTCCGGTCCGAACCTGTCACGCGAGGTCGCCGAGGGGCTTCCCGGCGCAACAGTCATCGCATCGGCGGATGCGGAGCTCGAGGGGCTCCGATCCGCGTTCCACACGGGCACCTTCCGCGTGTACACGAGCCGCGACATCGTCGGCGTCGAGCTCGGGGGCGCGCTGAAAAACGTCATCGCGATTGCGGGAGGCATGGTCGACGCGTTCCGGTACGGCGACAACGCGAAGGCCTCAATCATCACGCGGGGGCTTGCCGAGATGACGCGCCTCGGCGTTGCTGCCGGGGCGAACGGTGCGACCTTCCTGGGCCTCTCCGGCGTCGGGGATGCCATCGCGACCTCGTACAGCCCGCTCTCCCGCAACCGACGGCTCGGCGAGA
Source organism: uncultured Dehalococcoidaceae bacterium (assembly GCA_964479165.1). Taxonomy (GTDB): domain Bacteria; phylum Chloroflexota; class Dehalococcoidia; order UBA2979; family UBA2979; genus CAYZJO01. The sequence goes on from CAYZJO010000004.1 coordinate 26,157, forward strand.
TGCTCGCGCTCGGCACGTCACTCGAGGAAGCGCTCTCGCGATTGGATGAGACGGCCGAGGGCGCACGGACGGTGCCTGCGGCGCTCGCACTCGCCGATCGGCTGGGGGTCGAGCTGCCGATTACGCGCGGACTGCACAGCATCCTCTACGAGGGCGTTTCGCCACGCCAGGCGGTCGAGGCGTTGCTCGGCCGCGCTCCGACCCACGACTGGGGCGCTGCGTGAGCAAGCGGTCGAGCTGGACGCGGATCGTCCTCGTGGCTGCCGCCGCGGGAGCGGCGTGGGGGATCTTCTGCTGGTGGGGCGACAGCGTTGTCGCCATTCCTGTCGCGATCGTCGCCAATCTCGGCGGCGCGTGGATCCTGCTCGCTGCGTTGATCGGCGCATGGTCGGGACGACCAGGGCCGGCGGCGGTCGCGGGCGCGGTGGCGCTGGTGGTTGGCGTCCTCACCTACTACGGCTCCTACGAGTTCGCCTATGCGCTCGATCCGCAGCGAGACCCGCGCTACTTCGTGCCGGGAGGGCTCGCGTGGCTCTTGGTCTCCCTCGTTGCCGGCGCAGCCGCGGGCGCCGCCGGGTCCGTGGCGCGATCGGGGCGAGGACATGCCGCTGTTGTGGCCGGTGCACTGCTCGGTGCTGCCCTGATCGCCGAAGGGCTGTTCCTCATCGTGCGCGACCTCGGGCCGGGGGGCATTGCGTCGGTTCGAGGACTCATCGTGGCCGCGGAGGTCGTGCTCGGAGTGCTGCTTCCGATGACCCTCGTGCGCTCCGCGGACCTGCGGCTCCTCGTCGGCGCAACGATGGCAGCGGGCGTAGCCGGGATCGCCGTGGTCGACGCACTGCGCGAGTTCCTGAGCGTGTACCGCGCCTGATCGCCCGCGACCGCCCGGACCACCTTGCTACACTGAAATGCACTCACCGTGATGGAGGAGCACCGTGCCGGATGGCAACGGAGCCGACCCCGGTTCCAGTGATTTCGACGACGAGTTTCAGCCCACGCCGATTCCCGCCAAGGAGGTCATCGCCGAGATCGGAAACGGTAGCCCGCTCGATCGGGAGCACCTGCGCTCCCTTTCCGACCCGAGCGATGAGACCGTGGCGGCATTCCTCCCGCTCTGGCCGAAACTCGAGCCCGCGCGCCGTCGCGAGTTGCTGGCGACGTTGCAGCACCTCGGAGACGAGGATGCGACGCTCGACTTCCACCGGCTACACCTGACCGCGCTGCGCGACCCCGACGCCGCCACGCGCATTCTCGCCGTACGCGGCCTCTGGGAGCAGGACCGCGAAGACTACATGCGGCTGCTGACCGACATCCTCCAGCACGACGCGGAGGCCAGCGTACGAGCGGCCGCCGCCGACACGCTCGGCCAGTACGCGGTCAGCATGGAGTTCGGCCTCCTGTCCGAGGACGCCGCCGCAGACCTGAGTTCGGCGCTGCGCGAGCGAGTGGAGGACGTGAACGAGTCGGAGGAGGTGCGCGCGACCTCGCTCGAGGCCCTGGGCGCATCCTCCGAGGACTGGGTCGCCGAGCTCATTGGCGAGATGTACGACGCGGGTAGCCACCGCCTGCGCATCGCGTCCCTGAGGGCGATGGGACGCAACGCTGACGACCAGTGGCTTGGCGTCCTGCTGCACAACTTCGACGACGAGGACTCCCGCGTCCGCGCCGCCGCGGCCGTCTCCGCCGGACAGTTGCTCCTCGAGGACGCACTCGACCCGCTCGTTGCCCTGCTCGACGATGCGGAGGAGGAGGTGCGCATCGCCGCCGTACAGGCGCTCGGCGAGATCGCCGGTCCGACCGCCGAACGCATCCTCGGTGACCTCCTCGGCCACATGGACCCGGTGGTGCGTGAAGCCGCGCGTGAGGCGCTCGCAGAGGCGCAGTTCCTCGGCCAGGCGGAGATCGGCGAGCCCGACGACGACGTCCTTGGAGGAGATCCCGAGTGAGGACACGCCGTGGGGTCCGCGAGGCGGTCTCCGCCGGAGGCGTGGTTTACCGCGTGCGCCCGGATGGTGTGGTCGAGCTCGTCCTCGTGGCGCGTCCGTCCTCGAATCTCTGGGCGCTGCCGAAGGGGACCCCGGAGCCTGGCGAGTCGATCGAACAGACCGCCATCCGCGAGGTGGCCGAGGAGACCGGTCTACAGGTGGAAATCGTCGAGCCGGTCTGCTCGATCGAGTACTCGTTCAATCTGGCGGGGGAGCGCGTTCGCGTCGACAAGGTGGTACACCATTACCTGATGCAGGCGCACGCCGGTGACGTCAGCCTGCACGATCACGAGTACGATGTCGTGGACTGGTTTGAACTACACGAGGCGTTGCGGCGAATGACCTACGCCAACGAACGAACCGTGGTGGAGCGCGCAGCCGAGTTGATCGAGGCGCGCGCACGATGACGCAGACGCAGCCGCAGGTGATCGCGACAGGCGAACTCGTGCGGCTCCGCGAGAAGCAACTCGAAGACGCTCGGGCCGACTACGACTGGCGGCGGGATCCCGAACTCGCCACCTATGACGCCGCGCGTCCGATCTCGATGTCGTTCCGTGCATACACCGAGACCGTGCGCGACGAGATCGACCATCCGAGCCCGTATCGCAGGTCGTTCGCCATCGAGGATGTCGCCACGGGTCGGCACATCGGCAACGTGATGTTCTACGGATACGACCGGCAACGCGGTGAGGCGGAACTCGGCATCACCATCGGACTGCGGGCGTACTGGTCGCGTGGCTACGGCACCGACGCCGTGCGAACGATGATCGGCCACCTGTTCCGCGTGATGCGGCTGAAGCGCGTCTACCTGCACACGCTGACCTGGAACGACCGCGCCCAGCGGGCGTTCGAGCGCGCGGGGTTCCGCAAGGTGCGCCAGGTGCACCGCGCGGGGTACGACTTCTACCTGATGGAGGTCCACGCCGCCGAGTTCGAGACGGCCGAACGCGAGCGCCAGCCCGCAGACGAGTAGTCACAGCACGGGAAGATACAAGAACGGCCGCCGGTTCTCCGGCGGCCGTTCTTCTTTGTCGCCTCGAGGCGAGCTGCTGCTATTCGGCCTTCGCCACCGGGCGGCCCGGCAGGTCGAGGTCGGGTGGGGGCGGGGCCGGATTGGCCAGGCCCTGCATCAGCGTGGGGACGCGTTCGCGGAGCTGCTCGACCGTCCACATCCCGGAGGTCGTGATGGTCCGCATCGGGCCCTCCTCGTGAGCGAGGCTGACGTTGCCGGCGTTCACGTAGAAGGTCTTGCCGTTGATGTTCCACGCCTGGTCGGTGCAGAGGTAGCCGACCATCGGAGCGACGCTCTCGGGACCGCGGAGGTCGTTCGCAGTCGCGCGCGGCTGAGTCGCGATCCCGGCACGGGCTCGCAGCTGCTGCGCGGACTCCGGCACCGACTGCGTCATGCGGGTGTTCGCCCCCGGGGCGATGGTGTTCGCCGTGACGCCGTAGCGGCCGAGGTCACGCGCGAGGCAGCGAGACATACCCGCGATCGCGGCCTTCGCGGCGCCGTAGTTCGCCTGGCCGGCGTTGCCGTTCAGGCCGGAGCCGCTGGAGAAGCCGATGATCCGGCCGTAGCGCTGCTGGCGGAAGAGGACGGAGGCGGGCTTGGCCACGTTGTAGTAGCCGTCGAGGTGGACTGCGATGACCGCGTCCCACTCTTCCTTTGTCATGTTGAAGACCATGCGGTCGCGCAAGATGCCGGCGACGTGGACGACGCCGTCGAGGCGCCCCCAGGTGTCGATCCCCTGCTTGATCATGTTCTCGCCACCCTCGACGGTGGCGACGGTGTCGTAGTTCGCGACGGCCGTTCCGCCGGCGTCGGTGATCTCGCGGACCACCTCGTCCGCCGGGCCGTTGTCGTGGCCGGTGCCGTCGACGTTCACGCCGGGGTCGTTGACGATGACCCGCGCGCCGTGCGCTCCGAGGAACTTGGCAACCGCCGCGCCGATGCCGCGGCCGCTACCCGTGACGACGATGACTCGCTCGTCCAGTGCACCCATCGTTCTGCCTTTCTTCCGAACGCCCTAGGACAGGGGCTTCGGCTCGATGTCGCGTCCAACCACGGTGCCCGGCTGGCCCTCCTCGGGCGGAGGCGGCGGCGCCGGGTTGTTGATGTCCTTCATCAGGACGTTCTGGACCGCGTCGTCGAGCTCAGGCAGCGTCCAGATGCCGTTCTTGAAGACGGTGCGCATTGCGGTCGGGTGGAAGCCAACCGAGACGTTGCCACCGGCCACGTGGAACACGTAGCCGTTGATGTTCCAGGCGTGGTCCGACGCGAGGTAGGCGCACATCGGCGCGACGTGGGATGCGTCACGCAGACCGGCGTACGCGCTCTGCTGCGGCTGCTGCTGGCTGGCCGCGCCCTGGATCCCGGCCTGCGCACGGAGCTGGCGGGCGGAGTCCGGCACGCTCTGGGTCATGCGGGTGGCCGCGCCGGGGGCGATCACGTTGGCGGTGACGCCGTAGCGACCGAGGTCCTTCGCGAGGACTCGCGTGAACCCCGCGACGCCGGCCTTTGCCGCGCCGTAGTTCGCCTGCCCCGTGTTACCGATCAGACCGGAGGTCGACGACCAGTTGAGGATGCGGCCGTAGCGCTGCTGGCGCATCAGGACGGCAGCCGGCTTGGTCGTGTGGAACTGGCCGGTGAGGTGGACGTCGATGACGTCGCGCCACTCCTGCTCGGTCATGTTGAAGATCATGCGGTCGCGCAGGATGCCGGCGACGTTGCAGAGGACGTCGATGCGCCCCCACGTGTCGACGGCCTGCTTGATCATGTTCTCGCCACCCTCGACGGTGGACACCGTGTCGTAGTTGGCGACGGCCTCGCCGCCGGCCTCCTTGATCTGCTGGACCGTCTGCTCCGCAGGACCGTTGTCGTGGCCGGAGCCGTCGACGTTCACGCCAGGGTCGTTCACGACCACCTTGGCGCCTTCCTGGGCGAAGAAGATCGCCACCGCCTGACCGATGCCGCGACCGGCACCGGTGATGACGGCGACTTTCCCGTCTAGCGCACCCATGTCCCTTCCTTCCTTCTCTGCGCGGATTCCGTCGTGTTCCGATGGCCGCCAGTTGACGCCCCTTGCGACGCAGCGTGGTCCGCCGCGTCCGTTCGACGGACACGCGCGGCCAATGGCCGGGCAGCGGCGCGAACGATAGTCATGGGGTTTGGGGGTGTCAACGAACGTCCATGATGAAACCGCTGATGATGGGTCGATCAGCCGTGCAGCGCGGGGCGCTGCTCGGCCAGTTCGCGTACGTGAGGGTGATCCGCAGGGCGTCCGCGGAACTCGGGTGCGCCCTCGATTGCCCGCCGCCGGCGGATCTCCGCGAGTTCCGCCCACTCGTGCTCGATGTCGCTCGGAAGGTCGTGGTACCGAGCGTCCGCGATCTTCTCGCCCTTGCTCAGGTCCAGCGGCCAGTAGCGGCCACTGCGGATGGCCTCGATCAGATCGCGCTCGGTCTGGATGTCCGCCTCAAACCACGTGCCGACCCGGCCGATGTCTTTGAGCTCGTGGCAGTCGTCCGCCGCGGTTCCCGGGAAGCCCATCGTGCGGCCAAGCACCGAGGAGAAGCCGTTCTCCTTGATGGTGCCGCGCCCGTTGATGAGCTCCATGCCGACCACGAAGCGGTACATCAAGTTCGCCTCGGCGCGCTCGAGCGCCTGGGCGTAGTCCTCTTCCTTGTCCCAGCGCCACGGCATCTGGCGGCGGTAGGGGTGGTTCGCGATCATCACACCGTCGACGCGTGCCACATGCCCCGCGAGCTCGTCGGCTCGGTGCATACCGAAGACATACTCGTGGAGGCCGAAACACGTGACATGGCCGTCCTCGGTGTTCAGCTCCATGCCCGCGAATACGCGGATGCGACCGCGATGCCGCTTCTGCACCTCCACGAGCTGGTCGCGGTCCCATGCCCAGTCGTGCTCCGTCAGCACGATCGCGTCGAACCCCAGCTCCGCGGCGCGGTCGATTGCTTCGTCCGGCTTGAGGAACGAGTCCCAGGAGTTGGGGTGCGTATGCGTATGCAGGCCGACGAGCATGGGTGCTCCGCTAGTAGTTCGGTTCAGTCTGAATGCACGATGGGGGCGACGGTCGCCGCCCCCATCGTAGTCGCGTCTGCGGTTCGGCGGGCGGACCGCGCCCGCTGTCGAACCTAGTCCGCGGTCAGCACGAGCGTGCCGGTGGTCGAAAGCGACCCTCCGGTGCCGTTGACCACCGCGACGTTCGCGTTCGTCTGGCGACCGGGGAGCCCGACGCCGGGCGCCTCGGCCGTGCGCGCGAGCTGCCGTTGCGCCTCGACGAGCAGCATCATGCCGTACATGCCCGAGTGGCTGAACGAAAGGCCGCCACCGTTCGTGTTCACCGGGAACTTGCCGCCCGGGCTGGCGTTGTTGCCCGCCCAGAGGGTGTAGCCCTCCCCGCGCTTGGTCAGGCCGAGCATCTCGGCGGTGACACCGGCGGTGTAGGTGAACGAGTCGTAGATCATCGCCATTTCCATGTCCTGGGGCCCCAGGCCCGCCATCTTGTAGGCACGGGCCGCGGACTCGCGGGCGGAAGTGGCGGTGAAGTCCGGCATCTGCGTCATGCTCGAGTGGCTCATGGCCTCACCAGCACCGGCAACCCAGACGGGGCTGTTGCGCAGGCTGCGCGCCACCTCGGCGGAGGCCACGATCACGGCGCCGCCGTGGTCCGTGACGAGACAGCAGTCCAGCAGGTGCAGCGGCCAGGAGATGATTCGCGAGTTCAGCACGTCCTCGATGGTGATCGGCCCGCCGTTGGGGTTCGTCTCCTTCGAGTGCATGACGGCCTTCGGGTTGAGCGTCGCCCACTCGCGCGTCACGACGGCGATCTGCGCGAAGTCCTCGGACGTTGCGCCGAACTGGTGCATGTACCGGTTCATCGCGTGCGAGTACTGCGAGGGGGCGCCGGCGAGCCCGAACGGCGACTCGAACTGGGCAGCCGGGGACCACGGGTCCTCGCCGCCGCGGCCACCGCCGGTGCCACGACCGCCGCGGCGTCCACCGGAGTAGCCCGACTCACCGTGCGAGATGACGGCGATGTTGAAGATGCCGGCGTTGATCGCAGCAAGCGCGTGCTCGACGTACATGACGAACGCGGAGCCGCCGACGACCGTGCTGTCGAAGTACTTTGGCTTAATGCCGAGGTACTCGGCGAGGCTGGGTGCGGTCATACCGCCTACACCGCCGGCGGCGAACACCGCCTCGATGTCCTTGATCTGGATGCCGGCGTCCGCGGCAGCGTTGCGAATCGCCTCCGCGTGCAGCATGAGCGAGGTCTTCTCGGGGACGTAACCGATCTTGTCCGCTTCGCCGGCGCCGACGAGCGCGGCTGCGCGGCTGGGGTTGTTGGGCATTCCCTGTGTCCTTCCCTTGGTCCGCTTAGCCGACGACGCGCCAGAACGGAATTGAGATGTCCTCGCTGGCCTGCTCGAACTCAACCTTCACCGGCGACCCGATCTGGATGGTCTCCGGCTGCTCCGCGTTCACGCCGCGGAGCACCGTCAGCATGCGCGAGCCTTCCTTCATGTCGATGTAGGCGGTGACGAAGGGGACCTCCTCCGCCCAGCCGCCGAAGGCCCGCTGCTGGACGGCGAAAGTGTGGATCGTTCCCTCACCGGAGGCCTCGATCCACTCGATGCTCGAACCCTGGCAGTGGGGACAGATGACGCGGGGGTAGAAGTGTGTCTTGTTGCAGTCGGTGCAGCGGGGGAGCATCAGCTTCCCGGCCTTGGCGCCGTCCCAGAACGGCTGCGTGACGTAAGGGTCGGGCTCAGGGATGGGCTTGTTATAATCCGGCAAACGACCGCTCCTTCTGCGCTCCCACGTTTGACCGCACGACCTCGGGCGCGGCAGTGCGCGAACTGTGAGGCGTCAGAGCGGGCCTCTGGGGAGAGGACGTTGCACGGCCGTGCCGTCCGCTCTCCGAGTTCGGGTTCGCGCCGCGTCGCGACCGCCGCGCACTCTACTCTTGGGCTGGGAGGGGGGTCAACACGCCCGTTGCGATGTCGCCGCCGCGCGCACCCGGCACGGGCGTCCCGTTCATTGCACCCACCTAGACCCCGTGTTACATTCCGGCCGGTCTCGGGGTGCCTGTTCGTCGCACGGCCGAAGGCATTCCCCGCTGGGTTGGACCGCTCACCAGTGCACTGCCGAGGAACAACGGCCGAGGGGGCTGCGCGGTGATTCCTGAGGACTTCGGGCGAGTCGGAATCCTGATTCTGCTCGGCCTCGCGTTTCCCGCCCTGCCGCTCGTCGTCTCGCAACTCCTCTTCCGGGTCCGCCGCCGTCCGGAGAACCCGGATCCCGTCAAGAACGCCACATACGAGTGCGGTGTGGAGTCCGAGGGTACGGCCTGGGGGCAGTTCAACGCCCGCTACTACATCTTCGCGCTCGGGTTCGTGATCTTCGATGTCGAGGTGATCTTCCTGTACCCGTGGGCCATCAACCACGTCGATCTCGCCTTGTCGGCGCTCGTGAAAGCGGCGATCTTCATCGGAGTGCTCTCATTCGGCCTCGCGTACGCATGGCGCCGTGGCGCCCTGGAGTGGCGCTAGGTTGCCGCGCGCACCGCGCCAGCTCAGCGGTCTCGATGTCGCGCAGCGCCTCGGCGAGGCGCTGCCGGGTATCGTCACCGCCGCCACCGACGAGTGGGTCGAGGTCGACAAGGACCGCGTCGTCGAGGCGCTGACCTGGCTGCACGATGACGATGAGCTCGACGCGGCCCAACTCTCGTGTCTTTGCGGCGTCGATCGCCATGACCACTTCGAGGTCGTCTACTGGCTCCAGTCGTTGGACCGGAATCACCAGATCGCGGTGAAGGCGCGAATCCGAGACCATGAGAACCCCTCGATCCCGAGCAGCTACCCCGTCTACAAGGGAGCGTTGCTGCAAGAGGACGAGGTCTATGACCTGATGGGCATCCGCTTCGAAGGTCACCCGAATCTCCGACGGCTGTTCCTCTGGGAGGGCTACCCGGGCTGGCCCCTGCGCAAGGACTTCCTCCAGCTTGAGGGCCGCTTCCCCGGCCTGCCGAAGTTCCCGTTCGAGGAGAAGGGAGTGCAGGCGCGATGACGACTGCCACCGAGCCCTACGTCCTCAACATCGGGCCACAGCACCCCTCGACGCACGGCGTGTTCCGGCTGCGCGTCGTCATGGACGGCGAGCGCATCCAGGACATCGAGATGATCGTGGGCTACCTCCACCGCTCGATGGAGAAGCTCGCCGAGGAGCGCACCTACACTCAGAACATCCCGTTCACCGACCGCGCGGACTACCTCGCGGGCATGTCGAACAACCTCGGGTACTGCCTCGCAGCGGAGTTGCTCTCCGGCGTTGAGGTGCCGGAGCGCGCGCAGTACCTCCGGGTGATCTTCGCGGAGTTGCAGCGCATCGCGAGCCACGCGATGTCGAACGGCCAGCTCGTCTCCGATGCCGGCGCCTGGCAGACGCCGCTGCTTTACATGTTCCGGGAGCGCGAGAAGATCCTCGACCTTTTCGAGATGACCTGTGGCGCGCGCCTCACGACGAACTACATGCGCATCGGCGGTGTCGCCTTCGACCCGCCGCGCGAGTTCTACCCGGCCGTCGAACAACTGATGGCCGAACTGCCGGACCGCATCGACGAGTACTTCGAGCTGCTGATCGACAACGAGATCTTCCTCGCGAGGACTCGCGGCGTCGCACCCATCTCCGCGAAGGACGCGATCAACGGCTCGCTGACCGGTCCGATGCTCCGCGGATCGGGCGTTCCGTGGGACCTGCGCAAGGCGGACCCATACGGCGTCTACGACCGCTTCGACTTCGACGTCCCGGTCGGTACGAACGGGGACGCCTACGACCGCTTCATGGTGCGGATGGAGGAGGTGAAGCAGTCCGTCCGCATCATTCGACAGGCGCTGGACGGCCTGCCCTCGGGCGCGCACAAGACCGAGATCCCGCTGGCGCTCCGCCCACCGGTCGGTGAGGCCTACGCGCGTGTCGAGGGGCCGCGAGGAGAACTCGGCTTCTACGTCGTCTCCGACGGCGGTCCTGCACCCTACCGCTTCCACATCCGTGCCCCCTCGCTCATCAACCTGTCGTTGTTGCGCGAGATGGCGATTGGCGCTTCCCTTCCCGATGCGGTGGTCGCGTTGGGTTCGATCGACATCGTGGTTGGAGAGATCGACCGTTGAGGCTTCCGGCGGCGTTCAGCAAGATCCCCCGCGTCGGGCACGACCCGGCCACCTTCCCGACGGGTATCCGCCGGAAGGTGCCGCGGCCTCCGATGCCGGAGGGGATCCTCCCGCTGCTCGTCGTCGGCGGGCTGCTCTTCCTCGCGATCAACGTCGCTATCGGCTGGGTCGTCGTCAGCGGGGCCCTCGACGGTGAGTGGTACGACTTTCGTGACATCGGCATCGCGATCGCGCACCTGCGCGACTTCCTCGACGAGCGTTTCGACCCGTGGGTCTCGTACGTCGTCACCGCCCTCATCGGTGGCGTCGCGATTCTCAGCTTCGTTGGTGTGCTGCTGATCGTGCTCGTGTGGGCTGAGCGGCGTCTGCTTGCGCGCTTCCAGATTCGCCGCGGCCCGAACCGCGTGGGACCGTTCGGCCTGCTGCAGCCGCTGGCCGACGCGATCAAGATGATGCAGAAGGAGACCGTGATCCCCCGCGGGGCGGACCGGTTCCTCTACTTCCTCCCGCCGGTGCTCATCTTCATCCCGCTGATGCTGACGTGGGGACCCATCCCGTGGGCGCCGAACATGACCTACGTCGACTTGAACATTGCCGTCCTCTACCTGATCGCCGTCGGCTCGCTCGCGACCCTCGCGATCTTCATCGCGGGCTGGTCGTCGAATAACCACTATGCGCTGCTCGGTGCGATGCGCACGGTCGCGATGATGGTCTCGTACGAGATCCCGCTGTCACTCGCGCTGCTCTCGGTCGTCCTGATCACGGGCACGATGTCGCTCCAGGGCATCGTCGAGTGGCAGGCTGAGCACAACGCGTGGCTTGTGTTCCTGATGCCGCTCGCGCTGTTCACGTACTTCTTCTCCGCTACGGCGGAGCTGAACCGCACTCCGAACGACATCGCCGAGGCCGAGTCGGAGATCGTCGCCGGCTACTACACCGAGTACTCCGGCATGAAGGCCGGGCTCTACCTGGCGGTGGAACTTGGGAACGCCGTCGCCCTCGGGGCGTTGAGCGGGACGATCTTCCTCGGCGGCTGGTCGCTGTTCGGGCTGGAGGAGTGGATTCCGCCCTACCTGATCCTGGGCGCGAAGATGACGTTCGGTTACTTCGTGCTGGTGTGGATGCGGGCAACGCTCCCGCGCTTCCGCCTCGACCAGTTGATGCGCTTCGCCTGGAAGTTCCTCATCCCCCTGGCGATCGCCCACGCATTCCTCGTGGCCATCGAAGCGTCGATCTTCGCGCGCGTCGATCTACCGGGCATCGTGGTGCTTGGTGGGATCGCGCTGGTGAACCTCGCGGTGTCCATCATCGCGGTCCGCAAGTGGGCGAGCTTCGTGGGGTACCGCCCGGAACGAGTCATTCTCGACCGCCCGGTCCTCACTCAGACGATGGGTGGCCTCCGCGCGGCGGAGCAGCTGCAGCGGTCGCGGGCGGGCTCGTAGTGGACTCCCCCGGACTCGTCGTCGCCTTCTATGCGCTCTCGGGGCTGACGGTCGTCGCCTCGCTCGCCGTGTTCCTGGTCAGGAACCTCGTTCACGCCGTATTCCTGCTCGTGTTCGCCTTCCTCGGGATGGCGGGACTCTTCATCACGCTGTCTGCCGACTTCCTGGCGATCGCGCAGGTGCTGATCTACGCAGGCGCCATCTCCATCCTCATGATCTTCGCGATCATGCTCACGCCCATGGCGAACCGGAACAACGCGAACTCGCTCTTCGTCCTGCCCGGCGTCGCCCTCGGTGCTGCGTTCGCGGGCGTTGTCGGCTTCGTCGCGCTCGAGGTCGATTGGGGCGAGCTGACGGGCGAAGGATTGAGCGCACGCTCGTTCCCGGATACCGTCCGCGAGATTGGTAACGCGCTGCTCGGCCCGCACATCCTCGCGTTCGAGGTGGCGTCGGTCCTGCTGCTCGCCGCGCTCATCGGAGCGATCGTGCTCGTGAAGGAAGACGAGGCCGCGTGACCCTTCCAGAACTCGTCGTTGGGCTGGAGCACTACCTCGGCGTATCGGGCGCGGTCTTCGGCATCGGGACAGCGATCGCGCTTTCGAAGCGGAACGCCATCGCTGTGCTCATGGGCATCGAGCTGATGCTCAACGCGGTGAACCTCACCTTCGTCTCCTTCGCGCGCTTTTCCCCCACGGCGGAGGGCGTCTCGGTGCTTACGGGCCACGTCTTCGTGGTCTTCGTCCTCACGGTCGCCGCAGCGGAAGCAGCTGTGGCGCTCGCGATGGCGGTACTCGTCTACCGCAGGCGCGAGACGGTCGATCTCGACCGGCTCAACCTGCTGCGCTGGTAGGAGCCGCTCGAGGATGTGGGCCAAGTTCATGGAGGTGCCGAACGGCTACGCTGCCTCGATGTGGCGCGAACTGTTCAACGCCGAGGCGGTGTCCGTGCAGATCGTTCCGCCGATCGAAATCGGTGCGATGCACTTGCCCCGCGAAATCTGGGTCCCCAACGGCAAGACGCATGTAGCCCGTGAAGTGCTGAACAAGATCTGATGCTCCCCGAGATCTCCGAAGCCGCACTCTGGGCGATCTACTTCTCGCCGATCGTCTCGTTCGTCGTGATCGTGACGTTCCTACGTCACCGCGCGCTCGAGGCGGGACGGCTGACGATCCTTGCCGTCGGCATTTCGTGGCTCCTCGCATTGTGGGCGCTCGACTCCGCGCTGGCCGTGGATGGCGACCCAATCGAGTTCGCGGGCCGTACCTGGTTCACGCTGTTCGAACTCGAGATCGTATTCGGCGTTCACCTCGACGGGCTGACGGGCATGATGCTCGTCGTCGTCACCAGCGTGTCGCTGCTGGTCCAGATCTACTCGACCGCGTACATGCACGGGGACCACGGCTACCCGCGCTACTTCGCGTACATGTCGCTGTTCACGGCAGCGATGCTTGGGCTCGTGCTCGCGTCGAGCCTGCTCCAGCTGTTCATCCACTGGGAACTCGTCGGCCTCGCGTCGTACCTGCTCATCGGGTTCTGGTTCCACCGTCCCTCCGCCGCGGCTGCCGCGAAGAAGGCGTTCATCGTCACGCGCTTCGGCGACTTCGGCTTCTTGCTGGCCGTGATCCTGATCTGGACGAAGACCGGGACCTTCGACATCGGCGAGATCAACACGCTGGCGGCCGGCCTATCAGCCGCGGTGCTGACCGGTTTCACGCTCGGCATGTTCATGGGGGCCATGGGCAAGTCGGCACAGTTCCCGCTCCACATCTGGCTGCCGGACGCCATGGAAGGCCCAACCCCGGTCTCGGCGCTCATCCACGCCGCCACGATGGTGGTCGCGGGCATCTACCTCATCGCGCGCTTCTTCCCGACGTTCGAGGCGGCGCCCGGCGGGGTCATGACGTTCGTTGCCTATGTCGGGGGGTTCACGGCGTTGTTCGCTGCCTCGCTCGGCATCGTCGCCACCGATATCAAACGGGTGCTGGCGTACTCGACGGTGTCGCAGCTCGGCTACATGGTGATGGCGCTTGGGCTCGCGGGTTACGCCGCAGCCACGTTCCACCTGTTCACTCACGCGTTCTTCAAAGCGCTGCTGTTCCTCGGCGCTGGCTCCGTGAGCCACGCCACGAACACCTTCGACATGCGCCTGATGGGTGGCCTGCGGCACACCATGCCGATCACGTTCGTGACGTTCCTCATTGGATCGTTGTCGCTCGCCGGCATCTTCCCCCTCGCCGGGTTCTGGAGTAAGGACGAGATCCTGCTCGACGCCTGGAACCACGACAAGATCCTCTGGGCCGTCGGCACGCTGGTGGCCGGCATGACCGCGTTCTACATGTTCCGCGCGATCTACCTCACCTTCACGGGCGAGTACCGAGGCGGCGCGCCAATGGAGGACGGTCACGGAAACCCGCACCCGGAGCACACGCACGAGTCGCCGCGGCCGATCGTTGTGCCGCTGATGATCCTCGCGATCCCCTCGATCGCGATCGGCTGGGTGAACCTGGGCGGCGACTTTGGGCACTTCGTCGAGGGCGCGCTCCCCGAGGAACTACGCCACTTCGAGTTCCACATCGACGCGTTCGTGCTCGCGTCGTCCACCGCGTTCGCCCTCGGCGGCATCGGGCTCGCTACTGCCATCTACTACGCCGGTACCCCCTCGGCCGAGTCGCTGCGGCAGCGTTTCGCACCGTTGCATGCCGTCATGGAGCGGAAGTACTACATGGATGTCATCGCCGAGGACATCATCATTCGGGGCTTCCTGAATGCAGGCCTCGGCCGAGCGATGCAGGCATTCGACACCTACGTCGTCGACGGCATCGTGAACGGCATCGCCTACGCCACCCGCCTCGCTGGCGACGTGTTCCGCAGGACCATCGTCGGGCAGCCCCAGGCCTATAGCTCGGTCCTCTTCCTGGGTGTCGTGGCGCTCGCCGGTGCGCTGTTCGTCCTTCGTGGCAACGCCCTCGAGATCGTGGGGTTGCAGTAGATGTTGACGCTGTTCCTCATCCTGCCGCTCGCGGGAGCGCTCATCCTCCTCCTCTTCCCGAGGCAGCAGGAACACGAGGAGCGCTGGATCGCGCTCGTCTTCAGCGGTCTCGCGTTCCTCGTCTCCGTCGTCGTCTTTGTCCGCTTCGACCCGTCGGTCGAGGGCTACCAGTTCGTCGACCGCTTCGAGTGGATCCGCGCGGGTGATGCCGGGTTCTCGATCCAGTACGTGCTCGGCGTCGACGGGCTGTCCGCGCCGCTGGTGCTGCTGACGGGTCTGCTTTCCGTCGCGTCCGTGCTCGTGTCGTGGAACGTCACGCTGCGGCCCCGCGAGTACTTCGCGTGGCTCCTGATCCTGGAGACAGCCGTCGCCGGCGTGTTCATGTCGCTGGACCTCATCCAGTTCTTCCTCTTCTGGGAGCTCGAGCTGCTGCCGATGTACCTCCTGATCTCGATCTGGGGGTCCGGTCGCAAGGAATACAGCGCGATGAAGTTCCTGCTGTACACCATCGCCGGCTCGGCGTTGATGCTGGTGGGTTTCCTCGTGATCGGGCTCTCGGCGGGTACGTTCGACATCGCCGAGCTGCAGGCGAACCCGCCTCAGGACCTGCTGCTGCCGCTGGCGGTGGTGTTCTGGCTGATCATCATTGCGTTCCTCGTGAAGCTGCCGGTCTTCCCGGTGCACACATGGTTGCCCGACGCGCACACCGATGCGCCGACGGCCGTCTCCGTGATGCTGGCGGGTGTCCTGCTGAAGATGGGCGGTTACGGCATCCTGCGGATCGTCGTGCCGCTGCTTCCCGAGCAAACGCGCGACTTCAGCGTGCTGCTCGCCGCCATCGCCGGGTTCTCGGTCATATACGGCGCCATAATCACGTTGCAGCAGAAGGACCTGAAGCGACTCGTGGCGTACTCGTCCGTGTCACACATGGGCTACGTGCTTCTGGGGGTCGCGGCGCTCGGCACCGTGAGCCTGTCCGGTGCCGCGCTGCAGATGTTCACCCACGGCACGATCACCGGTCTCCTCTTCATCATGGTGGGTATGATCTACGACCGCGCTCACACCCGGCAGATCGCCGAGCTGGGCGGACTGATGCACCACATGCCGCTGATCGGCGTCGCGATGGTCATCGCCGGTCTGGCGTCGCTCGGGTTGCCGGGGTTGTCCGGATTCGTCGCCGAATTGACGGTCTTCCTCGGATCGCTCCAGGCGCACCCGGCGGCCACGATCGCGGCGGTGTTCGGGGTCGTGCTCGCGGCGGGCTACATCCTCTGGATGGTGCAGCGTGTCTTCATGGGTCCGCCCAACGAGCGCTGGGCGCACCTGCCCGATGCCACCGAGTGGTGGGAGCGCACCGCGATCGGGGGCATGGTTGCCTCGATCCTGCTGATCGGCCTCTATCCGCGAATCCTCACGAACGTGATCGACAGTGGCATCGCGCCGATTGCGGCAGTCCTCGGAGGCGCCGGATGAGCGCGTGGGAGAGCGTCCACGTCATCGGTCCCGCGCTCGCGCTCTTCGTTGGGGCGGGCGCGGTCTTCCTTGCCGACCTCTTGACCCCGGGACGCGCACCCGTTCGCTCGCTCGCGCTGGTCGCGCTGCTGGTCGCGGCGCTGTACACCACGTGGCTCGCGGTCAGCGGGGACGTACGCGTCGGCTTCGATGGCGCGGTCGTCATCGATGAGTTCTCGGTATTCTTCGCGTTCCTGCTGATTATCGTGACCGCGGCGGTCGTGCTCGCCTCCGCGGACTGGGCGGCGCGGAGCGACTCGGCCACCGAGTTCCACGGCCTGCTGCTCGTTTCGGCTGGCTCGATGGTCCTGCTGGTCCAGGGCAACGACCTGATCATGATCTTCGTCGCGCTCGAGACGACTTCGATCGCGCAGTTCGTCCTCGCCGGCATCGGTCGCGACGACCGCTCTTCCGAGGCCGGCTTGAAGTACCTGCTGACGAGCGCGGTGTCCGCCGCCGTCCTCCTCTACGGATTCGCGTTCCTGTTCGGCCTCGCAGGAACGACCTCGCTCGACGGCATTGCCGCCTACGTGGCCACGGGGAATGAGGACGCGCGGCTCGCCCTGATCCTCGCGTTCGTCCTCATGACCGCGGGCTTCGGCTTCAAGATGGCGCTGGCGCCGTTCCAGGCGTGGGTGCCGGACGTGTACCAGGGCGCGCCCACGCCGGTGACGACGTTCCTCTCGGTCGCCTCGAAGGCCGCGGGCTTCGCGGTCGTGCTGCGAGTGTTCTACACAGGCCTCGGTGGTGGCGGCACGTTCATCTCCGAGGACTGGGCGATCATGTTCGGGGTGCTCGCGGTCATCTCGATGACGTTCGGCAACGCCGGCGCGATCCTCCAGACCAACGTCAAGCGGCTCCTCGGCTACTCCTCGATCGCGCAGGCGGGCAACATCGCCGTCGGGTTGGCGGCCGTCGCAGCGGGAAGCACGGTCGGGCCGTCGGGGGTGCTGTTCTTCCTCGGCACCTACGCGGCGACGAACCTCGGCGCGTTCATCGCGGTCATCGCGATCTCCGACCGCATCGGCAGCGACGACATCCGTGACTACGCCGGCCTGATCCGACGCTCGCCGTGGCTGGCCGGCATCCTGACCCTGTGCCTCTTGTCGCTGACGGGCATTCCGCCGACGGCTGGGTTCATCGCCAAGCTGTACATCTTCAATGCGGCGGTGCAGACGGGCGAAGAGTGGCTCGTGGGTGTCGTCGTGGTGGCCGTCCTCAACACCGCCATCTCCGCGTACTACTACCTCCGCTGGGCACGCACGATGATCCTCGACGAGCCGGCCGACGCGACCCCGATCTTCGCGCGACCTGCGGTCCAGGGCGTGCTCGCGCTTGCCGCGATTGGCGTGCTGCTCTTCGGCCTTGTGCCCACACCCCTCATCTCCGCAGCACGCAGCGCCGCCGAGGTGCTGCAGTAACCGCCGTAGCCGTCGTCGTAGCCGCCCTGTAGGCATCGATGGCGTACGACATCACCATGGAGTTCGACGGCTCCCTGATCGAACGCACGGACATCGATCTCGAGGGCCTGCGCGCGCTCTGCGAGCGCCTCCTTGCGGAAGAGGGCGCGGAGGACGGCGCCAGCTTCGCGCTCGTCCTCGCTGGTGACGAGCTGCTCCACTCGCTCAACCTGGAGCACCGCGATGTCGACGCGCCGACCGACGTGCTGTCGTTCGCAGCCGAGGAGGGCGACGCCTTCCCCAGCACCCCCGACGAGCCGCGTTACCTCGGCGACATAGCGATCTCCGTCGAGACGGCGCGACGCCAGGCCGAGGAGGCGGGACTCACGCTCGCCGAGGAGCTCGGACACCTCGCGATTCACGGGCTTCTGCACATCCTCGGCTACGACCACGAGACAGCCGCGGAGGACGCAGCCCTGCGTGCGAAGGAGGAGGCGCTGCTCGGTCCGCGCATCCACGCGTCGGGCGCGCACGCCTCGGAGTAGGCGGCGCCGCGCGCGCCTTTGGTCGAGGGAAGGCAATCCCGTACACTCGTCGTGCCCGGTCTCCCCTCGGGCAGCGGCGGGGATGTTGTGAGTCAGGAAGTCCTTTACCGGAAGTGGCGCCCACAGCGCTTCGGTGACGTGCACGGGCAGGATCCCGTCATCACCACGCTGCGTAACGCCGTGGCCGCGGGCCAGCCGGCGCACGCGTACCTGCTCTCCGGCCCTCGGGGCACGGGCAAGACCACGACGGGTCGGATCCTCGCGAAGGCCGTGAACTGCACCGCGCCGACCGAGGATGGCGAGCCATGCGAGGCCTGCCCCTCGTGCGTGTCGTTCAACGAGGGGCGCGCGCTCGACCTGATCGAACTCGATGCTGCCTCGAACCGCGGCATCGATGAGATTCGCAACCTGCGCGAGGCCGCGGGATACGCGCCGAACGCGGCGCGCTACAAGGTGTACCTCATCGACGAGGTGCACATGCTGACTGAGGCGGCGTTCAACGCGCTGCTCAAGACGCTCGAGGAACCGCCTCCTCACGTCGTCTTCATCCTCGCGACGACCGAGCCGTACAAGATTCCGGCGACGATCCTCTCGCGCTGCCAGCGCTTCGACTTCCGCCGCATCCCCGTCAACGAGATCGTGCGGCGGTTGCGGACGGTCGCGGACGGCGAGGGGTTTCAGATTGACGACGCCGCACTTGAGCTGATCGCGCGGCAGTCGACGGGTGCGCTGCGCGATGCCGAGAATCTGCTCGACCAACTCGTCGCGTACCACGGCCGGGCGCTCGATCTTGAGTCGGTGCGGTCCGGCCTCGGGCTCGTCGTCGACGACCGCGCGAACGACCTTGCGCGAGCCTCGATGGCGCGCGATCTCGGGTTGGGCCTCCGGATCCTCGGCGCGGTGCGCGACGACGGTGTGGAGATGCGTGCCTTCATCGCCTCGGTCGTCGAGTCGCTGCGCGCCGCCCTCATGGTGAAGGCGGGAGGCGGCGAGACGCTCGGCCTCAGCGACACCGAGATGGAACACCTGCGCGCGCTCGCGGGGGACGCCGGGGTCGACGACATCGTTGCTGCGCTGCGTGCGTTCGGTGAGATCGATTTCCGTGGCGATGCCTACGACGCCCTGCCTGCGGAGATCGCGTTCGCCACGCTGGTATCGAGGGTGGACAAGCCAGTCGCGGCTTCGGCGCCGGTGGCGGCCACGACCTCGCCGGCGCCAGCGCCGACGACCTCCGCGCCGCGGCCTCCAGCCCAGCGACAACCCTCGACCGCGCGACGTACAACGACAAGCGGCGATGCGTCTCGGCAGGCCGCCCGGCAGGCGCCGTCAGCGGCACCACCAGCGGAGCCCGAGGCGGTTGCGGGTCGGCTGGACGAGCCCCGGCGCCAGGCCCCGGCGTTCGTCCCACCCGACGACGGAGACGTATCACCCGAGCTCGCCGCGCTGCGGGAACGCTGGGGGACGATCTACGAGGCCGCTCGAAAAGGGCACGTTCGCGCGGGCGCCCTCCTGAACTCAACGTGCTTCATCAAGCAGTTCGCCGGGGACACCGTCGAGCTGGGGTTCCGTTCCCCGGTGCACGTCGAGCAGGTGAAGACCTTCGAAGGAGTCCTGTCCGCCATCCAGGCTGCCTTCACCCAGGTGGTGGGGCGCCCCGTTGAGGTCGTGCCGGTGGTCTGGGAGGCACTCGGCCGAGGAGCTCCGCCAGCCCCGTCGCGGTCGGCTGGCGGACATCTCGTCGACGAGGCAGTCCGCCTCGGCGCACAGGTCGTCGAGGAGTAGCGCCGAGTGCATCAACCCGATGCCGGCGACGCTCCCTCGCCCATCACCGCCCTGATCGAGGCGTTCCACCGCCTCCCGGGTGTCGGTCCGAAGACCGCGCAGCGGCTCGCCTATCACGTCCTGCGCGCGCCGAGCGAGGAGGCGCGTTCCCTCGCCGAGGCGCTGGTTGCGGTGAAGGAGCAGGTCATCCTCTGTGAGCGGTGTCAGAACGTCGCCGATCGCAGTCCCTGCCGGATCTGCTCCGACCCGAGTCGCGATCGCCACGTGATCTGCGTGGTCGAAGAGCCCCTTGACGTCCTCGCGATCGACCGCAGCGCGGGCATTCGCTGTCTCTTCCACGTGTTGCACGGCGTGATTTCGCCGGCCGACAACGTCGGACCGGAGGACCTCAAGATCGCGGAGCTGTTGGCGCGAATTCGCGACGTGGACACCGAAGTCAACGAAGTGATCGTCGCCACGAACCCGAACCTCGAGGGTGAGGCGACTGCGATGTACCTCGCGCGGCTGCTGCAGCCGCTCGGCATTCGCGTCACCCGGCTCGCGAGCGGTCTGCCTGCGGGTGCGGACCTGGAGTACGCTGACGACCTCACGCTCGGGCGTGCGCTCGAATTCCGCCAGGAGGTCCGCTGATGCAGCGTCTGATCGACGGCTGGATAACCACCCCCAAGTGGTGGAAGGGGTTCTACCTGGGGTTTGGGATCGGCCTGATCGCGCTGCTGGTCATGGGCAGCACGTTCTCCTTCGCGATGATGATGGCCTTCATCTGGGGTTCGATGATCGCGTTTGCGCTCTGGTCATCCGAGAAGCTCAAGGAGCGCATGGGCATCAGCACGGCGCGCCCCCGCGAGGACCAGTCGGAGCGCGAGTGGCGTCGGCGCCGCTGACCTCGCGCCCGGTGGATGGCCGCTGAATGTCGGGTGGCCGCGCTCCTCGGGTCACGCGCACCCAGGCGATCGTTCTCCGTCACCGTCGCCTTGGCGATGCCGATCGCGTCGTCACGCTGCTGACACCAGCCCGAGGCAAGCTCGACGCGGTCGCGAAGGGCGCGCTGCGCCCGCGCTCGAAGCTGGCCGGGCACCTCGAACCGCCGGTGCACGTGGAGGTGCTACTGGCGCACGGCCGCACGTTCGACATCGTCACCCAGGCGCAAGCCGTCGAGTCGTTTGCCGACATCCGAGGCGACCTCGAGCGCTTGAGCACCGCGATGTATCTCGTTGACGTAACGGATCGCCTGACGGTCGAGCACGCCGAACTGCGCCCTGTGTACGAACTCCTGCTCGCGTCACTGTGGCGCCTGGCCCGAGGCGACGGGGTGCACCTGCTGACACGCACGTTCGAGATGCGACTCCTCGAGCTCACCGGGTTCCGGCCCGAGTGGTACGTCTGTGTCGAATGCGGCCGCACGGTCGAAGCTGGGCCAGTGGGGTGGAGCGCCCTCGGCGGTGGCGTTGTCTGTGCGGGCTGCCTCGAGAGGCATCCGGAGGCGTCTCTCCTCGACACGACCACGCTCAAGGTGCTGCGCGCGATCCAGCGCGGTCCGTACGAGGAGGCCGCGCGGATTCGCCTGACGCCAGAGCTCGCGGCCACGCTCGAGCGGGTGATGCACGCACTCGTCCGCGCAACCGCAGAGCGCGATCTCGGGAGTCAGCGCTTCATCGAGGCGGCGCGACTCGCGGCGAGCAGGGCGGAAGGCGTGGACGCCCATGACCACCGGGGCGACGAAGACGCGCCGTGAATCCGACGATCGGCCTCGAACGTTTATACTGCGAGAGACGAACGCTCGGGGGAGGTCCGGATGCCGGTCTACGAGTACTTCTGCGACGACTGCAACGGCGTCTTCGAGATGCTGCGCCCGGTGCGCGAGTCGTCGGTAGCGCAGCCCTGTCCCGTCTGCGACGCGGCGTCGCGCCGCCTCATGCCGACCGAGTTCGCCGCGTACGTCTATCGCGAGGGATTGCCTCGGCGCATCCCGGACACGGGCAAGTACTGGACGGCGAAGGGCCTCAGCGACAAGCCTGAAACTGGCGGCCCGAGCGTCGAAGAGATGGGCCTCACGTATCCGTGGGCGCGCAAGGGGTTCGCAACCTCCGAGGATGACGACAAGGAAGAGTGGCGCCAACAGCGTATGGCCGAGCAGCGGCTCGAGAACCTTGAGTCCGGCCGCCTGCCCGAGGTCGACACGCGCCTCGCCGACGAGAGCAACACGTACCTGCAGCGGAAGATCAACACCGCCCGGATCAAGAAGAAGCTGAAGACGCCGACCAACGCGGAGGTCACCCCCCGCACACGATCGGGCGACCCGGGCAAGCCCTCGATTCGTATCGGCATCACGGATGCACGGCCCGGTCGGACGAAGAAGCCGAAGAGCTCGTAACTTGGCCGAACCCGGACAGTCGGCGAGCCGCTGACTGCTAGGCGGCTTGTCCGCCGTGCCGTCGCTCGCCCGCGCCCTGGCTCGCCGCTTCGGCGATCGCCTCTACGAAGTGCGCGGAGTCGTCCCCGACTCGGGAGCGCAGCTGAGCCAACGCCTCGTCGAGGCCCAGGCCGGAGCCGGCTGGCTGCGCGACCTGTAGCCACGCCAGCTCGATGACCAGTGCGGCAAGTTGCTGCGCGGTGGCTCCCTCGTCCGGGGCACGTTCCGACCACTCCACCTGCAGTCCACTCACGAGCGCAAGCGCCGTGCCCTGATCGACGTTTCGTCTCGGGTCGGTCAGCCGCTCGGCGGCCGCCGCGGCGACGAGCATGCGCAGCGGGGGCAGCGCCTCGCCTGGCAGACCGAGCCGCGGCGCCACCGCGACGGCATAGCGTTCCGCCGCCGCGAGTGCGGCCCGCTCGCTCTCACTCGCGCCCGCGGTCGTAGCGCGAAGGACCGTCTCCACGACGCGGTTCGGGCGCTGACCGAGGAGGTGCGGGGGCAGAGACCCGTGCCGGTCGCGCGCGAGTTGTGTGCGCCGACCCCCGGCGAACTTGGCCTCGTACATCGCCTGGTCGGCGGCGCGGAGCAGCGCGTGAGGGTCATGGCCGTCGTCCGGCGCGACCGCAACCCCGACGGAGATGCGGATGCGAGTTGGGGCGGCGGGGATCTCGGCGTGCGCGTCCCACAGGGTCTGGTGCACCCGCTCGGCCGCCGCGAGCGCAGCCTCGGCGTCGGCGCCCTGCATCAGGACCACGAACTCGTCACCGCCGACGCGCGCAACGAAGTCTTCCGCACGACAGTTGGCGCGCAGTTCCCTGGCGACGATCTTGATGACCCGGTCGCCCGCCTCGTGTCCCAGCGTGTCGTTGAACATCTTGAGGTCGTCCATGTCGATCATGGCGATGGCCGCGGTCTCGTCCGCTGCCAGCGGGGCCTGCATGGCATCGAGCCGCTCGTTGAGGGCGCGCAAGTTCGGGAGACCGGTGAGCGTATCGTGGCGAGCGTTGTGCTCGGCTGCCTCGTATAACCGCAGGCGATCGATGGTCACTGCGAGGAGGCCCGATACCTCCTCAAGCGCCGAAAACTCGTCGGCCGAGTAGCCCTGGAGCGTGTCGCGCGCGAGCGCAAAGACGGCCGTACAACGGTCCCCGTTCATGATCGGGACAGCCGCCAGCTCCTGGATGGCGTCGCCGAAGCAGGACCAGTGAAGCTCGGCGTAACGCTCGTCCGCTCGCTCGAGGGCGATGGGGCGCCCGGCCGCGATTGCGACTTCGGCGATCGAACCCGCGAGGTTCACCGACCGATCGCTCGCGTCCGCTTCTTCCGGGTAGGTGGCGTAGGCCTCAACGTTGCCTGCGTCTTCGTCGACCAGCAACATCACGGCGCGATCGAAGGGGATCAGCCAGCGCATCTCGTCCGAGAACGCCCCGAATGCCTCGCGGAGGTCCGCCACCGAGGCAACAATGCGGGCCATATGCCCGAGCACCTGGATGCGCGCTGCCCGCTCCGTCGCTTGCCGGTAGAGCGCGGCGCTGTCGAGGGCGAGCGAGAGCTGTTCCACCGCCTGCCCGATGATCGTCTCCTGGTCGTGTCCCGGTCGCGTCCTGGTGGCAACAAACACCAACCCGAGCACCTGACCCTTCGGGCGCATCGGCACGAGCACGCCCTGCTGGTCGCCCGGATCGACGAAGTCCGGCGGCGCCTCGTCCCAGCGTGCCCACGAGGCGATACTTCGGCGGTGGAACCACGAGTGCACCGCTTCCGTGCGCGCCCATCCGGGACCCACGTTCGCGAGGCGCCCACCCGCCCCGTAGGCCGCGACCTCGCCGTGTCGCCCCGACTCGTCGAGTTGGACGATGTAGAGATGAGCGTAGTCCACGAGGCCGGCCAGCGAGCGCGCGAAGCTGCTGAACAATCGATCCTCATCGACCGTTGACTGCACGGTAGTGGCGATCTGCGCGAGCCCATCGAGTTCGCGGATGCGCCGTGCTTGTAGCCTCAGCAGCGCGTCGGTCTCGATGCGGCGAGCGAGACCCTCTGCAAGTCTCGTCAGCAGGTCGATACAGGACTGCCCGGGGGTGGCGGCCTCGGGAAAACCGACGACGAGCGCTCCGGCAGTGCTGTAACGCAGGCTCTGCCGCCCGGTGATCAGCGTCGGAATCGGTGCAGTGCTCGACTTCACGGTGACGACCGGCACCAGGACGAGCGTGGCGATCCCTCGTTCGGTCATCTGGCGCGAGACCGGCCCCTCACCCCGCTTCCCGAGGACAAGCGGGTGGGCGCGATCGGCCGCGAGGCCCGGAGCAGCCATCAGGGTTGCGGTGATACCTGGGTCGGCGAGGAGTTCGCGCCGCTGAGCGTAGGCTCCGAGGACCGTGGAATGATGGGTTCCTTCGGGCCTGCTCACCACCGCGAGCAGGGTCGCAGCGATCTCGTCGCCCACGGCGGCGAAGGCCGTCGTGAGCGCTTGCGTCAGGTCCTCGCCCGCACCGATGAGTTCGAGCGCCTCGTTCAGGGCTGCTTCGGAAGCAGCGGTCGTCACCGCGGACTGGTACAGCTGCGCGTTGTCGAACGCGACACCGAGCTCGCGCCCGACGAGCATGAGCAAATGACGCTCCCGGTCACTCCAGCCATCCGATCGGTTCCCGACGACGCCGAACGATCCGACCGGGAGCCCCTTCGCGATGAGCGGCACCACGGCAAAGACGTCGTCACTGCCCTGCCCTATCGACCGCGTGCCGGGGTCCTCGTTGGCGTGGGGTGCGAAGAAGCGCGGGACGCCGTCGGTCGCGACCTGCGTCATGAGCGACGCGTCGATGGGCGAGAGCCCGACATCACCTCTTGAGGCCGTCACGAAGACGTCCGGTACCACGGCTGCGGCGGATTCGACGTGGAGTTGCGCGGCGCGCATCCCCAGGATTCGCGCGATCAGCTCACAGGTGCGCGACGTGATTCCGTCGTGCTCGACCGGCCCGCTCAGGGCGAACGAGACGGCGTTGATCGCGGAGAGGTAACGGTTCTGCTCTTCGAGCTCGGCGGTCTTTGCGCGCACCTCCTCGTTGAGCTGGTCGTTCCATCGTCGCAACTGCTCTCGCGACTCGACGACCACCTGCTCGGCGCCAATCAGCTCGATCGAGGCGCGGCGGAGCTCGTCGCGCGCCCTGCGCAGGCGCCGGTTGCTCACATACGTGTGCTGCACGAGCATCGGCAAGCCGATGAGAGCGAGAAATGCCACGAGCACGGCCCCGAGAGTCGGATGATCGCTCGCGAGGAGTGTCAGCTCGTACGCCGGGCGGTTGCCCGGCGCCAGTGTCATCGGCCGGATCACGTCCGCCGCGACGCCGACGAAGAAGAGGGCGACGAGAACGCACGGGTACGCGGTGGCGATCGCGAGCTGGCGACCCTCGAGAAGCGACGCCGAGGAGGACAGCGTGAGGACGAGGGCGAGCATACCGAGCCACAGCCTGTCGCTCGTGAAGAACCAGAGGCCCACGACTAGCGTGCAGTAGGTCATTGCGCCCGCGAAGAGCACCCGGCGTACGCCTCGAGGCGAGTTCGCTCGCATCACCATCCGCCGCTCGAGGACCGCGACGCCCGACATCGCGGCGACGAGCACGGCAATGCCATCGTGCATGGGTACGAGCCCGATCAAGCTGACGAACGCGAACAGGGACGCACCGACGAGCGCGACGCGACGCGAGTCGAGCACAGGGCGCACGTCGTTCAGGCACTCCCGGAGTGCCGGATCGATGGCTTCGTTGTGCGCCACGTCACCCGTTGCTAGCATCGTCCTAGCCTCATGCTCGAAGGACTTCCGCCCTACGTTCTGGTTGCGCGAATCGGCTCCATCCTGGGGATGGCGTTCGCGCTCGCGATCGGACTCCTGTTCCTGATCGGTGGGTTCGTTCTTCCAGCGCTCCTTGCGTTCCTTTGTTTCATCCCTGCCTTCGGGCTCATGGCCTACGTCGAGCGAAAGGCGGCGAACGACCGCCACTAAGCGGCCGGACGCCTCCGCTCACGGAACCGTCTCGCTGTGACTCGGAAGAACGCTTCGACGACCTCGGGGTCAAACTGCGTGCCTGCGCGGTCCGAGATTTCCTGCAGTGCTTCGTCCAGCGGGAGTGCCCGGCGGTACGTCCGGTCGGACGTCATCGAGTCCCAGGCGTCAGCGACAGAGAAGATGCGTGCAGCGAGCGGGATCTCGTCGCCGGCGAGCCCCCGAGGATAGCCGCGGCCATCCCATCGCTCGTGCGAGACGAGCACCAGCTCGGCCGCCCCTCCGAAGTCGGGAAGGTCACGGAGGATCCGCCACCCGTACTCCGGATGGCGCTGCATCTCAATCCACTCTTCATCCGCGAGCGGGCCGGGCTTCCTCAGGATCGCGTCGGGTACGCCCACCTTGCCGATGTCGTGCAGCAGTGCGCCGACGCGGAGCTCGTCCAGCGCGGGATCCGCGGTGATTCCGAGCTCGAGCGCGAGTTCTCGCGCGAACTCGGCGACGCGATGCGAGTGTCTGCTCGTTTCTCGGTCCCGCAACTCGAGCGCGTTCGCCAGTCCGAGGACGACCGCATCTCGAGCCTCGCGAACCTCCCGCCGCAGCGCGGCGAGCTGCTCGGCTGCGGACAACTCTCGGGCGAGCGCCTCGAGGAGAGCCACGTCCTCGGACTGTGACACCTGGTCGCTGGCGAGTTCGACGACGATAGCGGCACGTACCGCGTCGCCGGGGACGGGCACGGCGAGATGCAGGCGCGCTCCGCGCGCTGTGACCACCTCTGTGGTGAGTGGTCGGGCAGCCATCCCTGTTTCACGGGCGAGCGCCCACGGGACCTCGTCAGCAACCGGCTCCGCTGCCACCACGGCGTCCCCGCCGGGCCGCTGGACCAGCACCCAGGCGTGGCGGGCGCTCGTGGCATCGCGCGCCGCTCGCACGATCGCCAGACGAAACTGCTGGAGCTCCTCATCGCCGTCGATCCGAGCCAGCGTCCCCAGTGGTCGCAGGACCGCCCGTTGGCGTTCGAGCCTGACCGCGTCGGAAGCGCGCCCGACTGATTTCGGAGCGCCCTGCTCGGTTGCGGGGGCCTCCCGCTGGAGGCGCAGGAGCAACGCCTCGATCAGCTGGTGGATGACCTCGGGGCTGGCGCCTGGGTCGACCACGGCCGCGGCCGCGCCCCGGATCGCCACAAGTGCAGTCTCGCCCGAGGCGAAGTCCTCGAACTGGAAGACGACCTCACTGCGAGGGAGGGAACGTTGGGCCGCCCTCAACAGAGCCAGGGCGTCCGTCCCGGGGGCGGGAAGTGAGGCGACGATGACGGGGAACCACTGCCGCCGGAGCAACGCGCAGGCGGCATGCACGCCGTCGACGCGTCGCACGTTGCCTCCCAGCCAAGTCGGGTGTTCGCCGAAGGCGCCGAGCGAGCCATCGTGGCGGTCGACCACGAGGATGCTGGGCGCGGCCTGATCGAGCATGGCGCACCCCTCCTGCCTGATCGTCGGAAGGCGGGGCGTGCTTCTGCACGGTGCCCGACGAATCGCGGGGTTCTCCCGAGGGGACGAGCCCTAACGCTGTCGGGTCGGTCGTCGATGAGCTCGACCGTCTCGATGCGAGTGCCGGGCTGCGGATCGTCCTTAATCGACGGGTCGCGCGGTCGGATCGCACGGGCCGCGTCCATCCCAGAGATCACCCTGGCGAATAGCGTGAAGCGCCCGTTGAGGTGATGTGCGTCTGCGAGCACGATGAAGAACTGAGAGCCGTTCGTGCCGGGACCCCAATTTGCGAGCCCCACGGTTCCGGCGTCGAAAGGCGCGTGCGCAAGCTCATCGGGAAGCGTGTAACCCGGACCTCCCCGACCGGTCCCCGTCGGGTCACCAGCCTGCGCGATGAAGCCGGGAATGACTCGGT
Organism: uncultured Dehalococcoidaceae bacterium; assembly: GCA_964479165.1. Classification (GTDB taxonomy): domain Bacteria; phylum Chloroflexota; class Dehalococcoidia; order UBA2979; family UBA2979; genus CAYZJO01. The sequence goes on from CAYZJO010000004.1 coordinate 54,320, forward strand.
GGAACGTGCTGCCGTCGTAGAAGCGCTCACCTGCGAGGAACATGAAGCTGCTGACACTCGCCGGAGCGAGGTCGGGACGCATGAGCAGGTCAATCGCGCCGACCTCGGTGTGGACTCGCGCGACGTAGCGTTTCGAGGGGTCGAGGCTCACCGGCGGTGGCCCGTCGTAGCGCTGCGGCACCTTGACTGCTCCGATCGTCAGTCTCGAGGCGATCGGCTACTCGGTCTCGATGATCTCAATCCCGAGGATACGCACTCCCGGAGGCTGGCCGGCGGCCGAAGGGTCACGCGCGTCGAACGCCTGCAGCAGTTCGAGACCCTCTGTGACGCGGCCGAACACCGTGAAGTCGTCCGCGAGTGCAGGCGTCGGACCGAGGGTGATGAAGAACTGCGAGCCACTGACGTCTGTTCCGGCCTTCGCCATCGACAGCACACCGGCATCGAAGGGTTCGTCGGTCGTCTCCTCGGGGAGCCAGTAACCGGGGCCGCCCAGACCCGTCGCCGTGGGATCACCGGCCTGCACAACGAAGCCAGGCTCGACGCGATGGAACGTCAGCCCCTCGAAGAAGCGGTTGCGCGCGAGGAAGACGAAGTTGTTGACGTACCCGGGCGCCTCATCGGCCAGGAGTTCCAGGTGCACATCGCCGCGTTCGGTGCGAATGATCGCCTCATACGCCGCGGTGGGGTTGATCGCCATCTCCGGTGGGGCGCTATAGGTGCGCTGGATACCGTCTGCGGGCGTAGGTGAGGCCTCCGGCGAGGAGGTCGCCTCGGCAGTCGCCGTCTCGGTGGCATCCGCGTCCGCCGTGGGTGTCGGCGGTAGGTCTGCGATGGGCTGGTTGGTGGGGAAGAACACCGCGCCGAGTGACACGATCATGATCACGATGCCGAAGATGAAGAACCAGCGGCCGTGGCGCTGGAAGAAGCCCATCACGCCGCCGAACTCGAGGTTCCCGGCCGGTTCGTAGTTCGACCCGCGAGCGCTGCGGCGCTGCCGCTGCCGCTGGCGCCGTTCCTCCTGTCTCCGCTGCCTGCTCAACGTCGCGTTCCTCCCGAGTCCCGCGCTGCTTCGATCGCTTCCACGAGGCGCTGCGGGTCGTTGCTGCTCAAGTAGTAGCGCTCTCCCCGGTCGAGCTCGATGGAGACGCCGTTATTGGAGAACGGGACGGTATAGGCTCGTCCGCCTCCCCGGAACCGGTAGCGGATGCCCCAACCTCCGAACGACATCCAACGGTACGGCTCTACCTGCGCAGAGGCGACCCGCGAAACTGGGTACGCCTTTCGGAATGGGCCGAACGCCCAGCTCACTCGGATCTGGGTTACCTCGATTCGCAGCCGCGTGAAGACCACGAGCACGAACGCGAGGACGAGGACCACCAAGACCATCGAAAGCACGATCAGGACGCGGATTCCCGGCGCGACCGTCTCATCGCGTGCTGCGGCGATTGCACCGGCGATTGCTCCGATGACGCCCGGCAATACGAGGAGGGCGAGGATCCAAGTCCCGCGAACTGTCTCCCTGTACGGCAGGATCATGGCGCTGGAACGAGGACGATCAGCCATTCGCGCAGGGGTCTCGAAGCGATTCGAAGGCAGGTTGGTACCCTCGGCAGGACTCGAACCTGCGCACCCGGCTCCGGAGGCCGGTGCTCTATCCACTGAGCTACGAGGGCGTACTCCGAGTGTACGGCACGACGCCGTCGATCCACCATTGTGCTCTTTGAACGCCTGAGTCGGAGCCCGAGAACGACTCTCCGAGCGTGGCGAAGAAGTCGGTGACGTCCCGAACAAACAGGTCCGGCTCTTCCAATGCGGCGAAGTGGCCGCCTCGAGGCATCTCCGTCCAGCGGACGAGACGGTAGCTCCGCTCGATCACGTCCCTGGGTGCGCTCCACGGTTCGTCCGGGAACCGGGCGAACGCCGTAGGGACGTTGAGGCGGGTGGTCGGCTGGAACTGCGGAGTCTCGCGACGTGCCTCGTAGTACGTGCGCGCAGCCGAAAGCGCCGTCCCCGTCAGCCAGTACAACGTCACATTCGCGAGGACCGCCTCCCGATCGAACCGCTCCCACAGGCCGCCACGCTCCTCGGGACGACCGCTCCAGGCCCAGAACTTCTCGAGGATCCACGCGAGCAGGCCCAGCGGCGAATCGTTCAACCCGTAGGCCAACGTCTGCGGCTTCGAGCTCTGGAGGCGACTGTACGCCCCTTCCACGTCGCGCCACTGCTGCATCGTGCCGGCCCAGGCCCGCTCCTCCAAGGAGGGCTCTTCTGGCTCTTGCGGGGTCACGAGCAGCGCAGGGAAGTTGAGGTGCAGGCCGACGACCGCCTCGGGATGCGCGCGCGCCAGCCGAGCCCCGATCACGGCGCCCCAGTCACCGCCTTGCACTCCGTAGTGCTGGTAACCCAGCGCCTGCATCAGCAGGTGCATACGCTCGGCGATGCGACCCGGGTGCATGCCGGGGGCATGTGAGGCTTCGCTCAACCCGAATCCCGGCAGTGACGGGACCACGACATCGAAGCCCGGATGGCGCTCGGATGCCTCCGAAAGCCGCTCGGCTGCCGTCAGCAGCTCGATGAACGACCCGGGCCAACCGTGGATGAGCAGTAGCGGCAGCCGGGGCGCGCCACCCCGTGCGTAGAGGACGGCGTGCAACTCATCGCCTTCGAACGGTCCTCGTACGTGCGCCAGTCGATTCAACCGTTCTTGCACGGTGAACCAGTCGAACTCGCGACGCCAGTAGTGCACGAGGTCGCGCAGCGTCTCGTCGTTGGTCCCTGCTGACCATCCGGTCCCGAACGGAAGCTCGGGCCAGCGCGCGGCGTCGAGCCTCCGGTGGAGGTCTTCGATCGCGCGTCGCGTGAACTCGAGGCGGAACGGCAGCAGCTTCACGTCGTCAGTCTCTCCGCGTGACACCCCTCCGGCAATAGCCGGTCTCCCTCTCAGGGTCCTCTAAGCGCGCGCCCTTCAGGGCTGCGTCCAGCGTGTCGATACATCACTCGCGGTCGCCAGGAAGGCGGTCGGGTCTGGGCCATGGGAGCCCGAGACGCCGATGGAACGGCGATGTGATGTCCCCCTTGATCAGCCTCCTGATTACCTTCTGGTCGCTTGCCGGGTCGAGCCTTGTCGTGCATCACGTCGACGGCCCGGTGCGATTCACCGATCTCTACGGCTCGGAGCGCGAGGCTGCGGGAGCCGTGGGCTGCCCGGGTGACGGCAAGGCTCACCTCTGGGTTTCGCGCGACATCGACCTCGAGACCCTCGTGCACGAGATGGCGCACGTCTGGGACTGCATCGACGATGGCGAGATGAACGCCAGCCCGATCGGCGGGGTGCGCCCGGCCCAGCGCCCCGGCTGGGTTTCCGACTACTGCTGGGACACCGACGCGGAGTGGTACGCGTGCTGGGCGACATACTCCCGTTCGGTGGATGCCGCGCCAGACGGCTCCCGCCATGCGGACCGCGCGGAGGTCATCCGACGGGGTCACCGCCACTAGTTTGCCGTCACTCGGCGGCTCGCCGGCGGTACTGGATCGCCTCCGCCAGGTGAACGGTCTCGATCCGCTCCGAACCGGCGAGATCGGCGACCGTCCTCGCGACCTTGAGGACCCGGTGGAACGCGCGGGCGGAGAGCCCGAGCTGCTCCATCGCCCCGGCGAGGAGTGGCTGTGCCTCGGGCGCCAGCATCTCCTGGCAGTAGCGCCTCACCTCGAGCGGCCCCATTTCGCAGTTCGCGACAAGTCCGGTGCCCTCGAGTCGGCGCTGCTGGACCTCGCGAGCCTCAGCGACCCGCGAACGCACGGCGCTGGAGGGCTCACCGGTCGGCGCTCCCGCGAGCTCCTGGTACTCGACCCGGGGCACGTCGATGAAGAGGTCGAATCGGTCGAGGAGCGGTCCGGAGACTCGGCGCTGATACCGCGAGACGGTCGCCTCAGCACAGCTGCAGGCGCGCTTCGAGTCGCCGTAGTAGCCGCACGGACAGGGGTTCATTGCGCCGATCAGCAGGAAGCCCGCCGGGAACGTCACTGAGCCTCTGACCCGCGTGATCGTCACGTGACCGGACTCGAGGGGCTCGCGCAGCGACTCGAGCGCAGGCGCACTGAACTCCGGGAACTCGTCGAGAAACAGCACACCGCGGTGTGCCATGGATATCTCGCCGGGTCGGATGTGGGACCCGCCGCCCACGAGGCCAGCGTGCGAGATGGTGTGATGCGGAGAGCGGAACGGCCGCGTGGTGATCAGTGCGCGGCCTCGACCGAGCTGTCCGGCGACGGAGTAGACCTTCGTCACATCGAGCGCCTCAGAGGGAGTGAGCGGCGGCAGGAGGCCCGGGAGCGCTCGCGCGAGGAGGGTCTTGCCGGACCCAGGCGGCCCCTGGAGCATCACGTTGTGCCCGCCCGCCGCCGCGACCTCGAGCGCCCGCTTCACGTGTTCCTGTCCCTGGACCATGGCGAGGTCGTGCGCGATGGTCTGCTCCGCTGGGCCCTCAGTTGGTGGGCAGCTGTCCGGCGCGGCGGGCCACCTCGCGGGCTCATCCGCCACACGCGAGAGGGAATCGAGCGCGAGCACCTCGACACCCGCGACGAGGCGGGCTTCGGCCGCATCGTCTGCCGGGACGATGGCACTGCGGAGTCCGTGCGCGCGACACATGGCTGCAAGGGGCAGCACGCCGTTTACGTGCCGCAGACCACCGTCCAGAGAGAGCTCGCCGAAGAGTGCGGTGGAACCGAAGCGGTCTTCGATCTGACCGGACGCGACCAGGATCGCGACGGCGATCGGCAGGTCGTACACCGGCCCTTCCTTGCGGACATCGGCCGGGGCGAGATTGACGGTAATCCGGCGGAGGGGGAACTGGAAGCCAGCGTTCCGGATCGCGGCCCGGACGCGCTCGCGAGCCTCCTGCACGGCGGTATCCGGTAATCCCACGATGTTGAACGCTGGCAAGCCGCTCCCGATATCGGCTTCGACGTACACGGGGATGCCGTCGATGCCCGACAAAGCGCCCGTCTGAACTCGCGCGATCGACATGTCGGAACCCTCCCGTGGCGCGAACGGCGCGCTACGGGCGGATTCTCTGCGGCGATCAGAGGCGGCCGCTAGGAGGAAGTGGCACTGCGGGCGTGAAGAGATGGGAATGCCGAGGCCAAGCGTTCCCGGCGATGATAACCTTTGTGCTCGAACCGCGGACGAAACGCGTTCGCTCCGGGGCCAGGAGCATCCCGGAGCGAACGGGTCCCGTGCCCATGCTTCGCCAGGGGTCGAGAAGCGTGGGCAGAGGGCCGGAGTGGCGCAGGCGGGTCGGGGGGTCGCCGGTCAGCCGCGCCACTCCGGCGGGTAGTGCTCAGCAGGTCCACTCGCACTCGGCGAGGGCAGCGCCCGGGCCGGCGGCAAGCCAGGCGGCGAACACTGCTGCCTGCACTGCGACTACGTAGAAAAGACGGCGGGTGGTTCGGCGCATGATCACTCCTTCGAGGACCGGTCGACCCCGACGATCGACCTGACGGACGGCATCGTCCTCCGTGACCTCTTACCAACTTCTGACCACTTAGGCGGTTGGGCCCAAACCCGGCGCAGTCTGTGGGAACCTCCGCTTCCGAGGCCCGTACTGAAGTCAGCTCCCCAGGATCTCCCCCGACAACACCTTCTCGTAGAGGGCGTTGGTCTCCCCGGAAGGTGGCTGTCCGAGCTCGAGCGTCATCGCGGAGCGCAGGTCGCGGTAGACGCGGGCGGCGGCATCGATGCGACCGGTGCGGCCCAGCGCGAGCATCTGGAGGCGCACCGCCTCCTCGCTGAGGGGATCCGTCTCGATGATGCGCTCGCAGAGCGTTACGGCTTCTTCGGGTGCTCCGGCGAGGGCATGTTCAGCGAGGCTCAGCAGTGCTGAGACATAACGGCTCTCGTAGCGTTCGCGAACCTCGGTGGCCCAGTCGGAGTAGAAGGTCTCGGCGAACGGACCCCGGTACAACTCGACGGCGTCTCGCAGCCTCGAGGCGTCCTCTCCGGCCTTCGAGACTTCAGAGTTCGACAGCAACTCGTCGAACTCGCGCGCGTCGTACCAGATCTGCATGCTCGTGTTGACCGCGTATCCGTCCGCCGTGGTCTGGACGATGTCCGGATGCACGGCTCGCCGCAGCCTGTGGAGGGTGGTGTGGAAGGTGCTGTTGACCTTGAGCGGTTCCAGGTCCGGCCACAGCTCGGCGCAGATCTGTTCCTTGCTCATCGCCTTCCCTCGATGTAGCAGCAGGAAAAAGAGCTCCTTGCTTCGCTCGCTGCGCCACTCGGAGTCTGCCACGCGGTGCCCCGCGTACATCACTCGTGGATGGCCGAATGCCTCGGCGCGGACATCGACGACGGCATACTCGCCCGGCTCCTCGGAGATCGTTGAGACGCTCGGAGGTGCGAGGCGTGCCTCGACGGAGCGAAAGTAGTCCTTCGTCTCCCGCCGGCTAGCGGCGAAGGTAATGACGGCCGGGACACGACGTGCCTCGACGAGGAGAAAGTGATCGTAGCCTAGACGCTCCACCACCTCGGCGACGTTCTCGAGGTGCTTGAGCGCCTCGGAGCGTCGGCGCTGAGCAAGGCATGCCTGCGCCGTGTAGAGGTCGACCAGCACGCGCTGGCGTTGGTTCCCCGTCGACTCCGTATCGGCGCGCGCCCGCTCGAGTAGGTCGACTGCCGCCTCAACGCGGTGCTGGGCCAGCGCGGCCGATGCAAGCACGGTGCGATAGCGCGCCTGGAAGTCGACAGCCTCGGCGCGCTCGACCATCGCTAGGCCGTAGTTCAGAAGCGTGGTCGCCCGGTCATAGTCCCCTCGGTCGAGCAACGTGCGCGCGAGCCCCAGTGTCGCCGCGGGTGCGAGCGTCGGCTCATCGAGGTCTCGCACGCGGCCGAGCACTTCGCTGAATAGACGTTCGGCTGCCTCGAAGTTCCCCTGATCGGAGTAGACCGCGGCGAGACCGAGCTGCGCGTAGGCGATGCGACGCGCGTCGCCCAGCGTCTCCGCCTTCTGCTGCAACTGCTCGAACGCGTCCTGTGCGGTCACGAGTTCGCCGAGCATGTGCTGCGTGGTGGCGATGTTGTTCATCGTCCCGAGCTGCGCGCGCGGGTCGGCGAGGACGAGCCAGCGTCGATGTGCATCGACGAAGGCGTTCATCGCGTCCGCCAGCCAGCCCTGCTGAAAGCATGTAGTGCCGAGGTTCTGGAATGCTTCTGCCGCGTGGAACGTCTCGTTCAGCGCGGTGAAAGCGGCAGCGGCGTCCGCCAGGCGGGCGCGTGCCTCCGCGAGGCGGCCGTTCATCCCGAGAGCGACGCCTTCCTCAAGGTCGAGTTCGGCCGCCAGCAGCGGGTCATCGACGCCGGTCTCGAGGGCCGTGGCGCGCGCCGAAGTGTAGGCGGCGAGCGCGTCGCGCAGGCGCTGTAGCTGGCGCAGCGCCGTTGCTCGATAGAGGTGCCAGCGAACCCGGTCGTGCGGCTCGAGTCCGTCCGGCTCGATCCGCTGCAGCCGCTCGAGTGACTCCTGCGGTTGGAGGAGCTTGGTCGCCAGCCGCGCACGCATCAGCGCGAGGTCGGGTGACGGACCGACGAAGTCCCATGGGACCGCGTCGAACCATTGTGCCAACAGCTGCCACTCACCCCGCCGGTAGAGGTCGCCCCACTGGTCGAGCAGCTCTGCGACGACACTGGGCCAGTCCTGCGCTCGGATCGCCAGTTCGACTGCCGCACGCCGGTCGCCCCGGCCGCTCAACTCGGCGGCGGCGCGGCCGAGCAGCCGGCGGTAGCGTTGAGGGTCGCGGAGGGCGAGGCCTTCCGCGATGTGGCTCCGGAGGAGGTCGTGCATCGTCCAGTGCACGTCGCCCACCCGTGCGATGAGGTGCAGCCGCGACTCGAGGCCGTTCAACACGGCGGCCGCATCGGCGTCGCCCGAAAGGGCGATCGCGAGTTCGACATCGAAGTCGCGGACGACGCACGTCGCGTCAAGGAGCGCACGCTGGTTTTCGCTCAGGCCTGCAAGGACTTCGGCCTCGAGGAACTCGCGGAACAACGGCGGGGAGATGGCGCCGCCGGAGCGCTCGTGGTGCCGGCCGAGGATCACGAGCGCGGCCGCCCAGCCGCCGCACCGCTCGATGAGCGGTGTCTGCGCGCTATCCGGGATGCCCACCTTCGCGAGGAGGTCACGTGCCTCGTCATCGCGGAACGCGAGGTCAAAGTGCTCGATGAGCTGGAGGCGTTGTTCCTCGAGGACGCGCGGCAATGAGGGGAGCGTGGGTCGCGTCCGCGAGAGCAGACAGTACCGAACGTTCGAAGGGGCGAACTGCAGCAGCCTGTCCAGCACGCGGCAAGCGTCATCCGCGCCATCGAGGAGGTGCAGATCGTCCACGACGAGCACGAAGAGGTCGTCGATCTCGGCTTGCACGGCGGAAGCCAACTCGCCGCCGAGGAGGGCGGCAGCTCCCGCGACCGAACCCTCGTTCAGCCGCTGTTGGAGCGACGAGAGCGCCTCGGGGAACCGCGTCCGAACCGCAGTCGTCAAATCGCGGGCGAACAGCACGGGATCGCGGTCCAGTTCGTCGAGTCGGAGCCACGCGGCTGGCAGTCCGGCCTGGTCCAACCAGTCGAGGACGAGCGTGGACTTACCGTAGCCCGCAGGTGCGGTCAGGAGCACGCCGTCGTGGTCCAGGACCCGGTCGAGTTCGCCGAGCAGCCGCGGACGGCTGCAGATATCGGCTCGTCGCCGCGGTGGGAGGAACTTCGGTAGCGGATTGGCACTCATTGCCCAGGGCTCCGTCAGCACGGAGGTTGTTCGCAGTCTAGCGTGCGTCGATGTGCTCGATGACGGGGAGCGACGCGCGGGTTCCATCCGGTCGCACCATCGTCCGGCGCTATCATCGGTGAGCCAAGCGGGGGTGAGCACAGTGAGTCGCGGTGGCATGCCTCACGTCTTTGCGTCCAACCCGCTCGATCGCGTGCCCGCGCTGCGAGCCGACGCCGGTTGGCTGCGAGCGCAACTCGACGATCCTCGGGGCCGCTATCTGATCTTCCGCGAGTTGCAGGTCGCCACCGCGCTCGGTCCGCCGAGAGTGCTCGCGTGGGTCGATCGGGCAGTGACGGCGTCCTGGCTCGACGCTGGGACGAGCGTCCTTCTTGGGAGGCTGGACGGGGTTCCGCACTTCGCAGTGGCCCTCGATTCAGAGGTCGCGGTCGAACTCCCCGACGGCGAGTTCGCGGAACCTCGAGGAGTGGCGCTCGACCTGCCTCCCGGTGAGGCCGCCATGCTGGCGCAGGCTCGTTCCCTGCTCGCGTGGCACGCGGAGCACCGGTTCTGTGGGCGTTGCGGCTCGATCACCGCCAGTGTTGATGGTGGCGCGCGACGGAGGTGTGAGGGCTGTGGTGCACGCATCTACCCGCAGGTGTCGCCCTCGATGATCGTGCTCGTGGAGCGGGGCAGTCGCTGCTTGCTCGCTCGCCGGGCGCGAGGCGTCCCGAAGCGCTTCTCCTGCCTCGCGGGCTACATCGAGCCTGGCGAGTCGATCGAGGACGCAACCGTGCGCGAGGTCTTCGAGGAGTCGGGCGTTCGCATCGACAACGTCCGCTACCACTCGTCTCAGCCCTGGCCGTTCCCTGCGACGCTGATGATCGGCTGCATCGCGGAGGCGCGGAGCGATGACATCCAGGTGGACGGCCTCGAGATCGCCGAGGCGCGCTGGTTCGGCAAGGACGAGGTTCGGCGTGCCCTCGACGGTGAAACCCCGGACCTTCTGTTGCCCGACCGTGTCGCGATCGCCCACCACCTCATCCGCTCGTGGGCGGAGGCGTAGCGGGCAGCCGCCTCAATCCACGTCGAGCACCGCTTTGCCCGGGACCTGCCTCCCGAACAGTGCGGCGGCTGCCTCAGCGATGCGTGACCACGAACCGCGCCACCCGACATCTACCTGCAGCTTGCCGCGCTGCATCAATTCGAGGAGGTACGCGATGTCCTCCCCCGAGTGCGGCCCCTTCGTAAACGCCTCGATACTGCGCCTCATGCCAGAGAGCGACGAGAACACGGCGTCCTGCTGCGACGCTCGACCGATGCACTGGATGACGCCGCCCTCGCCGAGGAGCGCCCAGATCGCGGCAAGCTGCGGTCCTCCGACGTTGTCGAGGGCGACGTGGATGGGCGGGGCGACGCCCTCGAGTCCCACTACCACCTCGTCGGCGCCGAGTTCACGCAGGCCCTCGCCCCGTGCCGTGGACCCGACGCTCGCGATCACGTGCGCGCCGCCGAGCGCTGCGAGTTGGACGCCGAAGCGCCCCACCCCACCGGACGCGCCCGTGATCAGGACCCGCCGGCCGAGGAGCGCCCCCGACCGCCGAAGCGCGCGCAGCGCCGTCACCCCGGCGACCGGGAGCGTCGAGGCCTCAGCGAGGTCGATGTCATCCGGCACGACGGCGATCTCGTCGACATCGACGACTCGCCGCTCTGCCCAGCCGCCCTGCGTCCCCATGGTCGTCACGACGCGTGCGCCCTCCGGCGGTCCGCCCTCGGCGGCAGGCCGTAGCACGATGCCCGAGGCGTCCCATCCGGGCACGAATCCGGGCGCTCGGCTGCGCGCACCGTTGAGGTCTCCGAAGTTCAGAGCAATGTGCTTCACGTCGACCAGCACCTGGTCAACCCGCGGCTCGGGCTCGGGCGCCTCGCCGAGCCGCAGGCCCCCTTCGACGTTCGGATCCACTACGAGAGCACGCACGACCACCCCCTCCGGATTCTCGCGGATTCTAACGAGGCGAGCGGAGCCGCGCGGGGGAGGAGCAGCGGTCGCTACACGTCGGCGCGGGAGACGGAGATGATGCCGCGGACGGCCTCGAGCCTGTTCATGAGCTGCGAGAACTGCGCGCGACTCGATGTTTCGAGCGTGATGTGCAGCGTCGTCGTCCGGTCGTCGTGCTCCTGGGTGCGGACGGCCACCATGTTCACGCCCTCGGACGCGACCATCGTGCTGACGTCGCGGAGCAAGCCCACGCGGTCCCATGCCACCACCTCGATGGCGGCGGAGTAGAAGTCGCCGGTGGGGCCCCAGTCGCAGTCAACGAGGCGCTCCGGCTCATCGATGTTGGCGAGCGTGCGGCAGTTTGCGCGATGGACGGTCACGCCGCGCGCTCTCGTTACGTAGCCGATGATCGTGTCGCCCGGGAGCGGTCGGCAGCACTTCGCGGTGGTGACGTGGAGCCCGGCTGTCCCGAGGACGCGCACACCCGGCGCCTCGCTCGTTGGAGCGTAGGTCGACGTCTGTGGTGGCGGCTGCGACGGGCGGAGCAGCTCCGCGTGATCGGCGAGCCGGGTGGCGAGTCGCTGGAGGCCGACGTCGCCGTAACCAATCGCGGCCAGCATGTCGTCCTGCTGCTCGAAACCGAAGTCGCGATGCAGCTCCTCGGGCAACTCGCGTAGGCCGAGCCGCTTCAACTCGCGCTCTGCGAGTTCGCGGCCGCGTGCCACGTTCTCGCCGCGCTGCTGGCGGCGGAACCACTGGCGCACCTTCTGCCTCGAGTGGCTCGATCCCAGGTACCCGAGGTCGGGGATGAGCCAGTCGCGAGACGGTCCCTTGGGTGTGCGGCTGCGGATGATCTCGATGACGTCGCCGTTGTTGAGCTTCGTCGTCAGCGGCACCATCCGCCCGTTGACCTTCGCGCCCGCACACGAATGGCCAAGGTCGGTGTGTACCCGATACGCGAAATCGACCGGCGTTGAGCCGGCCGGAAGTACGCGTACCTCACCCTTCGGGGTGTAGACGAAGACCTGGTCCGCGAATACGTCAGTCTTGATCGAGTCGAGGAAGTCGTCGGTACCGGAGGCCTCCTGCTGCCACTCGATGAGGTGGCGCAGCCAGGCCATGCGTTCCTCGTACTGCACGTCGCGGCGGCGTGGCTCTTCCTTGTAGGACCAGTGTGCCGCCACGCCGTACTCGGCCAGTTCGTGCATCTCGTGCGTGCGGATCTGAACCTCGAACGGGTGCGTGCTCGGGCCCATCACCGAGGTATGCAGCGACTGATAGAGCGACTCCTTGGGATTCGCGATGTAGTCGTCGAACGTCCCGGGGATCGGCCGCCAGCGCTGGTGCACGGCACCGAGGGCGTTGTAGCAGTCTGCGTCGGTCTGAACGAGGACGCGAATCGCGAGAAGGTCGTAGATCTCGTCGAACGAACGGTTCTGCGCCGCGTAGCGTCGCATCTTCCCGTAGATCGAGTAGAGATGCTTCACCCGGCCGCTGACGTCGGCCTCGATGCCGTTGGCCTCGAGGGCCTCGCGCATCTCAGCCTCGACCTGGGCGACGAACCGCTCCCGCTCGAGCCGCCTCGAGGCGACCATGTCGGCGATACGCCGGTACTCCTCGGGGTGGAGGTAGCGGAACGCGAGGTCTTCGAGCTCCCACTTGAACTGCCAGATGCCGAGGCGTCCCGCGAGCGGTGCGTAGATCTCCATGGTCTCGCCGGCGAGGGCCTGCTGCCGGTCTGCGGGCAGGTGTTGGAGCGTGCGCATGTTGTGGAGGCGGTCTGCGATCTTGATGATGACGACGCGGACGTCCTCCGCCATCGCCACGAACATCTTGCGCAGCGTCTCGGCATCCGCCGTTGCCCCCGCGGGCACGTGGATCTGGTCGATCTTCGTCGCTCCCTCGACGAGGCGCGCGATGTCCGAGTCGAAGCGCTGGCGCAGGGACTCGAGGGTCACGCCGCAGTCCTCCACGACATCGTGGAGGAGGGACGCCATCACGGTGTGAGCGTCCATGTTGAGCCCCGCGACCAGCGTCGCGACGGCTACAGGATGCGTGATGTAAGGCTCACCGGAGCGCCGGAGCTGGCCTCGATGGCATGCCTCGGCGAACTCGTACGCGCGCTCGATCGGCTCGACGCGCTCGGCGGGGAGGTACGAGTGAAGCGTCTCGAAGAGTTCTCGGACGCTCGGGGGGGCATCGGCCGAAATGACCATCCTCAGACGAGGATAGCACGATCCTCATATGAGCGTTACCCATTCCGGACGTGGCAGCGTGCCTCCGTCGACTTGCATTGCCCGGCGATCAGGGCGCTCGTAGACTCGCGGGATGGCGGACCTCCAGGCCCCCCGGGGCATGAACGACCTGCTCCCTGAGGACGAGCCCCTCTGGCGGCACGTCGTCGAGACCGCGGAGCGCGTCGCGCGCTCGTTCGGCTATCAGCGCATCGAGACGCCAATCGTCGAGGACGCGGGCGTCTTCCTGCGGACCGCCGGCGACGAGTCCGACATTGTCTCGAAGGAGATGTACGTCTTCGATGACCGCGGCGGAGGACGTCTCGCGCTGCGTCCGGAGGGGACCGCAGGCGTCTGCCGCGCCTACCTCGAGCACGGAATGGCGAGCCGGCCACAGCCGGTTCGGCTGTTCTACCTCGGCCCGTTCTTTCGTTACGACCGACCCCAGGCGGGCCGCTACCGCCAGCTGCATCAGTTCGGCATCGAGTGTATCGGCGACGCATCCCCTGCCGCCGACGTCGAGGCGATCGACCTCCAGCGCGCGCTCTACGAGGCGCTGGGCCTCGAGCGTCTGGTGCTCCGCATCAACTCGATCGGGACGCCGGAGACGCGGCGTCGCTACGAGGAGGTGCTGCGCGAGCACTTCCGGCCGCACCTCGCCGAGCTCTCCGCCGACTCGCGCCGCCGCTTCGACACGAACGTGCTGCGCATCCTCGACTCGAAGGAGGACGCGGGGCATCCGGCGGTGGCCGCCGCGCCGAGCATCCTCGACCATCTGTCCGAGGATGACGCCGCGCACTTCGACCAGGTACGCGCACTCCTCGACGGGCTGGGCATCGCCTACGAGATCGACACGCGCATCGTCCGCGGCCTCGACTACTACACGCACACCGTGTGGGAGTTCGAGCCGGAGGGCGGAGGCGGCCAGTCGACGATCGGCGCGGGCGGACGCTATGACGGCCTCATCGAGGCGCTCGGCGGCACTCCGACGCCCGGCGTCGGCTTCGCAACCGGCATCGAGCGCATCGTGCTCAACCTCCGCGAGCGCGGCATCGAGGCTCCGGGGGCGGTCGCTCTCGATGCCGTGACGGTACCGCTTGGAGAAGCGGGAGCGGGCGCGGCGGCTCGCCTCGCTGCCTCGCTGCGACGCGAGGGGTTCAATGTCCGCAACGGCTTCCCCGGCCGTTCACTGCGCGCGCAACTCCGCTCCGCCGACGCCTCGGGCGCCCGCTTTGCGCTGATCATCGGGGACCGCGAGGCCTCCGAAGGCATGGTGCAGGTGAAGCCACTCATCGGCGAAGGCGAGCAGCGCGAGATAGCGCTGGACGGGGTTGCTGCGGCATTGAAGACGTAGTCGTCGCGACCTTCGGCAGGGAGCATCGCGACAGCGATGGGGGTTGCCGAGGCGATTCGCTCGCTTCCGAAGGTAGCCTCATTCCTCATCGAGGCCGCGGCGTAGGCTCGCACCCTCACACGGGCAACCCCCGACGGCCTTAACCGCCGCACGCGCTAGACTGTTCGCATGCTCGAACGACTCGCCGAGATCGAAGCGCGCTTCGACGAACTCACGCGGCTCATGGCTGACCCCGAGGTGGTCTCGGATCACCGGCGGCTGCAAGAGGTCGCGCGCGAGCGCGCGCACCTCGAGGCGGTGGTCGAGCTGTTCCGCGCCTACCGCGACACCGAGGGCGCCCTCAATGACGCGCGCCTCCTGCTGCGAGAGGGCGACGAGGAGGAGCGCGAGCTCGCCTCCGAGGAGATCGGTCGCCTCGAGCCGGAAGTCGAGCGGCTGGACCGCGAGCTGAAGTTGGCGCTGCTGCCGCGGGACCCGGCGGACGAGAAGGACGTGATCGTCGAGGTCCGCTCCGGCACCGGGGGCGAGGAGGCGGCACTGTTCGCCGCCGACCTCTACCGCATGTACGTCCGCTACGCGGAGCGCAACGGTTGGAAGATCGAGGTGCTCAACACCTCCGAGGCATCCGCCGGCGGCTACAAGGAGATCACCTTCGAGCTGCGCGGCCAGGACGCCTACCGCCGCATGAAATATGAATCCGGCGTGCACCGCGTGCAGCGCGTTCCGGAGACCGAGGCGCAGGGCCGCATCCACACCTCGACGGCGACGGTCGCCGTACTCCCGGTTGTCGACGAGGTCGACGTGGACATCGACTGGTCACAGGTGCGCATCGACATCTTCCACTCGGGCGGCGCCGGGGGGCAGAACGTGAACAAGGTTGCGACGGCCGTGCGCATGACCCACATGCCGACGGGGATCGTCGTCACCTGCCAGGACGAGCGCTCGCAGACCAAGAACCGCGTGAAGGCGGAGGCTGTCCTCCGGGCACGCCTCTACGAGCTGGAGCGCGAGAAGCAGGAGAGTGAGGTCGCAGGCGCACGCCGTTCGCAGGTCGGTAGCGGCGAGCGCTCCGAGAAGATCCGCACCTACAACTTCCCGCAGGACCGCGTCACCGACCACCGGGTCAACCTGACCGTCTACGGCATGCCGCGCATTCTCGACGGCGACATCGACCCGTTGATCGAGGCCGTCGCCCTCGACGAACAAACGCGCCTGCTGCAGGCCGTCGGGGCCTGACGCCGCACTCGCCCTCCTCGGACGTGCCCCCTCGCGTCTCCGGCCGGCTGCACGAGGCGGCTCGACGCTTGCTCGAGGTGCAGGCGGCTAGCGACCTTGATGAGGCGCGACTGCAGGCGGAGCTGCTCTACGGCGAAGCCGCCGGCCTCGACCGCGCGCGGGTCCTCGCCGCGGGCTCGGAGGTGCCGGCTACCGATGTCCTCAACCGCTTCGACGCGCTTCTCGATCGCCGGCTGCGACACGAGCCGCTGGCGTACATCCTCGGGCGGCGGGAGTTCTACGGGCTGACGTTCGAGGTCGGGCCGGGCGTCCTCGTCCCGCGTCCGGAGACGGAGACGCTGGTCGAAGCGGCGCTCGCGGCGATCCGCGAGCACCCGAACGCGCGGCGCCTCGTGCGAGTCGCCGACGTGGGCACAGGCTCCGGCGCGATCGCCATCTCACTCGCGAAGCACGCGCCCACGGCCAAGGTCTTCGCGCTCGACGCCTCGACCGAGGCGCTAGCGATTGCGGGGCGAAACGCGCGCCGCCTCGGCGTGCTCGAACGCATCGTGCTGCTCGCGGGCGACCTGCTCGAAGCGATCTCGGAGCCGCTCGACGTCGTCGTGGCGAACCTGCCGTACATCCCCACCTCAGAGCTCGACGCGCTGCCCGAGGCGATTCGCGCTTACGAGCCTCGGATGGCGGTCGACGGCGGCGAGGACGGCCTCGACCTCTACCGGCGGCTGTTCGAGCAACTGCCTGACCACCTCGCTGATGGTCCTCATGCCGTCCTGATCGAAGTCGGGGCGGGGCAAGCCGGGCATGCCGCCGAACTCCTCGGCGAGGCGCTCCGCGTAGAAGCCCGCACGCACCGCGACCTGGTTGGCATCCGGCGAGTAGTCGAGGCGCACGCCGGGTATTGACGAGTGCCCAGACGAGGCATTGGGACGGCAATCACGAGCGTCTTGACAAGGGGGGGGGGGGCTTTCTGTACTCTTCGCCGGACGCGAGTCGCTAGGAGCGCCGACAATCGGCGGTGCGAGGAGTACAGATGCGATGAGAGTAAGCTCGATCCCCCGCGGTTTGGTTCTCGCGATGATCGCTCTCATCACGCTTGGCGCCGCTACCGTCGGTGCCGCGATAACACCCTATGATTGCGATGGACAACCGACCACCGCTAACTCCTGTCCCCCCGACTCCAAATACAGTCGCGCACGACTGAACTACAGCTTCAGCGGCAGCGGCATGTCCACCGATTGGACGATAAGCCAACGCCTTCATGGCGGTAGCACCGGAGGCAACGTTGGAACGTACGAAGGATGGCGACCGTCCAAGGTTCAGGACTGGAAGCATACTGGTTCGTGGGTGTTCATCGCTGAGGTCAACAGTGGCAGCGGTTGGCTAACCAACACATCTTGGAGCGCGGACGCCACAATGGGATCGCAGCGGAACGTGTTGGACGCCCAGGCCGTCTCGATCCTCACCTACATCGAACAGCGTCGGTGCGTTTGGACATACATTCCACCAAACTACATTTGCACGGGATCGGACACACACATGGACATCCAGGATAACCAGGCGTGGAACTGACGCCGCTATGGAGATGTGGAAATGGTCATGAGGTCGAACGCCGTTCCCGCGCGACTTTGGTTCGTATTCGGACTGTCGGTGATCCTCGTCTTCATTCTTACGTATTGGGTGCGCTCCGCTCAGCCCGTTTCGAGTGAGCCGGAGTTCATTCCGACGGATATCCCACCGTTCGAAGCCAGACTCGTTTTCGATCAGCTCGGCGAGCGGAATTCAGGATCGTTGGCATGGAGCGACCGACGCAACTGGCGACTCGAGGTCTTTGACTCGACAGGGACGCTGGCGCAAGCCCAAACCGTCACGGATGGATCGCTCACTATCGAGCTAGCGGAGTACGGCGCAAGGACGGAGTTCCCTGAGAAGCTCGACCGCGCACCAGGCGGTTGGTTCGTGACAGCTGCTACAGCCGCCGGACGCGGTGGCGTTCGAGAGGGAATTGATCCTGTCTTCGTACAGACCCTCGAGCGGCCGTGCGCGAATGACCCTGCACTCGCCGACATCTGCGACGGACGCGCGACGATTACGGAGGTCACGGAGTACGAGTTCGATCCCGACACGGGCATCATTGTTCGCTACTCGGTCGCATTGGACGGGGAGACGGTCAACGAGATCCGACTCACCGATATCGACCTCGTGAAGTAGGCGACCACGCGCCGCGAGAGGCCGCCGCTCGTCCGCCGACGGCAGGGGGCTATGCCTGTATTCCAGAACGGCCGCCCCTCGGGCGGCCGTTCGTGATCTGGGACGGACCAGGCGCCGAACTAGCGCTGGGTGCCCTGCGCGATCTGGTAGATCTTGCCCTCGGTCTTGATGGCCGGCGCCACGACCATCCGCGTGCCGTGGAACTCCTGGATGGTGAGTGCACCACACGTGGCCATCGACGTCTTGAGTGCGCCGACGAGGTTCTCCGTGCCGTCCGTCCTCGAGGTGGGGCCGAAGAGCAGCTTGTCCAAGGAGCGGTGCTGGCCGACCTTCACGCGCACGCCCCGCGGGAGGCTCGCGTTCGGGGTCGCCATGCCCCAGTGGAAGCCGCGGCCCGGCGCTTCGAACGTGCTCGCGAACGGCGAACCGATCATCACGCCGTCCGCGCCGGCGCAGATCGCCTTCGAGACGTCGCCACCGGTGCGGAGGCCGCCGTCGGTGATGATGGGCACGTAGCGGCCCGTGCGCTCGAAGAAGATGTCGCGGGCGTAGGCGGTGTCGATGGTCGCCGAGACCTGCGGGATACCGACGCCGAGGACCTCGCGCGAGGTGCACGCGGCTCCGGGCCCGACGCCGACGAGCACGCCGTGGATGCCCGTCTCCATCAGCTCGAGCGTCGCCTGGAAGTCCACCGTGTTACCGACGAGCACCGGCACGGGCGCCAGCTGTTCCACCAGCTCGTCGAGCTGGAGGCCCTTGAGCGACCTCGAGACGTGGCGCGCCGTAGTCACGGTCGAGGCAACGGTGAAGATGTCGACGCCGGCGTCCTTCGCGAGGGGAGCAAAGCGCTTGGTGTTCTGCGGCGACGCGCTCACCGCCGCAACGGCGCCCGCGCGCTTAATCTCCTCGATGCGCTCGCCGACCAGGTGCTCCTTGATCGGTTCGGCGTAGACCCTCTGGATCAGCGCGGTCGACTCCTCGACGCCGGCCGCGGCGATCTCATCGAGGACTGCGTTCGGGTCTTCGTAGCGCGTCTGCACGCCCTCGAGGTGCAGGACGGCGAGCCCGCCCATTTTCGAGAACTCGATCGCGAACTGGGGATCGACCACCGCGTCCATGGACGACGCGATGATGGGAACGGGGAAGTGGTAGTCGCCGATCTGGAGGTCGAGCTCGACGAGGTCGGGGTTGGTGGTGACTGCGCCGGGGACGATGGCGACGTCGTCAAATCCCCAGACTTGTTCGAGTGTCTTGCGACGCGCACCGGAGGCGAGGTCCGCCTCGAGATGTGCTCCGATGGCGTCTCTAAGGACTGTCATTCGCAGAGTCTCCCTTGCGCGTGGGGCCGTGGGTTCGATGCCGTCCGACTAGCGGTACGTCTCCGGGCTCCCCGGGCGCTCGGGAGGAACTGCGTCCTCCGGTCACGCCGCGAAGCCGCAAATAACACAATGACCCCGCCGCTGCCGGTGGGGTCTGAGTTTCTGGCCGCTCTCCATGGGAGGTATCCCGCCACCCAAGAACGGAGTTGTTCCAGACAGGGTACGTCTCGCTTCCCGCTAGGGTCAACGGTAATGGCTGAGTTCTCTGAGCAGATCGGCTAACCGCTTCCGTGGTGCTCCACCATCAGCGTCGTCATCGTCGAGCCCTCGGTCCAGAGGCGATGCATCGAGCCCGCCGGCCAGCGCAGCCGCTCACCCGCACGGAGGTCATGCACCGTGCCATCAAGCGACGCGTGGCCGGTGCCTTCGAGGCAGAACACGTCGATGTCGAACGGGGCCGAGTGCTCGTCGATAGTGCCTACGTCGTCAAAGCGGAGCATCGCGAGGAAGATCCTGCCACTCTGGCCGAGGACGCGGCCCTCGACGCCGACGCAACCGTCGCGAGGCACGGGCGACCAGTCCGCTCGGGCGAACGACTCGACCATCCGGTCCTCCTCGATACTGCGTAGGCCCTCGCAGGAGCGCATGCTACGATTCGGCCCCGATGCCGGACCACCAGCCTGAGACCATCCTCGTCGCCGTCGCGTGGCCGTACGCGAACAGCCCGCTCCATGCCGGGCAGATCGCTGGCGCCTACTTGCCGGCCGACATCTTTGCGCGCTACCACCGCATGCGCGGCAACCGCACGCTCATGGTCTCCGGGTCCGACTCGCACGGCACGCCGGTTACCGTGCGCGCCGAGCAGGAAGGCACGACGCCGACCGTGGTGTTCGAGCGCTTCCACAACTCCTTCCTCGACACCTTCGAGCGGTTCGGCATCTCGTTCGACCTGTTCACCTCGACTGACACCGAGAACCACGTCGAGGTCGCCCAGGACATGTTCCTGCGCCTACTCGAGCAAGACTTCATCTACTCGGCCGAGCAGACGCTGCTCTACGACCCGAAGGCTGACCGTTTCCTGCCCGACCGCTACGTCGAGGGAACGTGCCCGAACTGCGGCGACGAGGGCGCACGCGGCGACCAGTGTGACAACTGCGGCCGCACGCTCGACGCCCTTGAGCTGTTGAACCCGCGCTCCCGGTTGAGCGATGCGACTCCGGAACCGCGGCAGTCGACGCACTTCTTCCTCCGGCTGTCCGCGTTCAACGAGCGCCTGACCGAGTGGGTGGCGCAGCAGGACAGCTGGCGACCGGCCGTGCGCAACTTCACGCTCGGGCTGCTGCGCGAGGGCCTGCACGACCGCGCGATCACTCGCGATATCGAGTGGGGCGTGCCGATCCCGCTCGAGGGGTACGAGCGCAAGCGACTCTACGTCTGGTTCGAAGCGGTGATCGGCTACCTGTCCGCCACGAAGGAGTGGGCGAAGACCGCGGGCGATCCGGACGCCTGGGAGGCGTGGTGGAGGGATCCCGCCGCTAAGACGATCTACTTCCAGGGCAAGGACAACGTCCCGTTCCACACGACCATTTGGCCGGCGATGCTGATGGGCTACGGGGGGCTGAACCTCCCGACCGACGTTCCCGCGAACCAGTACGTCACGATGTCCGGATCGAAGGCCTCGTCGAGCCGCAACTGGGCCGTCTGGATGCCGGAATACCTCGACCGGCACGATCCCGACCCGCTCCGCTACGTCCTGACAGCGATCATGCCCGAGACTTCCGACTCCGACTTCACGTGGGCGGAGTACGTGCGACGGAACAACGACGAGCTCGTGGCCCGCTGGGGCAACCTCGTGAACCGCGTGCTCACGATGACGGTGCGCAACTTCGAGGGCCGCGTCCCGGAGCCGCCAGCGGAGCTCGCACAGGAGTCGAGGGTGCTGATCGAGCGCCTCGAGGCCGCGTACGACACCGTGGGCGGCTACATCGAGCGGGTCCAGCTGCGCAACGCGCTGTCCGCCGCGATGACCGTGGCCACCGAGGCCAACCGTTACCTCGACGACCGCGCTCCCTGGGCCGCGATCAAGGCTGACCGCCCGCATGCCGCCGAAACCCTGTTCGTCGCGGTGAACGTGGTCAGCGGTCTCGCGACGCTGCTCCAGCCGTTCCTGCCGTTCACGTCGCCCCGAGCGTGGGAACTCGCGGGGAACCTCGGAGACATCGAGGCGGCAGGGTGGCGACGCAGCCCCGTCGCGGCAGGGGCGCCGCTCCCCAACCCCGTGCCCCTGTTCAAGAAGTTCGACGACTCCCTCATCGAGGAGGAAGAGTCGCGGCTGGGCCGGTGACCGTGGCCGACCGCAGCGCTCCCTTCATCCCAATCATCGAGCCGATCGATGCGCCCGTCGTCGACGCGCACGCGCACACCTGGTCGCGCGAGTTCGACGGCGAGTACGACATCGTGATGCGGCGCGCATGGGACGCGGGCGTGGTGGCGGTCGTCGAGGTCGGCACGGGTGTCGATTCGAGCCTGCGAGCACTGGACCTCGCACGGCGCGACCCGCGGGTTCGCGCCGTCGCCGGATTGCACCCGCACAGCGCCAGCCGGATGGCGGGGGAGGGCGCGGGCCTCGAACGGCTGGTCGAAAACGGTGACTTCGTCGCGATCGGCGAGATCGGCCTCGACTTCTACCGCAACCTCTCACCGCCCGCAGCGCAGTACGAGGCGTTCCTCTGGCAACTCGAGCTCGCAGTCGAGCACTCGTTACCGGTCGTCATCCACAGCCGGAACGCCGACGCGGAGTCGTTCGAGGTCTTGAGGTCGTGGGCCGAACGTGTCGGGCGTTACCCCGGGCCGGATCGCGAAATCGGGATGATGCACTGCTACGCGGGGAACCTCGAGCTGGCGCGTCGCTACCTCGACATCGGCTTTCTGATCTCGATCCCTGGGACGGTGACCTATGCGAACAACACGCGTGGCCAGGAGGTGGCGCGCGAACTGCCATCGCACGGTATCCTCGTCGAAACCGATTGCCCGTACCTGACGCCGCAGCCGTACCGGGGGAAGCGCAACGAGCCCGCTCTCGTAGTGGAGACCGTCAGGGCGGTTGCCGCATTGAGGGACGAAGCGCCCGAGGCTGTAGCGTCCTCGACCGCGGCGAACGCGGCACGGCTATTCGGTTTCGAGTTGGAGACGTGAGGCGGCGCGGAGGCGAGATGATCGACTCACGGTCGCACCTACGACCCGACGGGATCGTCGGCGGCGTCTGTGCCGGGGTTGCCCGGCGCCTCGGTGTGAACCCCCTGCTCGTGCGCTCGGTCGCGGTCATGCTCACGGTAGGCACCGCCGGCGGCGTGGCGCTCGTCTACGTCGCGCTCTGGCTCGCAACACCCTCGAGCACCGCCTACGCCGCCCCGGCTGACCGGTCAATCGCGCTCGAGGCGGCCCCCGACGCCGAGCAGACCGCGGCGAACGGCAACGGCCGCGCTCACGCTGATTCCGCCACCAAGGCGCTCTATGGCCCGGTGGCGCCGGACCTGCACCGTGTCGACTCGATGCTGATCAGCCTCAGCGACGTCGAGCACGCCTGGATGCGACGCATGATCGAGTCGACCTTGAGTGGTGGCGGGAAGCGCATGCGCCCCGCGATCGCGCTTCTGGCCGGACGCTACGGCGATTACGACCTCGAGAAGCTTGTACCCCTGGCCTCCAGCGTGGAGCTGTTGCACACCGCGACGCTGGTCCACGACGACGTCATCGACGCGGCGGCGGAACGTCGCGGCAAGCCGACAGCTGCGGCGCTGTTCAACAACGCCTCGAGCGTCATGCTCGGCGACTACCTCTTCGCTCACGCCGCCGAGTTCGTCGCTCGGACCGGCAACATCCGTGTTATCCGCAACTTTGCAGCCACCCTGGGGACGATGGCGCAGGGCGAACTCAAGCAGGACATGGCCGCGTTCGAGTACTCCGAGGACGTGCAGCGCTACCTCGACCGCATCTACGGCAAGACGGCGTCGCTCTTCGCCACCGCGTCGGAGAACGGCGCGATCGTCAGCGGTGCGCCCGAGGAGTACGTCGAGCCCCTGCGCCGCTATGGCGATGCCCTCGGCATGGCGTTCCAAGTGGTCGACGACGTGCTCGACTTCCGCGGCACTGCGGACGAGATGGGGAAACCAGTCGGCTCCGACCTAATGGCGGGGACGCTGACGCTGCCGACGATCCTCTACATGCAGCGCGCGGGCGAGGACAATGCCGTGCGGCGGGCGTTCGAGGGCATCCGGCGCCGCTCAAACCTCGGCCGCGCCATCGAGGAGATCCGCGCTTCGGACATCCTCGACGAGTCGATGGAGACGGCGCGTCACTTTGCGCGTCTCGCGCGCCAGGCCCTCGCCGATCTGCCTGAGGGCGAGACCCGAGACACGCTCGAGCACCTGATCGACTACGTGCTGGAGCGACGTAACTAGCCATCCCACATCAGGGCGGCGGTGACAGGCGGGCGCATGCCCGCCTTCTTCGTGCGTTCAACCGCAGGGACGGACGACAGCACGGCTACGATCGGAGTAGCTGCATCGCGTGCTGCCTGGCGTAAAGAGGGTGAAGTGATGGCTGACGTGAACGACTTCGACGGGAAGGTGGCGATCGTCACTGGCGGCGGCTCAGGTCTCGGGGAGGCGTGCGTCGCGGAGTTCGTGGCCCGCGGCGCGCGGGTGATCGTGGCCGACTTCAACCTCGAGGGCGCCGAGCGCGTCGCGAAGGCCCATGCCGGGAGCGACGATCGTGCCGCGGCGGTGCAAGTCGATGTGGGCGACCCGGCATCCGTCGAAGCGATGGTGCGCGCCACGGTCGAGCGGTACGGGCGCCTCGACATCGGGGTCAACAACGCCGGCATCGGAGGCGAGGCGAACCCGACGGGCCAATACTCCCCGGAGGGCTGGGACCGCGTCATTGCCGTGAACCTGAGCGGCGTCTTCTACGGCATGCGCTACCAGATCCCCGCCATGCTCGAGACCGGCGGTGGATCCATCGTGAACATGGCGTCGATCCTCGGTTCGGTGGGGTTCGCCACGAGCCCTGCATATGTCGCCGCGAAGCATGGCGTCGTGGGTCTCACGAAGAGCGCTGCGCTCGAGTACGCGACCCAGGGGATCCGAGTGAACTCGGTCGGGCCGGGCTTCATCCACACGCCGCTCATCGACAGGAACATGGACGCCTCGACGCAGGAAGCGATCGGCAACCTCCACGCGATGAAGCGCATGGGCAGTCCCGCCGAGGTCGTGGCGGTGGTGGTCTTCCTGGCCTCGGACGCCGCCTCCTTCGTCACGGGCAGCTACTACGTCGTGGATGGAGGCTACACCGCTCAGTAGGTGCAACTCGCATCTCGTGATGGAAGGAACCGTCAATGAACGTAGGGATCATCGGCGCCGGGAACGTGGGGCGAGCTCTCGCGACCGCGAGCGTTCGCGCCGGTCACGCGGTGACGATCACCTCCTCCGAGGCCGACGAAGCGCAGACGGTGGCCGCTGAGGTCGGGGCGGA
This sequence comes from uncultured Dehalococcoidaceae bacterium, assembly GCA_964479165.1. Taxonomy (GTDB): domain Bacteria; phylum Chloroflexota; class Dehalococcoidia; order UBA2979; family UBA2979; genus CAYZJO01. The sequence continues at coordinate 78,949 of CAYZJO010000004.1, forward strand.
GAGCGCACCCTCGAATGCGGCCGTCGCGGAGTCCGCGGACATCCTCGTGCTGGCCGTTCCCTTCGATGCGGTGGCCAGCATCATCGAGGAAGTGGGCTCGGCGCTCGATGGCAAGACACTCATCGACGTCACAAACCGTTTCCAACCGGAGCAACTCGAGGGGCTCTCGAACGCAGAGCGCACCCAGGAACTCGCGCCGAACGCCAGGGTCGTGAAGGCGTTCAATACCGTGTTCGCCAGCAAGCAGGCGGATCCCGTCGCGGACGGGATCCAGCTCGACGGGTTCGTCGCTGCGGATGATGACGCGGCGAAACGCACCGTTCTGGAACTCGTGGAGTCACTCGGACTGAGGGCCATCGACGCCGGGCCCCTGGCGATGGCGCGGGCGCTCGAGGGGATGGGGGTCCTCAACATCTCGCTCAACATGGCCAACGGTTGGCCGTGGCAAACCGGCTGGAAACTGCTCGGTCCTACCGAAGCCGCGGGCTGACCTCCTCCAAGCGTCGCGAGGGCCGAAGGGCCGTAGCCCTCGGGACCAACGTGACTACGAACGCCGGGCCGAGTGCGGCATCGTGTCGGGACGCGCCGCTGCGAGGTCGGCTGCGGTGACCGGAGGGAGATCGAATGCCCGAGATTGCGATGACGCGGCGAGTGCGCCTGCCATACGAGGATGCGGTGTCGCGCATCAAGGACGCGCTCAAAGCGGAAGGGTTTGGCGCCCTGACGGAGATCGACGTCAAGGCGACGCTCGCGGAGAAGCTCGGCGTCGAATTCCGCGACTACGTCATCATCGGCGCCTGCAATCCCCATCTGGCCCATCGCGCACTGCAGGCCGACCTGCAAGTCGGCGCGCTGCTGCCGTGTAACGTCGTCGTGTACGCCGAGGGCGACGCGACGGTGATCTCGATCTTCAACCCCGAGGCGGGCATGGCAGTGCTCGACTCAGATGCGATCGAATCGGTCGGGACCGAGGCCAGGGCGAAACTCGAGCGCGCGTTGAACGCGGTGTGACGAGGACGCCGGTCAGTCCTCGATCGGCTCGGCCCCGCGAATAGCGACGCGCACGTCGAGGGCGACGAGGCCCGCACCCGGCTCGTAGACGACCACCGGGTTCAGGTCCATCTCCTCGATGTGTACGGTCTCCGCCAGCCAAGAGACGCGAAGGATGAGGTCCTCCAGGGCCGAGAGGTCGGCGGCGGGTTGACCGCGAAATCCCTCGAGCAGGACGCGGCCGCGAATGGCCCGCACCATCTCGGCCGCGTCGAAGCCGGTGAGCGGGGTGATGCGGAAGGTCGTGTCGCGCAGGGCTTCCGCCGTCGTACCGCCAAGCCCGAAGCCGACGAGCGCTCCGAACACGGGATCGTGCGTCACGCCGACGAGTACCTCGTGCCCGCGGCGCGCCTGCTCCTGCACAAGGAAGCCCTCGATGCGCGCTCCGAACTCCCGCTCGAGGCGCACCTGGAGGTCCTCGCAGGTGCTTCGCACTTCCTCGGCGTTCTCGAGGTCGAGGACAACGCCGCCCACGTCTGTCTTGTGAATGATGTCGGGTGAGACCACCTTCACGACCACCGGGAATCCGATCTCCTCGGCGGCGGCGCCGGCCTCCGCCGGAGTAGCTGCGACGCTCTGCCGTGCGAGCGGGATACCGGCGGCGTGCAGCAGGGCCCGGCCCTCGTCGGGTGTGAGCCATTCGGCGTTCCGCTGGTGCGCTCCGCCGATGATGCGCCGCGCGAGTTCCGCGTCGACATCGACAAGTTCCGGGATGCTCCCGGGCGGGCGTCGCAACCAGTCGGCGTAGCGCACGGCACGCGCAAGCGCGCGTGCTGCGTCCTCCGGGAAGCGGTACGCGGGGATCGTGCCGGATACGCTCTCCGAGGTGTCGCCCTCGCCGCCTCGCAGTGCCTGCGGCGACGAGCCGCTGGCCATGAAGCAGGCCAGCACCGGCTTCGGAGACTCGAGGCTGGCGAGCGCCGACTCTGCCCCCGAGCGGAATGCTCGTGCAAAACTCTCCGCCCTCGCCCCGCCGATCGAGATGTTGATCGCGATCAGCGCGTCGATGTTGTCGTCCAGCAGGAGTTGTTGCGCGACGAGCTCGTACTGCTCCGGGGTAGCCGAGGCGATCATGTCCACCGGGTTGGACAGCCCGGCGGCGGGAGGCAGCAACGCCTGCAGCGTCCCCACCGTGCTCTCTGCCAGCGTCGGAAGCTCGAGGCCGTTCGCCTCGCAGGCGTCGGCAGCGAGGATTGCTGGTCCTCCGGCGTTCGTCATGATGGCGACGCGGTTGCCGCGCGGCAGTGGTTGGTTCGTCAGCAGCGCGGCGACATCGAACAGGTCCTCGAGCGTGTCGAGGCGAATGATGCCCGCCTGGTGGAACAGCGCATCCGCGGCGACGTCGCTGCCGGCGAGCGCTGCCGTGTGGGATCGCGCCGCGCGGGAACCGGCGCTCCCGCGTCCGCTCTTCACCGCGAGAATCGGCTTCTTGCGTCCTACGCGTCGAGCGATTGTGGAGAAGCGACGCGGGTTGCCGAAGGACTCGAGGTACAGCGCGATGACGTTCGTGGCCTCGTCGTGCTCCCAGTACTCGAGCAGATCGTTCCCCGAAACGTCCGCCTTGTTCCCGACGCTCACGAACTGCGAGAGCCCGATGCCGAGCTCCTCGGCGTAGTCGATGATCGCGAGGCCCATCGCACCGCTCTGCGACGACATCGCGACGCGTCCGCTCCGGGCGAGCGGTCTTCCGAAGATGGCGTTCAGGCGAGTGTCGGACTCCGTGTTCACAATCCCGAGACAGTTCGGTCCAACCATTCGCATCTCGTGCCCGCGGACGAGGCGCAGCACCTCGTTCTGCAGCTCGCGGCCGGTCTCGCCGGTCTCCGCGAAGCCTGCCGAAAGCACGACGAGCGCACGGACGCCCTTCGCCGCACATTCCTCGACCACGCCTGGCACCGCGCTCGCTGGCACTGCAATCACCGCGAGGTCCACCGCGTCGGGGACGTCGAGGACGGTCGGATACGCACGGACCGACGCTACGGAGCGGGCGGTCGGATGCACCGGGTAGACGGGCCCGTTGAAGCGCCCCCGCAGGAGCCCCTCGAACACCCGCCCCCCAATGGAGCCTGCGCTTGATGAAGCGCCGACGACGGCCACGCTGCTCGGACGGAACAGCGGAGTCAGGCTCTCGGGTCGCCGGTGGTGAGGGACTGCCTCGGTTTGCCCACGCATGCGGACTAGGCTACCCGGTGCGGGAAGCCGGAGTGGAGATGATCGGGGTGCGCGTGCCGCGAGCCAGAGCGTGTCGGAGACGACGCCGACCTCGAGGAGGTGTAGGACACCGAGCCCCAGTTGCTGTACGTCACCTGCACTCGCGCGCAGGACTACCTGCTCGTGACGGGCCCCCGGCCTCGGCGTCTCTCGAGGACCTGACTGCCCCGGGCGTACTCGGCCGCTGGGGAGTCCGAGCCCGCTCGGAGCCAGGGACGGACGGGGCGGTCGCCGTCCAGCACGGGCGGCTGCCGGATGGCGGGGAAGAGTGGTCGGGGTGCGCAGATTCGAACTGCGGGCCTCTGCGTCCCAAACGCAGCGCTCTGCCAAGCTGAGCTACACCCCGGGGCGATCTGACGCTATGCGGCACATGCGGGACACGTCAACGGCTGCGTTCGCTCGTACTCGCACGCCGTGCACGTCCACGAGGTGAGCCCCGGCACGGAGCGGTCCGCTCGTGCGTGTTCGTGGAGCGGCTCGACGGGCGCGGAGCAGCGAGGGCACCTGCCTTCCGCGAGCGCAGCCGCCTCGCCCTCGGCGCGTGCCCAGCGCCACATGGTCACAGACACAACGGCGCCCGCTAGCAGGCCGAACGCGGTAGCGGCGTCGCCGAGTCCCCATGAGACCGCCAGGCCTCGAGCCGTGGCATACCAGCCGAACGCCGCCACTGCGCCGAGGGAGATCCAGAAGCCGAGGGCGAGTCCACCCGCGAGCCAGCGGGTCAGCGAGCTGCGCATCAGTCGCGGCGTCGCGCGACGCCCACGATCTCGTCTAGGCGCTCGACGCGCTCCGACTCGAACCACGCCTCGATCTCGGCGAGGATGCGCCATGGCGCCTCGGGATCGCGGAACGTCGCCGTACCCACCTGGATCGCGCTCGCGCCGGCCATGAAGAACTCGATCGCGTCTCGACCGGACATAATGCCGCCGGACGCGATGATCGGGAGGTGGGTCACCGCGCCTGCGAGATAGACCTGGCGCAGGGCGATCGGCTTGATCGCCGGGCCGGAGAGTCCGCCGAAGGTCGCCCCGATGACCGGCCGGCGCCGCTCGATGTCGATCGCCATCGCCGGCACCGTGTTCATGATGGTGATGGCGTCGGCCCCGGCATCCGTCACGGCGCGCACCACTGGTCGCATGTCCGTGACGTTCGGCGTCATCTTCACCGTCATCGGGAGCTCAGTCTGCCGCCTGACCGTGCGGATGACGTCTGCGGCAATCATCGGGTCCTGGCCGAACTCCATCCCGCCCACGGTGACGTTCGGGCACGAGATGTTGACCTCGAGGCCGGCGACGCCGGGCTGACCATCCAGCCGCTCGGCGAGCTGGCCGAACTCCTCAACGGTATCGCCCATGATGTTCACGAGGACGGGCACCTGCCACCGCTCCCACGTCGGTGCGACCTCACGGAGCAGGGCGCCGACGCCGATGTTCTGGAAGCCGATCGAGTTGATCATCCCTGCCGGCGTCTCGACGGTGCGCTGCTGCGGATTGCCACGTCGCGGCCGCAGGGTGGTGCCCTTGGAGACGAGCGCGCCGAGCGTGTCGACATCGAAGCGCTTGGCGAACTCCAATCCGTTCGAGAACGTTCCGGAGGCAGTCATCACCGGGTTGCGCAGGTGGAGTTCCTGCTTGCGACCGGTGCCCAGGGTGAGGCTGAGGTCGGGCATGAGCGCTCCGTCTTGTGTGCCCTGCGAGGCGGTGTCTTTCATGATAGGCGTTTCGACTCGGGACACGAAGAAGCGGCGCCGAGGGCGCCGCTTCGTCATCGTTGCTGCCGCTGCAGGCTGCGGGCTACGCCTCGTCAGACAGCGTGACATCGTCCTTCGGCTGCGGGATGCGCAGCGAGCTGCGGAGGTCGTTCCGCAGGGTGTTCGTCTGCTCCCACATCACGTTCTCGGTGGAGTTCGCGAAATTCTTGGTCTTACCGCAGTTGCGGCAAGTCCCCTGGCTCTCGCGCCCCGCGGGGGACTCGATGATCCAGTGGTGGATGCAGTTCGCAGTCGTCGTGTGCTGGTTGGCAGTGCTCGTGTCCGCCATCAGTGTTCCCTCTTCGTTGGGCCGGCACACCCCGCCGTGTGTAGCCTGTGCCGCCTCATGCTTCGGCCCGCGTCGCAGGCCCCAGGGGCCTACACGCCCCGTGCTTTTGCGAGATTAGCGCGCATATTCTAGTTCGTCAAGTTTTCTTTCTATTAAAAGAGAGAAACTGAGGAAACAGGTGTTGCCGCTGTCATTCCCGCTTCCGCGGACGATCCCTATACTCGATGGAGACAAAGAACCGGGCGGATCCATCCTGCGGTCCTCGTAGGACCCACTGCCGTCAGCCTAAGCGGCAGGTGTTAAGGAAACGTTCCACATCTGAGAACGTTCCCTGAACCTCGTTGGTTCCGCCGGGTCTGAGCCACGACTGCGAGGTTTGCTGTGCCCGACGCGAACGCCGTTATCGAGGCGCTGCGCACCGTCCGTGACCCTGAGCTACATCGCGACATCGTTTCGCTCGACATGGTTCGCGACCTCTCGGTCGATGGGGGGCGCGTGGCGTTCACGCTTGTCCTGACCACCCCCGCCTGTCCGCTTCGCGAGACGATCGACCACGACGTGCGGACTGCCCTCGATGCCGTCCCGGGCGTCGAGGAGATCAGCATCGAATGGGACGCCGAAGTGCGAGGGTCCCGCCCCCGCGAGGGCGGCCCCGCGCCCGTACCCGGGGTCAAGAACGTCATCGCCGTGGCTTCCAACAAGGGCGGTGTTGGCAAGTCCACCGTCGCCGTGAACTTGGCCATTGCGCTCGGACAGCTCGGAGCCCGAGTTGGCATCCTCGACGCTGACATCACCGGGCCCAACATCCCCACGATGCTCGGTCTCGAGCAGGGCGGACTCGCCTCAGGTCAGGGCGGTCTCCACACTCTCGAGGCCTACGGAGTGAAGGCCGTGTCGATCGGCTTCGTGCTGCCGAAGGGCACACCCGTTGTTTGGCGCGGCCCGATGATCGGCTCGGGCGTTCGACAGCTGCTGCATGATGTCGATTGGGGCGAGCTCGACTACCTGATCGTCGACCTTCCCCCCGGGACGTCGGACGCCTCGATGTCGATGTGCCAGGAAGCGCTGATCGCCGGGGCCGTGATCGTTTCGACGCCGTCGAAGGTGGCAATCGAGGACGCGACGAAGGCCATCGGCATGTTCGACCGTCTCGGCGTGCCGATCTTCGGCATCATCGAGAACATGTCGTCCGACGTCTTCGGCAGGGGCGGTGCACTCGCCGCTGCGGACGAGCTCGGCGTTGAGTTCCTTGGCGAAGTGCCGCTCGAGGCCAGCATCCGCGAGGGCGGCGACGAAGGCGTGCCGGTCGTCGCGGGCCAGCCCGGTTCGCCGCAGGCCCAAGCGTTCCGTCAGATCGCAGAGCAGGTCGCAGCGCGCTGCTCGGTCCTGCATTACGCCGGAGAGGCCAGCGTCGCGTGACACCACCCGATTCCCCGTCTACCAACTCGCAAGCAGACGACCGCGACGGGGCATCGCGACGCTCAGGCCGTTCAAGCGGAGGCCGAGGCAACGCCGGCCCGCGCATCGTGGGAAGGCGGCCGGGACGGCCTGCGGACGGCACGAACGGCGACACCAGTGAGACTCTGTCCGAGTCCGCGGAAACGAAGGCCGAGGAGTCGCCGCGCGAGAAGCGGGAAGAATCATCTCAGAACGGAGGCGGCGCCCGTCGCCCGGCTCGCCGCCGGCGCGGCTCAGCTTCGGAGCAGCCGAGCGACGCTGCGGCCGCCGAGCCTGAGGGGCGTCGTAGCGCGGACCGCGAAGCCCCCGACACGGACCGGGCGGACGGCCGCGCGCGACCGCGCCCCGGTCAGGAGGCTCCCGCGTCCGAGGCGATCGCCGGCCTCGAGACGATGCTGCGCGGTATCCAGGAGTCCATCAACGCACTGACCGAGCGAATCGCGCGTGCGGAGCGGAAGCTACGCCTCGGCGTCTTCGTGGACGTGCCTAACCTCATCTATGGTGCCGAGCGGAGCGACGAGCCGATCAACGCCGGGAAGCTGCTCGACTACCTCGCGGAGGGTCGCGAGCTCGTTCGGGCGACCGCGTACTCGCCCGTCTCCGATAATCCCGCGGAGCCCGTGGCACAGCAGAAGTTCGTCGCGCCGTTTGTGCCGTACGAGTACCGCATCGTGACCAAGCCGCTGAAGCGGTTCGCGGACGGCTCCATCAAGGGCAACTTCGATGTGGAGATGGCGATCGACATGGTGACGATGGCGGAACGGCTTGACGTCATCGCGATCGTGTCAGGTGACGCCGACTTCGCCCGCGTAGTCGAAGTCATCCAGGGGCGAGGCGTCCGCGTCGAGGTGGCCGCGTTCCAGAACAGTACGTCGGCGGAGATGCGTGCGATCGCCGACCACTACACGGAGCTGGGCTCCATCATCCGCCAGCTCCGCTAAGCGCGCGAAGTCAGCTGAGACGCCCCTGGCGTCGCAGCGACTCGTTGCGCGCCTCTTCCTCGTTGTCCTCACCTTCGTAGAGCCCGCCGTGGCCGTTCGTCCCGACGTGCCCATTGGACGAGGTGTGACCGTTGAGCGAGCCTCCGAGGCCCGCCGCAGGCGGAGGAGGCGATTGCGGGAAGAGTGGTTTATGGCGAGAGCCGCCGCCGACAAGCGGTTCGTTCGAGGCAATCGCAGCGATAAAAGCGCCGACCATCAGACCCACGCCGGCACCGTACGCGCCCATGAGGACGCGCGGCTCGTACTCGATGACGAATACGGCCACCAGCAGCCCGATGAGGGCGCACCCGCCCACGAGTGCGTACGTCGGAATCAACTCACGGTGCATGTGCGCCTCCTTGCCGATGGCGCCTCTAAGCGTACAGGTCGCGCAAGTCGAACATGGGACCATCATGGCAGACGAGCTTCACGCCGCCGCGCCTCGGAAAGACCGCGCACGAGTAGCAGATGCCCATCCCGCAGGCCATCGGCGCCTCGAGTAGGGCCTGCACGGACTTCGTCAGACCTGAGGCACGGAGCACGCCGTAGAGCGCCTCGAACATCGGATCCGGCCCACAGGTGAACGCCTGGTCGCACCAAGGGAGCAGGCGCTGGAACGGCGCAGTGACCCGGCCCTGCTCGCCCAGCGAGGCATCCTCAGTCGTTACGACCACCTCGACCGCCGGAGGGAGGAGGTGCGGTGGGAAGACCTGCGCCTCGCTCCGGCCACCCAGCACGAGGGTGACGTCGCGGCCCTCGTCCACCAGGCGGTCGGCGAGCCAGATGAGCGGCGCGCAGCCGATGCCCCCGCCCACGAGCAACATTCGCTGCACCTGCGGCCGAGGCTCGAAGCCGTGGCCCAGCGGCCCCACTACGCGGACGACGTCGCCGGGAGTCCGCTGCGAGAGCCAGGCCGTCCCGCGGCCGACGATGTCGAAGAGCAGCGCGAACTCGAGGCCGTCGCGACCCTCTCGCATACGGTGGAACGAGAGCGCCCGGCCGAGCAGCGGGTCGTAGCTGTCGCTGCAGTACGCCATCACGAACTGACCCGGCCGGGCGTGCGCGAAGGACTCCGGGAGGCGCAGCCAGAGGATGTGCGTGTTGCCGTACAGGCGCGCGCTCTCGGTGACCTCGGTGAACTCGTTGTTCATCGCGTTTCACCCGAGTCCCTTGGGCCGTCAACGAGAAGCGCGCGAACCTGATCCAGGCTTGCGCAGACGTGAGTGGCGCCGGCGGCGCGCAGTACGTCGACCGATCGATGCCCCGCAAGGGCGATGACGAGAGGGATTCCAGTGTTCCTGCCGCATTCCATGTCGATCTCAGTGTCGCCCACGAAGGCAGCCGCCGGGGGTTCGGCCCCGAGCCGGCGAAGCGCCTCGAGCGCCGGTTCCGGGGCCGGCTTGGCCATTGGCGTCGTATCCGCCCCGATGACGGCGCCGAAGCGGTCAGTCCAGCCGAGGACGCGCAGCAGCGTCGCCGCCGAAGCCTCGACCTTGTTCGTGACGATCGCCACCGAGATATCGCGCTCAGCGAGCGCCTCGAGCAGGTCCTCTGCCCCCGGCATGGGGGGCATACGGTCGGCGTAGTCGCGGTAGTAGTCGAGGTAGCCGTCGTACAGCGCGTCGGCCTCGTCCTGGCTGACGCCGAGGAAGTCGCGCAGCATGTCGTTGAGAGGCGGTCCGATCCGTGGCTCGATCTCTGCCGGCGTGTAGGAGTAGCCGCGGTCCCGAAGGAGCGCTGCGATTGCCTCGGCGATCGACGGTGTCGAGTCGGCGAGAGTGCCATCCAGGTCGAAGAGGACGGCACGAGGGTTGGGCATCAGCCCGGGATTCCGTCGCGGTACTCGGCGAGCGGCCGCACGTCGTACTCGTGGGGCTGCGACAGCGCGAGGATGGCCGCCTGCGCGGTGTCGAGTGAGGTGAAGCAGGGGATCCGCATCTCCGTCGCGGCCCTCCGGATGTGGAAGCCGTCGCGCATGTGGGACGCCCGCCCCCCCTCGATGGTGTTGATCACAGCGCGCACCGTCCCGTCTCGGATGACGTCGACGACGTTTGGGTGGCCCTCGGACAGCTTCTTGGTGATCGTCTCGACCGGCATCCCGAGGCCGGCGATGAGCGCTGCCGTGCCCTCGGTGGCATAGAGGGCGCATCCGGCCTCATGCAGCGCGCGGATCAGGGGAACCGCTTCGGTCTTCGTCTGGCTGGAGATCGAGAGGAGAACGGGCGTCCCAGGCTCGAGCGAGAGGTCGGAGGCGATCAGTGCCTTGTGGATGGCCGCCGGGAACGTGGAATCCACCCCCATGACCTCGCCTGTGGACTTCATCTCGGGGCCGAGGTAGGTGTCGACATCGATCAGCTTCGACATCGAGAAGACAGGGGCTTTCACAGCGACGAGGTTTCGCTCGGGCCAGAGCCCGCCCTCGTAGCCCTGATCTCGCAGTGCGCGGCCGAGCATGATGTTCACTGCGAGGCTCACCATCGGGACGCCGGTCACCTTCGAGAGGAAGGGGACCGTCCTCGAGGAGCGCGGGTTCACCTCGATGACGAACACGCCGGGGCCGCTCGGGTCGGCGTGCGGAGCGAGGACGTACTGGATGTTCACCAGCCCGCGGACCTCCATGGCGAGGGCGATGCGGGTGGTGTAGTCGACGATGGCCTGACGCTGGGTCTCGCTCAGTCGCTGCGGCGGGTAGACGGCCATCGAGTCGCCCGAGTGGACGCCCGCGCGTTCGATGTGCTCCATGATTCCAGGGATGAGCACCGTCTCGCCGTCGCAGATGGCGTCGACCTCGACCTCGATGCCCGCGAGGTACTTGTCGATCAGGATCGGGCCGCTGCGCTCCTCGAGCGCCATCCCGAAGTAGCGCACGAGCTCGTTCGCGTCCTGCACCACCTCCATCGCGCGACCACCGAGGACGTACGAAGGGCGCACGAGCACCGGGTATCCGACAGCGTCGGCGGTGGGGAGGGCCTCCTCGAGCGTCTCCACGGCGGCTCCCGGTGGCTGCGGGATGTCGAGTCCGGTGATCAACTCCTCGAACCGGCGGCGGTCCTCGGCGAGGTCGATGGCGTCGGCCGAGGAGCCCGCGATGGGGAGGGCCGCGCGGTTCAGCGTTCGGGCCATGTTCACCGCGGTCTGGCCGCCGAACTGCACGACCGAAGGCGGCGCTTCGCCTCCGTCGCCTGCCTCGTTCTGCAGCAGGTCGCGGACTGATTCCTCATCGAGGGGCTCGAAGTAGAGCCGGTCGGACGTGTCGAAGTCCGTCGAAACCGTCTCGGGGTTGGAGTTCGCGAGGATGGCGTGGACACCAGCCGCCTGGAGGGCGCGCGCGGCCTGCACAGAGCAGTAGTCAAACTCGATGCCCTGTCCGATCCGGATCGGCCCGGAACCGATGACGAGCATGCTCTCGCCGTCCGAGGGCGGTGCCTCGTTCTCTTCGTCGTACGTTGAGTAGAAGTACGGGGTGGCCGCGTCGAACTCAGCGGCGCAAGTGTCAACCATCTTGTAGACGGGTTGGATGCCCCACCCCTCGCGCATCGAGCGGACACGCTCGGGCAGGCTGTCCGCCAGCTCCGCGATCTGGGGGTCACCGAAGCCCAGCCGCTTTGCCTCCCGGAGCAGGGGTGGCGTGAGCTCCTCGGAGAGCAGGCGGCGCTCCATCGCCACGATGCGCTCCAGTCGCTCGGTGAACCACGGGTCGATGCCGGTGCGGCGAGACAGCTCCATGGGCGAAAGCCCGCGCCGCAACTCGGCGAAGAGCGCCCAGATCCGTTCGTCGGTCGCGTGGAGCGGCCGTTCGACGGACTCCCTCCAGGCGGGATCCTCCCAGAGGACCGAGCGTGCGCCGAACTCGAGCGAGCGGATCGCCTTCTGCAGCGCCGCCTCGAACGAGCGGTCGATCGCCATCACCTCGCCCGTGGCCTTCATCTGGGTCCCGAGGCGGCGGTCGCCAAAGGCGAACTTGTCGAACGGCCAGCGCGGGATCTTGACGACGCAGTAGTCGAGGGCGGGCTCAAAGGCGGCGGTCGTGCGGCCGGTGACGCTGTTGATCATCTCGTCGAGGCGCTTGCCGGTGGCGATCTTGGCGGCCATCCGCGCGATCGGGTACCCGGTTGCCTTCGACGCCAGCGCCGAGGACCGGGAAACGCGGGGGTTCACCTCGATGACGTGGTACTCGAGCGTCGAGGCGGACTCCGCCCCATTCCATGGCACGATGTCGGGTCGAGGGGCGAGCGCGAACTGGACGTTGCAGCCGCCCTCGATGCCGAGCGCGCGAATGATCTTCAGCGCGCTGGTGCGGAGCATCTGGTGGTCCTTGTCGGACAGGGTCTGCGACGGTGCGACCACGATGGAGTCCCCGGTGTGTACCCCCATGGGGTCGAGGTTCTCCATGTTGCAGATGGTGATGCAGGTGTCGGCGCCGTCGCGCATCACCTCGTACTCCAGCTCCTTCCAGCCGAGCAGTGATCGCTCGACGAGGACCTGGTGGATGGGCGACGCGGCGAGGCCTGCTCGCACGATGCGCTCGTACTCCTCCTCTGTGGTCGCGATGCCGCCGCCTGTGCCGCCGAGCGTGTACGCGGGACGGATGACGAGCGGGAGCCCGATGTCATCGCGCGCCGCGAGCGCGTCCTCCCACGACTCGACGATGGCGCTGTCGGGCGTGGGCTCGCCGATCTCGCGGAGGAGGGTGCGGAACTGCTCACGGTCCTCGGCCAGACGGATGGTCCGCAGCGGCGTGCCCAGCAGTCGCACGTTGTACTTGTCGAGGATCCCCGCCTCGGCAAGCTCCACCGCGAGGTTGAGGCCGGTCTGTCCTCCGAGCGTCGGCAGCAGTCCATCGGGGCGCTCGCGAGCGATGATCCGCTCGAGGACGGGGACCGTCAGGGGCTCGATGTAGGTGACGTCGGCGATGTCCTCGTCGGTCATGATCGTGGCGGGGTTCGAGTTCACGAGGACCGCGGCAACGCCCTCCTCGCGCATCGCCTTGCACGCCTGGGTGCCGGCGTAGTCGAACTCCGCAGCCTGCCCGATCACGATCGGGCCGCTCCCAATGATCAGGACCTTGGTCGGCTTCTCCGTCATCGTGCCCCTGCGGATGTGAAATGGGCCCGGAACCTCACGCCCCGGGCCCTCCTCATGACTGCAATCAGACTCAGTTGTGGTATCCCTTGCGGGCGTCCTTGCCGTACAACGGGATCTCGGCAATCACGTCGATGTCGCCCCAACCGGTCTGGGGGTCAGCGGGGACGCGCCCCATCTTCACCTGGTCGATGCGGGTGTCGCCCAGTTGCGCCTCCAGGTACGGGGCGACGGCCTCGACAACTCGCTCGCGGCTGCCCTTACCGGTGAAGCCCGCGAACCGCATGAACGGGATGTACTCGTCCCAGTGCGGGTCTTCCTTCGCCTTCTGGTAGATGACGGGGATCGCGAGCCGCACCTGGTTGCGCACCTGCTTCAGGATCCCGGCGTCATCGATGCCAACGTACAGCGAGTCCTCGAACGCCGAGATCCCCCCGAAGCGCAGGTCGAACGGTTCGAAGCGATGGATTCGAGGCGCCGCGTTCGCCCAGAGCGACTCGACTTGCGACCACATGATGTCGGTCGCCATGAGGAATCCTACGTGGACGGTCGTCATGCGCAGGAACCCCGTCGGGAAGAGCTCGACCTCCTCCATCTTCGAGAGCGTCTCGACCAGCGGTTGGATCGGTTCGAGGATGTCGGGCCGGTCGAGGCCGATCGGCTGGAGGAACTCGATCGGAACCTTCCAGCCGTGGGAGTACTCCTCCCAGTGGTCGCGGTAACTCGGCAGCGGGGCGCTCGAGGCGCTGAACGCCGCCCAGTCACGCGCCCGCTGCTCGGCGTAGCTTTCGCTTACAGGAGCGTTGGCGAGCTCAGTCATCCGTTCCCCCGGTCCGTGTCTTCGTCGTACACCGGCAGCTCGAACGTGGTGCCGGGGTTCTTGAGCGGCACCAGCGCACCAATCGAGGACAGGTACGAGAGTGCGGGCTCGTTGTTGCCGGGCAGCCGTCCGCGGATGCGCTTGTACCCACGTTCACGTGCGAAGGCGAGCGCCTCGTCCGCCAGCGCTGTTCCGAAGCCCTGGCGCCGGTTGCGCTCGCGGATCCACGCACCGAACGTGCTCTCGTGCGGACGCGAGCTATCGAAGTCCAGCGCAGCAAAGCCGAGCAGGAACCGACCGTCATCCAGCACGAAGATCGCGCCGTCGTCTCCCTGCCGGTCCATCCACGTGCGGATCTCGTCGGCGTCCATCATGTTGAACGCGACCGAGCGACCTTCATCGAGCAGCTCCTTGACGATGTCGGCGATCTGCTCGGCGTCCTCGGGCGTCGCCCTGCGGACCTCAACGGCCATCACTGCCCCCGTTCACGCACGGTGTCGAGGAAGCGGTCGAACAGGAACTCCGTGTCATGCGGCCCTGGCGACGCCTCCGAGTGGTACTGGATCGTGAAGACCGGCTCCTCGCGGTGCTGCAGGCCCTCGACCGTTCCGTCGTTCAGGTGCACCTGGGAGACCTGGATCGCGGGATCGAGGTGGTCACCATCGACCGCGTACCCGTGGTTCTGCGCGGTGATGTAGACCCGGTCCGTCAGCTCGTCCCGCACGGGGTGGTTCGCTCCCCGGTGTCCGAACTTGAGCTTGTAGGTCGAGGCCCCAAACACCCGCCCCACCACCTGGTGACCGAGGCAGATGCCGAGCAGCGGCGTGCGCCCGATCAACCCTCGGGCCGTCGATACCACGTGGTCGAGGAGCATCGGATCCCCCGGCCCGGGCGAGATTACCACGCCGTCCGGATTCAATCCGAGGATCATCTCCGCGTCGTAGGTGTGGGGCACCGTCAGCACGGAACAGCCACGGCGATGGAGGTTGCGCATGATGTTGCGTTTCACGCCGAGGTCGAGCACGACGATGCGCGACCCACCCTCCGCCGTCGTCGCTGGGGTGGACTCGTTCGGACTGAACTCAAACGGCTCCGCAGTCGAGACCGTCGAGACATAATCCTGGCCGTCGTACGCCGGCTCACTGCGGAGACGCGCGAGGGCAGCCTCCGGCGTTTCGTCTCGTGTGATCGTTCCCATGACGACGCCGCGTGTCCGCAGGTGCCTCGTCAGCGCGCGCGTGTCGACCCCGGTGATCCCCGCGATCCCGGCACGCTGGAGGTACTCGTGGAGTGTCCGCCGGCTCTGCCAGTGCGAAGGGAGGTCGGTCGCTTCGCGCACGACGAAGCCGCGCACCTGGACGCGGTCGCTCTCGTCGTCGGCGAGGTTCGTCCCGTAGTTGCCCTGGATCGGGTAGGTCATCGTCAGGATCTGGCCGGCATACGAGGGGTCGGTCAGCGCCTCCTGGTAGCCGGTCATCGAGGTGTTGAACACCACCTCGCCGGTCGGGCGCACAGGGGCGCCGATGGCCTCGCCTTCGAAGACACGGCCATCGGCGAGTACCAGCCGGGCAGGCGGTCGACGTTCCATCACAGGGTCGGAACCCCCTCCAGCTGGTGGACGAGCTGTCCCGCCACCACGGTGGCGAGGACGCGCCCGCGGAGCTCCCGGCCATCGAGCGGCGTGTTGCGCCCCATGGACAGGAAGCGAGAGCTGTCAACTGTCCAACTCGCGGCCGGGTCGAGCACCACCAGGTCGCCCACTGCGCCCGGCGCGAGCGTCCCGATGCCCTCGAGGCCAGGCCGGCGGTCGAGGCTCCACGCGCGGACTGGTCCGATCGTGAGGCGCTCGATGAGCACGGGCAAGGTCAGGTGGCCCTCATGCACGAGCGTCATACAGAGCCCGAAGGCGGTTTCGAGCGCGCTGATGCCGGGCGCCGCGAGGTCGAACTCGATGTCCTTGTCGGAGGCCGCGTGCGGTGCGTGGTCCGTCGCGATGGCGTCGATGACGCCGTCGCGCAACGCCTCGCGCAGTGCCTGGAGGTCGGTCTCCTCGCGCAGGGGCGGGTTCACCTTGGCGCTGGTGCGGTACAGGACGCGGGCGTAGTCGTCGCCGAACGCGACTTCTTCGTGGGTGAGCGTGAGGTGGTGCGGCGTGACCTCCGCGCTGACGTGCGCGCCTCGCTCGCGGGCGGCTCGGATGAGCGCGACCGCACCCGCCGTCGAGACGTGGGCGATGTGGAGGTGCGCGCCCGCGAGCTCGGCGAGGGCGATGTCACGTGCGACGAGCGTGTCCTCCGCGCTCGCAGGCCGGCCGCGCAGTCCGAGGCGAGTCGCGACCCAACCCTCGTGCATGTGACCGTCGCGAACGAGCGAAGGGTCTTCACAATGCTGCGAGATCGGCAGCCCGAATGCAGTCGAGTATTCGAGCGCGTGACGCATGAGGCTCGGGTCGGCCACCGCATCCCCGTCGTCCGACAGCGCGACCACTCCCGCGTCCGCGAGTTCGCCGGCCGGCGCCAATTCCTTGCCCGCTCGTCCGCGTGTGATGCACCCGATGGGCAGCACGCGTACACGGGCGGATGCCTCCGCCTCACGGAGGACGGACTCCACAGCGGCGCGCGAATCGAGCGGCGGGTTCGTGTTCGGCATCGCGCAGACGGTGGTGAAGCCACCGGCAGCCGCCGCGGCCGTGCCGGTGGCGATCGTTTCCTTGTACTCGAAGCCGGGTTCTCGCAGGTGTGTGTGCAAGTCGACGAAGCCCGGCGCGACGACGAGGCCGGTCGCGTCGATCCGGTCGGCTTCGATGACGGCACTGCCTTCGTCCGGACCGACGCGGGAGATGCGCCCGTCGACGATGACGACATCGGCGATGCCGTCGCGCCCGAGGGCCGGGTCGATGACGCGCGCGTTGTGAATCGCGAGGGTGCTCACTGGGCGACTCCCTCCGCGGCGCCGGCGAGCGGCGGCTCGGTGTAGCCGGCGAGCAGGTAGAGGAGCGCCATCCTTACGGCGACGCCGTTCGTGACCTGCTCCTCGATGATCGAGGTGCGGCCGCTGGCGACATCAGCCGAGATCTCGATGCCCTCGTTCTTCGGGCCGGGATGCATCAGCAGGTGGTTCGGGTGCGCCTTCGCGAGCCGCTGCGCCGTCACCTGGTAATGCTGCGCGTACTCGTGGAGGCTGGGGAGCAGGCCACCCTGCTGGCGCTCGCTCTGCAGACGCAGCGCCATGACCACATCAGCGCCTTCGATCGCGTGGTCGATGTTGGTCTCGATGGTCACGGGCGGCAGCGCGGACTCGGCATGCGAGGGGCGCTCGCCCGGACGGAACCCGCGCGGCAGGAGCGTCGGCGGACCGCAAACCACGACCTTCGCGCCCATCGCCGCCAGCCCCCACAGGTCGGAGCGGGCCACGCGCGAGTGAGCGATGTCACCCACCATGACGACCTTCTTGCCCTCCAGGTCGCCGAAGTGGCTGCGAATCGTGTAGAGGTCGAGGAGCGCCTGGGTCGGATGCGCGTGGGCGCCATCGCCGGCGTTGATGATCGACGCGTCCGTGTGCTGTGCGGCGAGGTAGGCGGCCCCGGACGAAGAGTGACGCAGCACGATGGCATCCGCCCGCATCGCGCGGAGGGTGCGGACGGTGTCGATCAGCGACTCGCCCTTTTGCACCGAAGAGGTGCTCGCCGAGACGCTGATCACGTCCGCGCCGAGCACTTTGCCCGCAAGTTCGAAGGACGCGCGCGTTCGCGTGGACGCCTCGTAGAAGAGGTTGACCACGGTGTAGCCCCGCAGCGCCGGCGTCCGGGCGATCCTCCGGTCGAGGATTTCCCGCATCGACGCGGCGAGGTCGAGCACGGTGACGATCTCACTCCGAGAGAAGTCGTCGAGGTCGAGGACGTGGTGATGCTGCCAGTGTCGCGCGTCTTCGGCGGCGGTACCGTCCTTCTCGCTGCCGGGTCTACGCACCTGGGCGGAGATCGTGGTCATCGCTCACCCCTTCCCGGGACCAGCACTACGGCATCCCGGCCGTCGTCCTCCTCGAGCAGGACCTGGACGTCATCGATCCGAGCCGTCGGGATGTTCTTCCCGACCATGTCGGCGCGGATGGGGAGCTCTCGATGGCCGCGGTCGACCATCACGCACAGCCGGACGACGCGCGGCCGGCCATAGTCGTTCAAAGCGTCGAGTGCTGCGCGGACGGTGCGTCCGGTGAAGAGCACGTCGTCGATCAGCACGACGCTGCGGCCGTCCACCGGAGGGAGTGCGCTCGGGCGCGGGCTCTTTGCCAGGCCCCGCCGTGCGAAGTCGTCGCGATGCAGAGTGATGTCGAGCGCACCGGTCGCTGGACGCGCGCCCTCGAACGACTCGATAGCGTCGGCCAAGCGCTGCGCCAGCGTCACACCGCGCCGGTGTACCCCGATGAGTACGAGGTGTTCGAGGCCACCGTTGGCCTCGACGATCTCGTGAGCCAGACGGCTGATTGTCCGCCGTACTCCGGCCGCTTCGAGCACTGGCCCACCCGTGTTCGGCGTGGCAGCGATGGAGGTGTCAGGCATAAGAAAACCTCCCGCAAGGTGGGGAGGTTGGAGACGAACATGCGTGAGCAGAGGAATACCGCGTCATCCCTGTGCGTCCCTTCCCGGCCTCGCTGGACCGGCTTAAAGACACGCTGCGTTGCTGGATCGAGGCTAACACCGTCCGTGAGGTCGGTAAAGTGCGAGCCTCGAGATTAGTCGGCGTCTCGGTTCTGCTGCCGGAGGAAGCGCTCCAGTTCCTCGACCATCGAGGCCGCGTCCGGAAGTTCGGTCTCCTCCTCCGGCTCGAAGACGATGCCCGAGTCGTCCTCTTCCTCACTCTGATGCTCCTCGATCTGACGGGCGAGGTTCATCATGTCGGGGTCCTTCGCGATCTCGCCCGCGACCTGCGCATCGAAGCGGGCAGCGAAGACCTCGAGGTCATGCAGCGTGAGGCCAAGGTCGAACGACGGGTTGAGCTGCTCGAGCAGTGCAAGCGACCCCTTCGGGTTGGGGGTGGCGTTGACGTAGTACGGCACGTTCGCCCACAGGGACGCCGTGGGGATTCCTGCCTCGCGCAACGCCTGCGTCAGGACCCCGACGATGCCCGTGGGCCCCTCGTATCGGGACTGCCCGGGCCCGAGAGACATCTTCTCCTGGAGCCACGGGTCTTGGGTGGAACCGCTCACCCGCACCGGACGCGTGTGGCTCGCCTCTGCGAGCAGCGCACCGAGGACGACCACGCCGGAAACGTCGTACTCCCGGCAGAGGCTCAACACTGCCTCGACGTAGTGCTGCCACGCGAGGTGCGGCTCGATGCCCTCCAGCAGGATGATGTCCCGATCCGCATGTTCGTGCTTGCGCGCGTAGAAGCGGTTCTGCGGCCACTCCAACACGCGTTCACCTTTCTCGAGGCGGACGCGCGGGCGGGCTTGAGTGAAGTCGTAGAAGTTCTCGGGGTCGACATCCGCGAAGACCTCGGAACGCCACCTCCGACGCATGAAGCGAATCGCGCTGGTCGCGGACTCGCCGGCGTCGTTCCATCCGGCGAATCCGGCAAACAGGATTGGACGCCGAAGCTCCGGGCGGAAGTTGATCCGTAGGTCGCTCACGTCTGCCCCCTCCCCCCCAGCATAGCCACTTCACCGCGCGAGTCGAGGCCGAGCGGAGGTCGGGGCGGATCTCCTCGATACCCGTTCGCGACCTGCCGAGCGCGGGGGCTGGACGCGGAACCGTCAGCGACACCCGCGGGCGCGAGCACTCTCGACGAGGATGATGAACACGAGCAGCGTCACCGAGAAGAAGGCAACTGATAGGGGTGCGGTGAGTGACTGCCCTGGTGCTGGGCCGATGAAAAAGGATGCAAGGAGCGAGGCGCCGAACACGCCTAGCACCGCGACTTGCAGGCGCGCCCCGACCTCGCTCGTGAGCACGGCACGCAGGCCGAGGATTAGCGAAAGCGCTGCCCCGACCCAGATGAGCGCCAGACCAACGAGGTGACCTGACATCTCCGCCTCACGAACGGCCTCGGTCCCTATGTCAAACGCCCCTCGTCACGCCGCCGTTTCATCTTGGCTGCCTCGGTGATGCCGATCACGACGAAGATCACGGCGAGCTGGAACTCGCGGACCTCATACATGCGGAGGCCGTTCGCGGTCCCGGCGAACTCGCCCTCATCGATGTTCGCCATCGCGATCTTGAAGGCGGCGTAGCTCAGCAGCAGCAGTGGAGCGATCCATAGGGCCGGCGCCGGGATCCGCATCCAGTCGAGGAAGCGGCGCAGCGGTGAGATCGCCGCGTACGCGACCGGGAGTGCCACGGTGGCTGCGAGCGAGAACAGCGTTGCCATCCGAGTGAACGCGAACTGTCGCGCGAGGCCCGTCTTCTCGACACCATCAGCGTCCTGCGCGTGGAACCACTCGAGGTTGTGCAGGTTGAACTCGCCCTGGATGTTGTGCCGTGCGACGAACTCCGGCGTCGGGAACCGCAGGATGCTCTGCCCCCAACTCAGCTCTTCGGCTGCGCCGAGGAAGAGCGCGGCGCCAAGACCGAGGTAGATGATGTTGCGGCGCAGGGTGAGCGGTCCGAGTCGCACGCCCCAGCCGTCCGACCGCCACCAGGCGACGAGGAAGAACCCCGCGGACACGATGAAGCAGAGAGCGCCGATGCTCTCGAACAGCCCGTTCTCGTTGTTCAGCCGGCGGATTTGCGCTGGGGATAGGAAGAAGAAGGCCACATACGGCGCCACCATCAGGATGTATGGGACCGCGCGCAGTAGCCCGGTGCCGAGCGTGAACGACGAGCTTCTGAACGTTGCAGTCACGGCGGACATGGCACTCTCCTGCTGGGTCGGAGAGGGTGAGCGTGGCGGTCGCTCCCTCGACGAACGAGATCTGACCCTAGCACGGCTGGGCACCCACTCGATTCACACGTGAACCGAAGTTCGTATGAATGGCTATGGGGGGCTGACGCTTCGAGCGCGTTGCCCGCTCTGCGCGGTCGAGCGATCTGCCGTCTCAGCGATGAACGAGCCAGTGCCGATGCCGAGGAACAGCCAGATGAAGATCGGCGTGGTGCCACTCGACCAGGGCGCGTTGGTCAACATCGTCAGCCCGAGCACCACGAGGAACGCGATCAGGCTCGTTCCCTCCGCCGACCGCGAGCCGTGGCTGCGCCACAGGCTCAGGGCGATGACCGCGAACGTACCGAGGACGAACAGCCACAGCGCGAATCCGATCAGCCCACCGTCCACGAGCCGGCCGAGGTACTCGTTGTGGACGGACTGACCTCGTCCTCCGGACCCGCCGAAGACACCGAGGGTGCTGACGAGGAAGCCGTTCCCGAGCAACGGCGCCTCTGCGAACAGCTCGAAGGCGTCGCGCCAGATCTCGCCGCGGCTCTCGAGCGTGCGGACGTTGGTCAGCGCACGGCTATCGGGCAGGAGGCTGTACACGGTCCAGACCACGAATCCGACGATCAGGATCGCCCCCACCATGAGCACACGGGCGCTCATCGCGATGCCCCGCGTGAGCACGAGGTAGACGACGGTGCCGCCTGCGAGCGCGATGAGCGCCGTGCGCGACTGCGTGGAAAGGACCCCGGCGGCGGTCGCCGCGAGCAGCACCAGCGCGAGCATTCGGTCGCTGCGCCGGCCTGTGTCGAGGAGCGGCGGAATCGCGAAGACGCCCATCGAGACGAAGACGAAGCCCGCGAGGTTCGGATGCATGAAGACGAACGGAAACTGCGCACGAGTGGCCGCCACGCCCTGCTCGGCAACGCGGGCCTGTGCGTGCTCGAAGATGGTGGCCAGGCCGGGAGGCACAGCGATCCAGCCGCTCGCCCACGACCAGTACAGCGTGGACCCCACGGAGCACAGGAGCGCCACGATGGCAAACCCGCGGTACAGCCGAACGCGATGGGACGAGGACTGGACGGCGATAAGCCCGATGAGGAACGTGCTCATGAAGGCGATCTCGCGCTGGAGGTCGGCAAGCAGCGGGAGGGCAGTGCCTCGGACCATCGAGACCTGCGCCTGGATGAGGAGCGAGAGGACGTAGACGCAGAGCGCGATCGCGACACCGGTGGGGATTCGCGGAACCTCGCGACGGAGGACGATGCGCGCGACCGTCAGCAACGCGAGCACCAGGGAGACGCGTCCGAGGCCGAGCAGCCCAGCCGTCGATTCTGCGACGCCGGCGGCGATGAGCTCGGAGCGAGCGACCTCCGCCCCAGCGAGGATCGCGACCACCACGATGACCAGGATCCAGGCCGGCGCGCGCACGAACGCGAACAGCACCGCCAGTCCGAGGATCCCCAGCACAGTGAGTTCCGGGGCGAACACTGCGGCCAGCCCCATCACGCTCGCAGCGGCGCCCGCCACCGCGAGGCTGGTCGCCGCGGGTGTGAAGCGGTGCTCGGGGATCGCGCGAACAGCGTGGAGCATCAGTCGCCCGGGTATCCACTTGTGGTTGGATGGCCAATCGACGATAGCCGATGCGCCCGTACGGTGCGCATGCACACTGACTATGTTTGGGGCGGGTCCGCGTAGCGGCGCGATAGTGGAGCCGAGCGCATACACGGAGAAAGAGCGAGGGCGCCGAACGCGCCCTCGCAATCAGTCTCCGCGACGACCTCGGGGACTAGTCGGCGACCAGGACCAGCGTTCCGGTCGCGGAGAGCGTCCCACCGGTGCCGTTCACGACGCAGGTCTTCGCGTTCGTCTGCTTCCCGGCGACGCCGTTCACGCCGTCCTCGGCGGTGCCGGACAGCTGCCGGTACGCCTCGACGAGGAGTTGCATGCCGTACATGCCCGAGTGGTTGAACGAGAGGCCGCCGCCATTGGTGTTCACGGGGAACTTGCCCCCGGGACCGGCATTGCCATTGGCCCACAGGCTCGGTCCCTCGCCGCGCTTGGTCAGACCGAGCATCTCCGCGGTGATGGCAGCGGTGATCGTGAACGAGTCGTAGATCATCGCCATTTCCATGTCCTGTGCGCCGAGACCGGCCATCTTGTAGGCGCGGTTCCCGGACTGCACGGCGGACGTAGCGGTGAAATCCTTCATCTCGAGCATGGTTGCGTGGCCGATGGCCTCGCCCGCTCCCGCGATCCAGACGGGCTTCGTGCGGAAGCCCTCGGCCGCCGCCGCCGACGCGATGATCACCGCGCCGCCGTGGTCGGTCACGAGGCACACATCCAGGAGGTTGAGCGGCCACGAGATCCAGCGTGAGGCGAGGACGTCCTCAACGGTGATCGGGCCGCCGTTGGGGTTCGTCTCCTTCGAGTACATGACGGCGCGCGGGTTGAGCGTGGCCCACTCACGGGTTGTGACTGCGACCTGTGCGAAGTCTTCCTTCGTCGAGCCCCACTGGTGCATGTGCCGCGTCATCGCGTGCGAGTACTGCGAAGGAGCGCCGGTTGTCCCGTAGGGCGAGACGAACTGCGAGTCCGGGGACAGCGGGTCGCCGCCGCCTCCGCCGCCCGCGCCGCGCGGGAAGTTGCGCCGCGAGTAGCCCGCCTGCCCGTTCACCACCACGCCAATATCGAAGATGCCGGCGTTGACGGCCGCGAGCATGTGCGCCGTGTGAATCTGGAACGAGCAACCACCGACAGCGGTGGTGTCGACCCACTTGGGACTGATGCCGAGGTACTCGGCGTACTGGTTCGCTCCGCCCGGGTTGGCGATCGCCTCGATGTCCTTGGTGCTGATGCCCGCCTCGTGGCAGACGTTGTAGATGGCCTCGACACCGAGCATGAAGTCGGTCTTGGGGTTTTCGAGGTAGCCGATCTGGTCGGCCTCGGCGGCCGCGACGATGGCCGCGGCCCTCGAGGGGTTGCTGGGCATGTCTGTCTCCTGCCTCTCCTACTTCGCCCCTAGTCGACGACGCGCCAGTACGGCACGTACGTGTCCTCGTTGGCCTGGTCCCACTCGATGCGGCAGGTCGCGCCGATCTTCGCCATGATGGTCTCCGGCGCGTTCGGGTCGACGCCGCGGAGGACCGTGAAAACGCGGTCGCCCTCCTTCAGGTCGATGTACGCGGTGACGAACGGAGCCTCCTCCGCCCAACCGCCCATCGCCCGGTGCTGCACGGCGAACGTGTGGAGGTAGCCCTCGCCGCTCGCCTCGATCCATTCGATGGTCCGCTGGCCGCAGTTCGGGCAGATGATGCGCGGGTAGAAATGGACGCGGCTGCACGTGGTGCAGCGCGGCAGCATCAGCTTCCCTTCTTTCGCGCCGTCCCAGTACGGCTTCGAAACGAACGGGTCCGGGAACGGGATCGGCTTGTTGTAGTCCGGCAAAGGCCACCTCCTTCTACACGTCCCGCAGGCGTCGCGTATCGGCGACTTGTCCCGAGATCAACGATCGAACGCGAGCGCTCGCCGCGAGCACGCTCGTGGTCGCGCGGGGACTATACACCGCCGCCACAAGCCCGCTCATCCACGCCTGGGTGAACCACGCGCGTATTGCCGAGAATCCGCGCGACGCCGTAGTCTCCGCGCGCCCGCTGCCATCACGCCGATCGCCGTCGGCGCTGCTGTCGTACCGGATGGAGGTCCGCAATGGCTCGACCCCAGGTCTACGAGTCGGTCGCCGGTGCAGTCGCGGACATCCCCGACGGTGCGGTGGTCATGGTCCCGGGCTTCGGCGGGGCGGGTCAGCCGTGGAGCCTCGTGACGGCGCTCTTCAACGGCGCCGCACGCGACCTCACCATCATCTCGAACGGTGTCGGCACGCCCTCGACGGACGAGCGGCTCAAGGCGGTCGGCGACCTCGTCGAAGCCGGCCGGGTGCGCAAGGTCATTGCGTCGTTCACGGCAGGGACTCACCCGTCGCGCATCTCGCGCGGCGAGCAGTTGGTCCGCGAGGGGAAGATGCAGGCGGAACTGCTCCCGCAGGGCACGCTCGCGGAACGAATCCGTGCCGGCGGTGCCGGTATCCCGGGGTTCTACACGCCCGCTGGAGTCGGTACGTTGCTCACCGAGGGCAAAGAGCACCGGCGCTTCGGCGATCGCGACTACGTCTTTCAGGAGGCGTTGACCGCGGACTACGCGCTGCTCCACGCGTGGAGGGCCGACACCGCCGGCAACCTCGTCTTTCGCCGGGCGGCGCGCAACTACAACCCGATCATGGCAATGGCCGCCGAGCACACGATCGTCGAGGTGGAGGAGCCAATCGTCCCGGCAGGCACGCTGGATCCGGACGAGATCCACACGCCCGGCGTCTACGTCGAACGCCTCGTGCAGCTGCCGGTGGACCAGCCGACTCGCGTCGACCGGCCGCCCGTTCCGCCGCCGGTCGAGCACTCATCCTCGAATGGCGACCGTCCGGCGAAGCGCCGCCTCAGCCGCGACGAGATCGCCGCCGTCGTCGGACGGCGGCTGCCGGCGGGGTGGGTCGTGAATCTTGGCGTCGGCATGCCCACGCTCGCCTCAAGCTACGTCGACCCAACTGCCGGCATCCTCTTCACCTCCGAGAACGGGGTCATCGGCTACGGAGGACTGGACCGCGGACCGAGCCCCGATCGCGACGTCGTGAACGCCGGAGGTCAGCCGGTGACGCTCGTTCGGGGAGCGTCCTTCGTACATCATGCCGACTCCTTCGCTCTCATCCGCCGGGGGATGGTCGATGTGACGGTCCTCGGCGCCTACGAGGTGGCGTGCGACGGGTCGTTCGCGAACTGGCGCACCAACAACGAGCCCTTCGATGAGCTCGGAGGGATCGGTGGCGCGATGGACCTCGTCGCCGGCGTGCGCGAGATCTGGATCGCGATGGAGCACACCACTCGTGAGGGCGCACCCCGCCTCCTGGAGCGGTGCACGCTGCCGGTCACGTCCCCACGAGGAGTGACGCTGGTCGTCACCGATCTGGCGGTGATTGCGGTACGCGACGGGCGCTTCATCCTCGAGGAGACCGCGCCGGGGTACGAACCAGAAGAGATCGCGTCGCTCACGGGAGCCCCGCTCGAGGTGAGCCCGGACGTTCGCCCGATCGCCCTGTAGGACGGGACAGCCTGATGGCGGACGTCTCCGGCCCGCCCTCCGCGGCTCCCTCGACCGCGGCCGACCGCGTTCGGGCGCTGGCGTCCCGTTCTGACTCGGTGATCTTCCTTGGAGATGGCGTCCCGCCGACGCCGTCCGCCATGGTGTCGCGTCTCGCCGCGCTGGAGGCCGCTGGCGCGCTGGAGCCGGACGACTACTCGCTGGGCGGCTCGGTCGAGGCGCTCGAGCGTCGCTGGGCGCAGGAACTCGGCAAGGAAGCGGCGGTCTGGCTGCCGACCGGCACGCTCGCGAACCATCTCGCGGTGCGGAGGCTGTGCGGAGCCCGGCCTCGTGTGGTCGTGCAGGAGCAGAGCCACCTGTTCCAGGACGAAGGCGAAGCGCTCGCGCGGCTGAGTGGCATCAGCGTGATCCCGCTTGGGCCGGGCCGTGTCTGTTTCACCGTCGAAGAACTGGAGGCGGCGCTCGCTTCAGCGACCTCGGGCCGCGTGCTCAATCCGGTCGGCGCCGTGGTCGTCGAGACGCCGGTGCGCAGGCAGTACGGGCAGGTCGTTTCGCTCGAGGAACTGCGCGCCATCAGCGAGGTGTGTCGCGCTCGCGGAGTCGGCGTTCACCTCGATGGCGCGCGCCTGTACATGATGAGCGCCGCGACCGGCGTCTCGGCCCGCGACTACGCTGCGCTCTTCGACACGGTGTACGTGTCGCTGTGGAAGTACTTCGGCGCACCGTTCGGCGCGGTCCTGGCCGGGGATACGGCGCTGCTCGAGGGGCTCTTCCACGAGCGACGGATGTTCGGCGGCGGCCTGCCGTCTTCGTACCTCGCCGCCGCGCTCGCACTCGAGGGCATGGACGGCTTCGAGGAGCGCTTCTCCGAGGTGATGCGGCGGGCCCGCGAACTGTGCTCGCGCCTCGAGACGCTCCACGGCCTCGAACCGCGGCCCTACGAGCACGGATCGAATACCGTGCCGGTCCTCCTCGGTGACGGCGTGGACCCGCAGCGGCTTGCGGCCGCCCTCTACGAAGCGGGGATCGCGATTAGCGACGCGAGCGGGACGCCCCGTGTGTTGCGACTGACGTTCAACCCCACGCTACTGCGCCGGCCGGTCGATGCAGTCGCGCAGAGCGTTGCGCGGGCGCTGGAAGCGAGCCGCGTCTAACCTCGCGGGCCGCCAGGCACCGTAGCGCCACACGTTCCTTTACAGGGTCGGCGCCGCCCGCGTATAACGCGCGTACAGAGCTCGGGCCGCTTCGCCTCGCGGGGCTCGCGGATGCACTGGCGCTCGCACTTCGGAACAACCCGAGAATCGAGGAATGGACATGCGTTTGGTTGCGTTATCGGCTCGAGCATTGCGAGGAGTCGCGTTCCACCCGGAGCGCAGGCTCGCAGCGCTCGTCATCACATCGTTGGTCGCCCTGGCCACGATCCTCCCCGCCCCTGTCTCGGCTCAACCCCTCACCGGAACGATCGACGTCAACCTCTGGAGCAGTGACGGTACCGAGCTGCCGTTGGGCGGGGACCGGGCGTGGTACCAGATCGGCAGCGGGTCGATTCACTACATCCCCGGGGGTACCGGGACGAACCGCCAGGTGGTGGTCCCGGCGGACACGAACGTCACGGTTTGGGTGGCCCACCAGGGGACCTTCAGCCACAAGGTGACGCTCCAGGTTGCCGCGGGCGCGACCCAGACCGTCGACTTCTACACCACGAACGTCACGATCCAGTACCCGGGTGAGGTGGCGTACGGCGGTGCCCTGGGTAACAGCACCTTCTTCAAGCAGACTCCCCCGACGGCGTCAAAGGAGTTGCTGCCCTTCCGTGACCCTGACGGCAATCCAACCATCTTCCGTCTGGCGACCGGCCAGGGCCCCGCTCGAACGCCGGTCACCTGGTCTCCCGCGACGGGTCCGGGCGCGACTCAGACCTTCAGCCTGTTCGCGTTGCGAGCCCTCAAGAACGACGGTTCACCGCTGGCAGGCGTAGCTGCGCGGAAGTTCCCTGGGCCTGGCTCGGGCTATCACATCAGCGAGGCCGATCTGGCCGGGTTCGTGTCGGGCAATGCAACCGACGCCAACGGGTTCCTGGCATGGGCGCGGTCGGGGCTGCAAAGCAGCATCGAGGTCGAGGCGAGGTTCAACAACACGATCTCCATGCAGACGTGGAACCCGTCGGTCACACCGCTGGCGGTGTACCAGACCACACAGATGAACCTCTACTACGCACCGGGCTACGGCGCGGTGCGCTACGGCCCCACCTACAACCGGTGGTACGGCGACTCATCCGGAAACACACCGACCGCGGAGCTCTTCGCGGGGACGCATCACTTCCAGTTCCGGAGTGCGGCCGAGGCGGGGAACCCCGGCGTGCTGTGGTCGCGCACGCAGATCGTTGTGCCGCCGCCCGCGTCGGGTCCCTTTACCGTCACCGCCGTGGTCGTACGGCTCCAGGACAGCACGGGCGCAGGGCTGGTGGGCTCCACGTTCTACTACCGCGGTGGGTGGCACAACGCTGTCGTCGACACGGCGTTCACGGACACTCCGCCATTCAATAAGCCGGCGAATGCTCCCGTCCCCGGGAGTGCCGTGGTGTTGCTGGAGGGGAAGCCGACGAACGTGACGTTCGCTCTGTCCTACGATGGGGCGCGCCAGCAGTTGCCCTCCCAGAATCCGCAATCCGACGCGACCGCGTACTTCCACACGGTGCCCGTGACGGTGCACCTGGAGAACTCCGTCGGCGCTGGGTTGAGCGGCGCGGATGTCACGTACTACACGAACAGTTGGCGCACGCTCGGTCAGACCGACGCCGGTGGTAACGCCGTGCTCGAGGTGTTGCCCTCGAAGGTGACGTTCGCCGTGTCGCACCTCGGCAGCCGCGAGCAGCAAACCGTCAACAACGTCGGAACCCTCGGCGGTGCGCCGGTGGTCTTCGAAACCGTCCCGGTCAGCGTCCTCCTGCTTGACAGTGGCGGCGCCGTGATCGAGGGCGGCACCGTCACGTACTACACGAATAGCTGGCGCCCGCTCGGCACTACCGCCGTGGACGGCATCGCGAGCGACCCCGACATCGAGTTGTTGCCCTCGAAGGTCACGTTCGCTGTGTCCTACCTGGGCAGCCGCCAGCAGAAGACGATCAGCAACGTCGCCGACCTCGGTGGTGCACCGGTCGAGTTCCAAACCGTGCTCGTCACGTCGGGCACGGCGACGAAGTTCTATACCAACAGCTGGCAGGACTTCCCCACCGGCAGCGGCGTCGAGTTGCTGCCGACATCGAAGGTGAGCTTCAGGAACGCGGCGAACCAGCAGTGGCAGGTGACAGTCACCGGACCTTCGCCGCAGAACGTCGACTAGCCCCCGCGCTCAGCAGCGCCTGAGAAGTGGCCCGCTCTCAACCGAGCGGGCCACTTGGCCTCCATGGTCGACGCTGCCCTCCGCAGGGCACCCAAGAGCGCGTCACGAGCACGCACCTGTGACGAAACCGCAAGCGGCACGTCGGGCGAGTTACTCGCCGGCCTCGAACGCCGGGGTAGCGTGCAGATGATGGCGTGATGAGAGCGAGGGCAGGATGCAGGAGCGAGGCGGCGCGAGGCAGGACTTCCTGATCACGTTCAAGGCCGGGACGATGGAGCAGGGGGCAGACGTGGCCCCGACCGGCGACGTCCGCTTCGTCCTGATGAACGAGAGCGCGTCGGCGCACGACTTCGCTCTGGTCAGGATGGGCGACAACGGTGCGCACGGCGACGGATGGCAGCGCCGCACCGAGAGAATAGCCACGGACGATCCGGTGCTGGTCGCGACGGCGGATGCGGTACCGCCGGGTGACTCGAGGACGCTGACGGTCGCCCTCGATGCGGGGCGGTACTGCGTGGTTTCGAACTCCGAAGGCGAGCACCTGGGAATAGCGCTGTTCGAATTGACTGTGCAGCCGGTGGACGGAAGCGAGCCGGGCTGAGCCATCGCCGGCTCGTACTGGGTGGTTTCCCCTGCGGTTGTCGGGGGTGCTGGATCGACCGCGCTCTCAAGGCGTTAACCGGCTTCACTCCTATCCTTGAGGTCTACTCGTCGCGATCCGAGCGCGAGGGGGTCGCGACCCGCTCGCAGGGTGCGCCACCCGCGGTCGCACGCCCCGCTGGCCGCCATGGCACACCGGATTCCTCACCTACGCGCTGGGCGAGGGGGTGCCGATGATGTCGTCATGGCACAATTTCGACGCATCTTCCGTCGCGAGCGGGGCGACGCCCTCGCCGGCACGCCGCACACGAAGACGCGGCTGCCCACGCAAGCGTGTGCTGGTTGCCACCGGCCGTCCTCCCAGTACGTCTACCTCGAGAACGGGCGCACCTACTGCGTGCCGTGTGCACGCGGGGTGCTGCAACACCTGCACGTCCGCCCGGCTGGACGACGCCGCGACGACATCAAGACCCTCTAACCTCTCGGAGTCCGCGTCGTACGACCCGCTTGGCCACCGCGTCGCGATCTGCAAATTTTCGCGACTTCGATACCCAATGCCCGCGGGTTGCGCGTGGTTCGTGTTGCCCGTCCTCCGACACTGCGTTCGTAGCGATCCGCACGATCGGAGGAACGAATGACCGGACCCGAGCCCGCAACGGAAGAACGCTGCGCGGAACTTCGCGAGGCGCTGGATTCAGCACGCTCGCGCATCGCGCCACCTCGTGATGCAGGATTTATGGAGTCGTCCGAGGCGTCGGTCGAGATGCCGATGCCCGCGACGGACGCGCCCGCCAACGAGGACCTCAACGCAGAGATCCGACGCCTCGAGCAGGCCCTCCGCGAGGCCGGCTGCGAGGAGAACTAGCGGTGTTCAGAGGTCGGCCCACCGCCACGGATACCCTCGCAGGTGGGTCGACCTCGGTCTGGCTGACCTGCCCGGCGCCGGCTCAGCCGCCCGCAGCTCCGGTAGCTGGGCGAAGCACGTCTCGAGCCCATTCCGGGTAGGTGCCTGTCTCGATCATCCTGTCGCGCACCTCGGTGCGGAGTACTCGCAGCTCCTCTTCGGAGGGTGGCGGGGTCTCAGGTACCGGGTCGGACATCAGCAGCTTGAAGCCGGTCTGGGCCTGTACCTCCTCCGGAGTGAAGCCGGGATGCACCGATTCGAGCGTGTAGCGTGCGGTATCCCGGTCGAATCGCATGATCGCCATCGGCGTGAACACCTTGAACGGCTCCTGTGACCGCTGGATCCGCTCGTCCGTCACGCCGGCGCCGGATACGAAGTCGACCTTCTCGACAAAGGTCCTCGGGCTGTGCTCGGTGCGGAAGAAGAGCACGCGCTTCGCCATGTACGACATGAGTCCCGAGCCGTAGCCTCCCGGGAGGCGGCGGTCCGGCGCGTTCGCGTCGCCGAGGACGTGCAGGTTGAAATTGCCCTCGGCGTCGAACTGGACGGCGCTGTGAAAGAACAGCTCCAGTTGCCCGCGCTGGGTGAGGAAGTGGACGTCCTTACCAAGATTACCGCTGAGCTGCTCGCTGCCGAGGATGATGATCTCGGCGTGAGGCGCGTGCGTCGCTTCGGCCAGGAGCAGCGCTGCTGCCGGGATCATCGAGACTGCCCCGCACGCTGAGATCTCCCAGTCGCGCACCTCGCGCGACATCAGGACTGCCAGCAACTCCTCGGTGTTGCATCCGAGGTCGACCGCTCCGGCCGGCATGGTCGTCCCCTTTCCTGCTCGTGAGCACCTACTTCGCGGGCGCCGTCACCACGCGTCGCTGGTACTCGTCCTCGTCGATCCCGAAGACGAACTCATCGAGATAGCGCTTGAATGCCTCGTCGCTCGTCGAGGCGGCGAGATACCTCTGGATGTGCGCATCGTCGCGGTCGTAGAGGCCCGGAACGCCCGACGGATGCGCGCCGCGCGGAGCGTGCACGACCGCTGTCACGTTGATGGCGGAGATGTACTGCCCCGACGTGTCGTCGGGCGTAACCTGGTCGACGATCTCCTCCACGGTGACGATCGTCCGCCGGGAGGCCTGTGCCACCATCACGTCTTCGCCGAAGCGCCGCAGGATGGCGTTGCCCTGCGGGTCGGCCTTCAGACCGTGCAGGATCGCGACGTCAGGGTTCTCCGCCTTCGCCACGACCGTGATCTCGTCCGGGTCGAAGGGGTTCGGTGCGAGGATCATGTCGTCGCGGCGCTTGAAGACGTCGGTGCCGGCGAGGCCGCGAACCGGGATGTACGGGACGCCCATTGATCCAGCCTGGACCATTGAGTAGTGGACGCCTCAGGTGTTGTCCATCGCGTAGATGCGACCTTCCTTGAGGTAGCGGTCGAAGTTAGGTGCCTCTCGCGCGAACGGCTGAAACCCGATGCTGCAGCATTCAAGGACCTTCGTCTGACCCGTGCCCACGAGGAAGTCGAGGTTGATCGAGCCTCCCACGAGCCCGATGGTGTGGAGGTCCTTCACGCCCTTGCGAGCAAGAGTGCGCAGCATGGCCATGGGGCTGTGCTCGAAGCCCGCGCTCATGATCACGCTACTGCCGTCTCGAACCATCGAGGCGGCTTCGTCGAGGCCCACGAGTTTGGTCCTCATCCTTCCGCTCCTCTCGGAATCCGAACCAGTCGGCGACCGGCTACAACGCTCGTAGTGTAGTGGCGTTAGGCTAGGGCCGATCGTCCCACCGGGCTGCGGACTTGGAGCGGATCGTGGCCATCCTCGAAGCTGGGAACCGCGCGCCGGACTTCGTTCTCCTCGACACGGAAGGCACGAGCCACACACTCGAGTCGGCAACTCGCGATGAGGTCGCGCTGCTCGCGTTCTTCTCGCTCGAGTGTCGCGCGTGCGAGGCGAGCTTCCTCTTCTGGGACCGGATGACGGAGGCCTATGAGGAGTCAGGGTGCCGCGTGCTCGGCATCTCGTTGGACACACCCGAGGCGGCGACGGACTTCTACGAGCGATCGGGCGTCTCGTTCTCCGTGCTTGTCGACGCCGACGGGAGCGTGGCGCGGGCCTACGGCGTCGAGTCTACGCCGTCGCTGTTCCTCGTCGCCGCCGGCTCAATCCTGTCGAGTCACGACGCGCTCGATCGGCTCGCGCTAAACGCTCTCTCGGAGGACATCGCCGGGCGAGTTGGCGTGGACGCGGTTCTTCTCGCGGCGGGTGAGGCGCCGGACTTCATGCCGGGCTGCACGGTGCACCTCGACAGCGCGAGCTGAACGCTGGGTCAGAACGGCAGCGGGATGCCGATCCCGGCTTCGCGCGCCTTGGTGAGGACGTACGCGCTCGCTGCGACGTCCTCGATGCCGATGCCCTGGCTTTCGAAGAGCGTGATCGCCTCGGGCGAGGGCCGGCCCGGGACCTTGCCGCTCACCACCTCGTGGAGCTCGACGGCGCGCCGCCACGAGAACGGGCCGCGCTCGGCCGCCCAGATCAGTTCGCCGCACTCGATCTTTGCCTGCTCAAGGTTGTCGACCGCGATGACCTCAGAGCGATTGATGGTGGTCTCGTCGATCTCGCGCTTCATCCAGCTGTTCGAGCCCGCGGCTACGACGAGCGTGCCGGGTTCGAGCAGGTTGCCGTCGAAGACTGGTTCGCGAGCCGTGGTGATCGCGACGACGATCTGCGAGCCGCCGATGCACTCCTCGGGCGTGGCAACCGGCACGAACTCGACACCGAGTCGCTCACCCGAAGTCGCGGCGAATTGCTCGCGCTTCTCAGGCGTGCGGCTGTAGACCTTCACTTGCCTCACCGGTCGCACCGCGCAGATCGCCTCGATTTGCGTCGCCGCTTGGCGCCCCGTGCCGAACATGCCGACGACCGACGCATCCGTCAGCGCCATGTGCTTCGCGGCGACGCCGCTCGCTGCGCCCGTGCGAATCCAGGCGAGCGTGCCCGGCTCGAGGACGGCATCGAGAGCGCCCGTTTCGGTGTTGTAGAGCAGCGTCGCCGAGGAGTGCCGCACGCCGTAGGCGTTCGAGCCGAGGACGGTGCCACCCATCAACGTCGCCCCCGCGCGTCCGAACCGGATGCGGCGTCGCGGCAGGTTCTCGACGAGACCACGCGACTCCTGCAGGAAGAGGTCCTCGAGGACGTCGATGCACTCTGCCATCGGCAGCAACTGCCGCACGTCGTCGTTGCTGAGGAAGATCGCCACCGCCGCACCTCCGCTGCTTCGCCGTTCGAGGCAGTATGCGAGCGTCACTAGCCCCGGACCAGCCAGGGCCGCGCCATCGCTGCGCCGTCGCATCACTGGGTCGTGAGCGCAGTTCGGATTACACTCGGCTTTCCGCCGGACAGCGACCGCTCGCAGGCGCGGATCCGAGGAGTCACTGTGGAACGCCCCCCGGGCCGAGCCGACGCGGCCGCTGCTGCTGCTGATCCCCTCCCGAGCGATTCCTTCGGCGGCGGTGAGCTGGCGCCGGCCGGAGTGTCGCTGCGCACGCGGCCTCGAGTGTTCTATGGCTGGTGGATGGTTGCCGCGGCCGCCGGCATCCAGCTGATTTCCGGCGCTGCGCTCAGCCAGGCGTTCGGCGCGTACGTCGCCGTCCTCCGCGACAACTTCGGTTGGAGCACCACCTCGCTCGCGGCGGCGTCGTCCTTGCGCGAGATGGAGACGGGGATCATCGGCCCGGTGCAGGGCTGGTTCCTCAGCCGCTACGGCCCGCGCCGCATCTGCCAACTGGGCCTCGTCATTTTCGCGGTCGGCTTCCTGCTGTTCAGCCAAATCCAGACGCTGTCGCAGTTCTACGCCGTCTTCATCGTCATGTCCGTCGGCCTGAGCCTTTCGGGTTACCTCACGCTAACCTATGCCACGATCCAGTGGTTCGAACGTCGACGCGCGACGGCCCTGGCGTTGATGTCGGCGGGCGGCGCGATCGGCGGGCTGCTCGTCCGAGGCACGGTCGCCGTCATCGAAGCTTACGGTTGGCGAACGACGGCTGTGCTCTCGGCCATCGTGATTCTCGCGGTGGGACTGCCGCTCGCGCAGGTGATCCGCTTCCGGCCCGCCGACCACGGGCTCCACCCTGACGGCGACGATCCCGCCGACGGCCCCCGGCGAGCCGTCTCCGTGCACTACGAGGAGCCCGAGGGCACTCGCGACTTCACTCTCCGAGAGGCGATGCGGACGCGCGCGTTCTGGTTCGTCAGCCTGGGACACACGTCCGCGCTGTTCGTGGTTGCTGCGCTGAACGTCCATCTCATCACGCATCTGAAGGAGGGCCTCGGCTACTCGCTGGGCGCCGCGTCGACGATCGCGCTCGTGCTGCCGCTGCTGTTCCTCGTGGGCACGCTCCTGGGCGGACCGTTCGGCGACCGATTCAGCAAGCGTTGGCTGGCCGTGGGGTGCCTCTTCGCGCATGCCGTAGCCATCTTGATGCTGGCGCACGTCACGAGTCAGGCGTTGATCCTCGTGGCAGCGGTCATCCACGGCCTCGCGTGGGGCTTGCGCGGCCCGCAGATGGCGGCGCTGCGCGCGGATTACTTCGGCCGGACCGCCTTCGCGACGATCATGGGCGTCTCCAACAGCATCATCATCATCGGGACGATCGCAGGTCCGATCATCGCCGGCTTCATCTACGACCAGACGGGGAGCTACCGCGTCGGGTTCGACATCCTCGCCGCCCTCGCCGCTGCCGGCTCGCTGTTCTTCATTCTCGCGCCGCGGCCCGCAAGACCGCTGGTGGACGAGCCCGCGGCGAACTAGGCGGAGTCTCCCGCCGCAAGCGTGAGCACCTCGCGCACGTCGGTCGCTTCATCGAGGCGCCACACGGCGTCGAGCAGCACCTCGGCGCGCTCGCTGCCGAGGACCTCGGTAGCCAGCGCGCGGTACTTGGCCTCGAGCTGGGCATCGGTCATTGGATTCTCGGGCGAGCCTGTCGCGTGCTCGACGTGCGTGGAGTGCGTCGTCCCGTCTTTCAGTCGAATCGAGACGTGGACCTCATCCTCGGAGACCGCGGAGTCGACGGTCGCGCGCACGAGGCGGCGAATCGAGGCGATCAGCGGGTCGCGCACGCGCGCATCGCTGAACTGCGCGTCGTGCCCGGCGCCGTCGACCAGTGCCGCTGCCGCGCAGTGCTGGTGCGAGAACTTGCCCTCGAGGCCGACCGTCGGCTCGGCGCGGTTCATCAACTCGAGGACGAGCGGATGGACTCGCGCCTCGATGGTCTCGACCTGCTCGGGGACGATGGCATGTCGGTTCCGCAGCTCGATGACTGCATCCTGCAGGGGGTGGGACACGACGCCGTTCGCGTACGGCTTGAGGCCGTTGTTGAGCAGCTCCCAGCGATGGCCCGGCGCGCCGCTCGCCTCGACGGGCGCGGCGTCGTGGCCGTCCGGCGAGAGCACCGCCCAGAAGCCTCGGCGACCCGCGAGGACCTCGGTCGGCCCGGTGAAGTCCTCGGCCGCGAGGTAGGCGGCGCGCAGCCCGCTGGCGGCAGCGTGTCCGGCGTGAAGCGCCTTGCCATTGGTGCCAAACGTTTCACGGACGCCCGCGGCGTGCGTCCCCGCGAGGCCGAGCGCCTGCGCTGTCTGCTGTTCCGTGAGCCCGAGCAGCCTCGAGGCAGCGGCTGCGGCACCGAACGGGCCGACGGTCCCCGTAATGTGCCAGCCCGCGTCGTAGTGCCACGGATGTACGGACAGCGCGACGCGACAGGCGACTTCAGCGCCGATCGCGAACCCCGCCAGGGCTTCGAGTCCCGAGGCGTCGCGCACCTCGGCAGCCGCGAGGGCAGCCGGCCACGTCGGCGCGCTGGGGTGGAGGATCGTAGGGAAGTGCGTGTCGTCGTAGTCCTGGAGGTGGGCGAGGTAGCCGTTGACCAGCGCCGCCTGTCCCAGGCCCGCGCGACTCCGACCGACCACCGTCGCCAAGTCGCCGGCGCCATCAGCGGTCGCCCAGCGCTCGAGCGCTTCCACAGAGCCGTCACGCGACGCCGACAGCGAGACGGCAAGCACGTTGATCAGCGTGCGCTTTGCCTCGTGGAGCACTTCGCTCGGCACGTCCTCGAGACGATGCCCCGCGATGAAGCGCGCGAGCGTCCGCGTAGGCGCGCCGTCGTTCTGGTCCGACATCGTCCCTCGTTTCGTTTAGGCCCCGCCATCGGCTGCGAGAATAACCCGGCGCGCACTCACACGGCGCCAACCTGTATCGTGGCGCCTCGCCGCCGGATTGCCTCGGAGGCAAGGAGGAGAGCATGGCCGTGAGCAACGACGTCAGTACGCCAACCGGCACGCTTCGAGCATGGGCAGCCTCAATCCCGCCTGCCGACATCGACGCGATGGGCGACCTTCTCACTGAGAGCTTCCACTACGTACACAGCAGCTCGAACCTCGAGTCGAAGGATGAGCTCCTCACGGCGTTCAAGAACGGACGGCGCTATCGCAGCTGGGACATTCGCGGTGACGTGAGTGAAGCCCGCTACCCCGGCTGCGCGGTGCTCACTGGGCTCGCCGACCTCGGGGTGACGCGCGACGGCGAGCCGGCGATGCTCAACCTGCGGTTCACGGCGACGCTCGTCGAGGAGGGCGGACGCTGGCGACTCGCCGCGTTCCAGACGACGCGACTGCCGGAGTAGGTGCCTCGTCAGCGAATCGCTGCCGCCGGAGGATTGACAAGAACGCACGTTCGACGGCATGCTGCGCGTCATGCTCGAACAGGCGTTCTTGAGCAGTACTGCTCTCGCCCGCGACCTGCCCGGCGGGACCGAGATGCGCGTCCTCGAGGCGGTGGAGGCTCGGACGGCTCCGTGGCCGGGTGCGCTCTCGCCCCAACTGGTCGAGGTGCTCGCCCTCCGCGGAATCGCGGAGCCATACATCCACCAGGCGCGCGCCATCGAAGGCGTCCTCGCGGGTCGCAACCAGGTGGTGGTCACGCCGACGGCCTCTGGCAAGACGCTCTGTTACAACGCTGCGGTCGTCGATGCGGTAATGCGCGACAGTGCCGCTCGTGCCCTGTATCTCTTCCCGACGAAGGCCCTCGCGCAGGACCAACTACACGAGCTGCACGATCTCGTCGAGGCGCTCGGCGTCGACCTCAAGACCTTCACCTACGACGGCGACACCTCGCCGACCGCGCGTCGTGCGGTTCGCACCGCCGGGCATGTGGTGATCACGAACCCGGACATGCTGCACACCGGCATTCTGCCGCACCACACGAAGTGGGTCCGGCTCTTTGAGAACCTGCGGTACATCGTCATCGACGAGTTGCACTCGTATCGAGGCGTGTTCGGGTCGCACGTTGCCAACGTGCTGAGGCGACTGCAGCGGATCTGCCGGTTCTATGGCTCAGACCCCGTCTTCATCTGTACCAGCGCCACGATCGCGAACCCGCGCGAACTCGCCGAAACCCTCACCGGCTGCACGTTCGACCTCGTCGATGAGAACGGGGCTCCTCAGGGGGAGCGCGTCATTGCGCTACATAACCCTCCGGTCGTGAATCGCGAACTCGGTCTGCGGCGGGGGGTAGTGCACTCGACGCGCATGATCGCCGAGCGCCTGCACGAGGCGGAGGCGCAGA
The DNA here is from genome assembly GCA_964479165.1 of uncultured Dehalococcoidaceae bacterium. Classification (GTDB taxonomy): domain Bacteria; phylum Chloroflexota; class Dehalococcoidia; order UBA2979; family UBA2979; genus CAYZJO01. The sequence goes on from CAYZJO010000004.1 coordinate 117,060, forward strand.
CCCTCATCTTCGCCCGGTCACGTCACGAGGTGGAGGTCCTGACGCAGTACCTCCGCGAGCAGTTGCCGCGCACGCCCGGCGCGGACCGGGCCGTCCGCGGCTACCGCTCGGGCTACCTCCCGAAGGAACGCCGCGAGATCGAGGCGGGGTTGCGCTCTGGCCACATCCGGACGGTCGTTGCGACGAACGCGCTCGAACTCGGCATCGATATCGGCGGCCTCGATGCGGCGGTGCTCGCTGGCTACCCCGGCACGCTCGCGAGCTTCTGGCAGCAGGTCGGACGCGCCGGGCGTCGAGGGAAGACCTCCCTCGGCGTGCTCGTCGCGGGGAGCGGCCCGCTCGATCAGTATGTTGTTGCCCATCCCGAGTACGTGTTCGAGACACCGGTCGAGGCCGCGCTCATCAACCCCGACAACCCGATCGTGGCGGCGGAGCACCTGAAGTGTGCCGTCTTCGAACTGCCGCTCGAGGCGGATGAGGCGTCGCTGCTCGGTGAGCGCACGTCCTCGTTGCTCGCGATCCTCGAAGACGACGGCACGGTGTTTCGCCAGGGGGACCGCGTCTACTGGTCGAGCCAGGCCTACCCGGCGCAGGAAGTGTCGCTGCGCAGCGCCTCCGAGCAGAACGTGGTCATCGTGGACCAGGGGCCGCCGTCGCGCGTCATCGGAGAGGTGGACCGTCCCTCGGCGATGACCCTCGTGCACGACGAGGCAATCTACGTCCACGATGGCAAGCAGTACCACGTCGACTACCTCGACTGGGAGGAACTGAAGGCCTACGTCCGCCCGGTCGACGTCGACTACTACACGGACGCGCAGCTCGCGGTGGACCTGCGCGTGCTCGAGGAGTGGGAGCGCGCCGAGGACGGCCCGCCCGTCGCTCACGGCGAAGTGGCAGTCACCTACCTCGCGACGCTCTTCAAGAAGATCAAGCTCTGGAGCCACGAGAACATCGGTTGGGGCAAGATCCGGCTGCCTCAGGACGACATGCACACGGGCGCCTTCTGGCTCACGCTCGCGGACGGCCTCTACGCCACGCGCGACGATGCCGAGGGCGGGCTGCACGGGCTCGGGCAGGTGCTCGTCCAGATCGCGCCACTGCTGCTGATGTGCGACCCGCGCGATCTCCAGTTGAGCGTTGAGGTGCGTTCGCCGCACACGGGCCTGCCAACCGTATTCCTCTGGGAGTCGCTGCCTGGTGGCGTCGGCTTCGGCCAGTACCTCTACCAGCAGGCGGGCCGTCTCATCGAGATGGCACGCGCTGTCGTCGAGGAGTGCGCGTGCCTCGAGGGGTGCCCGGGATGCGTCGGCCCTCCTGCCGCGCCCGGCCTCGGAGTGAAGCGCCACGCGGCGACTGCCCTCGAGTGGCTCGCGTCGTCGGGTCCGCAGGCTGATCGGGCGGAGCCGCCGGTGCAGGCCAGCGCAGCGGTGTAGGGTCGTGCTCACGCCTGAGACGCGGGACCGACTGCGAGCGCTGATCCGCGAGATCGAGTCGCGGCCGACGAAGCCCCTTCACCGCGCGCCGCCCCATGAGGAGTCCGACGCGATCGAGCGCGTGGGCGCATACGCGTGGGAAGTCGAGGAAGCGCGCCCACCCGATGGGTATCGGGAGGGAGGCTGGGTCCGGCGGGAGACGTCGGCCGGGTGGTGCAGCGAGCGCGTGCGCCGCTACGCACTCGCTGAGGACTGCGGACGGCAACCGCTTGCGGAACTGCAACACGCGTCAGCGGACGTGCTCGGCCTGCTCGCGCGCGGCGAATCTGTGGAGTCGGCCAGGCTGACGGACCTGCTGTTCCTGGATATCGAGACGACCGGCCTCGGAGGATCGGGCGCGTGCGTCTTCCTCGTGGCGGTGGGCTCTATCCGAGACGACGTGCTCGAGCTGAGGCAGTACCTCGCCGGGTCACCGGCCGAGGAAGGGGCGCTCCTCGACGCGTTGCTGAACGACGCCGGGCTCGAAGAGGGACGGCGGCCCGTTCTCGTGACGTACAACGGCCGCGGCTTCGATGCCCCGATGCTTGATGCACGCGCGACGATGCACCGCCGTCGTGCCGGCTTCGATGCGCTGCCGCAGGTCGATCTGCTGCCGGTGGCGCGGACGTTGTACCGCGGAACGCTGCGGTCCATGCGTCTGAAGTACGTGGAGTCGGCAGTTGTGGGCGTGACGCGGCCATCTGCGGACGTCGACGGGGCGGAGGTGCCCGGGTGGTACTTCCGCTTCCTCCGCTCCGGGGACCTGCGCTTCATCGACCCGATCGCCTCGCACAACCTGATCGACGTGCTCTCACTGGCGGGGCTCCTCGCACGCACGGCCGCGATTCTCGCGGGGCACCGGCGTCCGACGGCCGGGGAGCGCGTCGGACTGGCGAAGCTCCTCCGCGCCGACGGTGACACCGCGCGCGCCGAGGCCCAGTTGCGAGACGCCCTCGCATCGTTGCCGCGCGGTGAGCTCCGGAGCCGCGCGCTCGAGGATCTGGCTGGGCTCGCCAAGCGCCGAGGGGACTATGCGGTCGCGGAGACGCTGTGGACCGAGCTCGCCTCGATGCCGGCACCGGAGGGGATCCGCGCCTCGATCGAACTGGCGAAGTACTACGAGCACCGCGCACGCGACCACGCTCGAGCCGCTGCGATGGCACAGGCGGCGTACCACAGGGCCCAGCGCGCGAACGCCACGCGGCGCTCCCTTGATGCGATCGCGCACCGGCTGCGGCGACTGGAAGCCCGGCAGGCTGCCGCCATTTCCTTGTAGACGTACATATGTTCTGGTAGCATCCTCGTACCTCTTGGCGGGGGTACGGATATGCCGATCGCGTGTCTCCTCGTTCCGTCGCTTGCGCTCGCCATCGAGCTGGCAGAGCGGCCCGCGCTCGTCTCGCTGCCGGTTGCGCTGGCGGACGAGGCTGGCGTGCGCGTCGAGGACTGCACGCACGAGGCACGACAACGCGGCGTCCGGCCAGGGCAAACGCTACGCGAGGCGGTGGCATACTGCCCGGCGCTGACCGTGCTCGAGCAGCGGCCGGCGCACGTGCAGCGCACCGCCGAGGCGCTGGTCGAGGCGCTCGCCTCGGTGAGCCCGCTGGTCGAGAACGCCATGCCAGGCGAGGTGTACGCGGACCTGCGCGGCCTCGATCGGCTGTACCCGACGCAAGAGGCGTTGACGCGCGCGGTCTTCGCGAGCGTCGATCTCGACCTCGGTGTGCGGCTTGGCGTGGCGGGGACGCGCTTCACTGCCTGCGTCGCCGCCCACCGTGCACGGACCGGCGGGTCGCTGCGCATCGAGCAGCACGAGGCGGCAGCGTTTCTCGCGGAGCAGCCGGTGACCGCGCTCACGATGCTCGATGCCGAGGTACAGGAGCGGCTGCGACTGCTCGGCATCGAGACCTGCGGCGCGCTGGCCGCCCTGCCACGGCACGCCGTCGAGGCGCAGTTCGGGGCGATCGGCGGCCTCGCGTGGCTGGCGGCGCGCGGTGAGGACCCGACGCGACTGCGCCCGCGGCCGATGGCCGGCGAGCGGATCGTCGAGCGCAGCCAGGCGGAGACGCCGCTCGTGAGCCGGCAGACAGTGCTGCTGACGGGCGAGCAGCTCCTCAACCGCGCGCTGCGGCGTCCGGCGCTGCGCAATCGCTTCGTGCGGATGCTGCGACTCCGCGCGGTGACCGAGGACGAGCGACTCTGGGAGCGCACGCAAGTCCTGCGCGAGCCGACAGGCGACCGCGTCCGCCTCTGGACGGCGATCCGTGCGCTGATCGAATACGCCGAGTTCCCCGGCGTCATCACCGAGATCGAACTGGAGTTGGCCGGCCTCACGGCCGAGAGCGGACGCCAGCGCAGCCTCTTCGATACGGAACGCGTGCGCCGGCACGAGCAGATGAACGAGATGGTGCGCCACCTGGGGATGCGCTACGGGCATTCTCCAGTGGCGCGCGTCGTGAAGGTCGAACCATGGTCGCGCATCCCGGAGCGCCGCTGGGCGCTCATGGACTACGAACCCTAGGCCTGCCTCGACCGATCGAGGTGACGGTAGACGAGCACGGTCAGCCGGCGCATGTCTGGACCTCGGTGGTGGGGCAGGGGACGAAGGGCCTTGCCGTGGCGCAGGTCGAGGAGCGCTGGCGCATCAGCGAGGAGTGGTGGCGCGAGGCCGCGCTCGAACGCACCTACTACCGCCTCATCCTCGAGGATGGACGGCCGCTCGACATCTTCCTCGATGACCGCACCGGCGAGTGGTTCGAGCAGCGCTACCAGCGGCAGCACGGAACCGCACGATGACCCCGAGCCCGCAGCTCGCACCGTACCGTCGCGATGTCTGGGCGCGCTTCGAGGCCAAGCGCGACGAGATGGAGGCGGCCAGCGCTCCGGATACCCCGCGTTCGCGGGCACCCCGGGATGCCGCGGAGCCGGTACCCATCGAGGTTCTCGACGATGTGCCCTACGTCGAACTGCACCTGCACTCGAACTACTCGCTGCTCGATGGAGCGTCCCACCTCGACGAGTTGATCTGGGCAGCGCAGGAGCAGGGGCATCGTGCGCTCGCGCTCACCGATCACAACGGCATGTTCGGCGCGATGGAGTTCGCCCGTGGCGCCAAGGAAGCCGGCCTGCGACCCATCACCGGTCTCGAGCTCACCGTCGAGGAGGAGCCCGGCGGCCAGCGTTCACACGTGACGCTGCTGGCAGAGAACCGGCAGGGCTACTCGAATCTCTGCCGCCTCTCGAGCCTGGCCTTCGGCCTGGAGCAGAAAACAGACGAGGCGAAAGAAGACCACCGCCTCGACCCGCGCGTTCCGCTCGAGGCACTCCGGGCGCACGCCGCTGGAGTGATCCTCCTCACCGGCTGCCGCGAGGGCGAGTTGCCGCGCCTCGTCCAATCGGGTCGCCTCGAGGAGGCAGAGCGCGCGCTGCGACGCTGGGTCGACTGGTTCGGCCTCGATAACGTCTTCGTCGAGCTGCAGGACAACCTCGTGTACGGGGACCGTCCTCGGAATCGCGCGCTGGTCGAGCTGGCCGGGCGCGTCGGCGTCGGCGTGGTTGGGACGGGCAACGTCCACTACCACCACCCCGCGCGGCACCGGCTGCAGGACGTCCTTGTCGCGATCAAGCACCGCAAGACCCTCGACGAGTCGCACCGGGAGCGGCGGCCCAACGCCGAGTTCTACCTCCGCAACCCCGAGGAGCAGGCGGCACGCTTCGCGCAGTACCACCCCGAGGCAGCAGCCAACTCGGTCCTCATCGCGCGGCGTTGCGCCTTCGATCTGACGCAGGACCTCGGCTACCGCCTCCCCGCGCCCGAGGTCGAGGGGCGCACCTCCATCGAGGAGCTGACGCGCATCTGCGAAGAGCGTCTGACCGAGCGGTACTTCACCTCGCCCGCCGCCGAACAGCAGCAGGCCCGCGAGCGGCTCACTCACGAGCTTGCGCTTATCGAGAAGCACGATCTCGCGGGGTTCTTCCTCATCTACCACCGCATCCTCGGCCTCGCGACGAAAGTTGCCGCGGAGATCCGCGGCAAGGAGACGGCACGGAGCCGGGCAGGGCTACCGCCCGGGCGTGGACGTGGCTCCTCGGTGGCATCGATCGTCTGCTATCTCGTCGGGCTGTCGCACATCGACCCGATCAAGAACCGGCTGACGGTCGGGCGCTTCCTCAACGAGGAGATGCGCAGCTATCCCGACATCGACCTCGACTTCGCGCGCGACATCCGCGCGGCGCTGATCGAGCGCGTGCACCAGGAATGGGGCAAGGATCACGCGGCGCTCGTCGCTATCTTCCCCACGTACCGCCTCCGCAGCGCCGTGCGCGACGTCGGCAAGGCGCTCGGGCTGCCGGCCGCCGAGCTCGACCGGCTGGCGAAGCGGGCGAGTCCATACGAGGCCGCCGGACGCCTGCCATCCGAACTCGCGCACTACCCCGAGTACGCCGACCGCATCGATACGCGCGGTTGGCGCGACCTCGCGGAGCTGGCGCAGCAGCTCGCAGGCTTCCCGAGGCACCTGTCGCAGCACGTCGGCGGGATGGTGATCTCCTCGGAGCCGCTGATCGACTGCGTGCCCTGTCAGCCGGCCGCCTGGCCGAACCGCTACCTCTGTCACTGGGACAAGGACAGCATCGACGACGCCCGGATGGTGAAGATCGACTTCCTCGGCCTCGGCATGCTCTCCGTCGTCGAGGAGGCGGTCGAGCTCGTCGAGGAGCACGACGGCGTCAGCCTCGACCTGACGCGCATCCGCTACGACGACGAGACCGTCTACGACGACATCTGCCGAGGCGACACCGTCGGCGTGTTCCAGATCGAGAGCCGCGCGCAGATCGCGATGCTGCCGAGGACGCAGCCGCGCAACCTCGACGATCTGACGGTGCAGGTCTCGATCGTGCGGCCGGGCCCGATTGTCGGTGGGGCGGTGAACCCGTACGTCCGCGAGCGCGAGAAGCAGCGGCACCTCGGAGCCGCCTACCGGCCGCCGAAGGTGCATCCCACGGTCGATGGAGTGCTGGCGAAGAGCCTCGGCGTGGTGCTCTTCCAGGAACAGGTCATCGAGGTGGCGCGACAGATGGGCGGTTTCACCGCGGGACAGGCGGAGCAGTTCCGCCGCGCGATGAGCCGCAAGCGCTCCCTCGATACGATGAAGCGCTACGAGTATGCGTTCATGCAGGGTGCTCGCGCTCGAGGCGTCCCGCAAGCCGTTTCGCAGCGCATGTTCGAGAATCTCCTCGGATTCGCGGAGTTCGGCTTCCCCGAGTCGCATGGAGCTGCGTTCGGCCTGCTTGCGTACCAGACGTCGTGGCTCAAGCGGCATCACCCCGCCGCGTACGCCTGCGCGCTGTTCAACAGCCAGCCAATGGGCTTCTACCCGCCGCACGTGCTGACCAACGACGCCAAGCGACACGAGATCGAGATCCGGCGTCCCGATATCAACCAGAGCAAAGCGCTGTGCAGCGTCGAGCCGTCGGTCGAGGCGCAGGGCGCGGTGCGCATCGGCCTCGGCTACGTGCGCGGCATCGGCGAGGCGGGTGCGCGACGGGTGGAGGCGGAGCGGGCCGGCGGCGGGCCGTTCCGTTCGCTCTTCGAGTTCGTGCAACGCACCGGCCTCAGCCGTGAGGTCATCCAGAACCTCATCCGCGCCGGCGCATTCGAGGGCTTCGGCCTCAACCAGCGCGAGCTGATCTGGCAGCTCGGCCTGTTCTGGGGCGGGATGCAGCAGGCCTCGCTGACGAAGGCGAAGGATCGGCAGTTGCGGCTGCCGCTAGGGACGGAGCAGGACCAGGTACAGCTCGCGGACTTCAGCGACTATCAACGGATGGCGGCCGACTACGCGGTCATGTCCCTCTCGCCGGATCGCCATCCGATGCAGTTCCTCCGCCCGAGGCTCGGCGAAGGCGTGGCCTCGAGCCAGCACCTGCGTTCGATGTCGGGCGGGGAGGACGTCGCGATCGCGGGCCTCGTGGTCTGCCGTCAGCGGCCGCTGACGGCGCGCGGCATCGTCTTCCTGCTGCTCGAGGACGAGTTCGGCATGGTGAACGTGCTGGTGAGCCGCGAGCTGGAGCAATCGAGCCGCGACGCCGTGCGCATGGCCGCGTTCGTCGTGGCGGAGGGCGTCCTCGAACGGCGAGCCGGCGAGCAGCGGACGCTCGTCGCAACGTCCATCCGTGAGCTCATACCCGCCGAGGCGCTGGTGATGCCGAGCGGCAAGAGCTGGGCCTGATCGCCCCGGCAGCACGCCCCGCGACCCTCATAGCCGCCCGGCCTCGTAGACTGCCTCTCTCAGCCCACAGAGAGAACCGGCACCGATGCCTGACAGTCGCCCGGGCCTGCGCAACGCGCTGAGCGCGCTCGAGTACCCTGACTTCCGCCGCTTCGCCGCCTCGCTCCTCCTCACCTCGCTCGGGGCGCAGCTGGTGCAGGTTGCCGTGCTCTGGCAGGTCTACGAGTTGACGGGCAGCGCGCTGTTGCTCGGACTCACCGGCCTTGCGAGGGCGGCGCCGCACATGGTGCTGTCACTGGTCGGCGGAGTTGTGGCGGACCGCTTCAACCGTGTACGCCTCATCCAGGCTGGGCAGTTCCTCAACACGTTGCTCGTCCTGGCGCTGGCCATCCTCACGATCGCGGGGCTCGTCGAGGTGTGGCACCTCTATGTGGTCACGTTCCTCAACAGCGCGTTCACCGCTGTCACGCAGCCCGCGCGGACGGCGCTGATCCCGAGGCTCATCCCCTCGAACAATCTCGTGAACGCGGTCGCGCTGAACGCGACGATCTCGCAGGCCTCGCAGATCATCGGGCCGGCGCTGGGGGGCGTCGCGCTGGGAGCGCTCGACCTCGGACCGACCTACATCATCAACGGGGTGGCCTACTTCGCGGCGATGCTCGTTATCTTCGGCATCCGCACGCCTGCGACTCCGGCGAAGACCACCGACAGCCCGTGGCGCAGCTTCCTCGAGGGCCTCGCGTTCGTGAGGCAACGTCGTGTAATCATCTCGCTGCTGTTGCTCGATCTCGCCGAAACCGTGTTTGGCAGCTACCGAGCGCTGCTGCCGGTGTTCGCGGATGCCCTCGGGGTGGGCGCGACCGGATTTGGACTGCTGAGCGCCGCACCGGGCGTCGGAGCACTGCTTGGCGCGGCCGGGATGCTGTCGCTCGGCGACATGCGCTACAAGGGCCTCTACACAGTCTTCGGCGTGCTCGGGTACTGCGTGGCCCTGGCGCTGCTCGCCGTCTCGCCGTGGTTCTGGCTCGCACTCGTTGCGGGCGCGTTGCTCGGGCTGACGAACGCGGTCCAGATGATCCCGCGCAACTCCGTGATCCTGACGATCTCGCCCGATGCGCTGCGCGGCCGCGTGGAAGCGTTCCGCAGCATGCTCGCGGGTGGCGGTCCGCCGCTCGGGTACACGTTCAGCGGAGCGCTCGCTGCCGCGATCGGCGCGCCGCTCGCGCTTGTCGTCGGGGCCGGGGCATGTGCGGCGGTCGTCGCGTTCATCGGTCTCACGCATCGGGAGCTGCGCGATCCCGACCTCGGCGCCGCCCCCGAGGACGACGCGTTCGCGGTCGAAGCGGCCGCCGCACGCTGATCTCGCGAGCTGTTGTGGTGGGCTAGTCGCGATACTCGCGGATCGGGCGCCAGACTCGCCAGATGACAAGCGTCGCGATGATGGCGAGCACCCCGCCGAGGATGACGGTGTTCTGTGCGCCAATGGCGGCGGCCCAGAAGCCGATCCAGATCGTGCCAATGTTGTTTGCCGTCTGAGCGGACAGCAGCATAAAGGAGAACGCACGGCCACGCATGTGGTCCGGAGTCGTCAACTGGACGGTGGTGCGGCGGACCGCGACGGTGACCGCGTCAGCGCCGCCGAGGAGCGCGATCATCACGGTTCCTGCCCAAAGCGTGGTCACGAGGCCAAACCCCAGGAAGATCACCGCGTACGCCAACGAGGCGTAAAGGACGAGCATGCCCTTGGCCCGATATCCCTCGAAACTGAGCGTCAGGAATGCGCCCGCAATTGCACCTACTGAGTTCGCCGCCCCGAGGATGCCGGTAGCTCCCGCACCACCTCGAAAGAGTCCGCTGGCGAGTGCGGGGAGGATCTCGCGGTAGAACGAGACGATGGTGTTGCCGGTGTCGAGGAGGAAGAGCCCCGGAAGCAGCGGGTGTCGCGCGACGAAACGGAAGCCCTCCCACGTCCGCTGGAGCGTCGAGCCCTGCGTGGTCGCGCCCTCGGCCCGGCCCTGTGCGCGGATCGCGAGTGTGAGCAGCACGCTCGGGACCGCGATGGCCGCGGCCACGAAGAAGACCATGGTCAGGTCAACCGTCGAGGCGATGGCAGCGAACAGCAGCGGGCCGGCGATGGCCGACGCGTTCTGCCCGGCGGCGTCGGTTGCGATGGCGCGCATCAGGATGCGTTCGGGCACGACGGCCGGGACCATCGCGTTCTGCGCGGGACGTCCGAGCATCTGCGCGACCGACATCACGGCGATCGAGAGGTAGACCAGACCGAGGTTGAGGCTTCCCGCTGCGTCGAGGACGCCAAGCGCGAGCATGACGACGAGCGGAACGCCGTTCGAGACCGCCATCAACCGTTTTCGGTCGATGTGGTCTGCCAGCGTGCCTCCCCACAGCAGGGCGGGGATCTGCACGATGAGCTGAACGACGCCGATGAGGCCGAGTTGGGCGGCGGAGCCGGTCTCGTCGAAGATCCACTGCGCAGTCCCGAGAATGCGCATCCACATGACCATGTTCGCGGCGGAGGAGGCGGTCCAGAGGAGCGTGTAGTCGCGGTGGCGGAAAGCCTCCCACGCACGCGGCCGGGACTGGCGGTCGGGGTCGGTGGGTAGACGGCTCACTGCTGCCTGCTCACCTTCCGTCGATACGCCGATCGCCACTCGCGAGGCGAGCGGGACGCGGGCAACACTACCAGCCACTGCGACTACGCTCAGGGAAAGCACCACGAGGCCCGGCGAATGCCGGGCCTCGTGTCCAACTCCGAGGGGCGGAGGTTGTGCTGCTAGCTCTGGCCCTGCATCTGGTGGCCCTCGTCGAGCCAGACCGAGCGGAACGTGTCGCTGTTGTAGCAGGCCCACGAACCGGTGATGCCGTGACGGCGGTAGTTGAGCACGTAGTTGTGGTGGGCCGTCCGGTTGAGGGGCTCGGGCCACCAGAAGTTCCAGACCTGGTCGTGGATGATGTCCCACATCTTGAACCAGATCTCGTTGCGCGCTTCGGCGTTGGTCTCGGCACGCTGCTGCTCGAGCAACGCATCCATGTCGGCGTTACCGGAGCCGTTGTAGTTGAGGCTGCCCTGGGTGTGCCACCAGGCGTAGGACCACTGGTCCATCGAGTAGCTCGGCGGCCCCCAGACGATGCCCATCGTCTCCGCGAAGTTGCGGTCGGAGAGCATCGTGACCTGCGTGGGGTTGTCGACCTGGCGGAAGGTGACCTCGACCTCGGGGAGGTTCTGGTTCAGCGCCGGGATGATCACCTCGGCCGAGGAGACCCGGTCGTACCAGGTGACGTGCTCCCACTTGAGCTTGTTCGTGGCGCTGTAGCCCGCGGCCTGTAGCAGCTGGCTCGCCTGCGCCGGGTCGAAGACGTACCACTGGCCGTTGACCGCGGCGGTGGGGTACTCGTCGTAGAGCGAGGACCACGGCATCGGCGCGTTGGAGTACGGGCCTTCGGGGTTCTGGTTGTCGCCCTGGTTGCGCGCGAGGTCGAGCTCGACGCGGTCGAAGCCCATGTTGATCGCGCGGCGGACACGCTCGTCCTGGAAGACGGGGTTGGTGAGCTGGAAGTGCCAGCCGTTGACGTTGGCCCCGCGAGAGATCGGGGACTTCACGTACACCATCGTGTCGACCTGGTTGAGCATCGAGTCGGCCTCTTCGTCGGTCGAGACGGTCCAACCGAAGAAGTTGTGCGTCTTGAAGCCGGCCGCGAGCGCCGCGGTGTCGTTCTGGACGACGGTGATCACCCGGTCGAGGAAGGGGAGTCCCTCTTCGAAGTAGTCGGGGTTCTTGACGAAGACCGACCGCTCCTTGGGGGTCCACTCCTGCTGGATGAACGGGCCGGTGCCGGCGGCGCGTTGCCCGCGCAGCTCGTCGTTCTCCGTCAGTTCACGCGGCCACATGAAGGACCACGCCGCGATGTTCGTCGGGAAGTCCGCGAGCGGCTGGCTGAGGTTGACGACGACGGTGTTCGCGTCAGGCGTCTCGATCGACTCGACCTGGGCGTACACGTCGGCCTGCGACCCGCCGGCCTTGTACTTCTCCATCGCGAGCTTGATGTCCTCAGCGTCGAACACGCGTCCGTTCGTGGGGTCGACGTTGTGGGTCTTGATGCCCTCGCGGATGTGGAAGGTGAACTGCGTCGCGTCCGGGTTCGATTCCCAGGACTCGGCGAGGTCACCCTCGAGCTCGATGATGAAGGGATGCGCCGCAGCGCCACCGCGAGCGCGCGTCACCTTGCTGTTGGTGTAGTTGTTGGTGGTGAAGATGGTGCAGGACAGCGTGCGGTTGATGTCCATGTGCGGCGGGTCAAGGTACGTGGTGAGCAGGGTGCCGCCGTACCGGCCGTTGACGAGCGGGTTGAGCTCGGCCGGGGACGGCGGGATCTGCACGTCGTACAAGCCGGTCGGGACACGAACCTGATCGGCAGGGACGGGAGTCGAGTCCGCACCGGTCGCCGTCGCCGTGGTGCCTCCACCCTCGGAGAGGATGTTCTGCATCGGCGTGGCGGTGGTGCCACCGCCCTCGGTCGTGCCGCCGCCTCCGTCATCGCTGCCGCCGCAGCCAATCAGCGCGGCCCCGGCGAGGCCCGCGAGGCCGATACCGCCTCCCCGGATAGCACTGCGACGGCTGACCGGCCGTCGCGTCCAGTAGTTGGTTCCCCCTGGCATGCTTCTTGTGCTTCCCTCCAGCTGATCGAAACGGCACGTTGCCGTTACCGATTCAATACGTGATACGGCGAACGTGATTCGCTAGGGAAGCCCCGGTTGTTATTTCAACCACAATTGATACATCACGAGTGGCGAGTACATGCGACATTTGTCCGTAAGGAGAAGCCCGGCGGTAGCCGAGCTTCTCCCACGTCCTTGCCTGGGCTCGCTACTGCCCCTGCATCCTGTGACCTTCGTCGAGCCAGACCGCGCGGATCGTGTCGCTGTTGTAGCAGCTCCATGTCGAGCGGATGCCGTGGCGGCGATAGTTGAGCACGTAGTTGTGGAACGACGTCCGGGCCAGAGCCTCGGGCCACCAGAAGTTCCAGACCTGGTCGTGGATGATGTTCCACATCTTCGACCAGATCTCCTTCTTCGCCTCAGTGTCGGACTCCGCGCGCTGCTGCTCGAGCAGCGCGTCCATCTCGGCGTTTCCGGACGCGTTGTAGTTGAGGCTGCCAGTGGTGTGCCACCAGGCGTATGTCCACTGGTCCATCGAGTAGGCGGGCGGACCCCAGACGATGCCCATCGTCTCTGCGAAGTTCCGGTCGGAGAGCATCGTCACCTGCGTCGGGTTGTCGACCTGGCGGAAGGACACCTCGACCTCGGGGAGGTTGGCGTTCAGGGCGGGAATGATCACCTCGGCTGAGGAGACCCGGTCGTACCAGGTCACATGCTCCCACTTGAGCTTGTTGTCGGCGCTGTACCCGGCGGCCTGCAGCAGCTGGCTCGACTGCGCCGGGTCGAAGACGTACCACTGGCCGTTCACCGTGGCGGTCGGGTACTCGTCGTACATCGACGACCAGGGCATCGGCGCGTTGGAGTAGGGGCCCTCCGGGTTCTGGTTGTCTCCGGCGTTGCGGACGAGGTCGAGCTCGGCGCGATCCCAGCCCATGTTGATGGCGCGCCGGACTCGCTCGTCCTGGAACACGGGGTTGGTGAGCTGGAAGTGCCAGCCGTTGACGTTCGCCCCGCGCGAGATCGGCGACTTGACGAAAACCATGTCGTCGACCTGCTCGAACATCGACTGGACTTCTTCGTCGTTGTCTGCGCTCCAGCCGAAGAAGTTGTTCGTCTTGAAGCCGGCTGCGAGTGCCGCGGTGTCGTTCTGGACGACCGTGATCACGCGGTCGAGGAAGGGCAGCCCCTCCTCGAAGTAGTCAGGGTTCTTGACGAAGACTGACCGCTCCTTGGGGATCCACTCCTGCTGAATGAACGCGCCCGTGCCGGCTGCGCGCTGTCCGCGGAGTTCATCGTTCTCAGTGAGCTCGCGCGGCCACATGAACGAGTACGCCGCGATGTTGGTGGGGAAGTCCGCGAGGGGCTGGCTCAGGTTCACGACCAGCGTGTTCGCGTCAGGGGTCTCGATCGACTCGACCTGCGCGTAGACGTCGGCCTGCGAGCCACCGGCCTTGTATTTCTCCATCGCGAGCTTGATGTCTTCGGCGTCGAAGATCCGACCGTTGGTGGGGTCGACATTGTGAGTCTTGATGCCGGGACGGATGTGGAAGGTGAACTGCGTCGAGTCCGGGTTCGCCTCCCACGACTCCGCCAGATCACCCTCGAGCTCGATGATGAACGGGTGGGCGGTGGCGCCGCCCTTGGCCCGGGTCACCTTGCTGTTGGTGTAGTTGTTGGTCGTGAAGATGGTGCAGGACAGCGTGCGGTTGATGTCCATGTGCGGTGGGTCGAGGTACGTGGTGAGCAGGGTGCCGCCGTACCGGCCGTTGACGAGCGGGTTGAGCTCGGCGGCGGAAGGCGGGACCTGCACGTCGTACAAGCCGGGGGCGACGCGGACCTGATCCGCGGGCACCGGCGTCGCGTCGGCACCGGTGGCAGTCGCCGTGGTACCGGCTCCCTCCGAGAGAATGTTCTGCATCGGCGTCGCGGTGGCACCACCGCCCTCGGCCCCGCTTCCGCCGTCGTCGCCGCCGCCACAGCCGATGAGTGCCGCGCCGGCGAGCCCTGCGATACCAATACCGCCACCCCGGATGGCAGACCTGCGGCTGAACGACCTCCGACCCCAGTAGTTCGTTCCCTCTGGCATCTTGCTTGCAGCGCCCTCTCGCTATTCGGCTGGCAAACGCCAGCCGATGAGGGACGTAATACCGCGCACGTTATCTCGGGTGGAAGCACGCGGTGTGATTCCCGGATAATTGTGACAATGACATCTGTAGTGCGCTCGTATTGCCCGCCCGGTCTTCCTTGCGACCTGAAAGCGGATACGGGGATCGTTCGAACCACTCCACACTTGTGGATTACGGGCGTTACGTGCGCTTGCGCGGCAGGCGGTGTTCAATTCCTACGATCACCGTGAACTTAGAGGAGTTACTGTGCGCCCGAGTCTCATAAGCGAGTGCGAGCCGCCCGAGGTGCTGGCCGCGCTCGAAGCGCACGAACGAACACGCAGCGTCGCGCCGGAAGTCGTAGCCAGCCAACTCCGCCTCGCCGTCGGCGGCGATCCCGGTGCGCTCGAGTGGGTGCGAGCTCGCGAGGAGGAGCACGCGGCCGCTGCGCGCGCGTTGCGCGACGTGGCCGCCGCCGCCGAGCGCGCCAATCTCATCGCCGTCGCTGACGCAGCGCCCATCGTCGGTATCGACCTGGTGACGCTGATGCGGCGCATCGAGGCTCGCGGTGTGGGCTACAGCATGCCGCGGGGCGCCCGTGGCCCGCTCTACCTGCGGGTCGACGACCTCGAGCGGCTGCGCTGAAGCCGAGCGCTACTTCGCGTCCTCGCCGCTCATGGTCTCGGCGGCCGACTGTACGGCGCGGATGATCTTGTCGTAGCCGGTGCAGCGGCAAAGGTTGCCCGCCAACCAGAAGCGGATCTCGTGCTCGTCAGGCGTGGGGTTGCCGTCGAGCAGCGCCTTTGATGCCACGAGGAATCCCGGCGTACAGATGCCGCACTGCAGCGCGGCTTCTTCGAGGAACGCGCTCTGTAGCGGGTGGAGGTGCTCGCCCCTGGCGAGGCCCTCGACGGTGGTCACCGTTGCGCCCTCGGCCTCCGCTGCCATCACGAGGCAGGAGTTGACCAGGCGGCCGTCCATGATCACGGAGCAGGCGCCGCAGTTCCCGTTGTTACAGCCCTCCTTGGTCCCTGTGAGGCCGATGCGGTCGCGCAACGCCTCCAGCAGGGAGTCGCGAGACGAGGAGATCCATGTGACCTCGTCGCCGTTGATCGTGGCCGTGACGACCACGCGCTCGTCGGTCGTCATTCGGCGGTCTCCTCACCGCGCGCCCGAGCGGCTGCCCGGCGCAGTACTCGCCCCATCAGAACGCCAGTCAGGCGACGTCGTTGCTGCTCGCTGCCGCGCATGTCCGAGATCGGGCGTGCCGCCTCGGACGCTGCGCGCGCAGCCGCGTCGATGGTCTCGTCGTCCAGCCTGCGACCGATCAGCGCCCGCGCGGCCTCATCGAGGGCGAGCGGCGTTGGCGCGACCGCCCCGATCGCCAGGCGGGCGTCCTCGATGACGTCGCCGTTCAGCGCGACGTAGGCCGCGGCGTTGACGACGGCGATGTCCATTTCGTTGCGCGGGATGAAGCGCTCCCACGCGGAGCCGCCGCGGCTCGCGGGGGCCGGGAGGTCGATCGACACGAGTACCTCGCCGGGCTGAAGAATGCTGCGTCCCGGCCCGGCGCAGAACGCGGCGACGGGAATCGCGCGTCCCCCCTCAGGCCCGGCGGTTCTTGCGACCGCACCGAGCGCAATCATTGCGGGGATCGAATCGGCAGCGGGTGACGCGTTTGCGAGGTTGCCGCCGAGCGATGCACGCCCCTGGATGGCGGTGCCGCCGATGACGCGCGAGGACTGTACGAGCGCTGGGTAGCGGCGTTGGACGTCGGAGTTGCCGTAGACCTTGTACAGCGGCACGGCCGCCCCGATGCTCAGGCCGCCGTCCTCTCCAGGACCAATTGCCATCATCTCGGGGATGTGCTTGATGTCGACGAAGAGACGGATGTCACGGCGGCGCTCGCGAGCCTGCACGATCACATCGGTTCCACCCGCGAGGACACGAGCGGTCTCCCCGCCATCCGCAAGTAGCCGGACGGCCTCCTGCAGCGAACCGGCGCGAGCGTAACGGACAGCCTGCAATCGGGTCACCTTCCCGACCGCTGCCTCGACCGGCGGCGGCGTCGGCGGATTATGCCACGCTCTTGGCACTCGCGCAGGGTCTCGAACGTGCCAGAAGGATGTGTATCATCGGCGCGACTCAGCGCACACACGCGACCTCGGCGAGTCCGTGACCGACGAGAGGACGACGGCAATGACGACGGTTGAACGACCCTACTCGGTCGTTGGCACGCGGCCCATCCGTCCGGACGGCGTCGACAAGGTCACTGGCCGGGCCGTCTACGGCGCCGACGTGCGCATGGCCGGCATGCTTTCCGGCCGCGTGAAGCGCAGCCCCCACGCGCACGCCATCATCAAGCGCATCGACGTCTCGAAGGCGCTGGCGCTCCCGGGCGTGCTCGCGGTGATCACCCACGCTGACTTCCCCGAGCCGTCCGAACCCGTGATGCAGACCGTCCGCGGTCCGCAGCCCAGCGTCTGGGATACCGAGCGAATCCTCGCGCGGCGCAAGGTGCTGTTTCGAGGCCATCCCGTGGCTGCCGTCGCCGCGACCGATCACCACATCGCCGAGGACGCCCTCCAACTGATCGAGGTCGAGTACGAGGTGCTGCCTGCGGTCACGACCATCGGTGACGCGCTGCTACCGAACGCCCCCATCCTGCACGACGACGGCAAGGCCGCTCTCGTCGAGGGTCTCTTCGCCTCACCAGACGGCAAGCCCTCGAACGTGGCGCGAACCCTCGAGTTGGGTGTCGGTGACATCGAGGCCGGGTTCGCCGAAGCGGACATCATCCTCGAGCGCCAGTACGAGACCTCGATGGCGCACCAGGGCTACATCGAGCCGCACAACGGCACCGCCGTCTGGGGCCGCGACGGCAAGGTCACCATCTGGACGAGTACGCAGGGCGCCTTCGGCATCCGTACCAACGTCGCTCGTGTTCTCAACATCCCGATCGGCGACCTGCGCGTGATCCCCGCGGAGATCGGTGGGGGCTTCGGCGCGAAGAACGTCGTCTACCTCGAGCCGCTTGCGGCCTTGCTGTCGAAGAAGACCGGCCGCCCGGTCCAGATCACGATGAACCGAACGGAGGTCCTCGAGGCCACCGGGCCGACCTCGGGCACGCGGTCGTGGGTGCGCATCGGGGCGAAGCGGGACGGCAAGCTCGTCGCCGCGGACGTGCGCCTCGAGTACGAGGCCGGCGCCTACCCGGGCTCGCCCGTTGCCGGCGGTGCGCGCTGCGCCCTGGGTCCGTACCTCGTGCCGAACCAGCGCATCGTGGGCCTCGATGTCGTGCTCAACAAACCGAAGGTCGCGGCCTACCGTGCCCCTGGTGCGCCGGCCTCGGAGTTCGCCATCGAATCGATCATGGACGAGCTCGCGGTGCGACTCGACATGGACCCGATGGAACTGCGGCAACTGAACTGCGCTCAGGAAGGCACGCCTCGCAGCGACGGTGCGCTGCACGGCTCGATCGGCGCGCGCCAAGTGATGGACGCGGTGACCGCGCATCCGCACTACCGCTCGGAGATGCTCGGCGTCGACGTCGGACGCGGCGTCGCGATGGGCTTCTGGCAGAACGGCGGCGGCGAGTCGAGCGCGTATGCCATGGTCCACTCCGACGGCCGCGTCACCCTCGTGACCGGGTCGGTCGACATCGGGGGGCAGCGTGCGAGCCTGGCGATGCAGTTCGCCGAGACGCTCGGCATCCCGTACGAGGACATCAACTCGCTCGTCGGTGACACCGACACGATCGGCTTCACCGGCAACACTGGCGGCAGCCGGACGACGTTCGCTACCGGCTGGGCCGTCTACGAGGCTGCGCTCGACATCCGCAAGCAGCTCGAGGAGCGGGTCGCGCGCATCTGGGAAGTGACTCCCGACCAGGTGACCTACGACCCGGACGGCGCCGTCCTCCGGGGGCCCGACGGGAAGACGATGACCTTCAAGGAAGCCGCACGCCGGCTACCGGCCACCGGCGGCAACATCCAGGGTCACGCGGACATCGTGGCGACGAACGTCGGGAAGGTGGGCGCCTGCTACGGCGCGCACATCGCCGACGTTCACGTCGACCGCGAGACTGGCAAGGTCACCATCCTCCGCTACACCGCGATCCAGGACGTCGGTACGGCAGTGCACCCCTCGTATGTCGAGGGCCAGATCCAGGGCGGGGCCGTGCAGGGCATCGGGATGGCGCTGAACGAGGAGTACATCTACGACGAGGACGGCCGGATGCTGAACTCGTCCTTCCTCGACTACCGCATGCCCGTCGCGAACGACATCCCGATGATCGATACGGTGCTCGTCGAGGTGCCGAATCCCGGCCACCCGTACGGAGTCCGCGGTGTGGGCGAAGTGCCGATCGTGCCCCCGCTCGGCGCGATCGCGAACGCCATCTACGACGCCGTCGGCATCCGCATCACGAGGCTTCCCGCATCGCCGCGCGTCATTCTCGAGGAGCTCGACGCGCAGGGGGCCTGACGGGGAAGGGGAGGGTCAATGCCCGTCCTCGTCGTTCCGGCGTCGCTACGCCAGTTGACCGATGGCCGCGACCGTTTCGAGGTCGAGGGTCGCACGCTGCGCCAGGTCTTCGAGGCGGTGGGTCGCGAGTGCCCCGCGCTCGCCTCGCGCGTGGTCGAGGACGGCGACATCCGCTCGGACATCGCGATCGCGATCGACGGCACCATCCTCGAGGGCGGTGAGCTCGTGATGGAGGTCGCGCCGGACGCGGAGATCTACCTCGTGCCGCCGATCGGTGGGGGTCGCTGACGGAGCCTGAAGGGGCGCTCCGAAGAGCGCCCCTTCTGCAACTCCTACGGGAGGCCGGACTACGCCCGGCGCGGGCCTCGGTCCACGATCGTCGCGGCGCCCGGTGCGCCTTCGTCCAGCCAGACGCTGCGAATCTGGCCGTTGCCGTAGCAGGTGGAACTCCCGATGCCGTGCGGTCGCCAGTTGATCACGTAGTTGTGCCAGAAGGAGCCGCCGTTACCACCGCTCAGAGGGAGGAACACGTCGTAGACGATGTCCAGCTCGCGGTTCCAGATGTCGAGCCAGATCTCCTTCTGCGCCTCGGGATTCTGCTCCCTCCGTTGGGCCTCGACCAGGCGGTCCATCTCCGGATCGTTGAGGTTGCCGAAGTTGGCGCCGCCGTTCGAGTGGTAGAAGGGGAAGACCGACTGGTCCACGGAGTACGCCGGTGGCCCGAAGGTCATGCCCGTCGCCCACTCGAAGTTGCGGTCGTTCAGCAACACGACGCCCGTCGGCAGGTCGACCTGGCGGAACGTCAGGTTGAGCCCCGGCGTCTCGTTCATGCCGGGCAGGATCGCGGAGGCGAACTCGTAGAACGAGTTGAGGTAGAAGCCCGTGATCTCGAACGAGAGCGGACTGTCGGCCGTGTAACCGGCCGCCGATAGCAGGTTCGCGGCCTCCTCCTGGTTGAACTGGTACCAGGGACCCTGGTCGGCGAGGCTGGGCCGGGTGTCGAACAGTACCTGCCACGAGATCGAGGGCTTTGAGAAGCCCTGGCTGATGTCGCTGCGCGCGAGGGCGTAGCCCTCGCGGTCGATCGCCATGCTGATGGCACGCCGCACGCGCTCGTCCTGTAGCGCGGGGTTGTTCATCTGGAAGCGGAAGACGTTGCTGTTCGCGCCCTGGATACCCTCGGCTACGGCGTTCACGGAGTCCGAGGTCGCCCGGAGCATGTCCTGGGCGTCCGTTTCGTCGCGGGCGCCCCAGTCGAAGAAGTTGTCGGTCTGGTAGCCGGCTCGAAGCGTCGCGGTGTCGTTCTGCTCGATCGTGATCACGCGGTCGAGGAACGGAAGACCCTCCTCCCAGTAGTCCGGGTTCTTCGCGAAGACCGACCGCTCCTTCGGTGTCCATTCCTCCTGGATGAAGGGGCCGGTACCGACAGCGTGCTGTGCGAGGTACTCGGGGTCCTCGACCAGCTCCTTGGGCCAGATGAATGACCACGCGGCGATATTGCGTGGGAAGTCAATCAGCGGCTGGGTCAGGTTGGCGATCAGCGTGTACTCGTCCGGCGTCTCGAACGACTCGACTTCGCTGAAGACGTCTTTCTGCGTGCCGCCGGCTCGGTAGCGCTCGTACGAGAGCAGCACGTCCTCGGACGTGAACTCGCGCCCGTTGACCGGCTCGACGTTCTGGAACTTCACGCCGCGGCGCAAATGGAAGGTGAACTGCGTCGCCTCCGGATTGCCCTCCCACGACTCCGCGAGATCAGGCTCAATCTCGATCAGGTTGTAGTTCGAGGACGCGCCGAGCTTGGCGCGCGTGAGCTTGTTGTTCGTGTAGTCCATCGTCGTATTGACGGTGCACGACAGCGTCCGGTTGAAGTCCATGTGCGGCGGGTCGAGGTAGCGGTGCGTGAGCGTTCCGCCGTACCGAGCGTTAACCAACGGATTCTGCTCTGCGGGGGTGGGAGGGGGCTGACCCTCGTAACGTCCGGGCGCGACGCGTACCTGGTCCGCGGGGACCTTGCCGTCGCCGCCGCTAGCGGCCGCCGTGCCGGTCGCACCGCCGCCGCCCGCGGCCGTGGTCGGCTCGGCTGTGTCTTCGCCGCCGCAACCGATGAGGGCGGCGCCCGCCAGCCCCGCGATGCCGACGCCGGCGCCTCGCAACGCCGCGCGCCGTCCAAACGATCGTCTTGACCAGTAGTTCATCTCAGCCATGTCTCGGCCTCCTCGCGCGCCTGCTTGGGCGATGTCCGGATACCTCGTTCGAGGCCGCCGGTTCCCTCCGGGATGGAGAACCCGTCTCCTTTCCTGCTCCAGCGTCTGTGGTAGGACGCATGTAATCACATCTATAACGGATTGTGCGGTCCGGATGCGAGCATCGAACGATGAAGGCGCTCCGTGACGGTGCGGTTGGTGCCGGTCTTAGGGGTGATGGCTGGGAGCGTGCTCGATGGTGGACCGGGAGGAGGCTACCTCGCGTGCAGGTTCGCGATGACGAAGCGGCTGTTCGGCGCGGCCGCTATGCGGGAGAGCGGGAGGCGCAGATCCTGGCGCGGCACCTCGTAGCGAACGCGTTCGGTGAGGAAGGCGAGCGCCACCTTCATCAGTTCGATGGTGATCCCTCTCGGGCGCAGCGATGCTGCGAGTAGCGATCGCCGCCGCCCGGTGGGATGAGCGTGTGGGGGTTGCCGTCCCAGGCGCGGAAGCGGTCGGGCTCGAAGGCGTAGGGGCTCGTCCAGAGCCGGTCGTCGTGATTCGTGCCGTGGAGGTCGAGGAGCGTGCGGGTGCCTGCCTCGAAGCGGCGGCCGTTCGATTCGAAGTCACGGCGGACGCGAGCGGCCACGAATGGAAAGAACGGATAGAGGCTCTCACCTCCTGCACCGCCACTCCGGCTCGTATCCGCCGGCCTCGAGGTGAGCACGCTGCTCCGGGTAGGAGTGGAGCGCCATCGCGAGGAAGGCGAGGTACCGCGCGCCGCGTCGGCTCCGGTCATGCAGGTCGTTGGCTGCAGCAGCAGCCGCGTGCGGAAGACGTCGGAGCGATGCCGGCGGGCACGCCGGGGGATGAAGGTGTCGCCCTCGTGCCACAGGGCCGGGGTGGTGTCCGGCGCACCGTCCGCGGGCATGGATAGGCATTCGCTCTCCTCTTCATTCGAGTCTGGCGTCGACTACAAGCGCGTGATCCGCGCTCTCCGAAACGGAGCGCCCCTTTCCGGCCGTGGGACGCTGGATCAGGAGAGATGGAGGCGGCGATGTGGGCGGACCGAGCAGTAGAGCGACTGGGCCATTCCGAGCAGGCCAACCGCATCGCGCTGAAGGTGCAGGAGCGGATTACCGCCTTCTACGCGCGCATGCCCCCGGCGCAGCGCGATCGGGTCGAGGACGCCCTGCATGGCAAATACATCGGGCATCCGCTTCACCCACCGCTCACCGACGTCGTCCTCGGGGCGCTCACGGCGTGTGCCGCGCTGGACCTGCTGGACTCGCTGGGGCTGAAGCGCGTCCGCGCCGGGGCCGATGCCACGTTGGCACTGGCGCTCCTCGCGACGGTTCCGACCGCCGCCAGTGGCGCGAGCGACTGGCAACACGCGGAGGGGCGCGCGAGGCCGATCGGTCTCGCGCACGCGGGCATGAACTCGGTCGCGAGTCTCATGGGCATCCAATCGCTGCTGTTGCGGGCTCGAGGGAAGCGCCGGCGGGCGCGACTCTCGGCGCTGTTGAGCCTGCTGGTCGCTATGGCGAGCGCCTACCTCGGCGGTGACCTCCTCTCCCGGCGGCTCATGGGCGTGGACCACTCGCGGCCGATCCCGGAACCGGCGGACTTCACCGCCGTCCTCCAGGAGAGCGAGCTCGCTGAGGGTCGGCCGCGCGGTGTCGAGGTTGATGGTGGCGAACTGGTGCTCGTACGCGCGGACGGCCAGATACGCGCGTACGCGGGCCGCTGTCCGCACATGGGCGCTCGGCTCGCCGAAGGCCGCCTGGACGGCGACTTTCTCGTCTGCCCCTGGCATGGCTCCTGTTTCGATGTCCACGACGGGTCGGTGGCTCATGGGCCCGCCGTCTTCCCGTTGCCCTCGTACGAGACGAGGGTGATGAACGGGCAGGTTGAGGTCCGGCGGGTGGGTGCCTAGCGCGATCGGCGTGATCGCCGACAAGCCCGAGGTCGCTCGTAACAGGCCGCGACCGCTCGACCGACGAGGTCCGCTCGCGGAGCCCTCGGTGGCGCACTACAAGGAGGTTCGCGATGGCGGCGTTCAGGCGTGCGGTCGTTGCATCCGGACTGGTTGCCGTCGGTGCGGCTGCGCTTCGACGGCTGCGCCCCGTCCCAGCGCTCGACGGGGAGGTGGTTGTGATTACCGGTGGTTCACGGGGACTCGGTCTGGCGCTCGGCCGCGAGTTTGGGCGGCGCGGCTGCCGTCTCGCGATCTGCGCTCGTGACGGTGACCGACTCAATGAGGCGGCGAACCTGCTTCGGCGGGAGGGCTTCGAGGTCTTCGCTCAGCCGTGCGACGTCGGCGATCGTGCGGCCGTAGAGGAGTTCCTCGAGGCGACCGAGAAGCGCCTTGGGCCGATCGACATCCTCGTGAACAACGCCGGGATGATCCAAGTGGGGCCGATCGAGTCGCTGACCACGGAGGATTTCGAGGACGCGCGGCGGACGATGTTCGACGGCATCCTCTACACCACGTTCTGGACGTTGCCGCGCATGTTCGAGCGCGGCGGCGGGCGGATCGTCAACATCACCTCGATCGCGGGGCGGCTCGCGGTCCCTCACCTGTTGCCCTACGTCAGCGCGAAGTTCGCCGCGGTTGGCTTCTCCGAGGGACTGCGCGCGGAGCTTGGCGGTACCGGCGTGAGCGTGACGACGATCGTTCCGGGCCTGATGCGCACCGGTTCACACCTCAACGGGGAGTTCGCGGGACGCGTCGAGGAGGAGGCACGCTGGTTCTCCCTCAGTGCATCGCTGCCGGGCGTCTCGATGGATGCGGGGCGCGCCGCGCGGCAGATCGTCGATGCAATCGCCCGCCGCGAGCCGGTACGAACGATCACGCTTCCGGCGACCGTCGTGGCGCGCCTCCACGGGGTCGCGCCGGGTGTCACCGTTCGC
Source organism: uncultured Dehalococcoidaceae bacterium (assembly GCA_964479165.1). Lineage (GTDB taxonomy): Bacteria > Chloroflexota > Dehalococcoidia > UBA2979 > UBA2979 > CAYZJO01. Next base: position 141,120 of record CAYZJO010000004.1, read on the forward strand.
ATCCTCACGCTCGCCGACCGTCTCATCCTGCCGCGGCGGACTGCGTCTCCAACGCGGCAGCGTGGAGCGATGGCCCTCGAGGAGCAAGGGCGGGCGGTTCACGCACTGACGGCGCTCGGCCGCTCCGCCGGCAAGGAGCTGCTTCAGTACCCCACCTACCCCGTGGGGCGGCCCGAGGAGGTCGGCCCAGCAACGACGGCGGGCGAGAGGGTTACGGCTTCAGCACGACTTTGAACGCCCCGTCCTCTTTCTTCTGAAACATCTCGTACGCCTGGGGCGCGTCCTCGAGCGGTGGCCGGTGCGTCGCGAACGTCTCGAGGCCAAGCGGGTCATCGTCGGCCGTCACGAGTGGCATCAGGTCGTCGATCCAGCGCCGTACGTGAGCCTGGCCCATGCGGACCTGCACGCCCTTGTCGAACAGCTGCAGCATTGGCAGCGGGTCCGCCATCCCGCCGTAGACGCCGATGATCGAGAGCGTGCCGCCTCGACGCACCGACTCGATGGACCGATGCAGCGCGGCGAGCCGGTCGACGCCGGCCTTGCGCATCATCGGTTCCGCGACGGCATCGGGGACGTAGCGCAGGAGGCTGTGCGCCAACTTGGCGGGAAGCGAACCGTGCGCCTCCATGCCAACGGCGTCGATGACAGAGTCGGCGCCACGGCCATCAGTCATCGTGAGGATGGTTTCCGGGTCGTCGGTGTCGTCCCAGCGCAACACATCCACGCCGTGGCGGGCCGCCAGCTCCCGACGTTCCGCCACGGGATCGACGCCAATAACTCGGAACCCGCGATTGCGAGCGAGGCGTGCGCTCATCTGGCCGATCGGGCCCAGGCCGAACACCAGCAGCGTGCCGTTCTTGGGGATGTTCGCGTACTCGACCGCCTGCGCAGCCGTCGGGAGGACGTCTGACAGGTAGAGGTACCGCTCGTCCGGCACGCCCTCGGGCACCTTGATCGGACCGAAGTGCGCCTGTGGCACTCGCAGGTACTCCGCCTGACCTCCGGCGACCGAGCCATAGAGGCGGGTGTAGCCGAACAGCGCGGCTCCCATCCCCTCTTCTCGCACCTGTGTGGTCTCGCACTGTGCGTACAACTGTCGATCGCACATGAAGCAGCGGCCGCAGGAGATGTTGAAGGGGACCACGACGCGGTCGCCTGGCTGGATCTGGTCGACCGCCGAGCCGACGTCTTCGACGATGCCCATCGCCTCGTGGCCAAGGATGTCGCCCTCGGTGAGGAACGGTCCGAGTACCTCGTAGAGGTGGAGGTCGGAGCCGCAGATCGCCGTCGAAGTCACGCGGATAATGGCGTCGGTCGGCTCGCGGATGAGCGGGTCGGGGACGGTTTCCACTCGCACGTCCCGAGGGCCGTGCCAGGTCAGCGCTCGCATAGTGGCTCCTTCACTCGCGTTGACGAGCGTGCTGTTCGCTGCGCTTCAAAGGCCTGAGCGGGCACCTCCTGACCGGCGGGTTTGCGTTACAAACCGCGGCTCTTCCGCGAGTCGACGCCCTGCGGACTTCCCTGTACGTTCCCGAGCATGAGAGACACAGCGGGGGTTAGTCCCGACGCACCGGAGCCGGCCCCGTTCCTCGAGGCGATCCCGTCGAGGGCACGTGACGCTCTCCTCGAGCGGGCGACGAGGCTGACCCCCGAGGCGGGGGCGATCCTCTTCATGCAGGACGAGCCGTGCGCCGGCCTCTACCTCGTGGAGAGCGGGCTGATCAAGGTCTCCAAGCTCTCCCCGGGAGGCCGCGAGCAGGTGCTGCGGCACGTGTCCGCCGGCGGCACGTTTAACGAGGTGGCTGCCCTCGACGGTGGCCCGAATCCAGCGACTGCGTCCGCTGTCGAAGCCAGCGAGTTGCTCGTGATCTCGCGACCGGTGGTCGTCGAGTTGCTCACGAGCGACGGCGAGTTCGCGGCCGCGATGGTGCAGGCACTGGCGGGGCGGATGAGACACCTCGTCGAGCTCGTCGAAGACCTCGCCTTCCGCCAGGTATCGGAACGTGTTGCCCGCGTGCTGCTCCAGGCGGTCGCGCCCCATCCCGGTATCGGTGCAGGGGTCGACCTCTCGCGCCGAGTCACTCAGCAGGAGATCGCGGAGATGGCGGGGACGAGCCGCGAGGTGGTGGCGCGGGCGTTGCGCGTCATCGAGGCTTCGGGCGCGATCGAAGTGGACCGCGGCGAGATTCGGCTGCTGGATCCCAGGAAGCTTTCGGCCCTCTCCTGAGATGTCCGTGACTTCTGTCACCGCGCTCAACACATGCCCTCGCCAACATGGACGCGACAGGGACACTCGTTGGGAGACCCAGCGAGACAGAACTGGAGGGCAACATGGCCGACATCGGACGACGCGAATACCTGAGGACGCACACGCTTCAGGGTGAGCACCTGCAGATCGACCTCGCAGAGGCGGCGCAGGAGCTGAAGGCGATGCTCGGCGAGCAGGATCGCCGCGGTGTGACGCTGGTCCGGCAGAGTGGCCTGAGTGTGGTGCTGCTGCACATGAGGTCGGGCACCAGCCTCGATGAGCACGCGGCTCCTGGTCCGGCGATCGTGTCGATCCTCGATGGCCACGTCGAGGTCATCCTGAACGATGAGTCGTTCGACGCCCCGAAGGGCAGGATGGTCGCGTTCGACGCGGCCGTTCGGCACAGCGTACGTGCGCTCGAGGACTCGACGCTGATGCTCACGATCGGCGCCGAACCGCCCCAGGAAGTCGAGCGCTAACCTCCCGAGAGGCTCACAGGCGTACGCCGGGACCACGGTTCAGGACGGCGGGCGGTGGACCCATGATGGAACGGGCGCACGTCTGGTTCATCGGCGCGGCGCTCGGTTTCGGGCTGCTCGGCGGGCTGCTGCTCGCCGTCTCGCTGCCCCTCGAGATCGCGCTGGGTGGGCGGGTCGACACGCAGTGGATCTCGCACGCCCAGGTGCACGGTCACCTCCAGACCGTGGGCTTTGTCGGGCTGTTCATCGTCGGTGTTGGATACCGGATTCTTCCTGGATTCACGGGCGCTCAACGGCTGCCGTACCCGGGCCTCGTGCCGATCTCCCTCGTCCTCCTCGCGGGCGGCGTCCTGGCGAGGGCCGCCGGCCAGCCCGCCGCGAACTTCGAGGTGGGGGCCGCGGTCTTGATGCTGGCGGGGTGGGCGGAGCTCGCGGGGGCACTGTGCTTTGCGGCGAACGCGATGCCGCTCGCGTGGCGAGCCGTTCGCGCAGGCCAGCCCTTCGCGCCGTTCTTCCTGGCGGGCGCGTTCTGGTTCCTCGTGCAGGCGCTCCTCGGAGCGGTGTGGCTCACCGAGCTGGCTGTGGACCGCGGGGTGGTGCTGCCCCAGTCGCGAAACGACATCCTGATCTTCCTCCAGTTCTTCGGCTTCCACCTCATGTTCATCCTCGGGGTGGCGGTGCGGTCGTTCCCGATCTTCTTCGCCGCGAAGCGACCCACGCTGGCAGGCATCGCCACTGCGTGGACGCTCATCCAGCTGGGCCTCGCGCTGGCGGTCGTCGGGGCGCTGCTCGGCGTGTTCGAGGCGGGCCGAGGCTGGCGCACGAGCGACGCCGGCATGGTCCTCGTCGGTGTGGGAGTCGTGTGGTCCACCATGTTCACAGGCTGGTGGCGGCCCCCGACGCGGCTGCGGCCCGCCTCGAAGCCATTCGCTTACACGCTCCAGCCGGCAATGGCGTGGCTCACGATCGCGGGCCTGCTGCTAGCGGGCTTCGCCGTTCGAGCCGCGTTCCGAGGCCTCCCGGTCCCGTTTCCGGAACTCGACGCCGTGCGCCACATCGTAGGCGTCGGCGTGGTCCTCATGACCATCGTTGGAATGGCGCAGCTGCTGCTCCCGGAGTTCGCAGGCGAGCGTTTGGCCGGCCGGCAGGGCGCATGGCGAGGCGCCGCGGTCGGCATCATCCTGTCGGTAGCGACGCTGGGACGCGTGGTCTCGCGACTCGTCTCGAGTCAACTCCCGGGTGAATGGATGTACTGGCTGATGGCCGCGGCGGGCATGGTCGCGTTGCTCGTGATCTTGCTGCTGGCCTTCTACTTCATCCGAGGCGCGCGCGGCCTGAAGGACGTCGTCGCAGCCGCGGGCGCGCGGGCCGCGAGGACGCCTCCGGTCAATCGCGACTGGTGACCGACAATCTGAGCGCGCGGCGTCAACTGGCGCGGACGGGCCCTCGACTACCTCGTGAGGCGCGCACGCCCATCGCGGTGCGGGCTGCGGCCAGGGCGAAGAACGCGACGATCGCGATCGCTTGCACCATCCCCGCCCAGCGTCGCGGACCTGGCGCGCTGACGGCGTCCGCCGCTATGCGGACGACAAGCCCTCCCTCGAGGGCGACGAGGGGGAGATAGAAGAGCGGCGTGTACGGCATCGCGAGGCCCGTGACAGCGGGCAGGATGATCGGCCCGTGCGCGAAGATGGCGCTGAAGACGAAGCCGATGAAGAACGCGTGGATCACGGCGTCGTAACCGATGCCTCCACCGGCCAGTCCGCCCGTGAGCAGGAGCCCGCCCGTCGCGAGGAGCCAGCAGTACGCGAGCAGCACGCCGACGCCGGCGAAGCCCGTGAGTCCCTCTGTTCCGGCGGTCCGCCTCGCGATGTCGCGGGGGAGGAGCCACGCGGTCGCGAGGATAAAACTCGCACCGAGCACTCGTGCCCCCAGACCATCGTCCGCGAGGGCGACGAGCGGTCCGAGCACAAGCAGCGCGAGCGCGGTGAGGCCCACCGCCACGGCCGAACGCGAGAAGCGCTGAAAGCGAATGAGCTCGAGGCGCTCCGCGACGATCGTCAGGACGAGGAACGCCATCCACCACGGGACGACGCGCGCGTATCCGCCGCCAGCCCACCAGACGATGCCGGAGACCCCGAGGCACAGCGCGCCGCCGAGCAGTAGCACGAAGGGGGGCATTCGGTGCCGCTGAAGCAGCACGCCGGCGTTCACGCTGTAGGCAGCGCCCGATGCGGTCGCGAAGGCGGGCGGCATCCAGGACGGCCCATTCAACAGCAGGGCGAGGCCCGCCGCCGCACTGAACGCTGGAGCGGCGAACGCTGGCAGCGTCCGCACCGCCACGGCACGCTCGATGGCGATGATGGTGGCGACGAAGCCGACCACCATCAGGCCGCCATGGCGGAGCATGAGCGAGACGTCGGAGCGGGGCAGGTCCCACCCGATCCGCGCGAGACCTGCCCACAACCCGAGGAGGAGCGAAGCGACGGCGATGAGCATGAACGGCGCGACGCGCCGCTGCATCGCGGCGGTGCGCTGCATGGTGTCCCCACCGAGGTGAGGTCGGCCGCTACTCACCGTCATCGCATCGCCCTCCGCTTGGAGCGGGTTAGGCTGTCGCCCGCGAAATCCGAATGACCCAGCGCTCCGGGCCTTCCTCTTGAGGCTCCCACACTACCTGTCCAGAGCGCTCGGCCTGGAACTGGTAGAAGAGGGGCTTCGGGTCGTGGTCGTTCACCAGGAGGAACGCCTCGCCCGCCTGCAGTCCGTCGAACACCTCGAAAATGCGCGGGTGCCGCTCGCGGGGCACCATCGTCCGGACATCGAGTTCCTGGATTTCGGCCATCGATGCGCTCCTTTCGACCGATTCGTCGCTTGCCGCGACTTCGTCCATGCTTTCATGGTGGTCGAAGATGCGACCGCGCTCAGTGACTTTGGTCGCTTTGCGTTGCCGGGGAGCGTGTTGGCGAGCATGGATCGCGTCTCCGCCGGGAAGGACCGTCGATGAAGCGCGATGAACGGCTGGTGCGCCTCTCGCGTGAGCACACGCACGCCTTGCTGCTTGCCCAGCGAATCGCGCGCGGGCTTCCGGAGGCGTCCGACGATGAGGCCGCGGGCCTGTACTCCACGACGATCGCCTTCTGGTCGTCCGGGTTGCTCCCACACTTCCGCGCCGAGGGAGAGTGCCTGTTGGCGCGTCTGATCCGGCATGTGCCGGTGGAGGATGAGCGAGTGCAGCGACTGCATCGCGATCACCTCCGCATGGATGCGTTCATCGCGTCGATGCGTGACACCGACGACATGCAGCAGCGGCGCCGCTGGTTGGGGGAGTTCGCAGAGACGATGCGGTCGCATGTGCGCTGGGAGGAGGAGACGCTCTTCCCCTCGACGGAGTCCCTCCTCGAGGAGCGCGAGCTGGACGCGCTGGGCGAGGACCTCGCCAGGCGCCTCCCGGAGACACCGCTACCGTTCTGGGAAGCGGACTCGACTACCCCGGGAAGCGCCTGAGCGGCTCTGGTCAGACAGCTACTCGACGGTGAGTGTGCCGGTCATGTCCGGCTGGTGGTACACGCAGATGAAGTTCATCGTGCCGGGCGTGGTGAACGTCCCCGTGAACTCGCCGCTCTCGCCGGGGTTCACGATCGTCGGGCTCTGGAAGATCTCACCCTCGGTCTCCTGGGACTGGATCATCATGTTGTGGACCGCAGCGCCCTGGTTCTCATAGGTGAACGTGACCGTCGTCCCTGCCGGCACCGTGATCTCGGAGGGGTCGAAGAAGTTGTCACCGAAGATGACGTGGATCTCCATCTCACCTTCGGCCGCGGCGCCCCCGCCGCCGCCCTCGGTTGCGGCGGCTGTCGCGGCTCCGCCGTTCCCGTTTCCGTCGCCGTTCGCGGCGCCATCTCCGTCGTCATCACTGGCACACGCCGTGAAGAGGCTGGCGCCGAGGACGAGTACTCCCAGCCCGAGCATCAACCGCTGACCCGTGCGCGTCAGTCGATCCATGGTCCGAACCCTTCCCTAACTCCGCGTTCGAGGCCGAACGCTCGCCGCTAACCCTACGCGCTTGCCTGCTTAGGGGAAGCATGCTCCTGATTGCCATCATGCGACAGGCCTCCGACGACGGTCCGCGAAGCGATCGCACGCACCGTCGAGGTCCGCTGTGTCACGAGGTCGGCGAGGCTGGTTCGGCGCAGCTCTGCGGTCATCGCCTGCTGAGCACGCCGCCACGTGTCGTGGACGGCGCAGGTGTTTTCGAGGTTGCAGGGGACGCCCGACAAGAGGCAGCGCCCACCGCCAAGCGATCCCTCGGACGCTTCGATCACATCGAGCAGGGTGATGGCGGCCGGTTCCCGTGAGAGCGCGTAACCTCCGTCCGGACCCGCGACCGCGACCAGTAGTCCCTGCCTCACCAGCGGTGCAAGGACCTGGGCAAGGTACTTCTGCGGGATGTCCATCGCCGCGGCGATTTCGCGAGCCTTGCGGCGCTCACCGTGGTGCCGAGCGAGGTCGATTGCCGCCCGTACGGCGTAGTCCCCCTTGTGGCCAACTGCGATACGCATGGATCACGCGTCCTGCCCGCGGAACACCACCGCTGCCAGCACCAGCGGGGCGGCGGTCCAGGCCAGCAGGGCGGTCACGAGGATGACCACGCTCCGCGTCGTTCCGATCTCGAGGTTGAGGTACGCGCCCATGGGCCCGAGGACGTGCAAGTCCGGTTCAAGGCTCAGCACCGCGAGGATGCGCACTGCCTCCACGGGGTTGAGGAGCGTCGTGAGCAGCAGCGACTGCCCGGACGAGGTGATGAAAAGCGCGAGGCCGATCGCCGCGAGGTCGTAGAACAGCACCAGCGCGAACCACGCGAGGATGGCGATCGCGAGTGCCTTCGCACGGCCGTCCGAGATGACCGAGATCACGAGTCCGATGCTGAGCATCGCGCTCGCGAGTGCGCCGGAGAGCACAATGAACAGCAGGTACTGACCGAAGTCGGCGACGGGTCGGACCAGCGCGAGGAAGACGCCTGCGATTCCGAATCCCAGCGTGACCGCGGCCCAGACGGCGATCGTCAGACCCGCGTACTTCGCGACAAGCAACTCGGTCGCCGAGAGCGGCTGTGAGAGCAGTGTGGCGAGTGTGCCGCGGTCCCGTTCTCCGGCGATTGCGCCGGCCCCGAGGATGAGGGCCAGCAGCGGGACGAGCAGCAGGCAGAGGTTGATCAGGCTTGCCGTGGTGCGGTTGAACCCCTGGATTCCTCCGTCGCCCTGCTGCATGACGGACAGCGTCAGGGCGATGAGCGCGAACGCTCCCGCGAAGGCGATCAGCCAGCGGCTCCGTACGGCGTCGCGTAGCTCCTTGCCAAGGATGGTCTGGAGCGTGCTCATTCCTCATCCTCCTCGCCGGCGACGAGTCCCACGGTCGGCGCCGCGTCCTCGACTCGGAAGTCGTGGATGGTGATGCCGGCGGAGATGAGCGCCTCGAGGACGCGCGCCTTGTCCACCGCGGGAAGACTGATCGAGAGCCAGTCGCCCGTGCTCGAGACGTCGTGACCCGCGGAGCGGATCAGCGGGATCGCATCGTCCGTGCGGCCGTTCAGGCGCACATACAACTGGCTCCGTGCAACCTCGCGGGCGGCGAACTTCGAGGCGGAGCCGAGGAACGACGTGCGCCCTGCGTCCAGCACGAGGACGCTGTCCGCGATGGACGGCACGTCCTCGAGCCAGTGCGTCGAGAGCACGATTGCCTTGCCTGCGGTGCGCTGCCCGCGGATGAACTGCCGCAACTCGAGCCGCGCGCTCACATCGAGGCCAGTCGCGGGCTCGTCAAGCATCAGGAGCGGCGGGTCGCCCAGTTGCGCGACCGCCAACGCCAGGCGCTGGCGCATGCCTCCAGACAGGGCCGCCACGCGCTTCTCGGCGTGTTCGCCAAGTCCGACAGCCTCGATGAGGGTGCGGGCATCCTCAGGCGTGGCACGGCGGAGTTGGGCGTAGAAGAGCGCTGTCTCGCGGACGGTGAGGTCGTGGTGGAAGACGGGGTTCTGCGGCAGGTACCCGATACGCGCCCGCGCGGCCTTGCCGTCCCGGCGCGCCCTGATGCCGTCCACGAACACCTCACCGGTGTAGTGGATGAGCCCGATAATCGCCTTGATCAGCGTCGACTTTCCCGCGCCGTTGGCTCCGACGACGGCGAGGACTTCACCAGGTTCGACCTCGAATGTCGCGGAGTCGAGCGCCTTGGTGTCGCTGTAGGTCTTGCTGACCGACTGGACGCTCAGCATTACGCCCACCTCGTTCTGAACTGTCTCCGCGCCCCCAGGAACACGGCGAGGGGAACCAGGACCAACGCGACACTGACGACCGCCGTCGTGACGCCGACCTGCCCGCTCTCGCTGCTCAGGCCGACGGCGGGTGCGATCAGTGGGTGTTCGTCCACCACCCGAGGGGCGGGACGGTGGATCGGGAACCACCGCGCCGCGAGGTCGAGCGCGCTCCGTGCCGGAGTGAAGGTGTAAGCGCGTACGGCCTCGTTGCGTCGCACGAGCTCGTCGAAACTGCCTTCGTAGCGGTAGGCGATGTCACCGACGCCGTCACCGTCGGCGTCGTAGCCGCGGTAGTCGTCCCAGTAGTTGCCGCGCCCGTCGAGCGACCAGGCGTTGCGGTGCTCGAGGCTACCGCCGCGTGACTCCACCTGCTGCAGGTTGCCGACGAAGCTGTTGCCGGTGAACGTCACGGAGGTCGTACTGAACAGCTCCATGGCGATCTGGTTGTAGCCGATGAAGTTGTCGCGCAGAGTGACGAACGTACCGGGTGTCTGCGGCGCGCCCTCCATCGTCAGCCCGAGCCGATTGTGGTGGATGCGGTTACCGACCAGCTCGACGTTGTCCATGTCCTTGAAGAGCAGGCCGTAGCCGGAGGCCGGCGATCGGTTGCCGGAGAACTCGTTGTCCTCGACTACCAGGTTCCGGGAGTACATCAGGCTGGCGCCGGCGACGTTATCGCGGAACGCGTTGTCGCGCAGAGCGATGTCACTGGCATACATCGTGTGTAGGCCGTAGCGGAGCCGCGTCACGGTGTTGCCTTCGACCGCGGTGCTGGACGCGAAGCCGAGGAAGATCCCGTCCTTGGCGTACTGGAGGAAGTTCTCGGTAATCGCGTTGCCCTGGCTGTACCAGATGTAGATCGCGTGTCCGCGTCGCTCGGGGAGCATGTCGAGGAAGCTCTGAACGGTGTTCCCGTGGACGGTGTGCCCGTTGCTGTTCTGCAGCGCGATGCCGTAGAGCACCTCGCGGACCTCATTGTCCTCGATCGTGGCGCGGTCCGCAGTGACGCGGATCCCGGTCGGCTCCGCGCTGACGTTCCGCGCGGAGTTCTGGATGACGAAACCGCGGAGTGTCACGTCCTCCGCGGTGATGCGCACGACATCGCCGGCGCCGCCCCCGTCGATGACCGGCCGTCCTTCTCCGACGAGGACGATGGGCTTGTCGATGACAAGCGGCTCCACGTACGTCCCCGCCGAGATAACAACCGTATCGCCGGGGGCGGCGGCAGCGATGGCGGCGCCGATCGACTGCTGCTCGCTCGCCACCGCTTCGCTCGGGCTCAACGTCCAGGCGCCTGCGAGGAGTGCCAGCACGACGATTGCTGCCTGTGCGCCCGTGCCCGTATTCGCCCACGACTCCCGGGTGAAGCGGACGATCCACGGTCCGAAGGTGAGCGCCGCCGCTGCCAGGAGCATCAGCCAGAAGCCGATCGCGACCATCGCCTCACTGTGGAAGTTGATCACGCTCGTCGTCCCCAGCACCTTGGGCGTGAACGGGTCGAGCCGGATGGGTGCGGTCGGGTCGAGGTTGCGACCGAACCGGTGCAGCCACCACTGGAGGTCGACCAGCATCCCGAGCGGCATCGCCCACGCGCCGGCGATGACCAGCCAGCGAAGCGCCGGCCGCCGCACGAACGCGACCACCACGAGGGCCGCGACCAGTGCTCCGGCCGCGAACGGGAAGAGCGCCAGCTCGGGGATAGCGTCGGGGTCCAGGCGCTGGATACCGACGTAGTGGTTCAGGCTGTTGATCTCCCCGAGGTCGCCCTCGATGCGCCAGCCGTACGCGGTCATGCTGAGGCCCTCGGGGTACTGCGGGGCTCGCAGCGTCATTGACCAGAGCGGCAGAAACGACGCGACGGCGAACAGGCCAGCCGCGCTCAGCGCGATAACCGCCCAGACGCGATCGATCCGTGAGACCCGAGTCTGGACCTCTTCGTTCGCGTCCTCGTTCGCCACGCTTGCGACTCGTGTTGAGGTACTCATCACGAATGGCCTCCTTCGCTCTCGATGTGGTGTGGCAGCTCATCCCACCCGAGAACCATGCCGTCGACATCCGTTGCGACCCGCTGGGCGGCGGCCTGGTCCGGCAGCGCCACGATCCCTGACGCCATGGGGCTACGGATGTTGGCGGACTGAACGAAGAACGCCACCGTCGCGTCCAACCACTCCTCGCGTTCGTAGTCATTGACCCAGCAGCGAGAACCGTCCGGCAGCGGGTCTTCCTGCGCGTTGCTCACCGCACAGGCGATATCGTCGTAGTGACGTTCCGGACCCTGTGGCTCGGTCCATGCAGCGGCGAAGCGCGGGTCGTCGATGATCATGCCGCAGTGGCGGCAACTCTCTTCGCCATAGCGAATCACCGGGAGGCCGTCGCCCGAGCCACCCTCGTCGGGAAGCAGCGCGAGGCCGGCCGCAACGCCGGCGACGCCGACGCCTGCAGAACCGGCCAGGATGAGGAACCGTCGTCGAGTGAGCACCTATCGCTCCTTCCTCCTGTGTGGAAAGGGGAGGCGGGGGGAGGAGTGCCCCACCTCCCCGGCGACTACGCGGAGACGAGCATCCAGCCCTGCATCTCCAGGTGGAGAGCGGAGCAGAACTCGGTGCAGTAGAACGCGAACGCACCGGGGGCATCGGCCACGAACTCGACGCGGGCGTACTCACCCGGGTCCAGGCTGAGGCTGATGTTGTACCGAGGGATCGAGAACCCGTGCGTGGCGTCTCGAGTCGTCTCGATGTTCGTCATGTGAATGATGACCCGGTCGCCGACCTTGATGTCTCGGAGGATGTCCGGCTTGAAGTTCGACCGGCGAATGGTCATCCAGACCTCGAGCGTGTCTCCGTTGCGCTCGATCTTCTCGCCGCCATCCGCGATGGCGTTCGGGTCGACCTCCATCGTGATCGGGTTCGTGCCGGGCGGGTAGACCTCCCAGGACTGCAGCCGGTCGGCGCGGATCGCCTGGACGTAGTGCGGCTCCGCCATGCCGATTGGCGTGTCGGAAAGCACATCCATCTTCTCGCCGGTCAGGTCGACCAGTTGGAAGTTCTGCGGGTTGAGCGTGCCGATGGGCGGGAAGCGGTCGATCGCCCACTTGTTCAGCGAGACGAGGTACTTGCCCGCCGGCGAGACTGTGTCGCCCTCCATCGTGACCAGGTGACCGACGTTGTAGTGCACCGGCACCTTGTCCACGAGCTGGTAGGCCTGGTCGCCGCTGAACTCGGGCTCGCCAACCGAGAACTTCGCGACGGCGCTCTCGAGGAAGAGGCTGGTGTAGCCGTAGCCGTGCTCGTCGAACTGCGTGTGCAGCGGGCCGGCGCCGACCTCGACACGGCCGGAGACGACGGCGTCGTAGCGGAGGATTGGAATCCCGTAGTGGTCGCGCGCTTCGAAGTCCTCGTCCTCGATCGCCTGGAGGATCTGCTCGAAGGAGTAGATCGTCACGTGCGGGTCGAGCTTGCCGCCGACGCAGATGTAGTTGCCGTTCGGGTGCACGTCGACACCGTGCGGGCTCCGCGGCTCCGGCATCAGGTAGAGGATGCCCTCGTTGACCGCCACGTCGAGGGGGATGACGCGGACCCCGTTGATGACGGTCGACTGGGTCTCGACGACCTCTTCGGCGCGCTTCCAGTTGATCGCGTGCATGTAGTCGAAGTCACCGGCGGAGGCGCCGACTTCGATCGGCTGCCCGCCCTCGAAGTTACCGCCGTACGCCATCTCCGAGTTGTAGGAGTTGATGAAGACCCAGCCGTCGCTGCCCTTCTTGCCCGCGTCGGCGAGGTCCTGGGTGTACGGAGGCAGCTCGATCTGGAAGCTGCGGTCGAGGTCGAAGCGGCCGTTCTGGGGGTTGATCGCGAGGAACATCGAGTACCCGCGGAACGAGTCCGCGAAGTTCTCGAGGGCGGTCGTGGGGTCCGCGCCCTCGATGAGGGTCGGGGTCTTGGTCGAGATGTGGACGTACTCCGAGTTCGGTGTCACGAAGCAGCCGCCATGGGACGAGATGAGGTTCGGAACGTCGTAGATCTGCTTCGTCTTGAAGTCGCGCAGGTCGACCATCGCGATGCGGCCGTTGGCGCGGTCGTTGATGTAGACCCAGCGACCGTCGTACTCGCCATTGGTTTCGCTGATGGCCGGGTGGTGCGTGTCTCCCCAACCGAGCGTCGGCTGGGCGACCGAGACGGGCCCGCCCTCGGCCGTGGTGCCTTCGGCGAGCACATGGTCGGAATCGCCGCCGTAGCCCCAGCCCTGCCACGACTCGTTCGTGAACACGCCGATGTTCTTGACGATGCGCATCGACGGAACGCCCATGACCAAGAGCTGTCCGGAGTGCCCGCCGGACGCAATGATGAAGAACTCGTCGAGGTGCTCACCCGGTGGCACGAAGGTCTTGACCGCTCTGGCCACGTTGTCCGGGGAGAGCCCTCGCGCCTCCGCAATCGCGGAGACATCGCTCGATACGCCTGAGACTGCACCGGTGGTGCTGCCGGAGTCTCCACCGTCGCCTGCTATGCGGCCGATGACGCCGCCGACGGCCAGCCCGGCTACACCGCCCGCTGCGCCGCCAATGAACTCGCGCCTCGTGACTGCCATCCTCGTTGCCTCTCTTCCCTCTGGGACCGTGCCCGGAGCAGGTTGCTTATTCCAGGTCACCCCGTGGAGGACTCAACGTTGAGTCTCATCCTCGACGAAATGGCTCGCAACAGAAAGTGACGTTGGTCACAAATGGCCGGTGACCATCGGCATCAGCGGTGCCCGGGAGCGGGGAAATGGTCGACGGAACCGGGTAATGCATGACCAACGACGACTCATGACCCTTAACGTGGCGGCCCTACGTTGAGGATCATCCAGTAGAGGCCAAGCTGTGCGACGGCGGCGGTCAGGTCGGCGAAGCTCACGGGCTTCTGGATGTACGAATTCACACCGACGTCGTACGACTCGATGATGTCCTTGTCCTCGCGCGACGAGGTGAGCACCACGACCGGAATCGAGCGCGTACGCGGATCTGATTTGATGGCCCGGAGAACCTCGATGCCCGGGACTTTCGGCAGTTTGAGGTCGAGTAGTACGAGTTGCGGGCGGTCCTTGATGGTCCGTCCCTCGTACTGTCCCTCACCGAAGATGAAGTCGAGCGCCGCTCGACCATCGCGCGCCACTTCGACGCGGTTCGCGAGGTTGTTCGTGCGCAGTGCGTGGAGAGTCAGTTCAACGTCGTCGGGGTTGTCCTCGACGATCAGAATGTCGACCTGGCGACCGGCGGCGCCCTCGTTCATCGGGTCCCTCCGTTGACCGCTTCTCCGAGGGTGAAGTAGAACGTCGCCCCCTCGTTCGGTGCGGACTCCGCCCACACCCGCCCTCCGTGGCGGTGGATAATCCGTTCGACGATCGCGAGACCGATACCGGTGCCCTCGAATTCCTCTTGCAGGTGGAGTCTCTGGAAGACGCCGAACATATGGGCCGCGTGGGCCATGTCGAAGCCCACTCCATTGTCTCTCACGAAGAAAGTCACTTCGCCGTCGTTCTCGGTGCGGCCAATCTCGACGACCGCGGGGCTGCGACCGCGGCTGAATTTTACGGCGTTGCCGATGAGGTTCACGAGCACGCCTCGGAGCATCGCAGGATCGCCCGCTACCGAACCCAGCCTCCCAATGCGCCATTCGATGGGGCTGTCGCTTCGCGGGTCCGAGAAGTCCTCTGTCAGGATTTCCTCGACGAGCGTGTCGAGCGAGATCGTCCGGCTCACGAGGTCGATTCGCGTCAGCCGCGAGAACTGCAGCAGGTCGTCGATGAGGGCGCCCATCCGGACTGCGCCGGTGCGGATACGGCCCACGAATCGCTGGGCCTCATCGTTGAGCTCATCGCTGTACTTGACCTGTAGTAGCTCGGAGAACCCGTCGATCGCGCGGAGTGGCGCGCGCAAGTCGTGCGAGACGGTGTATGAGAACGACTCCAGCTCTCGGTTCGCAGCGAGGAGCTCTTCCGTCCGTTCTTCTACCCGGCGCTCGAGCGAGGCGTTGAGCTCGTCGATGTCAGCTTCGCGCTGGTCGACGGCGTCGGCCATGTCGTCGAAGGCTCTGGCGAGGCCTGCGATCTCACCCACGCCGTAGACATCACCGACGCGCGCACTCCGATCGCCGGCCTCGATGCGGTCCGCGACATCCACGACGCGGCGGAGCGGGTTAATGATGATCCGGTTCGTCCCCAGCCACCCCAGGGCCATGACATAAGCGGTCACGATCCCCAGCAGAGTGAGGTTCCGTTGTAGGGCAGCGTCAGCCTCGGCGTATGCGCTGGCTCGTGGGGTGCCCACGAGGATGAACGCGCCCGCTGCGGGGGTGATGGGGCTGTACCCGATCAGCGACTCGGTACCTTCGGCGCTCATGCCGTCGAACGTACCCTCTCGGTTACTCCTCATCGCATCGAAGTCCAGGTTGTCGGCCATCGTTACGCCGATGAGCTCGGGTCGATCGGGGTAGCGGGCGATGATCATGCTGTCCTGATCGACCACCGTCGCGAACGAACCACTCGGTAGTGGTTCGACGGCGGCTGCGAGGTTGAGTGCCTCGACATCGATCATGAAGTAGAGGACGCCGATCGGTGACTCCCCAGCACCCCTCAGCGGCTGCGCGACGGGGAGAACGCGGCGTTGAGTGATGGGATCGAGAAGGAACGGGCCGACTAACGGACCTGTCCCTTCGAGCGCGGCCCGGAACAGTGACGTCTCCGCGAACGAGAGCGGACCCGGCAGGGGCTTGCTCGCGCACCAGACATCCCCGCTTGGCAAGGCGACGTGGACGGACGCGAACCGCGACTCGGAGCCCAGATAGTCCGCGAGGAACGACTCGCACATGGTCGGTTCGATCGCGTCGAGTGAGGCTGTGCTGGTCAGGATTCCGATGATCGGCTGCGTGAAGGCATGCGTCGATTGAATGACGCTGTTGTACGCGAAGCCAACCTCGCGCGAGACCTGCACTGCGCGTTCGCGCGCTGCCTCGGCGTCTGCCTCGCGCCGCTCGATGCCCGTGTACACCAACAGGCCGAGCGCCGGTAGTGCAATGAGTGCGACGAGCACGATGATCTGCAGGCGCAGGCTGAGCCAGCGTGAGGGGGAGAAGATTCGCGCGCGCATGGCATCCGTGCTTCAGAGCGCATGTCTGGCTACGACTCTGTGGTTCAAGACGTAAGCGAGAACGTAGCAGATGAAGCGCTTCTGGGTCGCGCGGATCTCGCGGTGGCTGCGAGGAGATCGAACCTTGGCGGCCGCTTCTAAGCGACCGCCAAGGTTCATCAGCCGTTACCTCGTTAGCGGTTACCCGCTCCCGAGGTAACGCGGTCGAACAGCGACTGGTTGGCCGTCTCGGCGTTGTACCCGTATGGCGGGGTGAACGCTCGACTGGGGGTCCCGTAGCTGGTCGGGTTCTGCATGCTCGCCCCGTTCATCAACAGGGCGCCGGTTACGCGCACGTGGTTGGTGCCGCTTTCGCGGTGAATCGCGCGACCGGGTTGTCTCGATCCTCGCCCGTCGAAGATGTCGCGCTCGGAGACGACCTCCGACGGAACGCCAGCTCCGGTTCGAACCTGCATACCCCAACGGAGCCACTGGTACACGTTGTTATACGAGTGCAGCTTGGCCCCGGTGATCAGCGGATGCCTCGAGTTGGTCCCGGCGTAGTAGTTGTGGTGGACGGTGACGTAGATGCGGTTGTTGTAGTGCTCGTTGTTGTCGTCCCCGATGATGAGGACCATCTCCGCTCCATTAGTTGGCTCAAAACGCGTCCAGGAGATCGTCCCGGTGATGCCTGCCGACGACGGGCTACCGATGTCGATGAACTCGTCGTAGGCGCCTCGGAGCGTGAGATGGTGCAGCCAGAACCGCGTCGCGCCCTTCCGAACCTGGACGAGGTCCTCGCGGGGGAGCCCGTTCTGGATCGTCAGGTGGGAGAGGATGACGTTGTTCGAGTCCGGCCGCAGGATGTAGAGCCCGCCCCGCTCGATCGTGACGTTCTGACCACGCCCGTCGATCGTCGTGTTGCCGGCAACGTCGATCGCCTTGTCGAGACGGATCGTGTAGTTGCCGTCGAAGACGATCCAGTACCCGCCGCGCTCGGCCGCCCAGCGGAGGCTGCCCGGGCCGTCGTCACGGTTGTTCGTCACGGTGTACAGGCAGCCTCCGGAACCGCCGGTCACGTCGCGGCCGAATCCGGCTCGCTCGTTGAGCAGGTTGAGGCGGCTGCTGGGAACGGGCTCGCACCCGCTGTTGTTCGTGTTCGGCGTCGGGGCCGGAGCCGGGGATGAACCGGAGCCCCACTCGACGATCAGTTGGGGCCGGCTGCTGCTCTCCGAGGAGCCGAAGTCCGCGCCGTTCGTGTTGGTGCTGATGACGTAGAGGTCGAGCGTGTTCGACGAACCGATCGCCGAAGTCACATCGACGGTCGCCCACGAGCCTGCGCTCACCTTTCCGATGTTCGCGACACGGCTGCCAGCCGAGGGTGCGTTCGACCAGGTGACGGAGCTCTCGGACCACGAGCCGGAGACGCGATAGACCGACCCGGCGTTGCTGCTGCTGTCGAGGGTGTAGAGCCGGAGGCGCGCGGACGTCACGTTCGCGTTGCTCGGCACGCTCGAGAGGTCGAAGCGGAGGAGGATGCGCCGCTGCGGCGAACCATCCACGTAGAGCCGCGTGTTGCTGCCCCGGTTGGTGGTGCGGGCGTCCGAGTAGGTCGTGGCGTCCGCCGTCGCAGTCAACGTCGTACTCGAATTGCTTGCGGCAGTCAGCGCCGAAAGGCTCCCGAGCTCGGGCAGGGTCACTTGCTCAGGAGTCGGGACCTCGAACGGATTCGGGTCGAGGTCGGCTCCGGGCACGGGCTCGACTTCTGGCTCGATGAACGGGTCATGAATGACTTCGCCCGTCGAATCCCAGCTCAGGAGCAGGCGCGGACCCTCGCCCGACTCGGAGGAGGCGATGATCACCTCTTCACCCTCGCCGGCGACGAGGTAAAAGTCGTACGTGCCGTTACCGGCGACGATGTCGCCGAGGTCTACCTGTACCCAACCACCATCGAGGCTGACGCCGCTCAGAGCGGCCACGCGCTCGCCGACCCCCGGCGCCGACGCGTAGGTCGTGCTGTCGTCCCAGTCGCCCGCGACGAGGTGAACCGCGCTTCCCTCCGCGTCACCCGAGAGCACGCGAACCGCGAGGGTCGCGGAGCTAGCTGTAGCGCCGTCCGGGACTCCGGACACCTCGAAGCGAACGAGTCCAGAGCTCGCCGGGTTGGCGTTCAGGGTGATCGTTGAGCTGTCCGCCAGGGTGGCGTCCGGCGACAGCTCGCTGACGGTGGTGTCATGAGTGGCTGCGAGTTCCGCCTGTGGCTCAGCGGCGTTGACGGCGGGACTCGAGAGGATCGCAAGGCCGGAGATGAGAATCGTGAAGAACGTCGCTGCGGAGAAAAGTACACCGCGATTCAATTCGACTCCTAGCTCGGGGGACGCAGGGACCAGTCCGCCGACGCCCTGGCGATGGCGGGTGGCGCGGCTGCGCCCTCTCGCTGCTTGTCGCTGTCAGACCCGGAAGGCAGGGAATCGATACCTGCATACACACCGACAGGGTCCCTTCATGCCCTGTCCGCGGTGGGGTGGTGTGCTCGGCCAACGCAAGCCGACGTCCCGGTACGTCGAGCGCGGGGGAGAATCTCGGTTTCCTCGGCAACGGTCAAGCCTGATCCTCGAACGGATGTCCGGGAATTCGCGCTCTTCATGGGCCTCTGTGAGTCCCCGACGACGATCCGCTGAGACGAAAACACGCTAGTGTTGCGCTCGCTCGAAACGAGGTTGGGCGATGGAGGAGATCCCGTGGACTGGAACGACAGCCCCGAGCAGGCGAGTTTCCGGGCGCAGGTCCGGGAGTTGATCGAGACGAAGCTGCCCGCTCGCTACAGGCGAACAGGCGGCGACGAGGAGGGCGGAAGCTGGCAAGGCGACCGGAAGTCCAGTAATCCGGAGGCGCAACAGGCAGCCAGTGAGTGGTCTTCCGCGCTTGCGGAGCGCGGCTGGATCGCTCCGCACTGGCCGAAGGAGTACGGCGGCGCCGGCCTGACACCGATGGAGCAGTTCATCTTCAAGCAGGAGATGGCCCAGGCGCAGGCGCCCAACGTCGGGGGGATGGGCGTGTCGCTCCTCGGCCCGACGCTGATCGTGCATGGCACCGAGGAACAGCGCGCCGAGCACCTGCCGAGGATCCTGTCGGGCGAGGTCGCCTGGGCGGAGGGCTACTCGGAGCCGGGGGCCGGATCCGACCTCGCGTCGCTGCAGACCCGCGCCGTGAAGGACGGCGACGAGTACGTCATCAACGGGCAGAAGATCTGGACCTCCGGAGCCCACACCGCGGACTGGCTGTTCGCCCTCGTGCGCACGGACCCGGATGCGCCGAAGCACCGCGGCATCTCGTTCTTGATGATGGACATCCACACGCCCGGCCTGAACGTGCGGCCGCTGATCAACATGGCGTGGCAGCACGGCTTCAACGAGACGTTCTTCGAGGACGTCCGCGTACCGACGAAGAACCTCGTCGGCGAGGAGAACCGGGGCTGGTACGTCGGCGCCTCGCTACTCGACTTCGAGCGCTCGAACATCTCGGGCGCGGTGGAGAACCGGCGTCAGATCAGCAACCTGATCGAGTACGTAAAGTCCGACCAGGGCAAGTCACAGGCACGCCAGAGCAACCCGCTGCGGCATGAGATGGCCGAGGCGTACACGCAGACCGAGGTCCTCTACAACTTCTCGTTCCGCATCATCTCGATGCAGAACGTTGGGCAGATCCCGAACTACGAGGCCTCGGTGAGCAAGCTGTTCAACTCGGAGCTGGTGCAGCGCGTGGCACGGCTCGGGACGAAAGTGTTCGGCCTGTACTCGAACCTGTGGGACAAGCAAGAGCCGCTCGCTCCGATGGGTGGCCACTTCACGAGGCTCTACGTCACCTCGATCCCGCGGACGATTGCGGCCGGGTCCTCCGAGATCCAGCGCAACATCATCGCGACTCGCGGACTGGGGCTTCCGCGCGGGTAGCGATCGGTCGACAGGCGAGCGGTCGAGGGCGCACCCCTCGACCGCTCAGCTCCCCGAATCGAGATCCTCGCGCTGGGCACGCGACGCCTCGAGGGTCTGCTCGAGCGCCTCACGTTCGGGCTGGAACGTGACGTAGAAACGGAGAAAGCCCTCCGCGTCACCCTCGTCGATGAACGCCAGACCGTTGCTCCATCGCTGAGCGAAGCCGTTGAGGACTGCGAGGTACTCCGCGTGCATGCCGGTGGCGGATGACGGCACTTCGAGGCCCTGAGCCTTCTCGATCGCCGTGTTCGTGACGTCGATCAGCTCTTCGAGGTTGCCGCGCGCGACCTCGAGGAAGCTGTTCAGCGCGGCAGTCGTCGGCTCGAAGTCGTCGGGCAGGGCGCCTGTGCGCAGGAACTCGCGGCCTTCGAAGGCGGCGTCGACGCCGGCCTGCCACTCCCCGTCGATCGCCTGGAGTTCCTGCACGTACGGTGCGAGGTCTCCCTCGGCGACTACTTCGGTTGAGGTCGGGGCGCCCGGGGAGACCGGGTCGGTGGGGGGCGTGTCGGACTCACCGCCGCACGCTGCTGCGAAAATCGCCGCCACGAGGATGAGCGCTGCGAGCTTCGGCACGCCTCGATCATAGAGAACGCCGCGTTATGGCCTAGATCGCAGCGAGGAACACCAGGGTGAGCGCCGCGCCTCCGATGGCGTGGAGACCGAACAACGCGTCGCGCCCAAACAGCCGGGGTACCCGCGGTGAGCAGGCCACGACGACGACTCCGACGATGACTGCCGAGACGCTCGCAGTCGATGACTCGGGGACCAGCGCGAGGCCGGTGAGGAACGCCACTGCGGCAAAGGTCGCGATCGCAACCACGCGAGAGCGCCGCTGACCGAGCCGCCCTGGTAGGCCTCGGGGTTCGTCCGCGGCGTCGGGCGCCTCGTTGGCGAGGTGCAGTC
The DNA here is from genome assembly GCA_964479165.1 of uncultured Dehalococcoidaceae bacterium. GTDB lineage: Bacteria > Chloroflexota > Dehalococcoidia > UBA2979 > UBA2979 > CAYZJO01. The sequence continues at coordinate 162,163 of CAYZJO010000004.1, forward strand.
CGAAACCGAGCAGGCCTCCCAGCGGAAGCGTCCACCAGAGGAGCGGCGTCCACGCATCGACCGCCGAGTAGACCCAGATCGGGACCAAGGGCAGCGCGACCGCGAACGGTAGCCAGCTGACGGTGGTCCGCTTGAGGTAGACGTCGTACGCGATCCCCGCCGCGAGGCCGAGCGCGCCGATAAGCCACGCCCCGAGTGGCAACGCGGCGGTGATCAGCAGCCCAGCGAGGCCGAGCGCAACAGCAAGGAGCGCCGCGTGTTCGCGCGACATCGTGCCGTGGGCGAGCGGCTTCCAGGGTTTCGCGACGCGATCATTGTGGAGGTCGACCACGTCGTTGAGGACGCCGATCGCGAATTGAAAGAGCAGCATGCCCAGACCAAGTGCGAGGTACCGCTGGAGCGGCGCCTCGATGTTTGCGATCGGGACGATTGCCACGGTCACGCTCGCAACGAGGAACGACGGGAACGGGTGCAAGAGGCGCGACGCCGCGAGCAGTGAGCGCGCGCGTTCCATCTGCGAACCGTAGCGCGGATGAGCGCCGTGCTCGAAGCGGGATGCGCGATTGGCGGTCGGCGCATCCCGAGCCGGCATGCTGCTGGCGTCCGTCCTGGCTACGGAGCTGCGAGCGCCGGTGTGCTCGCTGGTGGGCGACGATGGTGTGTCGCTTGCTCGAAGGCGTACGCCAGCCCGAGCAGTCTCGCGTCGTCGAACGGACGGCCGAGCAGCTCCACGCCTACGGGCATCCCGTCGGGGGTGAAACCGCCGGGCATCGAGAGCGCCGGCAGGCCAGTGTGCGCGCTCAGTTGGCAGTTACTACCGGGCTGCGACTCTCCGACAGGCACGGCCTTCCTTGTGATCGTCGGGTACACGAGGACGTCGACCTTCGCGTCTGCCATCGCTCGCAGGGTTGCGATGCGCAGCTGCTCGCGCATCACGAGGCGCGCACGGTACTCGGGCGTGTTGAGCGTCTCGACGGCCAGCGAGTTGTTGAAACCGTTCGTCAACGACTCGTGAAACAGGCCCGAGTCGACGATCTCCCGCAGCGTCTTCAGCGGGGCGTTCGGTGTGTTGCGCAGGTACGTCTCGAGCTGGAAGCGGAACTCCATGCCGATGACGCCCGAGCCGGCGAGCATCGCACGCAGCCCCGGGATTGTGACGGGTACGACCGTGGCGCCTCGCGCGCGCATTTCCTCGACCGCCGCGTTGACCACTGCCGCGACCTCGCGGTCCTCCGGCTCCGCGCCGAACAGCTCCGTGAGCACCCCGATGCGCGCTCCCTGGAGAGCGTCGGCCTGTAGCGCGTCGACGTACGTCTCCGGCACGTGACCAACACCGAGCGCCGTGACGGGGTCGTTCGAGTCGAACCCGACCGTCGCGTCCATGACGATCGCAAGATCCTCGACGGTTCGGGCAAGCGCCCCACCGACGTCCTGGGTGAGCGACAGCGGGATGATGCCGTCGCGGCTCGCGAGGCCCATCGTCTGGCGCAGGCCGACGAGGCTGTTGTGCGACGACGGGATGCGGATCGACCCACACGTGTCTGAGCCCATCCCGAAGGCGGCGAAGTTCGCTGCGATAGCAGCACCCGTCCCACCGCTCGATCCGCCGGGGTTACGGCCGAGGTTGTACGGGTTGAGCGTTTGTCCACCGAGCGAGCTGACCGTCACGATGCCGCGTGCGAACTCGTGCATGTTTGTCTTGCCGAGGATGACCACGCCAGCCTCACGCAGTCGCGCGACCTGGAACGCGTCGTCGGGTGGAATGACGCCCTCCATCGATCGGGAGCTGTTCTGCGTGGGCAGGTCGAACGTGTCGTAGTTGTCCTTGAGGACCATCGGGATGCCGTGCAGTGGGCCGCGGACTCTGCCGGCGGCTCGCTCCGCGTCGAGGGCCATCGCCTGCTGCCGAGCGTTCGGATTCAGCGAGATCATCGCGTTGATGCTCGGCCCCTGCTGGTCGTACGCAGCGACGCGCGCGAGGTAGGCGTCGGTGAGTTGCAGCGACGTGACCTCGCCTGCCGTCATCGCCGCCTGGAGGTCGTTGATGGACTTCTCCATCACGTCGAACGACGGCGTCTGCGCCTCGAGCGGCGCGGGCGCGGCGAACGTCAGCGCGAAGGCAGCCAGCAGAAGTGCAAGCAGCGACCGGGGGTGTCGCGCTTTCTGAGCGTCGTTGGTGGTGGCGCCGTGATGGTGCGGTCGCATCGGATCCCTCCGCAGCGTCGTCGGTTCGGGGTGCGGCGAGGAGCCGTCGTTCGACCGGCGGGCGCACGGTAGGAATCGCGATTACGTATGTCAATGGCACGCGAGACGGGAGGCCGCTCGCGTGGCGCGCTATTCAGCCTTGAGCGAGTCGCTGGGTGGCTGCTCGATCGTGGCGACGATCTGGAAGCGGGCGTGGGCGTCGTCGACGGTGCGCATCGCAAGTTCACGCCATGCGACATAAGCGTCGGCGTAGGTCTCGAAGGGGCCGCTCACGGGTGCGGCCTCGCGGAGGGTGCGAAACGTCGTGTCCTCGTATTTTCCGCCGACGACGAAGTAGGCCACCGCTATCCCTTCCCGCTCGCAGCACCGGGTTGACGAGGACCTCGATGTTCTCATTCGGCGGGGAGCCGGGCCATTACGGACGCTGCTCCACACTTTCACAACGCTTGGGTATGATGCGGCCGTCGCCGAGAGCGCAACTGATGAACCAACCCGGGAGGGGTGTCGTTATGACCTGGCAGGACGAGTTCCGCGCGAAGTTGATGTCGCCCGAGGAGGCGGCTCAACTGCTGCAGTCGGGCGACGTACTCCGGTCCGGCATCGGCGCCGACGCGCGTTCTCTGCTCCCGGCGCTGTTCAACAGGGTGGTCGAACTTGGGATGAACGTGAAGATCATCGCCTGTTCGCCGAGCCCCTCGCAGGAGTGGTTCACCGACGCTTATGCCGAGCTGGGCTTCGACCTCAGTTCGGAGGTGTACGCGGGCGCGACGGCGCGCGAGGCGCTCATTGCGAACCGCGCCGATTGGTACCCCGGGCTGTTCTCGAACATGATGAACGTGTGGGATCGGGACCCTGACGACCGGGAACCGTTCGACTTCTTCCACTGCAGCCTGACCCCGCCCGACGAGAACGGCTACATGGGGACGGGCGGCCTCGCCTGGCATAAGGTCGACTTCATCGAGCGCGCCCGCACGTCCGTCGTCGAAATCTGCCCGTTCCTCCCGAACGTACCCGGCGAGCGTGTTCACGTCTCGCAGGTTAGCGCCATCATCGAGACGAAGCTCGACGGCTACCCGCTCGCAGAGCGAGTCGGCAAGGACGAGAGCGAGGTCATCGCGGGCTTCGTCAACGAGATCATCGAGGACGGCGACACCTGCCAGATCGGCGCAGGCCGCACCGCCACCTGGCTGCCGGACAACGGCGCGTTCGACGGCAAGACGGACCTCGGCTGGCACTCGGAGATCACGCCTCCGGGTATCGTCTCGCTGATGATGGAGGGTGTGATTAACGGCTCGAGGAAGTCGTACGACAAGGACCTGCACGTCACGACGAGTGTGAACGCGCGCACCCCCGAGCACTGGGAGTGGCTCAACAACAACCCACCGATGGAGGCCCGACGCGTCACCTCGGTGAACCACATCCTCAACATCGCCCGCCACGACAACTTCACGGCGATCAATAACGCCTTCCAGGTCGACCTGACCGGGCAGATCTACTCGGAGTCCCTCGGCACGAAGATCTATAACGGGACCGGTGGGCAGACGGAGTTCCACATCGCGGCGACCCTATCGAAGGGCGGCAAGGCGATCACTGTGCTGCCATCCACGGCGACCGGAGGCACGATCACGCGGATCCTCCCGATGGCCCTTGATGGGGCGTTCGTCACGATCCCGCGTACCTTCGCAGACTACGTGGTGACCGAGTTCGGCATCGCGAAGCTGGCCGGCCGCAGTCAGCGGCAGCGCTCCGAGAACCTGATCGCAATCGCGCATCCGGACCACCGCGGTGAGTTGCGGAAGGCCCGTCAAACGATCTTCTACCCCTCGTCCGTGAGCCCCGCGCTGGTCGAATAGCAGCCGCCAGGTCGAACCCCGCGAGGCGCCGCGTGCACCGCTCCTGGCGGTCCGCGGCGCTTCGTCGCGAATCGTCCCCCTCGTCGCGCGCATCGTCATCATCGACTGGCTCGATTTGCGCGATCGTGGATTCGCTGCTTTACTCGACAAAGTCCATCAACAATAGCAACAGCGGCCCCGCCTGACGTCGTGTAGAGCCGGGCCGCGGCGCGGGCTGGGAGGCGACATGACCCTGTTCCTACTGGAGGTTCCGCTACCCGAGGGTGACGCGAACACCGTCAATGACCTCTTCGACCGCCTGGCCCAAACCGCCACCAAGGCGAACGGCGAGCTCATCGAGGTACAGGTGAGCAAGGACCAGGGCTTGGTCTACGCCATCGTCGAGCACCGCGCCGCGGAGGTCGTCGACGCGTTCTTCCGGCAGGAAGGGATCGAGTTCAACGAGGTTGCGCCTGTACGCCTCGTGGGAGCGGAGCTCGATGACCTGAAGAAGCAAAAGGCCGGTGCGCAGTTTCTCGTGGAGTGGGACATTCCCGAGGGAACGACCATGGACGCCTACCTGGCGCGCAAGAAGTCGAAGGCGCCGCTGTACGCGAACGTGCCCGAGACGAAGTTCCTCCGCACCTACGTGCGCGAAGACATGATGAAGTGCCTTTGCTTCTACGACGCGCCCGACGAGGAAGCAGTGATCCGGGCGCGACAGGCCGTGGACACGCCGGTCGACCGCCTATCGCGTCTCGGCGAGTAGGGCGGTGACTACCACGGCCACCGCCAGTCCGGGACTCCTGCGCGATGACGCGCTTTGCGCTGCGCTCAGGGACTACTGCGGCCCCCGCGCCCCGGAGGTCGATGCGTGCCGCACCACGCTGCGCGAGGGCCTCGCGTATCTCGGCACCATGGGCGCGACGGATCTCGGGGTGTACGGAAAGGACTCGCCCGAGCGCTTCGAGCGCATGTGCGAAGTGGTGGCGACCGTCGCTTACGAGGACATGAGCCAGGCGTTCTCCCTCTGGTGCCACCGGATGGGGATCGAGTACCTCCACCAGGCGGATGCTGACTGCCCCTCACGTGAGCAGTTCTTGGAGCACCTGAGGAGCGGCCACACGCTCGGCTCCACCTCGATGGCGGCCGCGACTGCCAACTTCCTCGCCGGCACGCCTCTCACGCTGACGTTCCGCCGGACGCCCGAGGGCATCGTCGTCAACGGTCGGATCGCGTGGGCTTCGAACCTGGAGCCGCCATTCGTCTCGGTCGCCGCGGCGGCGAACGAGGACGACCCGTCGGACCGCGTCATCTTCGTCTATACGGAGGCGACCCCCGGCGTGCAGTTGCCTGCGTACCCGGAGTTGCTCGCATTGCAGGCGACGAGCAGTACCTCACCGGCGTTCGTCGACGCGCAGGTACCCAGCGGACAGATTCTGACCCGGGACTTCGAACCGTTCATCAGCCGCGTTCTCGCGACCTTCCTGCTGCTGCAGAGCAGCTTCTGCTGGGGGCTATCCACGCGCGCTCTGAACGAGGCAGCGGCGTTGCTCGATGGGCCGCGCGAGGTGCTCAAGCCTGCCTACGACGCGCTGCGGGAGCGCTATGAGTCGGCGCAGAGCCGACTGCGCTCGTACGCGACCCAGGGCGATCGGGTGACAGTGGAACACCGAGCGCTGCTGCAACTCCGGCTTGACTTCGGCCGTCTCGCCGTCGAGTCCGTGGCGCTCGAGTCGAAGCTCGCCGGAGGTCGCGGCTACATGTTGCACAGCGGGACCGCCCGCCGTTTGAGGGAGTCGGCGTTCTTGCCAGTGCAGGCGCCCACGGAGGTACAGCTGCAATGGCTGCTTACCCGCTCCGCGTAACCAGCGGGACCCGTCGCTTCGGTCCTCGCGGGCGGCAATTCACCGTCTTCGAGAACCTCGACCTCCAGGTGGCGGAGCGCGAGATCTTCGTGCTGCTCGGGCCCAGCGGTTGCGGCAAGAGCACGCTCCTCCGCGTGATCGCCGGCCTCGATGAGCTCGACGAGGGTCAGGTGGCAATCGCGCCGGGCGAGCATGGCCGGGACGTTGGCATCGTCTTCCAGCAGCCATTGCTGTTGCCGTGGCTCACCGTCCGGGACAACGTGACGCTCGGTCTCCAGTACCGGGCGAATCGTGGCGCGCACGAACAGGGTCTGGTCGATCACACACTGGCAGAGTTCGGGCTGACCGAGCTCGCGGGCGCGTACCCCGACGAGCTGTCCGGAGGGCAGGCCCAGCGAGTTTCGCTGGCACGCACAGTCGTGACGCGACCTCGAGTGATCCTGCTCGATGAGCCGTTCGGAGCGCTCGACCCGGTTACGCGCCGCACGCTGCAGCAGTGGCTGCTCGGCATCCAGCAAAGCCTCGGTCTCACCGTGGTAATGGTCACCCACGACGTTGAAGAGGCGCTGCTCCTCGGCGACACGGTCGCGCTGATGTCGCCGTCTCCGGGCCGCATTTCGAGGACGTGGAAGCTCCCTGTCGATAACCGCGAACGCGGAAATCAGGCCGCCCTGCGCGAGGAAGTACTGCGCGCGTATGGCGAAGCGGCAGGCGACGTCCCTCGGTCGGGCGTGCTCGAGCCCGTCCTGGGCGAGGCCGTTCGCCCCGCACTCTGAACGATCGCTCTGAGGAAACGCCGCGACTGAGGCGGCCTGCTAACAACGTGATGTGGAAGGTCTAGCTGTGACGCATTCTCTCTGGACGCCCGGGAGCGCCGCCCCCTCGGCGGTGAGCCGGCGGATGTTCCTCCGTGGCGCGGGTCTGGGCGTGGCTGGCCTCGCGGGCGCCGTACTCCTCGGCTGTGGGGACGATGGCGACTCGGGCGACGGCAACGGTGACGCCACAGCCGCGGCGGGGACGCCGGCATCCGGCACCGCCGCTGCCGGCGGTAACGGCGGCGCCCTCGAAAAGGCGGATGTCCGCGTCGGCTACCTCCCAATCACCGACGCGACGCCCCTGATCCTGGCGCACGGCCTCGGCTACTACCAAGAGGCCGGCCTCGAGGCTCCGCAGCCCACGCTCTTCCGCGGCTGGTCGCAGATCGCGGAGGCGTTCCAGGCACGCCAGGTGGATGTCGCCCACCTCCTCATGCCGATGGCCATCTGGCTGCGCTTCGGTCAGGACTTTCCGCTGAAGCTCGTCGCTTGGAACCACACGGGCGGCTCGGCTCTCACCGTCGCGCACGATGTGAACTCGATGGAGGACCTCGCGGGGACTACCGTCGGCATTCCGTTCTGGTACTCGATTCACAACGTGGTGCTCCAAATGCTGATGCGCGACGCAGGCCTCACCGTCACCACGGGAGAGCCGAACGCCGCGAACGGCGAGGTCAAGCTCGTTGTCATGGCGCCGCCCGACATGCCTCCGGCGATCGCGAACGGCTCAATCGCCGGTTACATCGTGGCGGACCCCTTCAATGCAGTTGCCGAGGTCAACGACGTCGGCAAGATTCTCCGCTTCATCCCGGACGTCTGGTTCGAGCACGCTTGCTGCGTCGTGGTGATGCACGAGGACGATGTCCGCGACCGGCCTAACTGGGCGCAGGCTGTCGTCACGAGCCTCGCGCGGGCGCAGCTGTATGCGCGCACCAACCGCGTGGAGGCTGCGCGCCTCCTTTCGGGCGACGGCGACAACTACCTGCCGCAGCCTCGCCCCGTCATCGAGCGAGCGATCTCGCACTACGACGTCGGGGAGTACGGTCCGATCGGGGCCATCGAGCACGCGGACTGGAACACCGAGCGCATCGACTTCCAGCCGTTCCCGTACAGCTCTTACACCGAGGAACTCGTGCGCCAGCTGAAGGAGACCGTGGTCGAGGGCGACAACGCGTTCCTCCAAGACCTCGACCCGGCAGAGGCGCACGCGCAGCTCGTCGATGATCGCTTCGCCCGCGCTGCGATCGAGGCCGCCGGTGGCGCCGCGGAGTTCGGCATCGACGCGTCGCTGGAGCGAGAAGAGCGGGTCGAGGTGTGACCGCCTTCGCTGAACGGCAGACGCCGGCCGGGGATCGCGTTCGCAGCGCACTCGTCGCGATTGCGTATCCCGTTGTCGGAGCGCTTGCGCTCGTTGCCGCGTGGTGGGCCTGGATCGAGTTCTTCGTCGAACCCGGGAGCTTCCTCGCGGGGTTTGCCCCTGACCTCGGAGCCGAGGCGCTCTGGCGGCTCGCTTCCGAGGGCACGCTGAACCGGCACATCATCGCGAGCCTCAAGCGCATCGTGGTAGGCCTCGCGATCGCGACGGCCATCGGCGTGCCGTTTGGACTCGCGCTCGGCGGCTACGCGCCGTTCGCCCGCGCTGTCGGCCCTGTCGCGAGCTTCGTGCGGATGGTGTCGCCGCTATCGTGGACGCCGCTCGCGATCATCTGGTTCGGCGTGGGGGATCAGCCGGTCTACTTCCTCATCGCCATCGGTGCAGTCTGGCCGATCGCGTTGAGCACCAGCGCGGGCGTGTCGTCGCTCGATCAGCAGTGGATGATGCTGGGGCGCAGCCTTCGGGCGAACCGCCTCGAGCTGTTGCGCACGATCGTTTGGCCCGGCATCCGTGCCGATGTGTTGACGGGCATCCGGCTCGCACTCACCACTGCATGGATCATCCTCGTGCCAGCGGAGATGCTGGGAGTCGACTCGGGCCTCGGGTACTTCATCCTCGACTCACGTGATCGGTTCGCCTACTCGGATCTCGTCGCGGCCATCGTGGTGATCGGGGCGCTTGGGTTCGTGCTGGACCGCGTCGCACACTACGTACTGACGCCTCGAAGGCGGGCACGGACACGGGTGGTGCAGCAACCCGCGCTGGATCGCGAGGCGGTGCCGGCCGGCGCGCAGGACACGCGCTACCGCATCTAGCCCGGCCGCGGCGTCGTCATCCTCGTGCGCGCCCCAGGAGCTCGTACTTCGGCTGGACGCGCCACTGCGCGCTCGGCGGGTTCTCCTGCGCCCGCAGCTCGGCGCGGCGCTGCTCGGCCTCGAGCTTCTTCGCCTCTTTGATCACGGCGGCGCTGTACTTCGCGTGCTCGATCTCCTTCTGGACCGAGGCCGCCGAGGGGTTGCGCGGCTTCCCCGGGTGCAGCAGGAGGCGTCCCTCTTTCTCGAGTTGCCGCAGGTGCGTCTCGACGTTGCCGGCCGCCGCTCGACGAAGCCGCTTATCGAGGCCGGGGTAGATCTCGAGCATGATCTCCCAGCTCGATCGAGGCTTGTGATCCTCGAGGACCTTGAGGATCTGACGCTCGCGCATGTTGCGATGCTCGATCAGTCCCTGCAGGCGCTCGCGTGGGTCGTACACGATCGCGCCGTGTCCGGGGCAGATCACCTTGAGGTTGGGTAGCTCGGAGAGCAGTTTCAGGCTCTCGCGGTAGGACCCGAGGTCGTTCACCGTGGTGGTGCTGCTGCCGAGCAACGTGTCTCCGGTAAAGAGCACGCCGTCGTCCTCGACGTAGTAACTGATCGAGTCGACGCTGTGGCCGGGAGCGAAGATGACACGCGCCTTCGCGGCGCCGCCCATGTCGATCTCTTCGCCGTCCTCGATGAGTTGCAGTCCGTCGCGCCTGGGGATGCGACCCTTCAGCAGCGGGATCGCCTTGCGATGCACGACGATCTGCGCGTTGTACTCCTTGTTTACCCACTTGAGGTTGCCGCTGTGGTCGGCGTGGTGGTGGGTGATGGCGGCGAGCGCGATCTCGGCCTTCTCGGTCGCCGCGAGGTAGCCGCGGAGCATCCACTGGTAGCGCTCCATGGTCTCGCCCGAGTCGATGGTCAGGACCTGGTCCTGTCCGATGATGTAGATGTTCGTGAACATGGGGTGCATCGGGTTGTCGTCCGGGACCTGCACCGCTCGGACGTTGTCGCTGATCCTCACCCGTCACCTCCCTGCGCCCCAGCACTCGCGGCATAGTAGCCAATCCCACGAGCGACGACCCTCTTCAACCTCACCCGGAGCGATAGGATGCGGTGATGTTGGGGGAGCAGGGAATCCGGGCCGATCCTCCGAGTGAGCTCGTCCGGGGCGGCGCCGTCGCGCGACGCGTTCGACCCGGAGACGAGGATGCGCTCGTCGAGCTGTTCCTCGGGTCGTTCGACCGCTGGCCGCCCTTCCAGATCGGCGGCACGCCGCGCGAGTTCCTCGATTGGTACTTCGAGCCGCACTCGTCGACGCAGGGGATATCGCTCGTCGTCGAGATCGACGGCCGCATCGTCTCGGCGAGCACGCGCATCCTGCGGCCGGTGATCGTGGCCGGGCAGCCGCACCCCGCAAGACTCGGCGGCTACGTCGCAACCGACCCAGCGTTCCGAGGACGCGGCGCGTACCGCCTTCTGAGCGACTTCGGCAACCTGCAGCCGCAGGACTTCGCGTGGCACCTGACGCAGGTTGCCGCGGTGATGGGCGTGACCGAGAAGCGGGGCTTCGGGGCGCTCGGCAATCCGCTCGAGGTCTACGTGGCGGTCCTCGACCCGCCGGGGATCGAGCGACCGATCCGGGCGAGCCAGGTCGCGAAGGCAACGGCGTACGGCGGCGTGTCGCTCTTCGGCAAAGCGCGACGAATCAGGCGCGGCCCCGTGCGGACGTGCAGGGCGTGCCGCGTCGAGTCGTTCGACGAGCGCGTCACCGACCTCGCGACGCGAGCGGCGACTGAGTTCTACTTCTTCCCGCTGCGGGACCAGGAGTTCCTCAACTGGCGCTACTGCGACCCGCGCGCGGGCACGTTCACGGTTGCTATCGCCGAGGACGGCGACTACCTCCTCGGCTACGTCGTGCTGCGCACCGATACGCGCCGCGCGCACGTCGTGGATCTGCTCATCGACCCCAGCCGCCCCGACGCGCTCCGTCTGCTGTGCGATACGGCTGTGAAGGAGGCGGAGGCCGCCGGCTGTGACTCCGTCGAATGCTGGATGTTCCGCCACCATCCATACCGTGCCGCCATCGAGGAGGCCGGGTTCGTCCGCTTCCCATCGCGCTCGGAGCGGCTGGCGGGGCAGGTGCGCATCGAGTCGTTCGGCGACATCGACCGCAGCAAGATCGCCTTCCTCGATAGCCCGCTCGCGACGATCCACATCATGGAGGGCGACACCGACCTCACATGACGGCGGGCAGACACGAGGGCCGGTCTCCCGGCCCCCGCGCTCCAGAGGGAACTGGCAACTTGGATGGAGCTAGCCCGTGCCGAGCTCGATGGGTGGCCAGATGGCGGCGCTCGGCGCACCCTCGTCGAGCCAGACGGCGCGAGCCTGGCCGTTCGCGTAGCAGGTGTACGTGCTCAGACCGTGCGGCCGGAAGTTGACCATGTAGTTGTGCCAGAGCTCACGGCGGAATGTGTTGTCCTTCGGGAAAAAGACATCCCACACCTGATCGAGCACCATCTCGTCGATCTGGCGCCAGAGGTCGAGCTGGGCCTCGGGGTCAGGTTCGGCCCGCTGCTGTTCGAGCAGGCGGTCCATCGCCGGGTCGTCGACGTTGTTGTGGTTCAGTCCGCCTTGCGAGTGGTACCAGGGGAACACCATCTGATCGACCGAGTAGGCTGGCGGCCCCCACGTGATGTTGACTGTGTCCTCGAAGTTGCGGTCGTTGAGGATGGTGACGGCGGTCGGGTTGTCGACGACGCGGATCTGGAACTCGATCTCGGGGACCTGTGCGTACATCGGACCGAGCACTTCCTGGTACTGGGTTCGGTAGTACCAGACGGGCGCATCGATGGTGAGCCGGTTCGACTCGGAGTAGCCAGCCGCCTGCAACAGCCGGCGCGCCTCCTCGACGTTGAACTGATACCACTCGCCCTGGGACTCGAGGCTTGGGAACGAGTCGTGCAGGACCTGCCAGGGGATCGCCGTCGAGGAGTAGCCGCCGGTGTCGCCGTTCGTCGCGGCGATATCCCACTCCATGCGGTCGATCGCCATCGAGAGGGCGCGACGGATACGTTCGTCCTGCCACTTCGGGTTTGCCATCTGGAAGTGCATCCCGCTGGTGTTCGCGCCCTGGGCGTTCGGAACCTGGAGGTACACGGCGTCGTCCACCTGCGCGAGGATCTGACGCGCTTCCTCGGGGTCCCGCGGCGTCCAGTGGTGGAAGTTGTCAGTCTGGAACCCCGCCCGGAAGGCGGCCGTGTCCTCCTGGACGTGTGCGATCAGCCGATCGACGAAGGGCAGTCCTTCTTCGAAGTAGTTCGGGTTGCGGACGAAGATCGAGCGCTCCTTCTGCGTCCACTCCTCCTGGATGAACGGCCCCGTCCCAATCGCGCGCTCGGCCAACAGGTCTGGGCTCGCGAGCACCTCGCGCGCATCCATGTGCGACCACGCGGCGATATTGCGGGGGAAGTCGATGGCCGGCTGACTGAGCTGGAACGTGACCGTGCGGTCGTCTGGTGTCTCGATGCCAACCACGTCGGCCCAGACGTCGCGCTGCACACCGGGGCCCTGGTAGCGCTCGACCGACAGTCGCACGTCCTCGGCGACGAACGCGCGGCCATTCACGGGATCGACGTTGTGGAAGGTTGCCCCCGGGTGGAGGTGGAACGTGAACCGCGTAGCGTCGTCGCTCAGCTCCCACGACTCGGCCAGGTCGGGCTCGATGTCGATGAACTCGGGACGAGCGAGGGGACCGAGCTTCGCACGCGTGAGCTTGTTCTTCACGTAGTCCATCGTGGTGTTGATGGTGCACGAGAGCGTGCGGTTGAAGTCCATGTGCGGCGGATCGAGGTAGCGCACCATGAGCGTGCCGCCGTATCGCCCGTTCGCGAGCGGGTTCTGCTCGGCGGGCGTTGCGGGCGCGATGCCGTCATACTCGCCGGGCGGCACGCGCACCTGGTCCGCTGGAACGCGACCTTCGGGCGCGCCGGCAGCCTGGCCGGTCGGTCCTGTGGTCGCCTGCTGTACGTCGTCGGACCCGCCGCAACCGACGAGCACGGCACCGGCAATGCCGGCAAGACCGGCGCCCGCACCTCGGAGCACCGCGCGCCGGCCGACGATACGTCTTGGTCCAGCCGTCCTCGACTGCATTGAGTGGCCTCCCTGCCATCCGAGGCGGAGAGTACATCACGCACGCAATCGCTTGCAGGTACTTCGATGGATGTTCGGGGAACGCGGTATTCGGAGTCATGAGAGATGGCGCGTCGACGCACGCGGAGGGAAGGCGTACATAAGGCCATGTGTCCCGGAGGCTGCGCCGCTTCCAGTATGTCGACCTGTCCACGCGACCTCCGACGAGGAGGTTGTCGGCTGCGTTCACGCTCGTGACGGGGTTCGTGAGCATCGCGGTGATGGCGACGGCCGCGCACCTGGCGCGTGCGCCGATGGTCTTTCCGTCGCTGGGTCCGACCGCGTTCCTGTTCTTCTACACGCCGCTCGCCCCGGCCGCGTCACCTCGCAACGCGGTGATCGGGCACGGAATCGGTGCGGCCGCCGGGTGGGCGAGCCTCGTGGCGCTCGGGCTGCTTGATGATGGGCCGGCGCTCGTGGCCGGCGTGTCGTGGGCGTACGTCTTTGCGGCGAGCGCCGCGCTTGCGCTGACCGCGAGCCTGATGGCCCTCTTCGATACGCCGCATCCGCCCGCGGGCGCGACGACGCTGATCGTGGCACTCGGTCTGCTCACCGAGGTCAACGACCTGCTCATCCTGATGGCGGCTGTCGTGTTGCTCACGGTGCAGGCGTTCGTGATCAACCGCGCCGCCGGGTTGCCGTACCCGAAGTGGTCCACGCCGAGCGAGGCGGACGTGACGGGCGGCAACTACCGCCCGGTCTGAGCGCGAAACTGCTCGTCGAGGCGGCGCTCGTTCGCGACTCGCCACGCCTCCAGGGCAGCGGTGTACGCCTCCCGGCGCGCCAACTGCTCGTGCTCGGTCAACCGCGACCACCAATGGCGGAGCGCGGCGTTGAGGTGGTTGAGGTAACGCATGTCGCGCCATGCGCCGCTCGTCTCGAGTGCCGTCGTCTCCGCGATGTAGGCGTCGATCTCACCGCCGGCCTCGCTCGTCGCCCCTGAGCGCAACTCGAGGACGTGCCGGTACTCGTGCGCGATCGTTTGGTAAAGGACACCGAGGGTGCGCAGTGCGTCGGCGCCGACGACGACGCGGATGGGGCGCGGGAGGCCCGAGCCGGGCGTCAGCGAAGCGCGCCCGAAGTGTCCGCCGGGCAGCTCCGCCTCGGTGTCGTAGACGACGCGGCCGTTCTCGAAGTAGGTGCTCTCGATACGGCCTCGTGCGCTCATCCCGGCGACGACCGCGTCGACCGCACCCTGCGGATTCGTGCCCAGCAGGCGCCGCGCCTCCTGCGCCTGTCTCGAGGGGAGACCTGGCGGCAGGTCGGTGGCAGTGTCTCGCGCGAGGACGGCCCCCGCTCGCAATGAGCGTTGCAGCGCCTGGTTGCCCGGCCCCACGGGGGGACGCTGGTTCACCTCGATGCGCGGTGCGTCGAGGCCGACCCGCGGCCGATCGTCAGCAGGCTTCCGGCGTCGCGCCACACGCGCGCTCTTCATCCCGCGGAGCATAGTCCGCTGCGGGCGTCGCGAGGCTACTCCTCGGACCAGCGCACCTCGGCATCGGCCTTTCCCTCGAGCGCACGGTCGAGGACTGCGAGCAGCTCAGGGCGGGCGCCGGAGTCGCGGAGGAAGGCGAGCGTGTCAGGCGTGAGGTAGTAGGCGACATCGGCGTCGTACTCCTCTTCGAGTTGGTCGATGAGGAACTGCACGTCCTCCGCGGTCACCTCGCCGAGCAGCGCGCCGCTCTGGTCGTCGTAAAGTTTCACGCGATCCGAACCTCTCCTCCGCGCGTTCGTATCCGCCACAGCGTAGCGCCGTGATCTCGTAGGGCGGACCCAGGGGCTACGGTGAAACGGTAGCGAGAGGCGCTAGTCAATGACGGTCGAGTTGAACCACACCATCGTCGCTGCGCAGGACAAGCGGGCATCGGCCGAGTTCCTCGCGGGGATCCTCGGGCTTGCGGTCGGCGCGCCGTACGGTCCGTTCATCCCGGTCGAGACCGGCAACGGCGTCACGCTCGACTTCGCAGAAAGCGACGCCCCGGGGATCACATCGCAGCACTACGCGTTCCTCGTGTCGGAGGAGGAGTTCGACGCGATCTTCGCGCGGATCCAGGAGCGAGGGCTGGCGTACTACGCGGACCCGTCCCACCGACAACCGGGACGCATCAACCGCAACGACGGCGGCCGCGGCGCCTACTTCGAAGACCCCAACGGCCACAACCTCGAGATCATCACCCGACCGTACGGCAGTGGCACGTAGCCACGCCCCCGGAGGGTCGCGTGCTATAACGCAGCGCGAGGTGGAGGTGGTGCGATGGCGGGTGCGCTGGACGGGGTACGGGTTGTCGACTTCGGGCAGTACGTCGCCGGGCCGATGGCCGGGATGCTGCTCGCCGACCAGGGCGCGGATGTCGTGCGCGTCGAGCCGCCGGCTGGGCCGCTCTGGGACACGCCGGCAAACGCGACGTGGAACCGAGGCAAGCGCAGCATCGTCCTCGACCTGAAGAACGCGGCCGACCTCGATACGGCGAAGCGGCTGGTGGAGCGGGCCGACGTCGTCCTCGAGAACTTCCGTCCGGGTGTGATGGACCGACTCGGTCTCGGACCGGATGTGGCCGAGCGGCTGAATCCCCGCCTCATCTACTGCTCGATGCCGGGCTTCGCGAGCGACGATCCTCGGGCCGCGTAGCGCGGGTGGGAAGGCGTCGTCAGCGCCGCGACCGCGATTTTCCGCACGCCCGGCAAGCCCGATGCGGCGCGTCCGGTTTACACCGCAGTCCCGATCGCCTCGTCGTACGCCGCCATCCAGGGCGTGGTCAGCATCGCGATGGCGCTGGTCGCGAGGGAGCGCGATGGTGTCGGGCAGCGCATCGAGGTGCCGCTCTTCGACGCCGTGTTCGCGCCCATGGGCGGCCGCGCAATGATCGTGCACAACCCGCACCCGCCGCAGGAGCGCGGCGGCGGCCTGTGGGGCGGTCCGTTCCGCTGCAAGGACGGACGTTGGATCTACTTCTCGGCCACCGGCAACTCGAACTTCCGCGAGTTCGTCGAGGCGGCGGGCATCACCTCGTGGGACGCGGAGGGGCTCACCGACCGCGCGCGTCTCGGACGTGAGCCCGCGCTCGCCGAGGAACAGGCGAAGCGCATCCGCGAGCTGTTCCTCACGAGGACGGCGCAGGAGTGGGAAGACCTGATCGCGGCGGCTGGCAGTGAGGGCGCGGTTTGCCGCACCAGCGCGGAGTGGTTCGAGCACCCCCACGCGCGCGCTTCTCAGGCGGTGATCGGGGTGGACGACCCGAAGCTCGGGCGGATGCTGCAACCCGGCATCAACCCGCGCCTGCGCGGCACGCCCGGCTCAGTGCGGAGACACGCTCCGCGTCCGAACGAGCATCGCGAGGAGGTGCTGGGCGAACTCGCGAGGCCGGCGGCGGTCCCGGCTCCAGCGCCGGCGTCCATCGAGGGCGCGATGCGAGCGGCGCTGGAGGGCGTGCGAGTCCTCGACCTGTGCATCATCCTCGCGGGACCGACGGCTGGGCGGACGCTCGGCGAGTTCGGCGCGGACGTCATCAAGATCGACGACCCGCGCCGCCACCTGGTCTCGTACCACACCGAGATCAACCGGGCGAAGCGGAGCCTGCTACTCGACCTCAAGACGCCCGCCGGCCTCGAGGTGTTCTGGAAGCTCGTCGAAGACGCGGATGTGATCGTGCAGAACTACCGCGCCGGCCGCGTCGACGAGTTGGGCATCGGCTACCAGGAGGTGCGCAAGCGCCGGCCGGACATCGTCTACGCCTCGCTGAACGCGTATGGACACGAAGGGCCGTGGGCTGCGAGGCCGGGCCACGAGCAGTTCGCGCAGGCGACGAGCGGGATGCAGGAGCGCTACGGCGGCGACGGCACACCAACCGTGCAGCCGTACCCCATCAACGATTTCGGTACGGGCTTCCTCGGCGCCTACGCCATCGCACTGGCACTGCTGCACCGCAAGCGCACCGGCGAGGGACAGCACGTCGACACCTCGTTGGTCTACACGGCGGGGACGCTGCAGTCACTCTTCTTCCAGCAGTACGAGGGCAAGGTCTGGGACGAGCCGCGTGGCCAGGACGCCCTCGGCTCGTCGCCGCTGAACCGCGCGTACGAGGCAAGCGACGGCTGGCTCTTCCTCGCTGCCCCGCCGCGGCATCGCGCGGCGCTCGACGGCGTCGAGGGTCTCGCCTCGATCACGGGTCTCGAGGGAGAAGCGCTGGAGTCCGAGCTCGAGCGGCTGCTCGCGGGGAGGGCCGTCGACTCGTGGGTCGGGCGGCTGACGGCGCGCGGCATCGGAGCGCATCGCGTGGTCTTCGACATGCGCGAGCTGCTCGATGACCCGTGGGTGCAGGCGCACGGCCTCAGCATCACCCGCGAGCACGACGACTGGGGACCGATCACGACCACCGGACCGACGACGCGCCTCTCGCGGACGCCCGTGGTCCCCGGACGGCCCGCACCGCGACCCGGCTCGAACAGCCGCGAGATCCTCGAGGAGGTCGGGCTCGGCGACCGCTTCGAGTCGCTCATCGACGCCGGCGTCATCGTGACCGAGGGCGTCGAGGCGTCCATCGGGGGTGCGCTCCGCTAGGGGAGTGCACCCCTCACTGGCCCATCAGGTCGCGTGCCGCGGCCATCAGCAGCGCCGCGGTGATCTCGTCGACGGGTTGCTCTGTGTTGAGGACGGAGCTCGTGAGCACGAACGTGCGGCTGTCCTCGCCACGCACGAGCCACGATGCGGCCATCAACCCCGGCTCCGACCCACCCTTGAAGGCGACATAAGCCCAGCGGTCCGTCGGGATGCCCGGGTTGATCGACAGGATGTCCGCGATCGGCTCGAGGCCCGCTTCCTGCGCCCGCTCCTGGAGTCGCACGTGCGCGGCGCAGATGTCCTCGGGGGAGGCGAACCACTCGAGGGTGTCGGGTGCTACGGGTTCGGTGAAGGTGAGTGCGTCCAGGCTCGACGCCGGCACGTCCGCGATCTCCTCGAGGATCTCGCGCCGGCGGGTCTCATCCGCATTCAGGAATTCCTCGCGCAACGCCTCGGCGTTCGGACCGATCTTGAGGACGGCGAACTCGCGTGTCGTGAGCATCGGCATGTTCAGCTCGGGCTGGGTGTGCCCGTACTCGGCCTGCGCCTCCTCGACGCGCTCGCGCCCGAGGAGGTCCATCAGCAGATCCGTCGCCGTGTTGTCGGAGATCGAGATCATCAATTGCGCCGCCTCGCGCACGGTGGTGGTCGAGCCCGCCGGCCGCAGCTGCAGCTCGCCGCTCGGGATGCTCTTGATCTCTTCGGTGATGACGATCTCGTCATCCCAGTCGACGTCGCCCGCCGCAATCGCGTCAGCGAGCGCGCCGAGGACGTAGAGCTTGAAGACGCTGCCGAGGGGCATCGGACTGTCCGCGCCCACGGCGTGGATGGGCTGGCACTCGCCGCCGACGACCTCAGCCGCCAGCAGCGACGTAGCGCCCATCTCGTTGAGCTGGGTGACGGCGTCCTCGAAGGACTGCGGAGGGTTCTCGAGCGTCGGTATCTCCGCAGGCTGGATCACCAGACCCACGATGCGGTCTTCGGCCCCCACATCGAGGTTGAGCACGAACTGGGTGCCGTCAGCCGCCTGGATGAGCGCGCTCAGCCCCGTCTCGGAGCGGCGCTGCTGCTCGACGACCTGGTACGGCCCCATGGCCTGGAGCGACTGCACCGTCGGGAGGAAGCCTTCGTCGAATGGCACCACGTTCCGGAAGCTCTCGTCGAAGCGCGCCTCGTATTCTTCGGCGGTGAGTTCGGCGCCGCCGAGCAGCCCGAGGAACCACGCCAATTGCGTCCCGAGCGCATCCTCCTCGACGCCGGGTGTGGTCGTCGCCTCAGGTGCCTCCGTGGCTGTCGCCGTGGCCGTGGCCGTCGTCGTCGTCGAGGTGGGAGTTGCGTCGTCGTCGGAGGAGCAGGCAACGAGGAAGGTCGCCAGCACCAGCAGGAAGTACGCGCGTCGCATGCAGCCTCCTTCAGCCGTCTGATCCACGGTACCGGCTCGCGCGAGCGCGCACCTCCGGCGACTCGACCGCGAGGAATACGACCGTTGTCGGGCGCCGCCGCAGCGGAGTACCTTGCGGCCACCGTCACCGAATCCGCCACCTCGAGGAGTGAGTCATGGCTGTCACGCGATTCGAGATCCTCTCACGCGAACCGTTCGAGGACGGACGCACGTTCGGAGACGTGGGCGCGTATGAGCGCATCGACGGCGTGCTCCATTACGCCGTCGACCCCGGCAACCCGGCGAACGCCGAGGTCGTCGACATCGAACTGGCGGAACGTGACGCCTCGGGCGCCGTCCGTTTCGAGGCGGACGTGACGCTGCTCCAGCCCGTCGACGCGGCTCGCGCGAACGGCAGCCTCCTGGCTGACGTGGTGAACCGCGGCGGCCGGACCTTCGTTACCTACAACCGAGCGGCGCGCGACGCAGCCCGGCCGACCTGGATCCCCGCCGGAGACGGCTTCCTCATGGAGCGTGGCTGGACGATCGCGAGCGTCGGCTGGCAGTGGGACGTGATTCGCGGCAGCGGCCTCGTCGGCCTCGAGGCGCCCATGGCACTCGAGAACGGGCAGCCGCTCGAAGGGCAGGTCTCGGTCACGCACCAGCGCACCGCGTCCGCGACGCACCTGCCGCTCGCAGACCGCATTCACCGGCCTTACAGTGCCGCCGACCTCGACCAGCCGGAAGCGCGGATGACCGTGCGCGACTACCCCGACGCCCCTCGCCGCGAGGTGCCGCGCAGCCAGTGGCGCTTCGCACGCGTCGAGGACGGCACGGCAGTTCCGGATGCCGACCACATCACGCTCGATGGTGGCTTCCAGCCCGGGCTGATCTACGAGGTCACGTACCGGACGCGGGTCGCGCCGATCGTCGGCGCGGGGATCCTCGCGTTCCGCGACGGCGCCTCGTTCTTCCGCCACTCGGAGGCGGACGGCAACCCGGCGGGAGGACGCCTCGACCGGACGTTCGCCATCGGCATCTCGCAGTCGGGCCGCTTCCTCCGGACGCTGCTGGCGCACGGTCTGAACGTCGACGAGCAGGGGCGGCAGGTCTTCGATGGGCTGCACATCCACGTAGCCGGGGCGCGTCGAGGCGAGTTCAACCACCGCTTCGCGCAGCCGTCCGTGCAGTACACCTACGGCTTCGGCCACCGACCGCCCTTCTCCTACGACGACCACGTCGATCCCTTGACGGAAGCCCCGATGCCCGGTTTGTTGACCTCGCTCCGCGCGCAGGGCGCCGCTCCAAAGGTCGTCGCGACCAACACGGGGGCGGAGTACTGGCGAGGCGACGCGGGCCTGCTCACCATCGATGCGGCCGGGGAGCGTGACCTCGACGACCCGCCCGAGGCGCGCGCGTACTTTCTCGCGGGGACGCAGCATGGCGCTGGCACGCCTCGCCTGAGCGACACGAGCGCCCTCGACGCCACGAACCGCGGCAGTCACTACCTCAACATCGTCGACTACCGGCCTCTCTTCCGAGCCGCGCTGATCAACCTCGAGGCGTGGGTGCGCGATGGGACCGAGCCGCCCGCGAGCCGTGTGCCGAGGCTGGCCGACGGAACGGCGGTCACCCGGGAGCAGGCGGTTGCAGCGTTCCCCCGCATTCCCGGAACCAGCCTGCCCCAGCCCGACAGGCTCCTGAGCATCCGACGCCTCGACCTTGGCCCGCAGGTCGAGGAAGGCGTGGGAGCCTTCCCGGCGGCGCTCGGCGAGCGCTTCCCCTCGTTCGTCTCGGCCGTGGACAGCGACGGCAACGAGCTGGCGGGGGTGCGTCTTCCCGACGTGTCCGTGCCGCTTGCGACGCACACGGGCTGGAACCCGCGTCACTCTGAGACCGGTGGCGAAGGTCAGATCATGCCGATGATGGGCTCGACGATTCCGTTCGCCCCGACTCGAGCCGAGCGCGACCAGTCCGGCGACCCGCGGCCCTCGATCGAGGAGCGCTATGGGGGTCGCGAGGACTACCTCGCTCGCGTTCGCGCGCAGGCGGAACTCCTCGTGGCCGACCATTACCTCCTCGCCGAGGACGTCGATGTCGTGGTCGCCGACGCCGCGGCACGCTGGGATGCAATCGTTCCGGTCGGGGTGAAGTAGCGGGCTGCGGGCGTCGCGGGCCGCTCGGACCGGCCGCGGGCGTCACTGGGTCAGCGGTGGGTTCGTGATCTCCGCCACCTCGACGGTCCCGGTAAGGCCACGCTGCTCGCAGCCCATCCCCGTGCGCTCACCTTCCACTTCCGTTGCGATCAGGAACGACATGCTCGCCTCGGAGTCCGGGGCAACATCGAGGCGAATCCACGGGCCGAGGTGGAACAGGCAGGCATCATCAGTCGCGTTCTCGACGTTCAGCGTCAGGCGCTCCGGCACGCGCACATCAACGGTGGTGGGTTCGAGGCCGTCCTCGGTCACGCGGACCTCGACGATCGGGAGTTCGAGGTCTTCGTCCTCGCCTCCGTCGCCGCACGCCACGAGGGCGAGAGCTGCGAACGCGAGCAGGGCGACGGCTATAGCTCGAGTCGGGAGCGAAGTTCGGTTCACGTTGACCTCGATTGGACCTCGGTTACTGATTGCCGAAGGGGCGCTACTTCCACCGTAGGCACTGCCACAAGGAACGTGAGTTCACGAGTGCGATGCCGCCTTCGGGTAGTACGCTCACTGCGGTCTTCACCCCCCGCCTGTCCGAAGGAGGCGACGTGCATCGTTCCCTGACGCGATCACTGGGACTAGCGACGGTGGCTGCCGCTCTGCTGTTCGTCGCAGCGTGCGACGAGGATGCGAGCCCCGCAGCGCCGGAAGCGACCAGCGTGGCAACCGCTGCGAACGGGACGCAGGCAGTCTCCACTGCGCAACAGAACCCTCCATCAAGTCCCGACGCGGGCAACCCGGAGCAGAGTGCGACAAATCTCGAGGACTTTGAGGGCGCGATCATCAACGTGGTGACGGCAGCGCGACCCTCGGTGGTTCAGATCACGAACGAACAGACGCTGCAGAGTCCGTTCGCTGATCCCATGACGATTCCCGCAGGTGTCGGGTCGGGCTTCATCATCGACGACCAGGGTCACGTTCTCACGAATGAGCATGTCATTCGTGGCGCGAGCCGGCTGATTGTCTCCCTCGCGGACGGCCGGCAGCTCGAGGCGCAAGTCGTCGGCGCCGACCGGCAGACGGACCTCGCTGTGCTGCTCATCGAGGGTGAGGACGTCCCGGTCGCCAGTATCGGGCGGTCGAGCGACCTCGTGGTCGGCCAGTGGGTCGTCGCGATCGGGCATGCCCTGGGCCTCCCCGGCGGTCCCACGGTCTCGACCGGCGTCGTGAGCGCGCTCGACCGCACTGTGCAGGAGCCTCCCGACCAGGGCTCGGGGTCGTTTCTCTTCGGCGTCATCCAGACAGACGCGCCGATCAATCCGGGCAACTCGGGTGGTCCGCTGGTCAACCTCGCTGGCGAGGTCATCGGCATCAACACGCTCGTCGCGGGCGGACCGATGGGTGTAGCCCAGGGGATCGGATTCGCCATCGCCATCGATACCGCGATGCCGCTCGCCGACGAAATGATCGCCACCGGCGAAGTAGTGCACCCTTACATGGGCATCAGTTACGTTGCGTTGAACCCCTCGATCGTCGTCCAACTCAACCTGCCGCCCGGCACAACCGGGGCAGTGATTGGCGGAGTGGTCGCTGGGTCCCCAGCCGACGAGGCCGGGCTCCAGCAGTTCGACGTGATCACCGCGATCAACGGTGAGCCCATCCGGACCGAGTCGGACCTGCCGGCCGGCATCGATGCGCTCAGCCCCGGCGACGAGGTCGAACTCGAGGTGCTGCGCAACGGTGAGACGATGACGCTGCGCGTCAC
Source organism: uncultured Dehalococcoidaceae bacterium (assembly GCA_964479165.1). Taxonomy (GTDB): domain Bacteria; phylum Chloroflexota; class Dehalococcoidia; order UBA2979; family UBA2979; genus CAYZJO01. The sequence goes on from CAYZJO010000004.1 coordinate 185,100, forward strand.
GCTGGGAGAGTCACCGAACTAGGGAACGAGCGGGCGGAGACGACGTACGAACGCGAGGGCGATTTCGTCGCGCCGCTCCTCGGAGGTCTCCCGCAACGGCGAGCGAGGCTCGCGGTCTAGCACCCGCCCACAGGCGGTCGCCCTCGAGGTCGGTCAGGAACACCTCGTCGCCGAACAGGTCGAGGTAGGCGTCGGCCACGTCCGGGTCGAACGCGTGCCCTCGCTCTCGCTCTGCCACCGCGATGGCTGCGTCGCGGCCAGCCGGACAGCCATATAGCAGGAGCGAATCGAGTCGTCCTGCGCGAGACCGAACGCGAGATCGTTGGCGAACGCGAAGGTGCCGAGCAACTCGGCCATCGTCGTCGTGCGAGTACTGGCGTTGGGTCGCGCGCGCTCCATGCTCGCCTGATTCGCCTACGCCGCGAGGATACCGCGGGAGCCAAATCGGCTTCTGGCCAGCCCTCTGGCGAACGGTCGCGCGACCTAGTCCACCAGCACCAGCGGCTGAGGCTCGGCGCGACTCTGCACGTCGATGCGGAGCTGACCGCACGCCGCGGCGATCTCGACGCCGCGCTCCATGCGGATGGTGGCGTTGACGCCCTCCTCGATCAGCGCGCGCTGGAAGGCACGTACGCGAGCGATCGAAGGGCGGCGCAGGCCCGGGCCGGCGGTGGGGTTGTAGGGAATCAGGTTCACGTGCGCTGACACGCCGCGGAGGCGCTCAGCAAGAGCACGCGCCTGATCGGGTTCGTCGTTGACGCCCTCGAGCAGCGCGTACGCGAACGTGACGCGACGGCCGGTTGCGGCGAAGTACTCACGGCCGCAGTCGATGAGCTCATCGAGCGACGTGCCCCTCGAAGTCGGGACGAGCCGGTGACGCAGTTCGTCGTCGGGTGCGTGCAGCGAGATCGTGAGTCCGATCTGCAGGCGTTCCTCGGCCAGGCGGCGGATCGCCCTCGGAAGCCCGACGGTCGAGATCGTGACCCCTCGAGCCCGCAGATCGAGGCCGCTCGGGTCGATCAGCCAGCGGACGGCGGCCAGCGTGGCGTTGTAGTTCGCGAGTGGCTCGCCCATGCCCATGAATACGACGTTGGTCACGCGCCGGTCACGGGCGAAGTGGAGGACCTGCTGCACGATCTCGGCCGGCGTGAGGTTGCGGGTGAAGCCCTGCTGCCCAGTCGCGCAGAAGACGCAACCCATCGCGCAGCCCGCCTGCGTCGAGACGCAGACGGTGGTCCGGTCGGTGTGCCCGTCGGCGTCCGGGTCGTAGTCCATCCGCACGGCCTCGACGGCATCGCCGAGGGCGGATGGCACGCCCGAGCCTGGCGACCGGAGATCGAGCAGCACCTTGGTCGTTGCACCATCATCGGCTGCCGTCACGGCGAGGACAGGCGGCGGCGTGATGTCGAACTCGGCGGCCAGCCGGTCGCGCAGCGACTTTGGCAGGTCCGACATCGACGTGAAGTCGGTGGCCCCGCGCTGGAGCAACCAGCGCGTCACCTGTCGTGCGCGATAGCGCGGCTCGCCCCAGGCCTCGAAGGTGGCCTCGAGGTCCGCGAGCGAGCGGTCGAGCAGGTGCGGCTTACGGTGCGAGGTCACGGGTCCAGTCTACGGCGTGGGCCCGTCAGAGACCGAGCCGGGAACCGATGAAGTCCCGGTCGCCGTTCAGGAACGCCTCGATCTCGACAGCCCGGCGCCCGGCGCGCTGCACCTGCAGCAGGGCGAGGGCGCCGTCGCCGCAAGCAACGGCCGCGAAGGCGCGGCGACCCGGCAGCAGCGGCGATAGGGGCTCGCCATCGCCTGCCAGGACGGTCCCGGGCTCCAGCTTGCTGGGAACCTCGAGCGGCCACGCCTCGTGGATGACGAATGGCTCGCCTCGGTAGGCGGTGGTGGCAAGCGGCCAGGGCTGGAACGCCCGCACGCGTCGCCAGATCTCGACCCCGGGCAGCGACCAGTTGATGACACCGTCCGCCTTGGAGAGCCGGGGCGCGTACGTTGCGAGCGACTCGTCCTGTGGCGTCGCCTCGATCTCGCCGCGCACCCACGGCGGCAGCAACTCGAGGAGTCGCGCAGCGCCGAGGTGTGCAATGCGCTCGGTGAGCGTCGCCGTGGTGTCGAGGGGCCCGATTACCGTGCGGACGGCGCCGAGGATCGGCCCGGCGTCCACCTCCCGGACGACCCGCATGATCGTCGCACCGGACTCATCGTCACCAGCGAGGATGGCGGAGGCCACGGCCGAAGCTCCTCGGTGCCGCGGGAGCAGCGAGGCGTGCACGTTCAGCACGTGGTGCGGGAACACGTCGAGCAGATGCGATGGCAGGATATGGCCGGACGCCGCGACCACTCCGACGTCCGGCGCCAGCGAGGCGATACGCTCAGTCGAGTCGCGCCGCAGCCGCTCCGGCTGCAGCACCTCGATGCCTGCCTCCTGCGCCAGCGCCTTCACAGGCGTCGGCAAGGGGCTGCCGCGCCGTCCGCGCGCCCGATCCGGCTGCGTGACCACGAGCACGACATCGACGTCCGGGGCCTCGACGAGGCCGCGCAGTGTGGGGAGGGCGTAGTCGGGGGAGCCGAAGAAGACGACACGCATCGCCTCGATGGTACGCGGCCGGCGTCGCAGCATCGATTCGACCGAGTCAGTGCGTGAAGCGCCAGAGGTGAACGTTCGAGAAGCGGTGAGCGTTCGTGAAGAGCAGGCCGGGCGGTGGGACCTCGAGCGCGTCGGGCCGGAGGTAGGTCGCCGTCGGATAGCGAACGACCGCTGCCGGGGCAGACTCAGCGAACACGTCTGCGAACCGTGCGTACAGCCCGCGCCGCTCGGGAACGTCGAGCGTGAGGCGCGCGAGCGCGAGACTCTCGTCTGCCCTCGGATCCTGGAAGCCGCTCACGTTCGCGCCGTCGGGACTCACCTGGGAGGAGTGCCAGCCCCCGTAGGGATCCGGGTCGTCTCCCGCGTCCCAGCCGAACAGCGCCAAGTCGAAGGCGCCCGGCCGCAACCGCTCCGCGATGAGTTGCGCGGCCGGAAGCGTCGTCACCGAGACCTCGATGCCAACGCCTCGCAAGCGGCGCGCTATCTCCGAGCTCAGTGCCGTGCGGATCGGATCGGCGTTCGTCGCGAGTTCGAGCGAGAGCGTCTGGCCCTCACGGCGTCTGCGCCCGTCTTCCGCTCGAGGCCATCCGGCGTCCTCGAGGAGGGCATTCGGGTCAGTGGCGACGGTCTGCCTCGGCGTGTGCGCCCACGACCCGGGGACGAACGGGCTTCCACCGGGAAGCCCCGGAACGCCCGCCGCACCGAGCAGCGTGGCTGGCTGGACCGCTGCTGCGATTGCGCGACGGACGGTGGGATCGCTCAGTGGCTCGTCGCGCACGTTCATGTACAGCACGTCGTACTCCGCGAGGGTGTACGTGGTCGCCGCGAGGTCGGATCGGCGTGCCAGCACCTCGTGGACGGACTCGTGCGCGTACTGCGAGAGGAGCGCCCCGTCGAGTTCGTCCGCGCTCAGCGCGTTGGACAGCGCGGCCTCGGCGTTGTGGAAGCGCAGCTCGAGCGCGTCGATGGCCGGCACGCCGAGGTGATAGGACGTGTTCCGTTCGAGGAGCGCAGCCCCCTCATCCAGGCTCACCACGCGGAACGGACCGCTGCCAATCGGACGTGCGAGGAACTCGGCGAACCGTCGGCTGCCACGCGCGACGCCCTCGAGCAGGTGTCGAGGCACGATGCCGATGGTCGCACGGTTCAGGAAGCCTGCGACCGGAGCCGGGAGGGTGAAGACGACCGTGCGTTCGTCGGGCGTCTCGATGGCGATGTCGCGCCACTCGAGGGCGAGATATTGAGGACCGTCAAACTCCTCGCTTTGCAGGGCACCGATGGTGAACGCGACGTCCTCCGAGGTGAGCGGCCGGCCGTCATGCCAGTGCAGGCCGCTTCGAAGCACGAACGTGTAGCGCAGGCCATCCGGCGTCACGTCCCAGCGCTCGGCGAGATCGGGGGAGGGCAGTCCGTCCGGGCCCGTTCTCATCAACCCGTTGAACACGAGCATCGCGATGTCGGCGTCCGTGGGGTTGGTCGAGGCGTAGAGCGGATGGACTCGCGAGGGCTGACCGGCAACACCCTCGACATACCGAGTCGCCACAGCCGCGCCGGTGGAGTCATCGCGGGTGAGTGCGAACCAACCGCCGCCGACAACGAGCAGCGCGGCGATGAGCCGGATGGCAGGCCCTCGGAGCGCTAGCTGCTTCAGGAACCACGGCATCCGCTGAGGATGCCGGATGTGCTAGGCGGCTGCCACCGACCAGGCCGCAAGCCCGAGGAAGATCACAACGAGGGCGATCGTGGCGTTGTGCAGTGTGCGCTGCACGCCGCGCTTCGTCCGGTACGCGGCGTCCTGCCCCCCGAGCGCCGCGCCGAAGCCCGTGCCCTTCGACTGGAGCAACACCACGCCGATGAGCAGCGCGGAGACGAGGATCATCGCGATGCTGAGGAAGTCTCGTAGTTCCATGGGTTACTCGATGCTACGGCCGGCGGGGCTCGCGCTCAAGCGTTGGGGGCGGCGCTAGTCGAGAATAGCGGCCGCCGCGCTCGGGCTGCGCGCGGTCGAGACGACCCGTTGGCGGAGGTCGCGCTCGTAGTAGAGGCGCATGACGGCGGCCGCGAGGCGCTCGTCGTGGTGGCGGTAGCGCCGCTCGGGGTCGACGAGGTCGGCCAGAACGAGTCGCGCGCTGCCGTAGTCTGCGTCGCTCGAGGCGAGGACCGGCGCGGACTGCCAGGCGGCCGGCAATGGCTCGGCTGTGATGTTGCTGTTCGCCAGCACGACATCTGCGAAGTCCGCGCGACGCAGGTGGCCGCGGATGACCTGGTAGTGCGCGGCGGCGTCCATCCCATCGGTCTCGCCGTGCTCGGTGGCGACGTTGGTGATGAAGACGCGGTGCGCTTTCGACTCGAGTAGTGCGTCGGCCAGCCCGCGGACCAGGAGGTTCGGCAGGACCGAGGTGTACAGGCTGCCCGGCCCGATCACGATCAGGTCTGCATCGAGGAGTGCGCTTACAGCGTCAGGATTGACCGGCGCGGCGGCGGGATCGAGCGAGACTTGCTCGATGCGGTTTCCGGACTCGGCGATGTGTGACTCACCTCGAACGGTCGAGCCGTCCTCGAGGCGCGCGACGAGGGCCACATCTTCGAGCGTGGAGGGCACGATGCTTCCGCGTACGCGGAGCACGCGAGAGGTCTCGCGAATGGCGTCCTCCATCGAGCCGGTCACGCGGGACATCGCGACGATGAAGAGGTTGCCGAACGCGTGACCAGCCATGCCGTCCCCGGCGCTCTGGTCGAAGCGGTACTGGAAGAGATCGGTGACGAGCGGCTCGGCATCGGCGAGGGCAACGATACAGTTGCGGATGTCGCCCGGCGGGATCACTCCCATATCGCGGCGCAGCATGCCACTCGAACCGCCGTCATCCGCGACGGTGACGATCGCCGTGAGGTTCGAGGTGTATTGCTTCAGCCCTCGCAGCAGGTTCGAGAGCCCCGTCCCGCCGCCGATCGCGACGATCTTGGGACCTCGGTTCTGGGTGCGCGCCTGGTAGATCAGATCGACGACCTGGCGGCCCTGTCCGACGGGGAGCACCGCCGAGACGATCGAGCGATTGAGTTGCCACGCACCGACCAGAACGAGCCCTGACGCGATGCTGATGAACAGGAGGCCTCGCACCCAGCGCGGGATGAACTGGAGAGTAGCCGTCCCCACCCACGCCGGGAACGCGACGGTGTCGTAGGCCTCGCGGAGGAAGTACGCGAAGCCGAGGCCCATGAAGATGACACCGACCAGCAGCAGGAGCAGCCAGCGCTTGATGTGCAGGCCGACATACAGCCACTTCACGACCTGCGAACGGCTCAACGATGCTCCGCCGACCTACCCGCCGATGTTCGGTATACGCGCCTGTGCATATTCGGTCAAGAATCCTCTGCACCGCGAGCGTCGCGCATCGCGCTATTCCCTGGCTCGAGATGGCGACGCAGCGTCTCCGCGGCGCTGTTCGGATCGGTCCTGCCCCGAGTGGCCCTCATCACCTGACCGACCAGGAACTTGAGGGCAGACTCCTTGCCGGCGCGGTAGTCGTCGACCGCTTTGGCGTTGCCCTTGATCACTTCAACGACGATGCGGTCGATCTCGTTGCTGTCGCGCACCTGGCCGAGGCCACGCTGCTGGACGATGACGGACGGCGCCGTACCGCTTTCGAACGCGGCATCGAGGACCTCCTTCGCCGTCGCGGCTGTGATCTCGCGGCTGTGGACCAGCCCGACGACCTCAGCGACATGTCCCGGTGTGAGCTTGGTCTCGTTGAGCTCCACATCCGCGCCCGCCTCGTTCAGGAGCCGCGCGACGTCCCCAATGAACCAGTGTGCGATGGTCCGGGCGTGCTCGGGTTTGCTGAGGCGTACAGCCTCCTCGAAGGCACTGGCCCGAGCGGCAGTCTCGACCAGCGTGCTGGCCTCGTCCAGCGTGAGCCCGTACTCGCGCTCGAAGCGCCGACGTTTCGCGACTGGCAGCTCCGGCAGCGACGCCCGCAGGACCTCGACCATCTCGCGCGACACTTCGAGCGGCGGTAGGTCCGGCTCGGGGAAGTAGCGGTAGTCGTGCGCTTCCTCTTTGGACCGCTGCGAGACGGTCGAGCCGGTGGCGTCGACATAACCGCGAGTCTCCTGCGTCACGGTGCCGCCGCTGCTGAGCACCTCGGCCTGGCGCTCGATCTCGGACTCGAGCGCGCGGCCGACGGCGCGGAACGAGTTCATGTTCTTGACCTCGACCTTACTGCCGAGGGTTGCGGTGCCTCGAGGCCGTAGGGAGATGTTCGCGTCGCAGCGGAAGGTGCCCTTCTCCATGTCCGCGTCGGACACGCCGATGTAGCGAAACAGCTGCCGGAGGCGGCGCAGAAACGCCATCGCTTCCGCCGGCGTATGCATGTCGGGACGCGATACAAGTTCCATCAGCGGCACGCCTGAGCGGTTCACGTCGATCAGGCTGTGCGGCTCGCCGGTGCCGTCGTCGCGGTGCAGCAGGCGCGCCGTGTCCTCTTCGAGGTGAATGCGCTCGATGCGCACTGTGCGCGTCTCGCCGTCAGACTCGATCTCGAGCGAGCCCCCGAGGCAGAGCGGCTGGTCGTACTGCGAGATCTGGTACCCCTTCACGAGGTCGGGATAGGGGTAGTTCTTGCGGTCGAACTTCGAGTACTCGGGGATGTCACAGCCGAGCGCAAGGCCAGCGAGGATCGTGAAGCGCACCGCCTGCTCGTTGATGACGGGCAGCACCCCGGGCGCGCCGAGGCAGACCGGGCACACGTGTGAGTTCGGCGGAGCGTCGAAGTAGTCGCGCTCGCAGGCGCAGAACATCTTCGACCGCGTCTTGAGCTGGACGTGCACCTCGAGGCCGATCACCGGCTCGTAGGCGGCTGCCGCCTCGCTGCTCGCGCTTCCCTGAGTTGCCGTAGACGTCATAACTGCCGCTCATCCAGTTGCGAACCGAGGTGTCGGGATGGCACTGCGCTCGATTGTACCGCTGCCTTTCGGAACGCTCGCTTGCGCTCGACCGAGCCTACAATCCCGACGAAACGGAGGCCTCACCAGTGGACGCGCAATCGAGGCCGGGCGTGCCTCAACTCGGCAGGCGAGTCCGCGTGCTCTCCACGAAGTACGACGGCAGCCTGCATAACGACTACGAGGCACTGCTGATCGAGGATGACCGCGCGTCGGACAGCCTCGAAGGCTGCGTCCGTCTATACGTGCCTCGGGGGACGCTACTGCACTCGTATCGAGGCGATGGCCCGATCGGAGTCGCGTTCACAGCGCTGTTCTGGCCGGGCGTCGACTGTTGGTACAACGTGTACCACAACCACTGGCCGACCGAGCGTCACGCAATCGAGACCTACATCAACGTCAGCCTGCCAGCGCAGTTCGACGGCGAGACCATCCGCTGGGTGGATATCGACCTTGATGTGGTCGTGCGCAGCGGCCACCGCGTGGAGCTGTGGGACGAGGACGAGTTCGCGGAGCACCTCGAGCGGTTTGGGTACCCGGAGAACATTGTGGCGGGAGCGCGGGCCGCGGCATCCGAACTGGTACGCCTCGCCGCCACGGCCCCGCCGCCGCTCGATCGCGCGTCGCACATCTGGGCCTTCAAGCCGGCGGGCATCTAGCCCCGGAGATGCATCGAGGCGGGGTGGTGCCCGCCTCGATGTGACTGCGTTGGATGAGGCGCTAGCTCTGCGCTGCGGCCTTCTCCTCGATGTACTTCTTCGGGTTACCGAGGAAGCGGTTCCGGTCCGAGATGTCCCGGAAGTAGTACCAGGTCCCCTCGAAGTTGAACTTGTAGCCTTCCTTCTCGTCGTCGAAGGTCCGACCCGAGATGAAGCACACACGCTCGACCATCTTTGCCTCCCAGTCGTGAACCCTTCGCGGGCGATTCTTCCGACGGCCCGCGCTGCGGCGCATGCTCTGCGGCGCGGAATCTACCACACTCGCACTAGCCTTGGAACGTCGCGCCGTGAAGCACAAACGGGGTTGGGCCGTGCAACCCCTCGTGGCTAGCGAGTGGCGAGCGCGCGGAAGAGCGGGTGGGGGCTCTGGAGGGAGACGGCCTCGAAGGCGGCGAGGAGCACGGGGTTTCCGCCGGAGCAGGAGTGCCAGCCGCCGAGGACGTCGTCGAGCGCCGCTGGCAGGGTCCAGACCTCCCCGAGGCCGCGCGCGATCTCGCAGCGGGTGACCCCGAAGAGGTCGGACTCGAGCTCGTGGAGCTCCGCCGCGTTCTGTGTTCCCTGAATTGCCTCGAAATAGCGCGCGAACTCGGGCTCCTCGCGCGCCATCACCAGCAGGGGAGCGTCGACGAGGACACCCGCTGCCCCGGCCTCCCGGCCGTGACGGCGCCACGCGCGCGCCACTGCGAGACCGTGCTGGAGGATCGCCTCGAAACCGATGGCGAGGCGGGGCTCGTCCAGCTCGATGAGCAGGGCGCAGGCGATCGCGACGCGCATCGTCTCGTCCATGCCGATCCGCACCACGGCCTCGCCGACGCTGGTGACCGGCTCGCGACCGCGCAGGATCGCGCTGTTCGCAACGCGGAGCAGTTGCAGCGACATCCTCGCGTCGCTGCTCACAACGGTGGCGACATCGCTCGCTGTCGCTCGTTCGCCGCTGGCGAGCTCCATCACGCGGGTACAAACGTGAGGGATGGGTGGGATCTGGCGCAGGGCCGCGCGCGTGATCGTGGCCACGGCTAGCCCGCCCGACGTCGCACCGGCTGAGACTGCCGGTCCACGGACGCCCAGCGCTGCGACTCGGACTGATCCTGCAGGCGCGCACCCTCGGTGGTGATCGCGAGCACCAGCCGGTCAAGGGCGGCGCGGTCGGAACGCTCGAGCGACACACCGAGGCGCGAGCGATGGGGAACCTTCGAGCGCACCGTGCCGTCGAGCCGGATTGGCGTCTGTCCGTGCGGTTTCAGCACGATCGCGAGGTCGTCACCCACACGGGCGTCCCCTGTGAGGCTAAGTCCGGACCAGGAGAGGTCGCGCGTGGCTCCGGCGAACTGCTCACCGGTGCGCTCGTTGCGATAGGCGACCGGGATGCGCCAGGGAAAGCGGTAGGAATGGCGCTTGAGCACCCGCGTCGAGAGCAGCGGCAGGGACGAGGTCAGCAGGACCGCGTTGATCGCGTTCCAGATGATCGAGCCACCCAGGAGCCAGGTGGCGAGGTCGGCTGCGGGGCCGTAGCCCGCGAGCCCGATCGCGCCAACGACGGCTGCGCCGACGGCGCAGAGCGTCAGGGCCACGACCGCCTTCGCCTCCGGGATGACGCCACCCTCGCCGCGCTTCGGGGTCACGGCGAAGCGCAGGCCGCGAGCGCCGAAGAGGAGGATGGCGCTGGCCTCGATCGAGATGAGCATCTTGGCGAGGGTGAACCGCTCCTGACGCAACAGGTTTCCGGGACCGCCCTGGTTCACGCTCGCGAGCGTCATGTTCGCGACGCAGTAGGGCACGAACGCCGCGGCGTAGAGGAGCGGGTCGATGTCGAGCGGGACCCAGCCGGTCACCGGTACGAGCATCGGGACCAGCATCAAGAACAGCCGCAGGTGCGCATCGAAGTACGTCGATACCGATGAGAAGTACGAGAGCCGCTGCGAAAACGAGAGCCCCCTCGCGATGAGCGGGTTGTCACGTGAGCGGAGGATCTGCATCGCACCGCGCGCCCAGCGGAGGCGCTGGGTGCGGAACGCGGGCGCGTCATCCGGCGCGATACCGTACGCGAGGGTCGTCGAATCGTAGTACGTGCGCCAGCCCTGGGCGTGCATCCGCTGGGTCGTCAGCAGGTCCTCGATGACCGAGTCCGTCGCCATCCCACCCACCGAGTCGATGGCGGACCTCCGGAGGACGGCGCACGAGCCGCACCAGAACGCCGAGTTCGTGCGGTTCTTGGTCGGCTGGATCAGGTCGAAGAAGATGCGTTGCTCGTGCCAGTGATCGCGCTTCCCCGGATTCTGCGTCGAGACGTGCTGGACCGAGGTGAGGTTGTAGTAGTCCTGCGGAGTCTGGACGAGTGCAAGCGTGGGGTCGACGAAGTAGCCGAGCGTGCGCGTGAGGAAATCGGGCTGCGGTACGTGGTCGGCGTCGAAGACGGCGATGAATTCCGCGGTGGAGTGCGCCAGGGCGTTGTTGATGTTGCCGGCCTTCGCGTGCGTGTTGTCCGAGCGCGTGAGGTAGTCGCACCCGATCGCCGCGGCGAGGGTCTGAATCGACTCGCGGCGGCCGTCGTCAAGGATGACCACACGGTGCGGATACTCCATCGCCAGCGCACCGAGGGCGGTCGCACGCACGATCTCCTCGGGCTCGTTGTACGTCGTGATGAAGACGTCGACGCCGAGTCCTTGCTGGAGGGCGAATGGGGCCTCGGGCGCCTCGTCCCAGGTGAGGTATGCGAGCAGCGCCACCTGCAGGTAGAGGACTACTTCCGCGGTGAACAACGCGATGTTCAGCCACTCCGTGCCCGTCCCCAAAGTGAAGGAGACGCGCCACGCGAGATAGGCGAGCCCCGCACCCAGCGTCAGGACGATGAGCGCCTTGCGCCGTAGTCGCTGGCGCGGTGTCGCACGCACCGGCGCCCGATATTGCACTCGGTCGAGGATCGTATGCGGTTCGGTAGGTTGGTCGGACGCGGACAGTCTGGCCACAGGGTCTCCTACAACCTCTGGGGTTTCCAATGATGATTGCGACCTGCGGATGAACTGCGCGTCAGCGTTTTCCCGACCCTCGCGACGCGGCAGCCGGCTCCCGAGGCGTAGACTCGAGGCATGCCAGACAGACGCCGCCGCGACCTGCCGCCGGGGGTGCAGAGCGAGCTCTTCGAGGAGCGCGCGGGCGACGGGGCGTCGAAAGGCGTCCCGCTCGCCGCGCGGATGCGTCCACACGACCTCGACGAGTTCGTGGGTCAGGAGGATGTGATCGGGCCGGGCCGGCCGCTCCGCCTGATGATCGAGCGGGACGAGGTGCCATCGATCATCCTCTGGGGACCGCCGGGCGCCGGGAAGACGACGCTTGCCTCGATCATCGCGCGGCGCACGAGGCGACACTTCGAGCGCGTCTCGGCCGTGAGCTCTGGCGTCGCGGATCTGCGGCGCGCCGTCGAGGACGCGCGGGAGCGGCGGCGCGTCTCTGGCATCCAGACCATCCTCTTCATCGATGAGATTCACCGCTTCAGCCGCAGTCAGCAGGACGTCATCCTGCCGCACGTCGAGGACGGCACGGTCACGCTGATCGGTGCAACGACCGAGAACCCATCGTTCTACGTCGTTGCACCGCTGCTCTCGCGAGCGCGCGTGTTCAAACTGGAGTTGCTCGAGGTCGATCACCTCATCGAGATTCTCCGCCGCGCGCTCACGGACGATGTCCGCGGTCTAGGGCAGCAGCGCATCGAGATAGAAGAGGAGACGCTGCAGACCATCGCCGCCCTCGCCGGCGGCGATGCGAGGACGGCGCTGAACATCCTCGACCTGGCGATCGCGACAGCCGACGCACCTGGTGACCCGGAAGGCGCTCGGGTCGTCACGCGCGAACTCGTGGAGGGGGCAGCTCAGCACCGGACGCTGCTCTACGACCGCCAGGGTGACGCCCACTACGACACCATCTCGGCGTTCATCAAGTCGGTGCGGGGTTCCGACCCGGATGCCGCTCTCTACTGGCTCGCGCGCATGCTCGAAGCGGGCGAGGACCCGCTGTTCGTGGCGCGTCGCGTCGTGATTCTCGCTGCGGAGGACATCGGCCTCGCGGACCCGCAGGCGTTGGTCCTTGCTGTCGCGACGCAGCAGGCGGTGCACTTCCTCGGGATGCCCGAGGCCCGACTACCGCTCGCAGAGGCGACGATCTACCTCGCGCGCGCTCCGAAGTCGAACTCGGCGTACATCGCGTACGAGCGCGCCGCCAAGGACGTCGAGCGGACGCGTAATGAGGCCGTACCGCTGCACCTCCGCAACGCGCCGACTGGTCTCATGCGGCAGCTCGGGTACGGCCGCGGCTACCAGTACGCACACGACTACGAAGGCCACAAGCCTCCCTCGCAAACGCACCGACCGCCCTCAGCCGAGGGCAACGTGTATTACGAACCCGGGACGCTCGGCGACGAGGCACGCGAGCAGTAGGGCCTGAGGCGCGGGAATCAAAAGAGCCGCCCGTTTCGGGCGGCTCTCGGTGCGCGCTCGGCCTCGGACGGGTTAGTTGACGGTGAAGGCCGTACGCATCCCCAGGTCGTAGTGGCCGGCGATGTTGCAGATGAGCACGTAGTTGCCGGCTTCAAGCTCCGCGGAGGTCTCTCCGCCCTCACCGGCGGCGAACTCCTCGGTCTCCGCGACGACGTCGAGGTCGTCGGTCACGACCTGACCGGCCTCGACAGGGAGGCCGTCTGCGGGCATATCGGTGCGGATGGCCATGAAGTCGTGCGGAGTCGTGCCGTCGTTCGAGACGTTGAAGGTCACTTCCCCGGCCGATGCGTTCGCCGCGCTGGGCGTGACGGCCCACTCGGTCATCGAGACGTTGATGGTGGTTGCGCCGCCGTCACCGTCCCCCGCCGCCTCCGTCGCGGCAGTCGTGCCGCCACTGTCCGAACCAGCGTCGCCGTTGTCGGCGTCGCCGCCGTCATCGGCACATGCCGCGAACAGCAGGGATCCGCTGGCGATTAGACCGACCAGCAGCATCGAGCGCAGGTGTTTGAACATAGAGCCCCCTCCTTTGCGCTCGCCCGGCCTGCGCAGGCGAGCGATCACGTTCGTGACGACCGTCACGAATCTGGGTCAAACGGGATGGTACGGACGAGTACGCCTACGACCAACGCGCGAACGTGTTAGTCGCGGCATTCGTGACGGTTTCGTACGCAACTACCGCCGGCTCGCAAGCGTTCGGGCCAACGAGCGTCGCACCGCTTGTGCGTCGATGCGGCTGCTAGGATGCGGCGCGCATCGAAAGGGGAAGCCATTGACCCTCGCCGACCGCCGCGCACCGACCCCCGACGAGTTCGTCGACTACAAGCGCCGCTTCAGCAACTGGGGACGCTGGGGCGCCGATGACGAATTCGGCACACTCAACTTCATCACGGAGGACGTCCGCCGCTCGGCGTCCGCACTCGTTTCGGCGGGGCGTAGTGTCGGCTGCGGTAATCCGCTCGCCGTCACGCCCGCCCCGAGAAACCCGAACCCCGCGCAGCACTTCATGCGCTTCGGTCCCACTAGCTCGAGTGACTACATCGGCGTGTCGTACCACGGCTTCGTGAACACGCACATCGACGCGTTGTGTCACGTCTGGACCGGCGAATGGGGAGAGATGTACAACGGCCGGCCGTCTTCCGAGGTGACGCCGACGGGAGCACGGTCGAACTCCGTCGACCGCTGGCGTGATGGCGTCGTGACCCGCGGCGTGCTCTACGACGTGCCGCGCTTCCGCGGCGCGGACTACGTCACCCTCGGCGAGCCGGTGCATGGCTGGGAGCTCGAGGACATCGCGAGGGCAGAGGGCATCGAGCCCCGCGCGGGAGACGCCGTGCTCGTGCGCTCCGGCCTCGAGCCGTTCTTCCGTGCGAACCCCGACTTCGCGCACACCTTCCCGCCGAGTACCCCGGGCGTGCACGTCTCGGCGCTCGAGTTCCTCCACGGCACCGATGCGTCGCTCCTCGGATGGGACTTCCAGGAAGCCGGCGGGCAAGCCGACTACCCCGCGCGCATCGGCATCCACGAGGTCGCCATCCCGTACATGGGCATGCCGCTGCTAGACAACGCGAACTTCGAGCGTCTCGCGGAGGCATGCGCCGAGCTCGGGAGGTGGGAGTTCCTGCTCGTCATCGCGCCACTTGTGGTCAACGGTGGGACGGGGTCGCCGGTGAACCCGATCGCCGTGTTCTAGGGTGTCCTATCCCCGAGATCTGGCGACGGGTGGGTCCTTGGTGGGTCACCAC
>CAYZJO010000005.1:0-153142 GCA_964479165.1 uncultured Dehalococcoidaceae bacterium
TCAACTACCTCCCCGTCGGCTCGGAGGAGGCGACGAAGTGGTACGTGGAGCAGGTCCTGGAGGCGGGCTGCGCTTTCATCAACTGCATCCCGGTGTTCATCGCTCGCGAGGACTACTGGGCCAACCGCTTCCGGAAGAAGAACGTCCCGATCATCGGCGACGACATCAAGTCGCAGGTGGGTGCAACGATCCTGCACCGCATGCTGGCCCGCCTGTTCCAGGACCGCGGCGTCCAGATCGACCGCACGTACCAGCTGAACTTCGGCGGCAACACGGACTTCCTCAACATGCTTGAGCGCGAGCGCCTCGAGTCGAAGAAGATCTCGAAGACGAACGCGGTCACGTCGCAGATCGAGTACGAGATGCCGCTGGCGGACGTGCATGTCGGACCCTCGGATCACGTGCCGTGGCTCGAGGACCGCAAGTGGTGCCACATCCGCCTCGAGGGCACGACTTTCGGCGACGTGCCCCTGACGGTCGAGACGAAGCTCGAGGTCTGGGACAGCCCCAACTCGGCCGGCGTCGTGATCGACGCCGTGCGCTGCGCGAAGCTGGCGCTCGACCGGGGCATCGGGGGCCCGCTGCTCGAGCCGTCCTCGTACTTCATGAAGTCGCCGCCGCGACAGTTCCGCGACGAGGAAGCGCGAGAGCACGTCGAGGCGTTCATCCGTGGTGAGAGCGCGCTGACAACCGGCTAGACTTCCGGCAGCGCGGCCGTCCTGACCGCGATTGTTGCCGACGAGGGGGCCGGGTGGCGCACATGGCGCTGAGGCCGCTCACCGCTGTGTACTGGGCGCTGCGAGGCGCGACCGCCCTCGCGCGCATCGTGCCGGTCCGCGTCAGCTACGCGCTGGCGCGGGCCAGCGGCACGCTCGTGTTCTACGTCTGGCGCGGCGGCCGGCGTCGCAGCATCGGCAACATGCTCCATGTCGCACGAGGCAACGCCGACCTCGCGCGGCGGTACGCTCGCCGCTCGTTCGCCTACTACGGCACCTACCTCATCGACTTCCTTCGCTTTGGCGGGATTTCGGCGGCCGACATCCGCAGCTCGATCGCCTTCGACGACTGGTCGCGCGTGGAAGGTGAGCGCCGGGGGAACGGCATCGTCTTCGTAACGATGCACTTCGGGAACTGGGACCTTGCAGGGGCGGTGCTCGCTGACCGCATGCCGATGACCGTCGTTGCGGATACGTTCGGGCACACCGGCATCAACAAGATCGTCGTCGGCGCGCGGGAACGTCTCGGCATGAGCATCGTCCCCGCCGAGCGGATGGGGCCGGGCATCCTCCGCGCGCTGCGGTCGAACAACGTCGTCGCACTGCTCGCGGACATCCCGCATCCCGAGGGCGTGCGAGTCGACTTCTTCGGCTCGACGGTTGCCGTCCCCGACGGCCCGGCGCGGATCGCGCTGCGCGCCCGAGCGCCGATGATGGTCGGGGGTGTCTGGCGGAGCGGCCCCTCGAGCACGCGCTACAACGCGGACGTGGAGCGCGTCGACTTTGAACCCACCGGCTCAACCGAGGAGGACGTGCGCGAGCTTACCCAGGCGATGATGACCGCACTCGAGCGGCTGGTGCTGCGTGCGCCCGACCAGTGGTACATCTTCCGCTCGCTTTGGCTCGAGGATGCCGAACTCGCCTCCTAGATCGAAGTCGTAACGGTGCTGACGGGTCTCCTGAAGTACTGGGCGCTCCGGTTCCTGGTGAGCGCGGTCGGGCGGTTGCCCGCTCGCGTGTCGTACCCGGGCGCGGACACGCTCGGGACGCTCGCCTGGTACGCGCTGCCCGGCGTCCGCGCCGTCACGCGCGATCACATGGCCCACCTCCCGCGCTTCGCCGAGGATCGCAGGGGACGCGATCGCGCGGCCCGAGGATGTGTGCGTTCGGCGGCACGCTACTACGTGGACTTCGCGCGGGGAGCGCACCTCACGCCGGAGCAGTCCTTCGACGAGGTCGCAACGTTCGAGGGCCTCGAGCGCTGGTACGAGGGGCGGGCAGGTGGCTGCGGCGCGATCATGATCTCAGCGCACGTCGGGGCCCCCGAGCACCTGGTGCGGGCAGCAGGGGCGGCAGGCCTCGACGTGGTCGTGCTCACCGAGCCGCTTCAGCCGCCGCGAGTCAACGAGTTTGTCCATCGAATCCGGCAGCGGCCGGGAGTGCGGTTCGTCGAGGCCGACCTGAGCGGGATACGGCAGGCGCTAACGCACCTCCGTAGCGGTGGACTCGTGGCGATCCTCGCGGACCGCGACATCCAACGGAGCGGCCGCGAGGTGGCCTTCTTCGGCGAGCGGACGCGCCTGCCGAGCGGCCCCGTCGACCTGGCGCTGCGCACCGGGGCGCCGATCATCCCCGGCGTCGGCCTCCGCCTCGGGCCCGCCCGCTACGCCGTGTCCATGATGGCGCCCCTCGACCTGCCGCGAACGGGCGACCGCGAGGCGGACATCGACGCGGGAATGTCCGCGCTGGCCCGCGCGCTGGAGGAGTGCGTGGAGCGTGCGCCGGACCAGTGGTTCGTGCTGCAGCCCATCTGGGGCGGCTTGCCTGGGCGACGCACGAAAGCGGCGAACGGCAAGCGGGTCTAGAATGGTGGCGATGCATCGCCCGCCCTCCGACGAATCGCCAACCCGGTTCGGCCAGGCCGACCTCCAGGTACACACCGCCTACGGGGACGGCATGGCCGACGCGCGCGAGCTCTTCCAGTTCATCGATCAGTTCACGGACCTCGATGTCGTCGCCGTGACCGACCACGACGACATCGGCGGAGCACTGCTCGCCCGCGAAGTGCACGCCCAGGGTGACTATCGCTTCGAGCTCGTCACCGGTATCGAGGTGACCACGCGATCCGGGCACCTGCTCGCACTCTGGGTCGACGAGCCCGTCCCATCCTTGCGCCCAATCGACGAGACGATCGCCACAATCCACGGCCTCGGCGGGTTGGCGGTGATTCCCCACCCGCTGTCGCCACTGACGCGGTCCATCGGGGAGCGCACTCTCGACCGCCTGTTGAGGCACGCCAGCGAACTCGAGCGGCCCGACGGTGTCGAGGTGTCCAACTCATCGATGGCCGGTCGAGCGACGGGGCGCAAGGCGTTGCGCCTGAATCGAGAGCGCTGGCGCCTGGCGGAGACCGGCGGCAGCGACGCGCACTTCCCCGAGGCTGCCGGGACCGCGACCACGCTCTTCCCCGGCAGCACGGCCGAGGACTGCCGCCGCGCCATCCTCGCAGGAACCACGTCTGGCACGATGCGCCCGGCGCCCTCGCTGCGCTCGATCGGAGTACGGAGACTGCTCCACCAGCAGGTCCGCGGGCTGTCGGTCACGCCGAAGAAAGTGCTCGGGCCGCCGCTTCAGCGACTCGCGAGACGTCGTGTGAACCGCAGGGGGGCGGCGCGATGAAGATCGCGCTCGTTTCTCCGTACGACTGGCGGACGCCCGGCGGCGTGAACCGCCACATCGACCACATCGCCGACGAGTACATCAAGCGCGGTCACGACGCGCGGATCGTCGCACCGGCGAGCGGGCCAGTGCTCGACCCGCGCATCGTAGTCGTTGGCCGCCCGACGGCGGTGCCGGCGTCCGGCTCGATGGCACGCATCTCGTTTGACCCGCGCGTCGGCCGGCAGATGCGTCAACTGCTCGAACGCGAGCAGTTCGACGTGGTGCACGTCCACGAACCGCTGATGCCGACGCTACCGCTCCAGGCGCTGCGCCACTCGCGCGCGGCGAACCCGAACGTCGTCAACGTCGGCACGTTCCACGCGACCAAGGATGGGGGGAACCGCTTCTACGGTTACGGGCGGCGCCTGCTCAAGCGCTGGTTTCGGGAAATCGACGGGAAGATCTCAGTCTCGCCGCCGGCAGCGGAGTACGTCGGGCGGTACTTCCCCGGCTTCTACAACATCATCCCGAACGGCATCGACCTCGAGCGGTTCGCAAACCCGGACCTGGTCCCCATCGAGACCCTCAACGACGGTCAGATCAACATCCTCTACGTTGGCCGGGCGGAGAAACGGAAGGGTCTCGGCTACCTGCTGCGCGCCTTCAGCATGGTCAACGCGCGCAACTCGAACACGCGCCTGATCGTCGTCGGACCGGACTCGAGGCAGAAGCGACGCTACCAGCGTGCCGTCGAGCGCAGCGGTCGCCGCGGTGTCGTCTTCGTCGAGGGACCGTCAGACGACGATCTGCCGCGCTACCACCGCTCGGCGGACATCTTCTGCTCACCCGCCACGGGCCACGAGTCGCAGGGGATCGTGCTGCTGGAGGCGATGGCGGCTGGTCTGCCGGTCGTGGCCTCGAACATTGCGGGCTATGCCTCGGTGATCACCCACGACCTCGACGGTTCGCTGGTACGCCCACGCGACACGGTCGACCTCGCGGACGCGCTGACCGAACTGGTGCGCAGTCCGGCGCTGCGAGCCCGACTCGGCACTGCCGGGCGGCTCCGCGCCGAGGAGTACTCGTGGCCGTACGTCACACAGCGCGTGCTCTCCTACTACGAGCGGCTGCTCTACGAACGCGATACCCACCGACGCTCCACCGCGCGAGAGCCCGACGACAGCCTCGGCGCGGGACGTCTCGCTCGCGATGCGTAGCCGGGCGAGCGACGGATGAGCATCAAGCTGCTGCCCCAGCGCGCGCCGGCGCGCATCCTTGACCCGATCGTCAGGGCCCTCGCACGAGTGGGCGTCACCCCGAACGCGCTCACGATCGCGGGGTTCGCCGGGAACGCGATCGCGGCGGCATTCGTGGTGCAGGGGTGGCTTGTGGCGGCCGGCGTGGTCGTCCTCCTCGCGAGCGCGCTCGACATGCTCGACGGCGCGCTCGCACGGGCCACAAACCAAGTCACGCCATTCGGCGGGGTGTTCGACTCCGTGCTCGACCGGCTGTCCGAGGCGGTCGTGCTCTTCGGCATCTGCTGGTACCAGCTCGATCTCGGCAATCGCGAGGAGGCGCTTCTCGCCTTCGTTGCTGTCGTCGGGTCGCTGATGGTCTCGTACACGCGTGCGCGCGCAGAGGCAGCCGGGGTGATGCTGAAGGACGGCCTGTTCACGCGCGCCGAGCGAGTGGTCCTCACCGGAGCCGCGCTCATTCTCGGCCTGCTTCGGCCCGCCCTCTGGCTGCTCGCAGTGCTGACCCTGCTCACGACGCTGCAGCGCCTCTACCTCACGGGGCGCATGCTCCGCGAACAACAAGAGTCGGCGTAGCCCCGAACGAGGGAATCGATGGCGATCCTGAGCAAGCAGGACCAGATGGCGATCTCGCAGTTCCTGCGAGAGCACCTGCTTGGTCGTGTCGGTATCGAGGTCTGGTCGCGCAAGGAGTCCGGTCTCGTGCTGACCGACCGCGACCCGTGCACACACTGCGACGACACCGTCAGCGTGATGCGGGAGCTCGTCTCGCTGCACGCGGGCTTCACGTTCACGCCGTACGACCTCGACAGGCACAGCGACCGCGCGTCACAGGCGGGCATCGAGCGTGCACCGACGATCGTGATGCGCGCTCGCGGCGCCGAGCTGCGCTTCGTGGGGTACCCCTCGGGGCTACTGTTCCCGGCCTTCGTCGATGCGGCGATCATGGCGGGAGCCGGGCAGTCGCCGCTCTCCGATGGCAGCCGACGCGACCTCAACGGACTGCCGGAGCCGATGCCGCTTGAGCTGCTGGTGGCGCCCTACGACCCTATCTCGCCGCAGATGATGCGCTTGGTGTATGCCTGCGGCGTCGAGTCGAAACAGGTGCGGGTCACGGTCACCGAGATGGCGGAGTTCCCGATCCTCGCGCAGCAGCGCCAGGTGACAGAAGTGCCGATCTTCGTGATCGGCGGCCGTCGGTTCCCGGGGGCCTTCGGCGAGGCCGAGCTCGTGGAGCAGATTCGCCGTATCGCCTCGGGAGACGACAGCCCCGTCATCCGCGAGCGCGTCCTCACCGTGCCGTTCGTTACGGCTGAGCAGGCAGCACAGATGGCAGTCCAGCAAGAATCGGGCGGGCGACCTCCCGAGAGCCCGTCCTCATCCGGTCTGTTCATTCCGGGACGCTGAGTGCCCGTCCCGACTGTCTAGCGACGCCGCAGCAGCATCATCCCGGCGCCGCCGAGTCCGAGTGCGAGCACGACTGCTACAGCGCCGACAGCGATTGCGACGGTTGTGTTCGAACCGCCGTCCTCGCTCGCTCCCACCTGGCTGCTGTCACCGCTTCCCGGCGTCGGCGCGGGCTGCTGCGCCCCAGCCTGCTCCGACGAACCGGCTACCGAGGTCGGGATGCCGAGGGGTACGCGGGTCGCCTGCGCGCCGGGCGCCTGCGTGGGAGAGGCGCCGCTCCCGAACTCGATCGGGTCGAGGCCGACGCTCTCCCGCCACGCGTTGTAGAGGCCGTCCTGGTTGAAGCCGTAGACCTCCTCGAGCGCCTGATCGATGCGTGTCCCCTCACGGTGCACGCGGTAGAGCTCCGCAAAGGCTTCCGCTCCGTACTCGTCGACCAGGAACTGCACGGTCGAGTAGGACTGGCCGTAGAAGAGGTTGACCTCCTCGGGGCGGTTGCTCGCCGACTGCATCGCGCGGAGGGTGAGCGTCGCGTCGCCTCGGATGGCCATCTCGAGGGCGCTCGAGTAGCCGAAGCCCGGCGACCCCTGGGCCCAGACCGCCGTCCCCTCGTCCAGCCACGAGGGAATCGATGTGAACGGTCCATCCCCGGCAACGTGCGTGACAATGTGCCCTACCTCGTGCAGCACGATGCCATCGGACGGCACGAAGACGAATACGAGGTCCGGGGCCACCCGTTGACCTCCGGTAGTGACCATGGAGTCGAACGTGGCGCCTCGGGGCTGGCGCGCGAGCACACCGTCCTGCTCGGACTCCCAGACGACCACCTTGATCGGATACGGAACGTCGACCTGGAGCAGCCCCTGGACGCGGTCCAGACTCGTGACCGTCGCCTGCAGCGCCTGCGTCGCGCGCTCGTCGTTCTCGCCGTACCAGAAGACGGTGACGTCGCCCTCTGTACGGGACTGCCAGTTGTAACGGCCATCGAGGAAAAGGTACTCGCGCTCCTCGGAGGTGGCGGCGTCACCGTCGGCGTCGGTGACCTCCCAGCGGTAGCGGAACGTCGAACCGACGGGGATATAACGGTCGGCGGTGATCGTCGAAAGGGAGAACGAAAGGTCAGTCTCGGGGCCGGACGAGAACGTGGCGGCGCCGTTACCGCCCACGTTCCCATCTGGATTCAGGACGGTGTAGATGAAGCGGGCGCTCTCCACGCCGGCGGGCGCCGTTACCCTCGCAGTGAACGTCACGGATCGAGGATCCTCTGTCACCTCGGCGAAGTCGGTGACCTCGATCGTGTCGGCGAGGGCGACCGCGGGGAACGCGAAGAACGCAACGACGGTCGCGACGAGAAGTGCCAGCCCGATCGTCGCGCGGCTCGGAGCGGTCTCGATCGCGCGCAGTTGTTCCACCTAGTCGCTCGCTTCCGCTCGGTTCGCGCTCTCGTCCTCGCCGACCTGGTTGCGCAGGTATGCCGTGATGAACTCGTCGATCTCGCCGTCGAGGACGGCGGTGGTGTCGCTGGTTTCCGCGTTCGTGCGCAGGTCCTTCACCATGCGGTACGGCTGCAGGACGTACGAGCGGATCTGATTGCCCCAGCCCGCCTCTACGTGGTCGCCCTTGATCCGGGCGCGCTCGGCTTCCTGCTTCTCGAGTTCGAGTTCGAGGAGGCGGGACTCCAGCACCAGCATCGCCGACTCGCGGTTCCGTCCCTGGGAGCGTTCGTTCTGACAGGTTACGACGATCCCCGTCGGCAGGTGCGTGATACGAACGGCAGTGTCGTTCTTCTGCACATTCTGCCCGCCGTGCCCGCTCGCGCGATAGGTATCGATGCGCAGGTCCTCGGGCTTGATCTCGACGGTGACGTCGCCGTGCTCCGCCTCGGGCATGACCTCCACGAGGGCAAACGAGGTGTGGCGCGAGGCCGACGAGTCGAAGGGCGAGATGCGTACCAGCCGATGGACGCCGCGCTCGGAGCGCAGCAGGCCGTAGGCGTTGTCTCCCTCCAGGCGGATGTCCGCAGACTTGATCCCCGCCTCATCACCCGAAGTCAGCGACAGGATCTCGGTCTTGAGCCCGCGACGTTCTCCCCAGCGCAGGTACATGCGCAGCAGCATCTCCGCCCAGTCCTGTGCCTCGGTCCCGCCGGCGCCCGCATGGATGGAGAGCACGGCGTTGCGCGCGTCGTACGGCCCGCTCAACGTGAGGTCGAACTCGAGGTCTGAGAACCGCCGCTCCAGGCCCGCGAGCTCCTGCTCGATGTCCGCCTGGAGCGCCGCGCGCTCGTCTTCGTCCGACTCCTCCGCGAGGTCGATCAACTCGACGAGATCCTCCGCCTCCCGCGGGAGGTCGGCCCACGTCGTGACCATCTTCTCGAGGCGCGCGGCCTCGCGCATGACGGCCTGCGCGCGCTGTTGGTCGTTCCAGAGATCGGGGTCGGCGGACTGCTCGCGGAGCGCGGCTAGTCGGCGTTCAGCGTCGGGGAGGTCAAAGTCGCACCTGCACATCCCGCACGCGCTCGAGGAGCTCAGCAAGGCGCTGTCGAAGTTCGTCCATGCTCCAATGATCGCACGCGCGAGCGGCAGGGCCTAGCGGGACAGACCGCGGTAGACATCGCGACGGTGGCCGACCTCGATAACGAACACCGTCTGGGTATCGTCCTCGATCAAGAAGACAACCCGGAAGTCGCCGATGCGGATCCGGTACGCACGCGGGATGAACCCGGACAACGCAACGGTTCCCGGTGGACGCGGGTCGCCGGCTAATCCGTCGATCGCTTCGCGAATCCGTTCCGCGGAGCGCGGTTCGATCCGGCCGAGTCGTCTCTGGGCGCGCTCGCTGAGCTCAATCCGATATGGCACTTGGCCTCAGAGTCCGAGTTCGCGCTTCACGTCTTCCCACGGGATCCGCCGTCCCTCTCCATCAGGATCGTCGAGGACCTCGCTGACGATCCGTCGATCGATCTCGTCTTCGAGGTCCTGCAGTATCTCGAGGTCCTCGAAGGGGATCATCGCGACGATCGCCTTGCCGCGGCGTTTGATCACGATGCGCTCTTTGCCGAAGGCAACGCGGTTCACGAGGTCCGCGAACTCGTCCCGGGCCTGCGAGATGGCCAGCTCGTTCATCGGAGTGCTCCCGTTCGTACGAATTGTACGAATCGTAACACCCGCTACCCGCCAGCGGCGCGCATCGTGTTCACGAGCAGCATCGCGATGGTCATGGGTCCGACGCCGCCGGGGACCGGCGTGATCGCCTCGGCGACCTCGGAGACGCCCGCGAAGTCGACGTCGCCCGCGAGGCGCCAGCCGCGCTTCCTCGAGGGGTCGTCGACGCGCGTGGTGCCGACGTCGATGACGACAGCGCCCGGCTTCACCATGTCCGCCGTGATCGTGCCGGGTCGCCCCATCGCGGCGATGAGGATGTCGCCGAGGCGGGTCACCGAGGCAAGGTCGCGCGTACCCGTGTGCGCCAGCGTGACGGTCGCGTTCGCGCCCTCGGCCTTGTTCGCGAGGAGTGCCGCAACCGGCTTCCCAACGAGCATGGAGCGCCCGACGACGACCACGTGCTTGCCGGCAGGGTCGTAACCGCTGCGCAGCAGCAACTGCTGCACGCCGGCTGGCGTCGCGGGGACGGTGTGTGGCGTGCCCTGGAGCAGCAGTCCGAGGTTGTAGGGGTGGAGCCCGTCGGCGTCTTTCGCCGGTAGGACGGCGTCGACGATGGCGTGCTCGTCCACCTGCGATGGCAGCGGCATCTGCACGAGGATGCCAGTGACCGCAGGATCCGCGTTGAGACGCTGGACCGCTGCGAGCACCTCGTCGTGGCTGACACTCGCGGGCAGCAGCAGGGTGTCGGAGTCGATCCCCACCTCGGCGCAAGCGGTGGTCTTGCCTCGGACGTAGGTGTGCGAGGCGGGGTCGTCACCCACCAGCACTGCGACGAGCTTCGGACGGCGACCGCCCTTCGACACGAGCGCCTCGACTCGCGCGGCGACCTCGGCGCGCACTTCGGCTGCGATCGCTGCGCCGTCAATGACCTTCGCAGTCATGGCGCGAGTATAAGTGCGGCCCTTCTTGAGGTCCGCCTCCGCCGTACCCCGCAGGGACCGGGGGCGTACTCGCTGGTAGACTCACCCACCGTGGCCCACGAACCCAGCGCTTCGCATGCGGTTGGCATCGACGTGATCGAGATCGATCGCGTGCGCGACGTGCTTGCGAAGCACCCCGAGCGCTTCCTCCGTCGCGTGTTCACGCCCGAGGAGGTCGCGTTCTGCCGAGGACGCGTCCCCGAACTCGCCGCGCGCTTCGCTGCCAAGGAGGCCGTGATGAAGGCGCTCGGCACCGGCGCACGCTCCGTCGCCTGGCGCGACATCGAAGTGCTGCCGGACCGTCGAGGCAAGCCGCTCGTCTACCTGTACGGCGGCGCCACCGAACGCGCGGAGCGGATCGGCCTCGAGGCCATCGATATCTCGCTGACGCACAACAACACGTTCGCGATCGCCGCGGTCGTCTGCACGCAGCAACGCCCCGAGCAGGCGCCCGCCGAGGCGCGTGCTCGCCTGGTCGAACGCATGCGTGCACGTGGCCTGCTCGAGTAGAAGGCCGACCTCGTGAAGCTGGTCACCGTCGAGCAGATGCGCGCCGCGGAGCAGGCAGCGTCCGAGGCAGGCGTGCCCGAGCGCGACCTTATGGAGAACGCAGGGCTGGCCGCGGCGCAGGAAGCGTGGATGGCTGTCGGCGCGATGGAGGGTCGCGGCATCGTCATCCTCGCCGGTCCCGGCAACAACGGTGGGGACGGCCTCGTGGCCGCGCGCCACCTCGCGGATTGGGGGGCGAGCGTCGCCGTCTACCTGCTGCGACCCCGCGCCGAAGACGACGAGGTCTGGCGCGGGGCGCTCGAAGCCGGCGTCCCGCACCTGATCGCGGGCGAGGACGAGGGCTTCGCCGGCCTCGAGGAGTGGCTCGGGCAGACAACCTGCGTCGTCGACGCGCTGCTTGGCACGGGCGTCGCGAGACCGATCGAGGGCGACCTCGCCGAGGTGCTGGCACGACTCCGGGAGGTTCGTGCGGGCACCATGCGTCCGCAACTGCTCGCCCTCGACCTGCCGACCGGCGTCGATCCCGACACCGGCAGCGCCGACCCCGCGACGGTGCCCGCGGACCTCACGATCGCGTTCGGTTTCCCGAAGGTCGGGCTCTACTCGATGCCGGCGCGCGAGCTCGTGGGTCGCGTGATGCCGGTGGACATCGGTCTGCCTCCGACGGTCACCGAGTCGCTGCCGTACGAGGAGATCGGATTCCGCGAAACGCAGGTCGCGATGCCATTGCGACCGCTCGGCGCGCACAAGGGGACGTTTGGGCGCGCCGTAGTGGCTGCCGGATCGCGACGCTACCCCGGGGCTGCGCGCCTTGCGGCCGAGGCGGCGGCGCGCTCGGGCGCCGGCCTGGTGGTGATCGCGGCGCCCGAGGTCGTGCAGCCGATGGTGGCGCAGGGACTGCCCGACGCGGTTCACGAGCCGCTGCCGAGCACCGAGGGGGCACTCGACGGGGAGGCCGCCCGCGCCTTGCTCCGCAACCTCGATGGCGCGACGAGCCTCCTCGTGGGGCCGGGCCTGTCGCACACCCGCCATACCGAGGAGTTCGTGCGTTCGCTGCTTGCCGGCCTCGAGGCGGCGCCGCGTGTCTCCGAACTGCGTGGCCTGGTCCTCGACGCCGACGCGCTGAACGTGCTCGCGGTCACGCCCGGCTGGCACGAACGGCTCTCGCTACCGCGCGTGCTGACGCCCCACCCCGGCGAGATGTCGCGATTGACACGGCGTACCAGCGCGGAGGTGCAGTCGAATCGCCTCGCCTCGGCAGTCGAGTACGCCGCCGAGACCGCGAGCGTCGTTGTCCTCAAGGGGGCGTGCACCATCGTCGCGGCGCCGGACGGCCGAGCGCGCATCTCCTCTGCCGCGAACCCGATGCTGGCGACGGCGGGTACGGGCGATGTCCTCGCCGGTCTGATCGCCGGATTGATCGCGCAGGGTGTCGAGCCGTTCGAAGCGGCCTCGGCGGCGGTCTACCTCCACGCCGATGCCGGGCGGCTGGTCACGGAGGAACGTGGGACCGCAGCGGGACTTGCTCAGGACCTTCTTCCCAAGTTGGCTGAAACGCGCAAACTGCTTGACGGCGGCTAGGGTTTCTGCTGTTACACTTTTGTAGTCTTGCGCGCCTGGGCGTGGCACCGCGCACCGAAGGGCGGAGTTCGTGAGTGGTACCCCCGCGGACGGGTTGACCCCTGACCCGTCGCACTCCGACACCGATCCAATCGCGATCCTCTTTCCCGGTCAGGGCTCGCAAGCGCCGGGCATGGGGAAGCTCGTCTACGAACATTCAGCGGCCGCGCGCGAGGTGTACGAGGAAGCCAGCGACGTCACAGGCATCGACATTGCGAAGGTCTGCTTCGAGTCCGATGACGACGCGCTCTCCGAAACGACCTACACGCAGCTGGCCGTCGTCACGACCTCGATCGCCGTGATGGCAGGCATGCGCGAGAAGCTCTCCGAGGTCGGGCGTCGCATGCGGCCGAGGCTCTTCGGCGGGCACTCGCTCGGACTGTTCTCCGCGGCCGTCACCGCCGAAGCGCTGACGTTCCGTGATGCCCTCCTCGTGATCATGGAGCGTTCGCGGCTCATGAGTTCCTTCAACCAGAACCGGCCTGTCGGGATGGCCTCGATCATCGGCCTCGACAGCGAGCTCGTCGCCCAGATTTGCGAGGAAGCCACGCTCTCGCCCGCCGACCGAGTCGATGTCGCGAATCGCAATCTCGACACTCAGACGGTGATCTCCGGCGACGTGACGGCGCTCGAGCGCGCGATGGCGCGAGCCCGCGACTTGCAGGCGCGTGTCATCCGCCTCCGGGTCAAGGTGTCGAGCCACACCCCGCTGCACGCCGAACAGGCGGCCGAGTTCAGCCAGTTCATCCGCGAGATCCCGCTTGCGGATCCGAGCCGCCCGGTCATCTCGAACATCACCTCCAAGCCCCTATCGACGGGCAACGAGTTGCGGGCGGAGTTTGAGGCGCAGTTGATGTCGCCCGTCTACTGGGCAGACAACGTGCGGGAGATGGCACGGCAAGGCATCGACACCTTCGTCGAGGCCGGGCCCGGACACGTGCTCGCGCGGATGGTGCGCCGTGTGCAGGACAACCTCACCGCCGTCTCGCTCGACGACGCCACCGAGCCGCCGATCCCGATCTCGGCGCTGCCGCCGGACCGTAGTGCCGAGGGCGCTTCGTAGCGCATGGGGCGTGTCGTAGTCACGGGTCTCGGCCTCCTGACGCCGGTCGGCAACGACGTTGCCTCAACCTGGGACGCGCTTGTTGGGGGCCGTTCGGGCATCGCGCCGATCACGGCCTTCGATACGGCCGCCTACGAGTGCGCGATCGGCGGTGAACTGAAGCACTTCGACGTCGAGCAGCACATCGACGCGAAGCTCGTTCGCCGCATCGATCGATCGGCCGCACTCGCGATCGCGACGGCGCAGCAGGCCGTTGCCGACTCCGGGCTCGACCTGGCCTCCGCGGACGCCGAACGTGTCGGCGTGATCCTTGGGACGGGGATGGGCGGCGCCCACCTCATCATCGAGAACCAGCGCGTCCTCGACGAGAAGGGACCGCGACGAGTCTCGCCGTTCATGGCAACTCAGATGCTGCCCGACTCGGCGACCGGCCTCGTGGGCATCGCCCTCGGCGCCCGCGGACCGAACTTCGCGATCACGGCAGCCTGCGCCACCGGTGGGGCGGCGCTCGGCGAGGCGGCCGAGATCATCGCGCGCGGCGATGCAGACGTGATCGTCGCCGGCGGCTTCGAGGCCCCACTCCGTCCGATCTACTACGCGGGCTTCGCCGCGATGAAGGCGCTCGCCTCGCACGACGACCCGGCGAAGGCCGTCCGCCCGTTCGAGGCGAACCGCAACGGCTTCGTGGTGGCCGAAGGCGCGGGCATCATGGTCCTCGAGAGCCTCGAGCATGCCGAGGCGCGCAGCGCGCGCATCTACGGCGAGTGGCTCGCGGCAGGAACGGCCAACGACGCCTACGACATGGCGGCGCCCCCCGACGACGGCGCTGGTATCTCAGCGGCGATGACGCGTGCGCTGAAGCGCGCGAACCTCGACGTGAGCGACATCGACTACATCAACGCGCACGGGCCCGGAACACCGCTCGGCGACCGTGTCGAGTCGCAAGCGATCCGGCGCGTGTTTGGCGAGCACTCAGACTCGCTGCTTGTCTCCTCGACCAAAGCGATGCATGGGCACATGATGGGGGCCGCGGGCGCCGTCGAGGCGATCGTGGCCCTGCTTGCCTGCGAACGTCAGGTGGCACCCCCCACGATCAACTACGACGAACCCGACCCCGAGTGCGACCTGGACTTCGTCCCGAACGAGGCGCGCCAGGCGCCCATCCGGCGGGCGATGAGCACCTCGGTCGGGCTCGGTGGGCACAATTCCGCGATCATCTTCGAGCGCTGGGAGCAGGCGTAATGGGCGAGGGTTCGAACGGCGCGCGGCGCGTCGTGGTCACCGGCGTCGGGATGGTCACCCCCGTCGGCATCGGGAGCGAGGAGACGTGGAGCGCGCTGCTCGCCGGCGAGAACGGCATCAGCCCGGTCACGCTCTGTGACGCCTCGGACATCGAGTCGCGGATCGCCGGCGAGGTGAAGGGCTTCGACCCCCTCAACTACGTCGACCGCAAGGAAGCGAGGCGGATGGACCGCTTCACCCACCTCGCGATCGCCGCCAGCGGTGAAGCGCTCGCTCAGTCCGGCCTCGAGATCGAGCCGGTCCGCGACGAAGTTGGCGTGATGATCGGCAGTGGGATCGGCGGTCTCGCCACCCTCGAGGAGGAGTTCAAGACGCTCTTCGACCGTGGGCCTGGCCGCGTCTCGCCGTTCCTCGTGCCCGCGTTCATCCCGGACATGGCTGCCGGACAGGTCTCGATCCGCTTCGGTGCGCGCGGACCGAACTACAACACGGTCTCCGCATGCGCCTCGGGAGCAGACGCCGTCGGGACGGCACTCGAAGTGATCCGGCGAGGCGATGCCGTCGCGATGCTGGCCGGCGGTGCAGAGGCCGCCATCACGCGGATGGGGCTCGCTTCGTTTCACGCCGCCCGCGCCGTCTCGACGAAGCGCAACGACGACCCTGCCCACGCCTCGCGTCCGTTCGACGCCGAGCGTGACGGGTTCGTGCTCGCCGAGGGTGCTGCCACGCTCGTCCTCGAGGAGCTCGAGTTCGCGCAGGCGCGCGGCGCGACCATCCTCGCCGAGCTCGTCGCCTACGGGCAGTCGGCGGACGCCTTCCACGTGACCCAGCCTTCCGAAAACGGCGAGGGCGCCGCCCGCGCGATGACCGTGGCGCTGCGCAAGGCTGGCATCAGCGCCAGCGACATCGGCTACATCAACGCCCACGGCACCAGCACGCCGCTGAACGACAAGTTCGAGACGCTTTCGATCAAGCGCATCTTCGGCGAGTCCGCGCCGGCGATTCCCGTCTCCTCGACGAAGTCGATGGTCGGGCACACCCTTGGCGCGGCGGGCGCGATCGAATCGGCGGTCGTCGTGCTCTCGCTGCGAGACCAGCGTATCCACGGCACGCGCAACCTCGAGGTCCCCGACCCCGACTGCGACCTGGACTACGTCGCGGAGGGCGCGCGCGAGGTCAACATGGCCTACGCGATGACCAACTCGCTCGGCTTCGGCGGACACAACTCGTCGCTGATCTTCAGGCACTGGGAGGGCTGAGCGCCGCCTGATGCGCGCGGCGTTGCTCATCGGGATCAAGGCGTTCCACTCCGCCGCGTTCGCCGTCATCCAATCTGCGATCTTGTACCTGCTGTACAAGGGGTTCCGACGCGAGTCGGACCGCGGCGCGGCCATCGCTTCCGCGATCGCGATCGGTGAGTGCGCGGTGTACGCGGCGAACGGGTTCCGCTGCCCGCTGACCGACCTCGCAGAGGACCTGGGCTCCGAGCACGGCGCCGTCACCGACATCTTCCTGCCCGACTGGCTGGCCTCGAACATCGCGCGCATCTACACGCCGTTGCTCGCGGTGGCGCTCTTCCTCCACGCGCGCAACTTCGCTCGGCAGCGCCGCACGAGCGCCTGACCACGTCCTCGCGCGGTGTTACCCTCGCTGCGTCTCCCCCAGGAGCGCGCCCGTTGACCATCGACACTCCCACCCGCGACGAACGGCTGCTCGAGGGCTCGGGCGGCCGGCGCTGGCGCATTCGCGAGCGGCCGGACCTCGAGCCGTTCCGGGGCGCCGAATGGCCGCGACTCGTCTCCCTGCTGCTCGCGCACCGTGGCGTCACGCGGCTCGAGGAGGCGCAGGACTACCTCGGTGATGCGGGGGACCTGACCGATGTCGGCCTGATGCCGGGCATCGATGTCGCGGTAGAGCGGCTGCTCAAGGCGTGCCGCACGGGCGAGATCGTGGCCGTCTACGGTGACTACGACGTCGACGGCGTCACCGCGACGACGATCCTCGTCGAGACGCTGAGCCGCCTCGGGGCGAACCCCCGGCCCTACATCCCTAATCGCTTCACCGAGGGCTACGGGCCGAACAAGGGCGCGTTCGAGCGCCTCCGCAACGAAGGCGCGACGCTGATCGTGACGGCGGACTGCGGCACGTCGGCCGTCGAGGAGATCGCGTACGCGAACGAGCTCGGCGCGGACGTAATCGTCGTGGACCACCACGAGCCACCTGCGGTGCTCCCGGATGCGGTCGCGATCGTCAACGCGAAGCTGAAGGGTGACGCGTACGGCCCCGGCTACGGCTCGGAGCCTGCGGCCTGCGGCGTGGCGTTCAAGGTCGCCGCCGAGCTCCATAAGCGGATGGGTGCGCCGTACGAGCCGGACGAGCACCTCGCGCTCGTGGCGATGGGCACGGTCTGCGACCTCGTGCCACTGAAAGGTGAAAACCGCACGCTGCTCCGCCGCGGCCTCGCCGCCCTCTCGAGGACGAAGCGGCCAGGCCTGCGCGCGCTGGCGAAGGCGGCCGGCATCGACCTCGCGGAGGCCGATCCGGACACGTGCGGGTGGGTGCTCGGACCGCGGATGAACGCGGCGGGCCGGATGGAGCACGCGTCCATCGCGCTCGAGCTGCTGCTGACCCAGGACGCGGCGCCCGCGGAACACCTCGCATCACGCCTCGAGGGACTGAACCGCATCCGTCGCGAGGAAACCACCGTCGCCGTCGACCTCGCGAAGGAGCTGCTGACTCCCGAGGAGCGCGAGGGCCCGCTACTCGTCGTGGCGTCGCCGGACATCTCCTCGGGCATCGTCGGCCTGGTGGCCGCACGTCTCGCGGAGGACTGCTACCGCCCGGCGATCGTGATGGAACTCGGCGAGGAGAAGGGGCAGGCATCCTGCCGGTCCATCCCCGGTTTCGACATCACGGCATTGCTCCGGCGAAACAAGCACCTGTTCCAGCGCCATGGAGGTCACGCCATGGCGGCCGGCTTTACGGTCGACGTCGCGCGCATCGACGAGGCGAAGGCGACGCTGATCGAGGACGCGGCGCGTTACCTCGGCACCGACACGCTCACCCCGACGATCGACATCGACGCCGAGCTGCCGCTGCACCGCGTCAACGGCGACATGCTGCGCTGGCTGCACCGACTCGGACCGCACGGGCAGGACAACGCAGTACCGACGTTCCTCTCGAGGGACGTCGAGATCCGCGAGGCGCGGACGGTCGGCGCCGACGGTGCACACCTCCAGTTCACGCTGAAGGAGAACCGCGTCACCTGGCGAGCGATCTCGTTCCGGAACGCGGAGTACGCCGTGCCCGTGGGCGAGCGCGCAGACATCGTCTACACGTTCCGCCGCGACAACCTCCGCGGAACGCTGCAACTCGAGGTCCTCGACCTGCGAGCGGCTGGCGGGGCGTAGGGGGCAGCACCCTCACCGGCTCCCTCTCCCCTCAAGGGAGAGGGAGCGGCATCCTCCGTTCGTTGCACTCGACGTCGGCCTCCACTTCGACGGCCCCAGTCGCTTCCTGGTGGGTCGGCTCCCTCTCCCCTTGTGGGAGAGGGGGCCGGTGAGGGGCGCGGTACCACACCGAACCGCGCTGCGCCTCGAATGCGCGCGTTGTAAGGGGCTCGCGGGCCCGTGTACCATGCCCCCAATTCCAGACTGGGGGTGACCGACATGAGAGCGTTTACGTCCGACCAGCTCCGCAACGTGGTCCTCATGGGGCACGGCGGTGCGGGGAAGACGACGCTCGCTGAGGCGATGCTCCTCGCAGCCGGCGTCACCACCCGTATGGGGCGGGTCGAGGACCACAACACCGTTTCCGACTTCGACGAGCAGGAACAGGCCCACACTTACTCGATCTCGACCTCGGTGCTCTCGTTCGAGCACGGCGACCAACGCATCAATCTGCTCGACGCGCCGGGCTACCCGGACTTCGAGGGGGAGGTCGCGCAGGCGGCACGCGCAGCAGATGCTGCCGTCATCCTGGTCGACGGCCTTGCAGGGCCGCAAGCCGGCACCGAGGTGGCATGCGCTCACGCCGAGGCCGCGGGGCTCCCGCGGCTCTTCCTGATCTCTCGCCTCGACCGTGAGAACGCCGACTTCGACGCCACGCTCGCGGCGCTCCGAGAGCGCTTCGGGACCCGGGTGGTCCCGCTGGCCATCCCCATCGGCACGTCCTCGGGGCTCACCGGCGTCGTCGACCTGCTGTCGGGCGAGGCACAGCTGGCGGACGGGAGCACATCCGCGGCGCCCGGCGACCTTGCCGATGCCATCGCGGCAGCACGCGAGATGCTGGTCGAGTCCGTCGCGGAAACCGACGACGACCTGCTGAACAAGTACCTTGAGGGCGAGTCCATCTCCGACGAGGCGCTGACGAGTGCGCTGCACGATGCGTTCGGCCGCGGCGAGGTGGCCCCGGTGCTTCCCTCCAGCGCCACGCTGCACGTCGGCGTGCACTCGCTCCTCGGTCTGATCACGCGCGTCTTCCCGGGCCCCGTCGGACGCGAGCACCCGCTCGTCGAGGGCAGTGTCGCGACCGCGCCGGACGGCCCGCTGGTGGTTCATGCTTTCAAGACGACGGCCGACCCGTTCGTCGGACGGCTGACCTTTATCAAGGTGCTGTCCGGCACGCTGAAGGCAGACGCACACCCGCACAACGTGCAGCGGAACACCGCCGAGCGCCTTGGACACCTCTACGTCGCTCGCGGCAAGGAGCAGCTCGAGGTACCGGAACTCGTAGCAGGCGACATCGGCGTCGTGGCGAAGCTCAGCGAGACGCTCACGGGTGACACGCTGGTGGCGTCGTCGGCGGACACCTCGAAGGTCGTGCCGCCCATCGCGTACCCGCCCTCGACCTACCGCTCGGCGATCCATCCGCGAGGCAAGGGCGACGTCGACAAGCTGTCCTCCGCCCTCACGAAGCTCGTCGAGCAGGACCCCACGATCTTGATCGAGCGCGACCCGGACACCAGCGAGCTGGTGATGACCACGGTGGGTGACGCCCAGGTGCAGATCGCGGCGGCGCGCCTCGCAAAGAACTACGGAGTGGCCGTCGACGTCACCGAGCCGCGAGTGCCCTACCGCGAGACCATTACGACGCCAGCGAAGTCCGAGTACCGCCACAAGAAGCAGAGCGGCGGCCACGGTCAGTACGGCCACGTGGTGATCGAACTGGAGCCGCTGTCACGCGGTGGGGGCTTCGAGTTCGCGGACAAGGTCGTGGGCGGCAACGTGCCCAGGCAGTACATCCCCGCGGTGGAGAAGGGGGTCGTGGAGACGCTTCCGACCGGGCCGCTGTCGCAGTCCCCGATCGTCGACGTGAAGGTGACGCTCCTCGATGGGTCGTCACACTCCGTGGACTCCTCGGAGATGGCGTTCAAGCTCGCGGCGTCGCAGGCACTGCAGCAGGGCATCCTCAACGCGAGACCGATCCTGCTCGAGCCCGTCATGAAGCTCACGATCCGCGTGCCCAGCGACCACGTCGGCGACGTGATGAGCGACATGAACACGCGGCGCGGGAGCGTGCACGGCGTGGACCCACAGGGCGACTACAGCGTCGTCGAGGCGGAGGCCCCCCTCGCGGAGGTCCATCGCTACACGCCGGACCTCCGTGCCCTGACGCAGGGCCGCGGGTCGTTCACGATGACCTTCGACCGTTATGTCGAGGTCCCGGGGAACGTCCAAGAGAACGTCCT
The DNA here is from genome assembly GCA_964479165.1 of uncultured Dehalococcoidaceae bacterium. Lineage (GTDB taxonomy): Bacteria > Chloroflexota > Dehalococcoidia > UBA2979 > UBA2979 > CAYZJO01. The sequence continues at coordinate 20,246 of CAYZJO010000005.1, forward strand.
GAAGCAGATCCAGCAGGCGGTCGCCGCCGGCTAGTCGCCGCCGGCCCAGCGTCGCGCCGACGGCGGCAAGGACGAGCACTTGCATCACCTCTCGCGGAGGTGCTGCTCGACGAAGTGAAGCGGTTGCGCGCGGGAACCCGCGCGCACCGCGACAGGAGCGGACCACGGCCCATCCTGCGCTGCACTCGTCCCTCGTGCGGGGCCGATCCACGCGATCGCGTGTCCCGCTTTGGCCGTCTTCATCCGCTATCGCCAGGCCTTCGAGGATGAGTTGCCGAACGCGTCAGAGTACGCACCGAGAGTCTGGGGACCCGGCTCCTGCCGGTGAGTGGGGGCGGCCGGTCGAGGTAGGCCGCTAGTGCCGAGGGCGGCGACCCCCATCGAGGCCGAGGTCACCGCTGCCCGGCCGGCCCCACACGGTGCGGTGCTGTTCACCGGTGATGGCACGCCAGATCTCGCGGCGCTCGTGGCGCTTGAGCTCGTCGATGCATGCGGTGGCGAGTTTCACGCAGCGGTCGTCGCCGCAGATGTCGAGTCGCGCGACGATCGCCGGCCAGATGCCCTGAGCGTCGAGCGAATCGACGCGCCCCAGCCACGGGATCATCGTGATCGAGCCCGGTCGCGGCAGCTGCGGACGCAGGCGACGGATCGAGCGGACGCGCTCCTGGCTGCTGTCCACCATCTCGACGAGACAAACGAGCGGACCGACGTTGCCGTCGGTCCGTGTATCGAGGAGGAAGGTCTTCCGGAGGATCGGGAAGTACAGGGAGATGATCTCCGCCTCCGCGATGTTGCGCTTGATCGCCTCGATGTTCACCTCGAGCCCGGTTCCGTCCAGCATGGTCGGTTTGCCCCCGTCTACGCTCCGTCGCCGGACACCACGCGCAGGAACCGATGGCGGCCCACGCGGATCTCGTCGCCCGGCTCGAGCCGTCGGGCGAAGTCTTCGACTGTCGTGCCGTTCACGCTGACGGCCCCCTGCGACACCAGCCGCCGCACCTCACCGGCGCTGGCCGCGAGGCCCGCCGCGACGGTGACGCGATGCAGCCGCGCTTCCTCGTCCTCGGAAGGCAGCGCGAACTCCGGCATCTCGTCCGGCGTCTCACGCCGCTGGAAGGTCGACTCGAAGTAGTCCCGTGCCTCACCCGCTGCGGCCGCGCCGTGCAGCGACGCGGTGATCTCGAACGCGAGCCGCTTCTTCGCGTCCATCGGCGGCAGCGTGCCCGCCTCGACTTCGCGCATCAGCGTTGCGACCTCGGTCGGGTGCAGCGGCGTCACGAGGGTGAAGTAGTCGCGCATCGCCGAGTCCGGCAGCGACATCGCCTTGCCGAACATGTCGTTCGGTGCGTCGTCGATGGCGATGTAGTTGCCCTGCGACTTCGACATCTTCATGTGCCCGTCGAGTCCAACGAGCAGCGGCACAGGGACGACCACCTGCGGCCGCTGGCCGGCCTCGCGCTGGAGTGGACGCCCAGCCATGAGATTGAACAGCTGGTCGCGGCCCCCCACCTGCACGTCCGTCTCGAGGGCGACGGCGTCGTAGCCCTGCATCAACGGATAGAGCAGCTCGTGGAGGTGGATCGGCTCGTGGCCCTCGAAGCGCTTCTGGAAGGAGTCCCGCTCGAGGAACTGCGCCACGGTGAAGTGCGAGGCGAGGCGGATGATATCCGCGAAGGTCAGGGCGCCCAGCCACTCGGAGTTGCGCTTCACCTGCGTGCGCTCCGGATCGAGGATGCGGAACGCCTGCCTCGCGTAGGTGCGCGAGTTCTCCTCGGTCTGCTCGGGCGTGAGCATCGGCCGGCCCTTGTCGCGATCGGTCGGATCGCCGACGAGGGCGGTGAAGTCCCCGATCAGGAACGTCACCTCGTGCCCGAACTCCTGGAACTGGCGCAGCTTGCGGAAGGGCACGGTGTGGCCGAGTGTGAGGTCCACCGAGGTCGGGTCGAACCCGCAGTACACGCGCAGCGGACGGTCCTGTTCGAGGAGCTCCGCCAGCTCGCGTTCCATCGTGCGGCGGGTCGCCTCGTCGCCGAAGTCGGTGCCGTTCATCAGCACGGCCATCTGGTCGGCGACCGAGGCCATCCGCCGGCTCATGCGTCGTCTCCTGCCACCGGAACGGCGGCGAAGAACGCCCGCGTCGCCGCGACGTCGCGCTCGATCTCCGCGACCAGCGCCTCGACGCTCTCGAACTTCAACTCGTTGCGGAGGCGGTGCAGAAACTCGAGGGTGACCCACTGGTCGTAGAGGTCGCCTTCGAAGTCGAGCAGGTACGCCTCGACGTGCCGCTCGTCGCCGTCGTGGAACGTGGGGTTGGTGCCGACGTTGGTGGCCGCGGCGTAGGTGCGACCATCCTCGAGGATAGCACGCGTGATGTAGATGCCGTTCGGCGGGAGTGCGCGGTTCACGCTCACGCCGAGGTTCGCGGTGGGGAAGCCGATGGTGCGGCCGCGCTCCTCGCCGTGCAGCACGGGGCCGGACAACGAGAAGGGCCGAGTCAGCAACTCGGCCACTTCCTCCATGTCACCGGCGGCGAGCGCGCGACGGATGCGGGTTGAGGACACCACCTGTGACGTAGGGAGCGTGGACGAGGCGCTGTTCCCGCCCCCCGTCAGCAGCGGCACGCCGATGACCTCGAAGCCGAGCTCCGCACCGAGCTCGGTGAGCCGCGGCACTGTGCCCTCGCGCCCCTTGCCCATCGCGAAGTCCTCGCCGACGACCAAGAGGCGCATCCGCACTTCCTCGACGAGCATCTGCACGAAGTCCTCGCAGGTGACCTGGGACAACTCGCGCGTGAACTCGACCACGCTGACGAACGCAACCCCGAGGTCGCTCAGGTGCTGCACGCGGCGTTCCAGGGAGTCGAGGTAGACGAACGGGATGTCGGGACGAAGCACCGTGACGGGGCTGGGATGAAACGTGAGCACCCCGCCGGTGAGTCCGCGCTGGGACGCTTCGGCCATCATGCGGCGCACCAGCATCTGGTGCCCGCGGTGGACACCGTCGAACACACCGATCGTCAGTGCGTGATCGCCCGGTGTGGCGTCGCTGCGAAGTCGTTCACGCACGGACAATCCCCGGCCTGGATCCCTTCTCGACCGTGACAGTGCGGGCGCCGGGATGGCGGACGATCACGTCGCTGTTCACGTGACATTCCAATCGTAGCATCGGCCTGATCGACCCTCAAACGTTGTCGTACGCGGGACACACGACCCGCTAGACATCGTCGAAGTCCTTCGCCAGTTCGGCATACGGGGGTGGCTGCGCGCCCTCGATCCGCACGAGGTCAATGTCCGAGAACGCCTCCTGCTGCTCGGCGCGGAGGTAGTTCGCCTTGATCAGCTCGAGTACGGCGAGGAAGTCGATCACGACCTCCAGGCGGGTCTCAGCGCGTTCGATCAGGCCTCTGAAGGAAACCCGATCCTCTACCGCCAGCCGCTCCACCAGCGCACGGATGCGGTCGCGCAGGCGCACCGGCTCCCGGACGACGGTGGGGGCGGGCTCCTCCTCGGGGATGCGTTCGAGCACCTGGCGGAACAGGTCCGCCAGGGCGTCGAGCGTCACCTCGTCGAGACCGGTCGGGAGTGGAGTTTCCGGAGGCGTGGCCTCGCGGCGATAGGCCGAGCGGTGCTCCTCCTCGAGGGTGGCAAGGTGCTCGGCGGCTCGCCGGTAGCGGCGGTACTCCTGAAGCGCCGCCACGAGGGCAGCGGGGTCGTCTTCTTCGAGCACGTCGTCCTGCTCTGGTTGGTCTTCCCGGGGCAGGAGCGCGCGCGATTTCAGCAGCAGCAGCCGTGCCCCCACGGCGACGAACTCGGCGAGCGCCGAGAGGTTCATCTGCTCGTGGTTGCGCAACTGCGCGAGGTACTGCTCGGTCACGGCGAGCAGCGACACCTCGGTGATGTCGAGCTCCTGCCGTTCGATGAGGCTCAGGAGAAGGTCGAGCGGGCCCTCAAAGACGGGTAGGACCAGCTGCGGCTCGGCTTCGAGGGGTTCGACCTCATCGGACGCGGTCTGCTCGGGCGCGTCCGCGAACGTCGAGACGGGGCGCGACTCCGCCCCGGACGCGGCGTCCGGCTGTGCCGTCGTCGCGTCCGGGTGGTCGCTGGTCATCGGGTGCTCACGCCACCGTCTGGAGAGCGGTCGCGAGCGGCCGGCCGACCGCGGCGCCGACCCCCTCGAGCTCCCGCATCATCTGCGCGAAGTTCGCGGGTGTCAGCGACTGCGCGCCGTCCGAGAGGGCGTGATCCGGCGAGGGGTGGACCTCGATCTCGAGGCCATCGGCGCCGACCGCGATGCTCGCGAGCGCGAGCGGCCGCACGAGGTACCAGTGTCCCGTGCCGTGCGACGGGTCCGAGATCACCGGAAGATGGCTCAGCCGCTTCACGAGCGCGATCGCGTTGAGGTCCATCGTGTTGCGCGTCGCAGTCTCGAACGTGCGTATGCCGCGCTCGCAGAGCATCACGTTCGGGTTGCCCTGCGACAGGATGTACTCGGCAGCGAGCAGCCACTCCTCGATGGTGCCCGCGAAGCCGCGCTTGAGCAGCACAGTCTTTCCGGTCTTACCCGCCTCCTCCAGCAGCACGAAGTTCTGCATGTTACGAGCGCCGATCTGGAGGATGTCGGAGTACTGCGCCACGGCGTCGACGTCGCGCACGGAGAGCAGTTCGGTGATCACCGGCATGCGCAGCTCGTCTCCGGCGGCGCGCAGCAGCTGGAGGCCCGGCACGCCGAGGCCCTGGAACGAGTACGGCGACGAGCGCGGCTTAAAGGCACCGCCGCGGAGGATGTGCGCCCCGGCAGCACGAACGCCCCGCGCCGCCTCGAAGAGCTGGTCCTCAGTCTCGATGGCGCACGGCCCAGCCATCACGACGGGGTTGCCGCCGCCGACGCGGACACCGTGCGGGAGGTCGATGATCGTGTCCTCACCGTGCACCTCGCGACTCGCGAGCTTGTACGGCTTGGAGACGCGGAGGACTTCCTCCACCCCGCTCATCGTCGCCATCTCGTCGCGCAGCTCGGGGAAGACCTGGCCGAGGACCGCGATCACTTTGCGCGTGACCCCCGTCACCTCTTGGCCGCGCAGACCGAGCTGAGTCAGCCGGTTGAAGACGGCGGCCGAGTCGGACTCGCTGGCATCGACCTGCATCACGACGATCATCGTCAGTTCCCTTCTGTGCCGGCTGCTTCTGGGGGGAGGCCGGCGTTCATGTTCTGTCTATCCCGGCGCGCGCTTCCGCGCCGTGGTGATTACTTGCTCGCTTCACTCGCGACGCCCGCGGTGTGACCGTCCTGCCTTGCGACGAGGTCGGGACGCAACGCCCGCGCACCCCTGAGGTACACGTGCACCAGCTCACCCGGGGCGCGCTCCGTGTTCACGTGCATCAGGATGCGCAGGCACTTCTGCAGGCTGCCAGGCACGTTCATCTCGTGCAGGCATTCGAGGGCGACCTCGGTCCAGCCCTCCTGGCGCGCCGCCACCGCTGGGAACTCTGCGTTGAGGTCCGGGGTCGTCGTGAAGATGATCGAGGCGACGTGATCGCGTTGCACGTCGTTCAAGCGAACGAGCTCGGCGAGTAGTTCCGCCGCGGCCTCGAGGATGTCCTCGCGCGTGTTCGCAGGAACTGTGGTGGCGCCTCTGATGCCTCGAAGCATCATCGTGGTGAGTCTTCCCGGATCGCCCCGTGAGGGAGTGGTTGAGTGATCTTGGCGCGGGTTACGAGCCAAACGACGCGGCCGGAGCGATGCCCGCCAGCGTCGCCAGGCTCCGCGTATAGACGCTCATGCGCGTCTCGCGGTCAACCTGCGGCAGGTGACGTGCCCGACTCACGGCCGCTGATTCCCTCCACGAAGGCCCGGATTGCCTCCGGGCGCCGATCCGGCGGCGTCTCGCCGATGAGGCTGACGAACGCGCTCCCGATGACCGCCGCATCGGCGATGGCTCCGACCTCAAGCACGTGTTCGCGCTTCGAGATGCCGAACCCGACCGCCAGCGGCAAGTCCGTGTGAGCGCGCACCCGGGCAAGCCAGCCCGGCAGCTCCTCGGACATCGCCGCGCGCGCCCCGGTCACGCCGGTGACGCTGACGCAATAGATGAACCCGCTTGCGTGCTCGGCCACGAGGCGGATGCGCTCGTCGGTCGAGGTCGGCGCCAACAGGTACACGATGTGCAGGCCCGCCGCGCGGGCGGCCCGTTCCATCTCCCCCGCCTCTTCCGGAGGCAGATCGACGACGATGAAGCCGTCGAACCCCGCCTCGGCGGCATCGCGGACGAACGCCTCGATGCCATAAGCGACGATGGGGTTGAAGTATCCCATGATCAATAGCGGAGCGCGAACACCCTCGCTCCGGAGCCGGCGTGCCAGTTTCCAGAGATCGCCCGGCTCGAACCCGTTGCGAATCGCGAGGTCGTACGCCTTCTGGTTCGCCGGTCCGTCGCCGAGCGGGTCGCTGAACGGGAACCCGATCTCGACGGCGTCGGCACCGGCGTCGAAGGCCGCCTTCACGATGCCGTACGTCGCGTCACGCTCCGGGAAGCCGCAGGGAGTGAACAGGACGAGCGGCGTCCTACCCTCCTCGCGCGCGGCGGCGAACATCTCCGCCGTGCGGTCGAGCCGCACGTTCGTTCCCGTCGCCTCGGTCACGCGGCCACCCCCGACACGCTGAGCCCGAACGCGAGCCCGTTCACGGCGGCGTGCGCTGCGATCGGCGTCCAGAGCGAGCCGGACTCGTGATAGGCCCAGGCGAACAACATGCCGATGAATGTGAACGGGATCAGCACGGACAGGTTCTGGTGGAACGCGCCGAAGAGGAAGCCGCTCACGAGGAGCGCCGGGAACATCCCCCAACCCGCGTGCAGCCCTTTGAACAGGAGGCCTCGGAAGAACAGTTCTTCGCACAGCGGCGCGAGTACGACGACGGAGAAGCCGAGGATGAGCGTGACGGCGCTGACCTGCGTCACGTCGTAGGGCAGCGCGTTTCCACCCATGAACCGCTCGGTGTTCAACCCGAGCGATTCCAGGAAAAGCAGGAACGCGAAGTAGCCGAACAGCACGACGTACGAGCCGAGCCAGGCAGTGACCGCCGGCCCCCAGCGGATCGGTCGCTCCAGGCCGAGCCCTGCCGCGCCGATGCCTCGTCGCCACGCGGCGACCAGCACCCACACCCCCAGCCACAGTTCGAACGCGGCCGTCGCGACTGCCAGTGCGATGTTCTCGGCCTCACCCTCGAGACTGAACAGCGTCACGACCACCACGACCGCGCCGATAATCAGCGCGAAGCCGAGGACTCCCGCAGCCAGGCCGATGACGACGTCGACCGCGCGCCAGGAGGGCGCCGGTTCGACCGGTGGCGCGCTCGTTGTGGGGTAGTCGAGGAACACATCTGCGAGCGTACCAGCGCCCGCCGCCTGACCGCCAACCAGCCGCCTATCGCAAGGTCAAACGGTCAGACGCGTCTCCGTCCACGCCGGGGACCGAATCGTCACCAGGAGCGTGTGCGTGTGGTCGCTCAACGGGTTGAGAGACGGGTTGGGACAGCTGCAGGCTGGCGTGGGCGGCACTGGCCCGGGCGATGTGTGCGCTCATGTCGTTGCGCGAGTTCGCCAGCATCGTGACCGCGCGCGCGAAGCGGCCCTCGAGCTCCTCGCTCACAGCCTCGAGGCTCTCGTGGACCGTGTCGAGGTAGGCGTCGAGCTGCTGGAGGTCGACGCTCCGGGCGCTTGCGAGAACGGACTGGAACACGAGCAGGAGGTACGGCAGGAACATCCCGTACCCCAGCACCACGACGTTCATGCGGAACGCCTGCCCCTGCGCTCCCGCCGACAGTTCGAACACCGCGTCCGGGACCATCGCGATCGCGAAGTTCATCGTGAGGTTCGGGTCGAGGTACTTGCGCAGTTCCCCCGCGCGCTGGAGGACGGTTTGCTCGATCTGCGCTTTCAGCCGCCGCTGCTCCTCGATGTCGTCGCTCGCAGCGAAGCGCTCGATCAGGTCGGTCGCGGGCCACTTGCTGTCGATCGGCAGTACGAGGCCGTTCGGCAGTCTCAGCGCGAACTCGACGACGCGGTTCCCAACGGTGAAGTTGCGCAGCTGCCACTCAGGCGGCAGTTGCGAGAACGCCGCCTCGAGGATGCTCTCGCCCGCCGCACCCTTCGAGTGTGTCCCCGCGATCACCGCCTCGAGCCGCGCAATCGAGGCGGCGGTCCGCCGCTCGAGGTCGCTGCGCGCCTGCGTATAGGCGTGCAACTCGCGCAACCCGAAGCGGAGGTCATCGACGGCTGCCGGCAGCCCCTCGAGGCGCGTCAGCTTCTCGGCGACAAGCGGGTCGTAGACGGGCGGGGCGACGACCGGCGGCGCCGGTTGCTGCCTCCGGAGCAGCAGGAGCACCAGCAACACCACGATGACGCCGAGCAGGATCGCTTCCATCGAGGGCAGCGTCTCGCGTGGCGTCAGTGGGGCGCAAGGGTGTGATGGCGTTCAGCGACCCTCAGTGCGCGAGGCGTGGTTCGGCAAGCTCACCACGAACGGGAAGCATCACCGTGGACGGGTTGGCGCATCCGTCAGCCTCCCCGCTCACCCTGAGCCTGTCGAAGGGCGAGCGCGTTCGGATCTGCGAGCGGGCTCATGGTTCGACAGGCTCACCATGAGCGGGAAGCATCACCGTGGACGGAATGGAGCACCCGGAGTGGTGGGCGTCGGCCTCCGCTCACCCTGAGCCTGTCGAAGGGCGAGCGCGTTCGGAGCTGCGAGCGGGCTCATGGTTCGACAGGCTCACCATGAGCGGGAAGCGTTCACGATAAACGGGAGGAAGCGCGCCGGAACAGAGGCGAGCGGTTCGGCCGCCGCTACAGCGTGACGCCGAGTGCCTGCGCCACCGTCATCATGTCCTTGTCGCCGCGGCCGCTGACGTTCACCACCACGAGGTCGTCGGGCGACAGCGTGGGCGCGATCTTGTCGAGGTAGGCGATGGCGTGGGCGGACTCGAGGGCGGGGATGATGCCCTCGGTGCGACTCAGCAGCTGCAGCGCCTCGAGGGCCTCGGCGTCCGTGACCGAGCCGTACTCGGCGCGCTCGGACACCTTGAGCCACGAGTGCTCGGGGCCGACGCCGGGATAGTCGAGGCCGGCCGAGATCGAGTGGGCCTCCATCACCTGGCCGAACTGGTCCTGCAACAGGTACGACTTGGCACCATGCAGGACGCCCGGACGGCCCGCGCCAAGGGTTGCGGCGTGGCGCTTCTCGAGGCCCTCGCCTGCTGCCTCGACGCCGATCAGCCGCACCTGCTCGTCGAGCAGCGGGTAGAACAACCCCATCGCGTTCGAGCCACCGCCGACGCATGCGATCGCGACGGTGGGTAGCCGGCCTTCGGCGAGACGCGACTGCTCGATGGTTTCGCGGCCGATGACCGACTGGAAGTCGCGCACCATCGCAGGGTACGGGTGCGGCCCGACGACGCTGCCGATGAGGTAGTACGTATCGCGGACGTTCGTGACCCAGTCACGAATGGCCTCGGAGGTGGCGTCCTTGAGGGTGCGTGTCCCAGCCTCGACCGTGCGCACCTCGGCGCCGAGGATCTTCATGCGGAAGACGTTGAGCGACTGCCGCCGCACGTCCTCCGCACCCATGTAGACGATGCACTCGAATCCGAGCAGGGCGCACACGGTGGCGGTCGCGACGCCGTGCTGGCCCGCGCCGGTCTCCGCGATGATGCGGTGCTTGCCCATCCGCTTCGCGAGGAGCCCCTGGCCGAGGACGGCGTTGATCTTATGCGCGCCGGTGTGCGCGAGGTCCTCGCGCTTGAGGTAGACCTTCGGCCCGCCACGGCCGGCCGAGATGCGCTCGGTGAGCCGGGCAGCGTAGGTCAGCGGCGTCGGACGGCCGACGTACGAGGACAGCAGGCCGTCGAGCTCCGCTCGGAAGGTCGGGTCCGCCATCGCCTCGGCGTAGGCGGTCTCGAGTTCGGCGAGCGCGGGCATCAGTGTCTCGGGGACGTACTTGCCTCCGAACTGGCCTCCGAAGAGCCCGCGAGTGTCTGGCCCGTGCTCGGTGGCCGTCATCGCGGCGTCCCTCCCCCGGCGCCGGTTGCCGGGACACCGTCCGCCGCGCGGACCGCCGCGATAAACGCGCGCACCCGGTCGTGATCCTTGCGACCGTCCGTCTCCGTGCCCGACCCGACATCGACGACCCACGGCTTCACGCGCACGATCGCCTCCCCGACGTTGTCGGAGTTGAGGCCACCCGCGAGCACGATGGGCACCCGCTCGGAGACGCGGCGCGCCACTTCCCAGTCGAACGGCTGGCCCGACCCGCCTCGATAGGGCCCGTGATCGGAGTCAAGCATCAGCGCGATCGCGAAGCCGGGCGCCGCCTGCTCCAGCGGATCGGAGGGCGAGTCAAGCGGCGACACGTGGACCACCTGGATCACCGGACGGGCGATCAGCAGGCAGTCCTCCCATGGCTCATCGCCGGACAACTGCACGATGTCGACGCCCGCCTCGAGCGCGATCTCGTTCACTTCGTCGACCGACTGGTCCGCGAAGACTCCCACCGTCAGCGGCCGCTTTACCTCGAGGTGCCCCTCGAGCACCCGGGAGCCGTGGCGGAACCACTCGTCGATCTGCTCGCGGACATGAGGCAGTGCAGGTGGGGGAACGGCCATCTCGTGCTCAACGAGCGGGGCGCCGAGCGCACGCACCATCGCCTGCGCCTCGGCAACGTCGACACGCCGCTTCGACTCCGCAAAGATCATCCCGACGAAGTCCGCTCCCGCCTCGGCAGCGGCGAGGACGTCCTCGGGCGTGCGGTTGCCGCAGATCTTGACGAGCGTCACGACGCCACCTCGGAGCCTGCGAGCAGCAGCTCGCCTGCCTTCGCGTCGATGTCGCCGCTGAGGACGAGCGCCTCGCCAACGAGCAGCGCGTGCGCCCCCGCGGCGCGCATCCGCTCTGCGTCGGCGGCGGTCTTGATCGCGGACTCGGCAACGAGCACGACGTCCGGCGGCGCGAGGGCCGCGAGACGCTCGAACGTGCCAAGGTCCTCCGAGAACGTGCGCAGGTCGCGGTTGTTCACCCCGAGCACGGTCGCGCCCGCCTCGACGGCGGTCGCCAGTTCCTCCTCGTTGTGCACCTCGACCAGCGCCTCGAGGCCGTGCTCGCGCGTGCAAGCGAGGAGGTCGCGCAGCGCCTCGGGCGTGAGCATCATCGCGATGAGCAGCAGCGCGTCCGCTCCGTGCGCGCGCGCCTCGAGCACCTGGTACGCGTCGAAGATGAAGTCCTTGCGCAACAGCGCCGGCCTGTCGGCGTCGTCGCCGAACGCAGTCCGAGCGGCGCGCAGGTCGTCGAGACTGCCTCGGAAGAAGTTCGGCTCCGTCAGCACCGACACCGCCGAGGCCCCTGCGTCCGCGTAGGCACGTGCCTGCTTCGCAGCGTCGAGGTCGGCGTCGAACACGCCCTTCGAGGGGGAAGCGCGCTTGATCTCGGCGACGAGTCGCAGCCGCGCGCCGGGCAGTGCGCCCGCTCGCCCTCGACGCAGCCGCTCGGCAAAGTCGACGCGCGCGCCCGGCAGCTCCGAAGCGAGCCGCCCGAGGTGCGACTCGGGCACGTCGTGGCGAGATCGCGCGACGTCCCCACGACGCCGCGCCACGATGCGGTCGAGCACCGTGTCGGTCGTGCGGACGCCGGCGCCGTTGGTCGCCTCGGACATCGCGCCTACCCCGTGGCCCGGCGCGTCGCCTCGACGAACGCACCCACGCGTGCGGCGGCGTCGCCGCTGTCGATGGCCTGCTTGGCCATCTCCACCCCCTGCGTGAAGGACGAAGCGAGACCGGTGACGTAGAGGCCGGCTGAGGCGTTCGCGAGGATAAAGTCCCGGATCGCGGCCGAGCCGGTGCCCGCGAAGGCAGCCCGCAGGGTCGCCGCGTTCTCCTCGGGCGTGCCGCTCATGAGCTCCTCGAGCGGGTGGATCGAGACGCCGAAGTCGGCGGGGCGCAGGGTGCGCTCCGTCACGATGCCGTTCTTCACCTCCCAGGCGTAGGTCGGGGACGAGACGGATATCTCGTCGAGACCCTCCTCCGAAGAGACGACGAGCGCGTGCCGCATCCCCAGCCGCCCGAGCACTTCGGCCATCGTCGCCGCGCGCTCTCGGCTCGGCACACCAAGGACGTGGCAGTTCGCCGAGGCGGGGTTCGTGAGCGGGCCGAGGATGTTGAAGACGGTGCGGATGCCGATCTGCGGGCGTAGCGGCCCCGCGAACTTCATCGCCGGGTGGAACGCCTGCGCGAACATGAAGCCGACGCCGGTCTGCTCGATGCACTCCGCGACCTGCGTGGGGGTCAGCGCGATCTTCGCTCCGAGCGCCTCGAGGATGTCGGCAGACCCGGACTTCGAGGTAGCAGCGCGGTTGCCGTGCTTCGCCACGGTTGCCCCACACGCCGCCGCCACGAAGGCTGCCGCCGTCGAAACGTTGAACGTCTTGTGCTGGGCCCCGCCGGTGCCGCAGGTGTCGAGCAGCGGACGGCGCTCGACTCGCACCTGGAGCGCCTTCTCGCGCATCACGCGGGCCATCCCGGTGATCTCGTCGGCGGTCTCACCCTTGAGACGGAGGGCCGTGACGAACGCACCGAACTGCGCCTCGCTGGCCTCCCCCTCCATGATCTCGCGCATCACGGCTGTGGCCTCGTCCTCGGTCAGACTCCGCCCCTGTTCGACGAGGGCGATGATCGCGTCTCGAATCACGCCGTCACCTCCTCGGCGACTCGCATCTTCAGGAAGTTGCGCAGCAGATCGTGGCCGACCTTCGTCATGATCGACTCGGGATGGAACTGGACGCCCTCAATGGCGAGCGCCCTGTGTCGCACGCCCATGATCACGCCGCTTTCGGAGCGCGCGGTGACCACGAGCTCGTCGGGCAGCGTGCTCGGTTCGATGGCGAGCGAATGGTAGCGAATCGCCTCGAACGGGTTCGGCAGCCCTTCGAAGACCCCCTTGTCGTCGTGGGACACCATCGAGGTCTTGCCATGCATGATCTCGCCGGCGGAGACCACGTCCCCACCGAACGCCTGGCCGATCGCCTGGTGCCCGAGGCAGACCCCGAGGAGCGGCACGGTGCCGGCGGCGGCTTTGATGAGGTCGACCGAGATGCCGGCCTCATTCGGCGTGCACGGCCCGGGCGAGATTACGATGTGGTCGGCCCCCATCTGGAGGCAGTCCTCGACCGTGATCTCGTCGTTGCGATGCACCTCCACGTCCGCGCCCAGCTCGGCAAGGTACTGGTAGAGGTTGAAGGTGAACGAGTCGTAGTTGTCGATGAGCAGAAGCATCTTCGGTTAGTCCCTCTGATCGAGGCGTGACTCGGGCATGCCGCCCTGCGCAGCCTCGTACATGCGCGCGGCGTCGCGCATCCGGTGCAGTTGCCCGGCGTGCTCGAGGTCGTGGCGCGCGATCTGCTCGATGCGGTCGCCAACGGTGACGACTCCCCGCTCGAGGTGGTTACCGAACGTGGCGAGTTGCTCAGGCGTCGCCTGCGCGAGCCACGCCTCGGTCTGCGCGCGCACTTCCGCGGCACGCGCTCGCAGTGCGACCTCGTCGAGTTGCGGCAGGGAGCGGTGCACGGCCTCCCACTGGTCGACGTTGAAGGACCGCCAGGTGTGGCCCGGCGTCAGGAGTTGCAGCGCCTCCTGCCGGTAGTACGCCTCGACGGCCGCGACGTGCGCGAGGACGTCGAGCGGCGACCAGCCTTCGTCCAATGGCCGCATCCGTGCAGCCACCGGGATCGCCTCGAACGCGGCGAGCAACTCGCTCCGCGCGGCCGTGAGTGCCTCCTGGACCGTCGCCGGATCGATGCCGACGCCATCGCCTTCGGGCTCGGCGGCGTCGAAAGCTTCGAACAGCCATGCGCGGAGCTCGGCGACCACGTTGATGCCACCCGCGCTGCCGGGATTCGTCCAGGCCGCGTCGGCATACTCATGTTCGCTGTAGCGCGGATCGCCGCGCCATTCGACGCAGGTGAAGACGTTGACGATGTAACGCGCGCCCGCTCCGCCCGTGAGGTACACCGTCTCGGCGAACTCGAAGGGACCGGGCGTAACGTGCAGCAGGTCGCGCAGCACGCGTTCGACGGCGTCCTCGGCGACCTCCTCGTCCCGCACGACGGCCATCGGCAGCGACCACTGTCCGGCGAACTCGCCATGGTGACCGTGGTGCTGCACGAGCATCACACGGCCGTCCTCGCGGAGCAGCAGCGCGGCGGCGGCGATCTCGGGACCGGGCATACGTTCCTCCTCTTCGCCTGCCGCTAGTAGCCGAGGCTCCCCGAGGGCGCGCCGCCCTCGGAGCGCTCGGCGTCGTCGATGGCGCGCAGCAGAGCGCGCGCCTTGTGCTCGGTCTCCTCGAACTCCTTCACGGGGTCGGAGTCGTAGACGATGCCACCCCCTGCCTGGACGTGCGCCCAGCCGTGCTTCATCACCAACGTGCGGATGGTGATGCACGTCTCCAGGTTGCCCGACATGTCGAAGAAGCCGACTGCCCCGGCGTAGGGGCCGCGCTTGTCCGGCTCTAGTTCGGCCACGATCTCCATCGCACGGATCTTCGGTGCGCCGGAGACGGTGCCCGCCGGGAAGCTCGCCCGCAGCGCGTCATAGGGGGAGAGCCCCTTGCGCAGCCGTCCCTCGACGTGGCTCACGAGGTGCATCACGTGCGAGTAGAACTCGAGGTCGAGCTGCTGCGTCACTTCGACGGAGCCCGCCTCGGAGACGCGGCCGACGTCGTTGCGCCCGAGGTCGAGCAGCATGACGTGCTCGGCGATCTCCTTCGGGTCGTGGCGCAGTTCCTCGGCGAGCCGCTCGTCGTCGAGGGGCGTGGCGCCTCGAGGCCGCGTACCGGCGATCGGGTGGTTCTCGACGCGCCCGTCCTCGACCTTCACCAGCAATTCGGGCGACGCTCCGACGATGTACGTGTCGTCGAACTGCAGGAAGTACATGTACGGCGACGGGTTGATCGCGCGCAGGCTGCGGTACACCTCGAACGGATGCGCACCGGTCGGCTTCGAGAAGCGCTGCGAGATCACCGCCTGGATGATGTCGCCCGCGCGGATGTACTCCTTCGTCCGCTCGACCGCGGCGAGGTAGTCCTCGCGTTTCCAGTTCGACTCGACGGGACGCCCGGCGGGGCCGTCGAACGGCACGTACGGGAGCCCCGCCAGCGGCTGTGACAGACGCTCGACCAGCTGCTCGATCTTCCACTGCGCCTGCTCGTACGAGGCCTCGATGTCACCGTCGAGGCGGACGTGCGAGACGACCTTGATCGTGTGCATCAGGTGGTCGAACACGAGCAGCGTGTCCGTGAACATCAGCCACGACTCGGGCACGCCGAGGGCGTCGCGCTCCGGCGCGCCAAGCCGCTTCTCGAAGTGCCCCGCGATCTCGTAGCCGAGGTAGCCGACCGCGCCGCCGTGGAAGCGCGGCAGCCCACGCACATCGAGGCTGCGCAACCGGTCGAGCTCCGCCTCGACGTGGACGAGCGGGTCACCGTCGTCGTGGTCGAGCGCGAGTACGCGGTACGGCTCGGTGCCGATGAAGGAGTAGCGCCCGACGCGCTCGCCGCCCTCGACGGACTCGAGCAGGAATGAGTACGGCCCGCGCGCGATCTTGAGGAACGCGGACACCGGCGTCTCGAGGTCGGCGCGCACCTCCCGGAAGATCGGCACCACGGTGCCGCTGCCGGCCATGCGTTTCACATCAGCCAGGGCGGGGGTGAAGTCGGTAAAGGCTGCTGCGGTGGTCATCGGATCTCTCCGTGATCGATGGTGGACTGGGCGAAGGCGGCGCGCCACCACCAACGGCGGCCGGACGCGAGGATGCGCTGTCTCGCCATGCTGGTGCTCATCCACCTACTCCTTCGTCTCGCTCGTCCACAGAACGAAAAAGGACCATCGCCTACGGGGCGATGGTCCTCGCGGTGCCACCCGTGTTTCGCGCCCGGCGACTCCGCCCGGCGCGCTCTTCGAGGCACGGCCACCGCTCGTACGCTCGCGACTCGGCTAGCGGTCGCACGCGTACCTCGGGGCGATGCCCTGGGCCTGGATAACGGCGCCCACACCGCCGACGCCTACTGGATGCGCTGACGCACCGTTCGGGCCGGAACTCCCGGGTCCATTCGGCCGCTGCTCGTCGGGCGCCGGGCTCTCACCTACCCCGGCTCTCTGGTGCCCCGCGTGACGGCGTACTCGTCCCGTTCAACGTCGCTGCTATATCAGCCGTGTCCCCCGCGGTACCCGCGGTCGAGCGATCATAATGCCACGAACCGCTCCCTGTCATGCAACCGGTGTCGACGGGATCCCCGATTGCGACTGAACCGTGAGGTGACTCGGCGCCGCTTGAGCATCTTCAGATGCGGTCGCGCAGATACTCGCGACCATGGCAGTCGTCGACGGCCCGCTACCGGCCCCTCCGGGGAACGAGGACAACTCGGCGACCGTCGAAGGGCGCGCTACGGCGCCTCCCTCGAACGGCTTCGGGCAGTTGTGGCGCAAGGAGATCTCAGCCGCGCTTGGAGGCGGTCCGAGCGCAGCGGAACTCATGGCCCACTGGAAGGAGCACCTGACAGAGCTCTGGCCGGACGCCGGGGAGCTGTATCGATCGTACGGAGACATCCGGCGCGGCGACTTGCTCGGGATCGACTTGGGGGTGGGACCCGTCAAGCTCGCGACGGGCGTGGTGGTCATCGAGTCGAGCGACACGTCCTTCACGGTACTGTCACCCGAGGGACACATGCTGGCCGGCTGGAACCGCTTCACGACCGAGGACGCGCCGGAGGGGACCGTTGCCGCAGTGACCATCGAGATGCGCGCCTCTGACCCGTTCTACGAGGCCGGTCTGCTGTTCGGTGGCCACCGAGCCGAGGAGCGCTTCTGGGCGCAGATGCTGTGGAACCTCGCAGAGCGCTTCGGGCAGCAGCCCGAGGTGCGTGTGAAGCGGCGCCTCCTCGACCGGCGTCGCCGGTGGCGTAACGCGGGCAACATCCGCCAGAACGCCTTCCTGCGAACGAGCGGCCGTCGGATGCTCAGAGCGCTGGGGTTGGGCGGACGTTGAGTCGCTACGACGCCGTCGTCGTCGGCTCCGGGCCCAACGGCCTGGCCGCCGCGATCACAATGGCGCGAGCCGGTCGCACCGTCCTCGTACTGGAGGGCGCTGACGCAGTTGGCGGCGGGATCACCTCGAGCGAACTCACGCTCCCGGGATTCATCCACGACTGCTGTGCGGGCGTCCACCCCCTCGGGGCGTCGAGCCCGCTCTTCCGCCGGCTTCCCCTCGACGAGCACGGCCTCGAGTGGGTACATCCCCCGGCGCCGCTCGCCCACCCGTTCGACGACGGTGATGTCGCCGTCCTGCATCGATCTCTCGATCGCACCGCGGACGAGTTTCCCGAGGACGCGGCCTCGTACCGCAGGCTGTTCGGGCCGCTCGTTAGCCGGTGGCAGGCGTTGATGTGGGAGGTGCTGCAGCCGATCACGCACATCCCCCGTTGGCCGCTCCTGCTTGCGCGGTTCGGGCTGCCGTCGCTGCTCAGCGCCTCCGGACTCGCGCGCGTGGCCTTCGGCAGCCCAAAGTTGCAGGCGTTGTTCGCGGCGTCTGCCGGTCACGCCATCCTGCCGCTGGACCAGCCTCTCACCGCATCGTTCGCGCTCGTATTAAACGGGGCAGCGCATGGCGCCGGCTGGCCGATCGCGCGGGGCGGATCGCAGCGACTGGCGGACGCCCTTGCGTCCTACCTCCGCAGCCTCGGCGGCGAGATCGAGACGCACCGCCCTGTCCGCACGCTGGACGACCTGCCCGAGCACCGCGTCGCGATGTTCGACACCGCGCCACGGCAGTTGCTCGCGATCGCCGGTGACCGCATGAGCGACCGCTATCGGCGGCGGATCATGGGCTTTCGCCGCGGGGACGCGGTCTTCAAGGTCGATTACGCGCTGTCCGAGCCGGTGCCATGGCGGGCCGAGGAGTGCGCAGACGCAGGCACGGTGCACCTCGGCGGCAGTCTCGAGGACCTTGTCGCGGCCGAGGACGAGGTCGCGCACGGTCGAGTGCCCGAGTCACCGCTGGTCCTTGCGGGCCAGCCGACAGGCATCGACCCGAGTCGAGCACCCGAGGGACAGCACACGTTCTGGGCCTACTGCCACCTCCCGCGCGGCTCGAGCGAAGACATGACCGACCGGATCGAGCGGCAGATCGAGCGCTTCGCGCCGGGCTTCCGCGACGTCGTCCTCGCGCGCTCGTCGCTGTCGCCCGAGCGACTCGAGGGGCTGAACCCCAACCTCGTCGGCGGGGACATCACGGGCGGGTCGAACGGTGGGTTGCAGTTGTTCTTCCGGCCGGGCGTGACGCTGTGGCCCTACAACACGCCAGCCAGGGGCGTGTACCTCTGCTCCGCATCGACGCCTCCGGGTGGCGGTGTGCACGGCATGTGCGGCTACTGGGCTGCGCGCGCCGCTCTGAAGCGCGAGCTGCGTTAGCCGTCAGACCTCGACCGGCGCGCGGTCCGGCCGCGCACGTTCCGCCTCCACGAGCGCCCAGACCGTGTCGACGGTCGCGTCGAGGTCGCCCTCGAGGTTCGTCACGACGTGGTCAAAGTGTGTCGCCTCATGCACCTCGCGCTCGGCGGCGGCGAGGCGGCGCTGGCGCTCCTCGGGAGTCTCGGTGCCGCGGCCGTTGAGGTGCTCGGCCAGGCGATCGGGACTCTCCGGCACGATGAAGATCGACAGGGCGCCGGGCAGCACCGTGCGCAACGAGGCAGCACCCTGGACGTCGACGCGGATGAAGACATCGTTGCCGGTGGCCAGCGCCTGCCGCACCTGCGAACGCGGTACGCCGTAGAGATTACCGTAGACCTCGGCATGCTCGAGGAGCTCACCGCTCTCGACGTTATGCAGGAACTCGTCGCGGGCCACGAAGACGTGGTGGACCCCGTCGACTTCGCCCTCCCGAGGGGTGCGCGTGGTCATCGTGGCGGGGACGGCGACCGGGAAGCCACGTTCGCGAAGCCGACGCATCACGGCGTCTTTGCCGGCGCCGGACGGGCCTGAGAGCACCACGACAAGGGGAGCGCGGTCCTCGGATGGGCTGGCGTGCCCGACGCTGGACGTGATGGGGCTCTCCTCAGCGGTCGCGGCGGTCGCCCTGCTTACGGTCGAGCTCGGCAAGCCGTTCCTCGGACCGCCTGGTGATCTCGCGCATCTTCTCGGCGGCGTACGTCCCGAGCAAGAAGTCAGTCAGGCCGCCTTCGGGGATCTGCGAGCCCTTGGCTTCCACCTCGACGCGTCCGACCTGCCCGGACATGAACGCGTCGTGCTCCATGCTGGTCTGCGCGAGGTAGCGGAAGAGATCCTCGTCGCTCTCGACCTCCGCCAGGTGCTGCTGCAACTCGCGGAGCGCCTCGCGGTAGCGCTCGAGCCAGTGGATCAACTGGATGCGGTTCGTGACGGCGATGTCGAACGCCATGTCCGGATGCGTGCCGGCGACGCGCGTCGTGTCCTTGAACCCGCCTGCCGCCAGCACGGACATCTCCGGCCACGCCTCGGAGTCTCGCGCAAGCCGGAACAGCGCCGAGGCGGCGAGCAGCGGGAGGTGCGAGATGGCGGCGACATAGGCGTCGTGCTCTTCGGCGTCCATGAACCGCGGGACCGCTCCCACGGTCTCCGCCAGTCCGGCGATCGCCTTCACGGCGCCCTCGGTCGCCTCGACCGACGGGACCACGACCCACTGCGCCCCCTCGAAGAGCTCGGGCGTCGCCGCGGACGGACCGCTGTCCGTCTTGCCCGCCATCGGGTGCCCGCCCACGAACGAGACGGACCGCGGCACGAGGTTCCGTGCCCAGCGCATGATCTCAGTCTTGGTCGATCCGGTGTCCGTCACCACTGCCCCGGGCTCGAGCGCGTCAGCGACTTCCTCGAGCAGGTCCTCGACGGCGAGCACTGGGACGGCAAGCACCACCATCGAGGCGCCACGCACGGCCTCGCGAGGGTCGCTCACGGGCACGTCGATGGCTCCGACGCGCTGCGCCTCGCGTAGGTGGTCGCGGTTGCGGTCGTAGCCGACGACCTCCAGGTCCTTGATCTTGCCGGACGCCTTGAGTCGCAAGCCGAGCGAGGCGCCGATCAATCCCGTTCCGAGGATGGCGATGCGCGTCATCGAGGTTCGCTCTGGATTCAGGAACCGTGGTGTGGCCTCGATGATAGCGCAGCGCACGGTCCAGCCGCCGACCACGCACTGGCTCAGTAGCGGTGGTCCACCGCCTGCAGCCGTGCCAGTTCGTCGTCGCCCGCCGGGTCGCCGTCGACATGGGCAGCGACCAGATCGATGACGCGGCGGCTCGATCCCTCCTCGGACAGTCGCTCTGCGCCGAGACGCGCGTGGTGCCGCAGCCGCCAGATGCCGTTGCGCCACCTCGGGCGGGGGCTCCCGACAAGGTCGACGAGCCGCGAGGACACCGCCGCGAGCAGCACGTATACGACGCGCTCGGTCACAAGCAGGTCGCCCTTGCCGACGTCGTGAAGGAGTGCCGCTGCGAGGAGGTCGGGCGGAGCCTGGGCGTCACCCTCGTCACGCAGGGCGGCAGCGACCCGGAGCGAGTGCCGCTGGTCGCGCGCCTGCATGCCTGCGAAGAGCGCCAGCTCGCCCCTTGTGAGGACGCCACGAACAAATGCGAGTTCGTCCGGCGTGAGGGTCGCGCGAAAGCCGCCGAAGAACTGGCCCGCTCGGTAGCGCGCGCGGCCGAGGAGGGAGCGACGAGGGGCGGGTACCTGGGCCATACGCCTCAAAAGATCCGGAGCGGTTCTGCTCCGCCGACGAACAGGTTGAGGAAGAAGTTGATCACCGGACTCATCACGTCGAACAGCGGACTGAACTCACCCTGCGTGATGAAGGGGAGCATGATCAACAGCAGCAGGATGCCGGGGCCCCACGGCTCGAGGCGGGCGAGCGGCCTCGATAGCTCGTCCGGCAGGATGCCGACGAGCACGCGAAACCCGTCGAGCGGCGCGATCGGGAAGAAGTTGAACACCGCGAGGATGACGTTCAGCAGCACCACGGTGCCGAGGAAGAGCCCCAGCAGGTTCTCCGGCGACTGCGTCCAGATCTGTGCCCAAAACCTGGCGTCCAAGGGCGCGATGAACGGCTGAAAGAACGGCACCAGCCCGAGCTTGATCGGGATCGAGGCGAGTCCCGCGACGACCAGGTTCGAAGCCGGCCCTGCCCCGGCGATGAGCGCCATGCTCGTCTTCGGGTTCTTCGTGTTGTACGGGTTCACGGGCACCGGCTTCGCCCAGCCGAAGCCCACGAAGAAGATCAGCGCCGAGCCGATGGGGTCGAGGTGTGCGACCGGATTGAGCGTGAGCCGCCCGAGCATCGCGGGCGTGCGGTCGCCGAGACCGTTCGCGACGAACGCGTGGCAGAACTCGTGGAACGCGAGCCCGACCAGCATCGATGTCGCGAACGCGCCGATCAGGACGAAGAACGCCAGCGGCTCCTCACCCAGCACCTCGATGTAGCGCAGGAGCATGACGGGCAGCGTACAGGACAGTTGCGTTGACTGGCGCGGCGGGCGTCCGTATGGTGAAGGAGCCTTAGTCGTTTCGCCGTTCCAGTCGGCGAGCCGAGGCATACGCGCACCGGGCCGGCGGGGGCCAGCGGTGTGGCGTCGGACCAACTGGACGACCGCCGGTGCACGTCTCCCGTTTCCCGCGCTCGCTCTTCCTCAGCCTTCCCGTGCTGCTCCTCGCCCTCGGGGCAGCTGCTGTCCTGCTCACCCTGCGCGATGGCTCGTCTCCCGCGCCTGTGCGAATCGGCGGCGAGGCGACGCTCGTGTTCGCCGAGTTCGGTCCGTCCGAGGACCGCGTCTACGCCGCCCCGGCCGCCAACCCTGCCGAGCGTACCCTCGTGGCCACCGTTCCCCACGTGGGCGGTTGGGGCATCAACCCTGCCCCGTCGATGGTCGGCTCACTCGTGGTGTACACGGTGCTGCCGCCCGAGGCGGAACCACGGCGCGACGCCCCGGCGGAACTCTGGCTACTCGACGTCAGCACCGGAGCGAGCGTCCGTCTCGCAAGCGACGCCGACCTCCTCGCGCAGCCCCGCTTCGACGCCACCGGATCGCAGGTCGCGTACCGCGCCACGACTCCCACTGGCGAGCAGGAGCTCGTGCGCGTCGACCTCGATACGCGCCTCCGGCGCGTGCTGCACACGAGCGCGGGCGGGTTCGGCGTGTTCCCGATCGGCTTCACGAACGACAGCGCCCTGATCTTCGCCGCGCTCTCCATCTCCGGCACCGACATCTACCGCGTGCGCGATCGGGAGGCGCCCGAGTTCCTCGTCCACGCCTCCGATAACATCGCCCGCGACTGGACGATCTCGCCCGACGGCCGCGAGCTGTCGTACCTCGCTCCGGAGTTGCACCGGGAGCGCTACGTTCACCGTCTCCACGTCGTCTCCACCGAGGATGGGCGGCCGCTCGACGAGAACCGCACAGCGGTCGCGTCGAACGAGCAGTTCAGCCCGGTGTGGACGCCCGACGGGGACGCGATCACCGTCGGCCAGGAGGCGTACCCCGACTCCAGCGCGCCGGCGATGACCCTCTCCCAGACCGGCGAGACCGAGGCGCTCACGCCTCCGGCGGCCGGCTTCGATGTCCCGCTCGCATGGAGCCCGGACGGGCGCTATCTCGTCGCACGGTCGTTCGACGGGGTCAGTGCACACGAACCCGGCCGCGAGTCGATCGTCGTGATCTCGAAGGAAGGGCAACGCCTCCCCGTCGAAGGGCGGAGCGAGGTGATCGTCATCGGATGGGTCGGCGATGGCTAGGCGCCTGCTCGCCGGGGTCCTGCTGGCGGTCGTCTGGGGACTGGGGGCGCCGCTGCTGCCCGGCGCAGACCGCGGCGTTCCGGAGGCCGACGCCTGCGCCTTCCTCCGCCGGCCACACGCTTACGAGGCCGACCGCAGCCGCTCGACCTACCTCGCGACGCTCGATGCGGCATCGGTCAACGCGCTCTTCCCGGGCGACCCGTTCTTCGGGCTCCCGGCAATGAGCGTGGGGCCTCGAGGCGCGCGTACTGCCGGCGAGGCGCGCGTGCCCGCCACCCTGCTCAAGGCGATCGCCTGGGTGGAGTCGGACCTCACGATGGCCTCCCGATCGGTGCCATTCGAGTCGGGCGGGGCCGCCCTCGTCTCCTTCGACTGCGGGCACGGCATCATGCAGGTGACGACGGGGATGACCTCGCCGCTTGGTGACGGGAACCAGCCGAGCGCGAGTCAGACCGGTGTCGCCACGCACTTCGCCTACAACATCGGCCGAGGCGCTGCCATCCTCGCGGAGAAGTGGAACCAGGCGCCGGAACTCCGCCCGATCGCGGGCATCGACACGAATTCCGACCCCGGCATCATCGAGAACTGGTACTACGCGGTCTGGGGCTACAACGGCTTCACCGGTCCCGGCGCGAACCGCTCGAACCATCCGATGGACCCACAACACGGCGCCTGGCCACGCGGGCAGTTCCGTTGCGACGGCGGCCAGTCGCGCAACCGCTATCCGTACCAGGAGCTGGTCTGGGGCTGCGCGGCGAACCCACCGCAGGGCCTCTGGGCGCCCGTCCCGGCGTCACTGCCCAATCTCTCGCTGCCGCAGTGGTTCGAGCCGCTCGCGCTCGCGAACTTCAAGTTCCCCTATGCCGCGATGGACATGCCGACACCTCAGCCGTTGCACGCGGATGCCTTGCCGCAGGTGCAGCCCGGATTCCGCGACCGCATCCTCGGAGCGCCCGCATTGAGCGTGGGCCAGGACGTGGTGCGCGTCAGCCTCGATGGGGTGGCACAGGGAGCGCAGGCCCGCGTCCGGGTCGCCAACGCGGGGACGGGCATCCTGTCGTGGTCCGCGACGTCCTCGGACAACTGGATCGTGGCGGACCCGCCGGCAGGGGTGGCCCTCGGGCCAGACGTTGGATGCGGCGCGTCCTGCAGCCGTGATGGCGAACTCACGATCACGGTGAATCCGACGCTGCTCAGCGGCTCCACCGCGAGCGGCTCGCTCATCATCTCCTCGCCGAACTCCAGCGTCACGCGCACGATCCGCGTCGAGGTGAACGCCGACTTCGGTGTGGGCGCGCCGGGTACCAGTCGCGCATACTGAGTCTCGAATCCGCACTCCCACCGCACATCCTGAAACGGTGACTCCATGCAGCTCATCGGCACTCTCCGAGGGTGGGCCGACTCCGTGCGACGCAATCACGGCCTCGAGCACGCCACGGTGGCCGTGCTGCTCGCACGCCACGGCCCTCGACGTATCGCGGGTCGTGCATCGGTCGACGGGTTCTTCATCCTGGGCGACGTCGACGCTGCCGAGCTGCGCTCATGCGCGGACGAGGCCCTCACACGGCTGAATCGCGGGCAGTCGAACCTGGCGGTCTCACCCCTCTGTGGCACGAACATCGCGATGGCCGGGCTGCTGGCGGCGA
This sequence comes from uncultured Dehalococcoidaceae bacterium, assembly GCA_964479165.1. Lineage (GTDB taxonomy): Bacteria > Chloroflexota > Dehalococcoidia > UBA2979 > UBA2979 > CAYZJO01. The sequence continues at coordinate 44,734 of CAYZJO010000005.1, forward strand.
CGGGCGCCACTCTCGTGCTCTCGAGGGGACGCCGGATGTTCGGGAACGCATTCACCGCAGCCATGGTCGGCGCTCTGCTCTCGCAACCGGTCGGCCGCGTTGTGCAGCAGCACGTGACGACGAGTCACGACCTCGCCGGCGTCGAGGTCCTTGGGGTGCGGGAGGTCTTCAGGAACCTGAAGAAGGTGGATACTCGGCGCCGAGCGGACTACCCCGAAACGTAGTCGCACGACCGTCCTCGGGTTGGTCGCCCGCCGCGACGGGCACGGCGCCGAACCGCACGCCGAGTACGCGCCTGCGGAAGTCGAAGATCCATTCGAGGCGGCGCCGCACCACGAGGACCTGCACCGCATCGCCCAGGGGACCGAACGGCATCGCGTACTGCACGAGGTCGCGCACCTCGACGCCGCCGTCAGTCTCGCGGAAGTGGTGCTCGTGGTGCCAGAGGCGGTAGGGCCCGGCGCGTTGCTCGTCGACGAAGAGCCGTCCCTCCACGAGGTGCGTGATCTCAGTCACCCAGCTCGCGGCGACGCGAGGGAACGGCCGCAGGCGGTAGGTGATGAGCAGGCCGGGGTAGATGCGCCGCGGCGGCTCATGCGTCAGTTCGAGGCGCAACGCGGGAGGCGTGATCACGGAGAGGTTGCGCGGATCGGCGAAGAAGTCCCAGGCCTCCTCGAGGCCCACTCCCGGCAGCAGTTGTCGCTCGTCGATGCGGTGGAGCCGCATCAGTTCTCCCGTCGGAGCGCGGCTTCGAGGCCGGCGTCGATGTCGGCGTGGCGGAACTCGAAGCCGCTCGCCAGTAGTTTTCCCGGGTCAAGGCGCTGGCTGTAGAAGAGCGTCTCCTCGCCCATTTGGCCGTAGAGCAGGTTCAGCGCGAACCGCGGGATCGGGAAGATCGTCGGGCGTCGCAACGCGCGTCCGAGCGCCTTCGTGAAGTCCGCGTTGCGCACGGCCTGTCCTACGTTCACCGTACCCACGAGGTCGGAGTCGATGGCGTGCAGCAGCGCGCGCACCTCGTCCTCGAGGCTGATCCACGCCATCCACTGGCGCCCGCTGCCGAGGCGTCCGCCGACGCCCAGCCGGAACGGCAGCAGCATCTTCTTCAGCGCACCCCCTCCCCGATCGAGGACCACCCCGGACCGCGTCTGCACGACGCGCAGCCCGAGCCCGGTCGCCTTCGCGGTCTCTGCCTCCCAGTCCCCGACGAGTTCGGCGAGGAAGCCCTCGCCTCGGGGTGCCGATTCCGTGAGGACATCGTCGCCCCCGTCACCGTAGTAGCCGCTCGCGGACGCCGCGACGAACACGCGCGGGCGGCGGTCGGCGGGGAGCCGCTCGATGCCGATCAGTAGGGTGCGGCTCGCTGCGATACGGCTGTCCCTCAAGAGGCGCTTTCGCGACTCCGACCAGCGCGCACCACCGATGTTCGCGCCTGCGAGGTGTACGATCGCGGCGAAGTCGTCGACCGCGTCCTCGCGTATCCACCCGGTTCGCGGGTCCCAGTCCGCACCAGTTGCAGACTGTTCGCCGCGACGCAGCGTCACCGCCTCGTCGCCACGCGCCGTCAGCGCACGGACGAGCGCACTGCCGATCATCCCTGAGCCGCCGGTCACCAGCACTCGCATCCGAAGCCTCGATTCGGCCCTCGTATCACCGCGAGCTATCTTCCCATGCCGTGCATGTGGCCCATTGATGCAGGATGGGCCACCATCGAGTCCTGCTCGTGCCCCACCCCAAGCGGAGCTGAGACTCGATGTTCCTACTCGCCGTGACCCGGCGCCCTCTCCCCGCGCTCGCCGGCCTCGCGACCCACGCGTCCGAGGCGAACGGGTGGCACGTAACGGCAGCCACGGACGGCTTGTGGTCGAATCACGGGCTCGAGGGCGATCGGCTGCGCGTGCGCGAAGCGGTCGCGACGGACGAGGGTGCGGAGGACCTCGCCTTCGTTGACGCGACGTTCGACCTCGCGCAGGGATCGGTGGAGATCGAGCACCACTTCATCTCCGGCAAGGCGCTCTACCACCACCTCAACGCGGATGGCGAGTTCTTCGCCTCGACGCACGTCAGGCTCCTGCGCGACGCAGGCGTGACGTTCGAAGAGGACCGGGCGCGCCTGCCCGAGTTCTTCATTTACCGTTTCGTCACGCCCCCGCTGACGCTCTTCCGCGGTATCCGCCGTCTCTCCCGAGGCAGCAGCCTGAGCGTCCGCCTGACACCACAGGGCTGCGAAGTCCGTGAGTCGGATCCGTACGTGCCGCGCGTGAATGCGCCGGCGACGGATGACCGCGACCGCGCAGCCCGCGAGTCACGTGACCGCGTCCTCCAGGCGGTAGGCCACCTCAAGCCGGCCGCGGACCGCGTGTCAGTGCTGCTCAGCGGTGGAGTAGACTCCTCGCTGCTCTTCCGCTCCGCCCAGCGCGAGCTCGGCGTGCTCGACAGCTTCGCGTCGGGCTTTCCCTTCGAGGAACCGGAGCAGAACGAAGAGCTCCGCTACTCGGAATCGGCCGCGCGGGCCTTTGGCTCGCAGCACCATTACTTCGAGCCCGACACCGCGGCGTACCTCCGCGGTGTCGTGACAGCCATCGCGGCCGCCGAGGAGCCGCTGCACCACCTTCAGACGGTGCTACTGCACCTGCTCTTCGCAAGCGACACCCTGGGCAAGCGGCGCGTGGTGATCTGCGGCGACGGGGCGGACAACCTGTTCGGTCTCTCGCTCCACCGCTGGATCCACCGCTGGAACAGCCGGCCTCTGCTGTTCGGCGTCGCCTCTCACCCAGCCATCCGGCCACTGGTCGATGCCGCACTGCGTGCTGCCGGTCGTGGGGGCACGCTGCGCACGGTGCTCGCCTCGAAGGTGAGCCCGAGGGAACTTGCGCATCCGCAGCACGTGACGTGGCAAGCCGACATGTCGGGCTCGATCGCATGGGTCGAACAGCACCTCGGCGCGTCGATGCGCGACGTCATCGCGAACCCTGTCGCTGTCCTCCGCGCATACGGCACGCGCAGCACCTCCGATGTGATCGCCCTGCGCTCGATGACGGGCGACACGCTCGCAACCCAGGGCATCTGGAGCAAGGTCGGCGAGGCGGGCGGCCACATCCTGCATTACCCGTTCAATGACGCCGCGTTGACCGACTACGCGTTCTCACTCCCATGGTCACTCAAGTCCGATCCGCCCAAGCTCGTACTCCGCGACGCCGCGCGCCTCCTCGATGTGCCGTCCTTCATTCTCGAGCGGCCGAAGCGCGGCTTCGGTATCCAGCCCGAGCGCTGGGCGCTGCCCGGCGGCGTCTTCGAGCCGCTCATCGGCCTCGCGACCCCCGTCTACGAGAAACGGGAGTTGCGGGCGCTGCAGTCGGGGGAGCCGGAGCTGGCGTTCACCCTGTGGAGCGCGATCAACCACGCGCTGTGGTGGCGTCTCTGGGTGAACGGAGAACCGGTCGAGACGCTCCTCGGTGAGCTCGATGAGGCGCTGCTGCGAACGCCCGTCCCCGCTGTCTCCTAATCCACGCGGCCTATCCCAATCGCACACGTGTTCATACACCGTGGACGCGTTATTGACAGCCTGTGGATAGGTGTTACGTTCGCCCCTCAGGACTAGTAGGAGGTGCACGGACGCACGGGCATTGGCGGGGGGCCAATCATGTCCGATCGGAAGGTGTACGACCACGCCCGAGGCAAGTACGGGATCATGGAGAGTCTCCGCGACCTCCCCGTGCCGCGAATACCCGAGGTCCAGAGCGTCGAGAGCGTCGCCGCAGCGGTGATGGTAGCGTTCGGAGCAGGCCTCGTCGCCGCCTACGTCCTCGCGACGTACATCCTCGCGTGAAGTTCCCCGGAGGGCGGCTCCTGTTCAGCCGCCCTCCGACTTCATGCGCCGGCGGTCGTCAGCACGACCTTCCCGGTTGCGGCCCGGTCGAGCAACAGCTGCATCGCTTCGGACGCGCGCTCGAGCGGCAGGACGCGCGACACGTGAGGACGCAGCCGTCCCGCCGTGTGCCACTCGAACAGCTCGCTGAACGAGTCGCGCACGAGGTCCGGGGCGTTCCGCCGGTAAGCCCCAAGTGTGTACCCGATCACCGCGACGTTCTTCACGAGGACGTGGTTCGCCGGGATCTGGGGCACCTCGCCCGAGGCAAACCCGACGACCAGCAATCGCGCACCCCAGGCAACGCAGCGCAGCGACTGTGCAAAGACGTCGCCGCCGACCGGGTCGTAGACCACGTCAACGCCGCGCCCACCGGTCAACTCCAGCACGCGGTCGCGGACTGACTCCGTCCGGTAGTCGATGCCCTCATCCGCGCCGTGCTCACGCGCGATGGCGAGGCGCTCGATGCCGCCCGCGGTGGCGATCACTCGAGCTCCGAGCGCGTGCCCAATCTCGACGGCGGTCAGTCCGACGCCGCCCGCCGCCCCGTGAACCAGCAGCGTCTCGCCCTCGCTGAGCCGCGCGAGCCGCAGCCCGAGATGCGACGAGCCGTAAGCGACACCGAAGCCGGCCGCATCGACGAAGTCGAGGCCCGGAGGGAGCGCGTAGCAGTCCTCGGCGCGAGCGACGGCTGACTCTGCGAACCCGCCGGAGTCGAGGAGCGCGAAGACGCTGTCTCCCCTGTTCCAGCCCTCGACGCCCATCCCCACCTCGACGACCACTCCGGCCGCCTCGAGGCCCGGCACGAGCGGGAACCTGGGCTGGTCCTGGTACGTGCCACGGACCATGAGCGTGTCCGCGAAGTTCACGCCGGCGGCTCGAACTGCGAACCGGACCTGTCCTGCCTCGAGCGGCGGCTCGGGGACGTCGGTGATGGTGACAGCCTGCGGATCACCCGGCTCGTGGCAGACGACTGCGCGCACAGCATGCTCCGTGGCTCATGGCTCCATCCGGCTCGCCGCGTACGATAGCCTCCCGCGCGAGCGGGCTACACTGCGTCCGTTGCGGAGGGAGGCGTCATGCCGCCAGAGGCCTACTACGTCGAACCGATCGAGCGGCCGCTGCGCCACTTCGTCGAGGATTTCCGCAACATCGTGGCGAGGGAGAGTGGCTCGCCCCAACTCCTCGATTCGCTGCGGGGCCCCGTCCAGCAGCTCATCGGGGACATGTCCTGGCTCGGCGAGGAGTTCCTCGAGCCGGCGCCGGGGCAGGTCGCCGCGTGGGCTGTATACCGCAGCCAGGATCCGGACCTCTGCATCTTCACGATGGTCGTGCCGCCGGGGGCGGCGACGCAGGTGCACAACCACCTGACGAACGGCTGGGTCGGGCTGGTGCAGGGCGGGCAGGTCGAACGGCACTTCCGCCGTCACGACGACGGCTCGCGGCCCGGTTTCGCCGATGTCCGCCTGGTCGAGGAGCAGCCCATCCTGCTCGGGGAACTGACGCCGATCATCCATCCCGACGCGGACATTCACCAGATCCGAACCACCTCAAGGCAGCCCTCCGTCTCGCTCCACGTGCTGTGCAACGACCTCGGGACCGTCGAGCGCCAGTCGTTCGTGCCGGAGCGGCAGCAGGTCACGAACTTCGTCTCCGGCTATACGAACGTCGATGGTGCATCGCTGATCGGGGCGCGCTGACTTCCTCATCACCAGTTGGTATCTCGCGAGGAGATTCATATTCGTCATTGATACTCGCGGCCCTCGACTACGCCACGGTTTCACGGGTGTCGCCGCGTACCGACGAACGCGGCGACACCCCCCAGCACTTGTCGCAGGCGCCAAGGAGCGGATGTGACAGCTACCGAGACGACGACCGAGTCTGAACGAGACCCCGACAGACAACAGTTCCGTCCTCCCGCACGCGGGGAGCACGTCCCCGATGTCCTCGAGTTCCCGGTCGGCCCGATCCACTTCCGGTTCGCGCAGCGCGGCGACGAGCCGGCACTCCTGGCCGCAGTCGACCGAGGCTTCGAGCGGTGGCCACCCTTCCCGGTGCAGGGCACCCGCGAGGACCACGTGGGTTGGTTCGTGGATTCGTGGAAGCCCGGAGAGAGCCTTACGTGCGTCGCGGAGCACGAGGGGCGCATTGCCGCGTTTGCCCTCGGCTACCGGCGCGAGATGTGGATCCGAGGCGAACGGCTGACGGGTGGCCTCGGCGCGTACGGCGCCGTCGACCCCGACTACCGCCGGATGTACCTCAATCACTGGTTCGGCGAATGGAAGCGCGAGCGGGACGGGCGCGATATCGGCGGCGCGTTTTCACAGGTCGAGGGCATCCTCCGGACGCGGGAGCGTCGAGGGACCTCGGTGCCTCTCGGGAACCCGCTTACCGTCTTCGCACGTATCTTCGACCCGCTGCACGCGTCGGGCCACGAGGGCTTCGAAGCGCTGAAGCGCACGCCGGGCTACCTGGCATTCAGCCTGCAAGGAAGCCTCCGACAGCGACGCGTTCGCCGCCGGTACTGGGCGATCCGCACAGTGGACCGGTTCGACGAGCGGGTGGACGCCCTCGTCGAGGAGTCGGCTCGAGCCGAGTTCGACTACCTCCCGGGCCGCAACCACCAGTTCCTCAACTGGCGCTATTTCGATCGGCGCACCGGGCCGGCGATCGGCCTCGTTGCCGAGGACGGCGACCAATTGCTGGGTTATGCGGTGCTCCGTCCCATCAAGATGCGCGGCCACATCGCCGACGTGCTCGCCCGTCCCGGGCGTGCCGACGTGGCCCGGTCGCTCATCGACCAGGGACTGCGTCGCTTACGCCTTGATGGGCTGGCTGGCGTCGAATGCACGCTCCCACAGCATCATCCCTACATCGGGGCGCTGCGGTCGGCGGGATTCGTCCGCCTCCCCGAGCGCTCACGGGTGATGGCGCTGAAGTTCAGCGTGTCGAAGCGCCTCGGATCGGATGTCGACCTCGCGTTCCTCGCCGATCCTCACGCGCGGATGCACGTCACGATGGGCGACTCTGACATGATCTAGCGACGCTCCCGCCCAGACCAGGCACGCTCCGCGCAGCAAGGAGGCGCATCCTGAACGAGGTAACAGCGACCGCACAGTCCCCCCAGTCCCTGCAAACGGGCACCCCTCCGGCTCCAGACGAGCGGGTCCCCAACGAGGTTGAGTTCTCCATCGGTCGAGTTCGGTTCCGTGCTGCGGAGATGGACGATGTTCCAGCGCTCCTGACCTCGGTGAAGCGGACCTTCCCCGGGTGGCCGCCCTATCCCACCGGCGGCACTGAAGAAGACTTCATGCGCTGGTTCATCGACTCCTGGCGTCCGGACCAGCGCCTGACGTGGGTCGGGATGCACGAGGGCCGCGTCGCCGCACTCGCGTTGGGCTACTGCCGGCCGACCTGGCTGCGCGGGCAGCTGATGGAGGGGAGCCTTGGCGCGTACGGGGGCATCGATCCCGACTACCGACGCATGTACCTGTACAACTGGTTCCGCCAGTGGAGAACCCAGAACGACGGCCGCGAGCTCGCCCTCTCGTTCACGCAGGTAGAGGCGGTCCGGCGGACGCAGTCGCACGTGGGCGACTACCGCCCGGTCGCGAACCAGCTCGGGGTGTTCGCCCGGATCTTCCGGCCGCTGGAGGCGTCCGGCCGTGGCGGCTTCCAGGGGTTCAAGCGCGCCCCCGGCTACTTCGCCCTGAAGGGGGAGAGCAGGATCCGGCAGCGTCCGCCCGCCATTCCGGCGACGTGGACCATCCGAGAGGTCAGCGCGTTCGACGAGCGAACCGACCGGCTCGACGAGGTCTGCGCCACGGAGTTCGACCTGCTCCCGTGGCGGGGCCACGAGTTCCTCAACTGGCGCTACTTCGACCAGCGGACCGGCCCGACGGTCGGGTTCGTGGCGGAGGACGGTGGCGAGCTGCTGGGCTACGCGGCGCTCCGCACGGCGTGGAGCCGCGCCAATCTCGCCGACCTGCTCGTGCGGCCGGGCCGGAGAGACGTGGCCCGCTCACTGATCGATGCGTGCGTCGCACACGCGGAGGCAGCGGGTGCCGCCGCCATCGAGTGCACGCTGCCCTGGCACCACCCGTACCTCCCGGCGCTGCGCACGGCCGGCTTCGTGAACCTGCGTAACCGCTCGCGTGTGATGGCCTACAAGTTCAACGTGGCAAGCTGGCACCCGGACCCGCACCTGCTCGACTTCCTCGCGGACCCGCACGCGCGCATCCACGTGATGATGGGCGACTCCGACATGGTCTAGGTTGAAATGCCACGACAGTCGGCGGAGGCACAGAGGGCGAGGCCCGCTCGGGGGCCTCGCCGTCGCGTCAGGCCGGCTCAGGCGCCGTGATCGAGCTTCTCGAGGGACTCCTGCATCGAGCGGACGATTTGGCTCATCACGACGAGGTCGTGCGTCTCGCCGCTCGCGTCGATGACGTGGTCCGCGAGGAGGGCCTCTGGGCGGAAACCGAGACGGCGGAAGACCGCGAGCGCACCCGCCTGGTTCAGCGTCATCTGCGCGATCATCTTCTCGACGCCCATGTCAACCGCGATCTTGAAGGCCGCCTCGGTGAGCGCGCGGCCGAGGCCGAGGCCGCGCGCCTCGGGGCCGACGACCACGCGCAGCTCCGCGAGATGACGCTGCCAGTTGAGTGACGCGCGTGAGACAGAGGAGTAGCCCAGCACCTCGCCCTCCCCGGTCACGGCCAGGACGGTGCTGGTAGTCCCCTGCCCGATCTCGCGCATCCAGGCGTCGATCTCGGCGGGATTCGTGATGTCGCGGCGGAGAAAGAGCAGGTCCTCCGGCGGCAGCGACACCGCGAAACGATGCAGCCGCAGCGCGTCGGCCGGGCCTGCGTAGCGCAGGTCCACCGGCGTGCCGTGGTAGTTGAACGTGCCGACGGAGGGCGTCTCCTTCATCAGTTCGTCCCGCTCACGCGACGCCAGCCTTCTGCAGCAACGGCTTGTCGAAGAGCACGTTGCCGGTGAACTGCTGCGGCGGCTGCTCGCAGATCCAGACCGCCGCCTTGCCCATGTCGTCGGCAGTCTCGAAGTTGAGGTCGGGGTTCTCGCGGTCGTTCGATGCCATACGGTTGCCCGGCGTCCGCACGCCACCCTCGGGCGAGAGGATGTTCACCGAGATGTTGTCCTTCTGCAGCATCGCGGCCTGGCGCTGCGAGAAGTGCTCGAGGCCGATCTTCTCGGCGCCGTAGAAGATGTCACCGCTGCGGTTCTGCTGCTCCTCGGTGTACGGACCGGGGCCAAGGGGAATCGCGCCACGGGAGGAGATGTTGATAATGTGGCCGCCGCCGGCCGCCCGCATGTGCGGCACCACCTCCCGCATCGTCAGGATGTAGCTCCGGAAGTTGACCTCCATGCTGAGGTCGATGTGCCGCTCCTGCACGGTCTCGAGGTCGCCCGGCACAAAGATCGCCGCGTTGTTGATGAGGATGTCGAGGCGTCCCCACTCGTCGACGACCCGCTTCACGGCCGCCTTGATGCTCTCGGGGTCGCGCATGTTGAGCACGACCGGGATCGCCGTCCCGCCCTGGTCCTGAATCTCCTTGGTCACCGAGTGGATCGTGCCGGGAAGCCGCGGGTCCTTCACCTCCTCGGTGCGCGCCGCAACCGCCACCTTCGCCCCGGCCGCCGCGAGGTATTTCGCGATGTCCGCCCCGATCCCGCGGCTCGCGCCCGCGACCAGAGCCACCTTCCCGTCGAGTGCCATGTTCTCCGCCTATCCAGCAGCTCGTCCTCGCACTCACGTTGGTGTCGAGGCAGGCCGCAACGAGCCGCATAGTACCCGATCGATCTCCCCTCACCTCAATCCTCTCCCACAAGGGGAGAGGAGGCCGGACTCCTGCTCCCCCACCGAAGGAAGCCAGCGCGCCTCGGACACGTCAGCCGGCTGAGACGTCCGCCCGGAGCGCCAGCTCGCGCTCCTCGGCGGCCTCGTCGTGCACGTCGGCGCGGGTGAGGCCGGCGAGCAGCCAGCCGAGGACGAGGACACCGCAGCCGAGGGCAGCCGCGGCGAAGTAGAACGCGGCGGTCGTGCCGAACCAGCCCGCGAAGACGCCTCCAGCCACACCTCCGACGAGGATGCCCGTACCGTCGCCGGCCGCACCGAGTCCGATCACCGTGCCCATGCCCGCCTGGCGACCCGCGACCACCTGGATAGCCGAGGCCGCGACCCACGCCGCAGAACTCGCAACCGCGAGGAGCGCGAGCAGCGTCAGCACGACGGGATACGACGGCGCGGCACCCACCGCCCCGAGCAGCACCGCGCTCGCTGCCAGCCCGCCGAGGAGCATGTAGCGCCGGTCGATGCGGTCGGCGAGGCGCCCGAAGAGCGGCTGCGTCACCACGCCGGTGACCGCCTGCGCCCCGAGGGCGACTCCGATCGCCGTTCCCGAGACCCCGCGGGCGTCGAGGAAGACCGCGAGGAAGGAGTAGAGCGAGCCGTAGGTCAGCGAGGTCAGGCCCATGAAGAGCACCAGTGCCACGACCACGCGGTATCGCAGCGCCGCGACCATGCCGCCGATCGCCGAGCTCGATGTCGACGAGGCGTGGCGCGTCTCGGCGGTGTCGGCGGGCAACAGGGTCTGGAGGACCAGCGCGCCCGCTGCCATCAGGACAGCCATTCCGAGGAAGACCGAGTCGAAGCCGAAGGCGTCGTGCAGCGCCCCGGAGAGCACCGGGCCTGCGCCGAACCCTGCGATGTCCGCGAGCGCGAAGACGCCGAACCAACGGCCCTCGTGGCCCTTCGGCACGATGTCGCCGAGGTACGCCTGCCCGACAGCAAAGATGAGGCTCGTCCCGCAGCCGGAGAACGCCCGGAAGGCCAGCACCTGCACGAACGAGTCAGCGGTGAGGTAGCCGAAGGCAGCGATGAAGTAGATCAGCAGTCCGACGATGATGAACGGCTTGCGGCCGTAGCGGTCCGACCAGCCGCCGGCGAACGGGCTGACCAGCGTCTGGCTCACGGCAAAGATCGAGAAGGTGAGGCCGGTCCAGATGCCCGTCGCGCCCAGCTCCTCGGCGTAGACCGGGAGGAACGGGCTGACCATCGAGATGCCGAGGTTGGCGAGGAAGACGGCGCCGAAGAGCGTGAGGAACGGGCGAGAGAGCAATCGCGCCTCCTCTCGCCACCTTACGGGGGCGGGCAACCCTCCGCTCTTCCCTCCGCGGACACACTCGCGCCGGCGACGTGTGCATCGCCGGCGCGAAGTTGTGGGCTTCGAAGGCTGGGACTAGGCGTCCTGAGGCGTCCAATCGATGCGCGTGAGCGCGGCGTTCGCCGCAACTACGGAGGGCATGCCGCCAGCGCCGAAGCGGTAGGAGCCCGGGGCAGCACCGCCGCCGGTGTCGTTGCCACCGCCGTTGTCGCCGTCGTCAGCCCCGCCGCCGCCGGGCAACGTCTCTTCGATCACGCCGCCAGCGCCCCCCACATCGCGATCGGACGTGGTGTCAGCCCATGGCTGCCACATGAACAGCGCAAGGACCAGGATCAGCAGAACTAGTCCGATGAGCATGAACATGGTTGCGGACATGCCGGCCATGAACCCCGCGCCGGTCGTGTCCTCGTGATGGTGATGTGCCACTGCGCATCCCTCCGTGTTCCATGGCGGGAGTGTTGCGTGATCACCATCGGATGGTCGCAACAGCAGGCGCATCAAGGGCTTTGGCGAGCGGGTTGCTTGTCCGTTACAGCGGGGACATCAGATAGAGCAGGAATGGGAAAGGCACCGATTGCTCGGTGCCCCTCCGACTCGCCACCCTTTGGACCGGCCGACTCGGGAGCAATCGTCCTTCGTCGGTATTTACGAATCGTATACGTAGAGCCGCGTTTGCGAAACCCCGACAACCGTTCCCAACTGTAGCGCTACGGGCGGGCGGCCGCTGCGACAAAGTTCCGACAATCGCGTAGGAAAACGGTAGGAGCTCAGTCAGCCTCGACCACAGCGAGCGCCTCGCCCGGCGCGAGCACCCGCACGTCGACCTCCGGGGCGGCGAGCGCCGCGGCATCGCGGAAGGCGGGGCCGGGAAGGTGGAAGCGGTGCGGGCGGACACGCGCGAGACCGCGTGGCCAGAACGTGCCCCAGTGGATCGGCACCGCAACGCGCGGCCTCAGTAGGCGGAGCGCCGCTGCCGCGCGATCAGGGTCCATGTGTCCGCCTCGGAGCGTCGGCCCCCAGCCACCGACTGGCAGCAGCGCGAGATCGAGCCGGCCCCCCGCCACGCGCGGGATGTCCTCCATCTCCAGAAACAAGTCCGTGTCGCCCCCGAAGTAGACGCGCTCGTTCCCCTCGATGGCGTATCCCAGCGCGACGGCCGCGGGACCGAGAGGCAACCGCGTACCGTCATGAGCGGCGAACGTCGCGTGGACGCGCACCGCGCCGACGTCAAACTTCCCATCGACAGCGAGCTCCTCGACGTGGCCGAAGCCATGGCGCTCGACCCAGCGGCCGGCCCCCTCGGGCACGAGGAGCAGCGTGCCCTCCGGCAGCAGTCGCAACGACGGCAAGTGGAGGTGGTCCTGGTGTGCGTGCGAGATCAGCACGACATCGGGCGCCACCACGTCCTCGAGCGCCACCAGCCCGGAGGCGCGGCGACGGACCATGCCTCGCAGCGGACTGCCGATGAGCAACGGATCGGTGAGCACGTGCACGCCGTCGATCTCGACGAGCGTCGTCGCGTGCCCGACCCAGCGGACGTTCATGAGGGTTTGCCCCATGCCTCTGAAGCGCGTGGACGCCTAGTATCTCGCAGAGCCGGCGCTGACGTCGGTGCTCAGGCGTGAGGGGCGGGAGGGCGGACGGCGTGAACATCGTTGCGATCGCCCTGATCGTCGGCGCCAAGTACGGGTTACCGGTCCTCCTCGTCCGGTTCCCGTTCGCCGCCGGCTGGGCCAACTTCGTCCTGGACACTCTCGACGGCGACATCCTGATCCCGCTGGGGCTCTCGGACCCCGTTTACCAGAACATCGACAAGTCGGCGGACTGGGTTACGTACGTCTTCATGGTCGTGGCGGCGTGGAAGTGGCCGCTGCGGAACTGGATCGTCGGGCTGTTCCTGTTCCGCTCGGTGGGGCAGGCGCTCTTTTTCATCACCCAGGACGAGTTGATGTTCTTCTTCTTCCCGAACTTCCTCGAGCCGCTGTTCCTCGCCTACGCCACCATCCTGCACTTCAAAGGCGGCGAGGCGTTCGCGTTCTTCAGGCGGAACATGGTCTGGATCCTGGCGATCGTCATCCTCTACAAGTTGCAGGACGAGTACATCACCCACGTGGGCAACATCGACCGCTCGGAGCTGATCGCGCGCCTGCTGCCTCCCTGGTAGGGGTCGACGGAGGCGACCGCGGGCACCTCGAAAGATCGGGGAACGCACCGAGCCGCCTCCGGAGGTCCCCTACCCCTGCACGGCCCGCGTCCGTCAGGATTATGTGGTGAAACTCTGGAAGCGTGCCGCCACCGAGCGGACGGAGCCGGCCGAGTCCGAGCGTGAGTGGACGCGACGCCCGCCGGTGCAATGCGCCGGGTGCAAGCGCCCGTCGGACCGCTACGTATACCTGCAGAACGGTAAGGACTATTGCATCCCGTGTGCGCTGGCGGTGCGAGCGTCGCTGGGCATCCGGCCCGCAGGCCGGCGCGCGGACGACATCACCGACCTCGATAGCGTGTGAGTTGCTGACGCGGCGCCGGGGAATCGAACCCCGCTGGACTGCGTCTGGCCCCCGAGATAGCGGAGCGCAGCCTGCTCCCAGAGCTCGCCGCGTGACCTCTCAAGCGTAGTCGTACCAACCTCAACATCCGGTGCGAGCATCGTCGGGAGGCGCAAGGGTCGCGCCGATCGCGGCGATCGCGCACTACCCCGGCCGGCGCTCCTCGACCTCGACCCGCCATGTGTTGATGTCCCCGTGCTCGGGCATCGTCACCCGGAACGCGACAGCATCTCCCTCGACATAGTCACGGAACGGCACACGCAGGAGCCTGTTCGTCCAGTGCGTCCGCCGGTGCAGCGGCGACGTGTCGAACGCCAGCGTCTCGTCGAATCTGACGCCGAAGTACACGCAGAATCCGTCCAAACGACCCGCACGCGTGACCGTGCGGGTGGCCTCGACGACGTGCGGCGGCTCGTCGCCGCTGCGCATCTCGTTCAGGTCGAACGAGAGCACCGGAGTCGGTTCGCCGAGGAAGTGGCTCACGGACGATGGCAGCGCGTGGATGGACTCGTAGTTCGGCGTCCGATAACGCTCGAGGAACGGCTCGTCCTTGAGCATCGAAAAGTCGAGGCCGTGCGGCCGCTGCTCCCAGATGTAGGGAACGCGGTGCTCCGGACACATCTGGACCGGCTCGATGAAGAGGTCGAAGTGTCCCGGCAGAATCCTGCCGCCGGGCTTGAGCACGCGCTGCTTCAAGTCGAGGAGGTTCGTAATCATGTTCTCCTCGAAGAGCGCGTCGCCCATCTGTTCGTGGATGACGAGGTCCACCGGCTCATCGGACACGAAGTCGCGGCTGTTCACCGGTAGGAAGCTGACGTTCTCGACGCCGTTCGCATCGGCAATGCGTCGCGCGACCTCGATGAATGGCGAGTGGTCGAGCGCGTACACCTGCTTCGCCTGCTGCTGAGCCGCGAACAGCGCGAGGATGCCGGTGCCTGTGCCGAGGTCGACAACCACATCGCCCGGACGGACGTGCCGTCGGATGGCCTCGTGATACGAATCCACCCGCACGGCGTCCGCGACCATCTCTTCGTGGACCTGCAGGCGGGTGAAGTTCTTGCTGTTGTCCACGTCGCTGATGAGGTTGCGAATCGTGGGGTTCGACTTCAGCGTCCGCTTCGCGAACCTGATCGACGACCGTAGCGCGGCTTGAACAGGAACGGGCATGGCGAGACGGCTCACAATCCAGAGGGCGATGGGGTTCGCCGATCGCGGCGCGCTCAAGCACCGGGTTCAAGGGAATTGTCGGCTGCGCAGCGTTCGGGCTACAGCGCCAGGGTTGACCCAAGCTGCGCGGCAACAAGGGCAAGCAAGCATCCATCTCCGAGTCGCCTGCCCGCACGCGCAGCGTAAAGACCCAACCCTCAACGTCGCGTCCGAGTTGTGTCGGGAGACGCAGGAGTGCGCGGGCGTCGCGTTGAGACCGACACTCACGTCATGAGGACGGCGTGGCGCGTGGGTCGGAGTTGGCTAAACGACGAAGCCCATCGCTGGCGATGGGTGCCCGCAGCATGGGCGACCTGGTCGATTTGCGCCACGCTGGGGACGTACGTCCCGATCTTCGGCTCGGTGCGCGACGAGAGCTTCGCGATGGGTTACAACCCACTTCCGTGGTTGGCGCTCGGCCTAGTGGCAGCCGCCGTCAACTGGACGTTCTGGTTCGCGATCGGGTGCGCATCCCAATGGTTCCACTCGGCGCCTGACTACCGGAACGCTCGACGATTGCCGACCACGATGCACCTCGTGGGGGGTCCAGTTCATCTCCTGTCGCTCCTCGTCTTCTGGGCCTGGCAGTAACCGACCCTCGCCCCTCCCCGCTCGCGCCGCCTAAGATCGAGCCAACCCTCGCGCCCTCGTAGCTCAGGGGACAGAGCAACGGACTTCTAATCCGCAGGTCGGAGGTTCGAATCCTCCCGAGGGCGCCACGAGATTTCCGAGGAGCAGCGATGGCCCCGGCCCGGGACGGCAGCGAGCGTGGCGAGGTGCAGGTCGACGGACGCGTCATCGGCTACCGCGTGGTCCGCAGCAAGCGCCGCCGCCGGACGTTCGAGATCGCGCTCCGGCCTCGCGAGGGCGTCGTCGTCGCCGCGCCGGCGCGCGCGTCACGTCGCGAGGTGGCGGAGGCGGTGCTGCGCCACGCCGGCTGGATCCTCCGCACGAGCGAGCGCGCCGAGCTCGAGCCTCGGAGGCCCTTCGCCGACGGGGATCCGCTCCCGTTCCTCGGTGAGACGCTGGCCCTCGGCATCGAGCGTGGCCGGGTGCGTCGTGCGAGGGCTGAGCGCGTGGGGCAGCGGCTGGTGGTGACGCTGCGGGCGCCCTCTCCTCAGTCCGCCGAGCGCGGGGATACCCCGCAGGCCTCTCCCTTTATGGGAGAGGAGGCCGGAATCTCCTCGGCTATCAATGGTGCCGAGGTCAGAGCGCTCTCCCTGTTCGACTGGGGAGGTGCTTCGGTCGCCTCTCTCGCCTTCGACTCCGACTCCGACGCAGACATCGAAACCGCGCTTGAGCGGTGGTACCGCGAGAGGGCTGCGGAGGAGTTTGCGGCGCGCGTCGGGCGGTGGGCGCCCGAGGTGGGTGCGGCGCCCTCGAGGGTGCTCGTGCGGGCGCAGCGGCGGCGGTGGGGCAGCTGCGCCGCTGACGGGTCCCTCCGCTTTAACTGGCGGCTGATGCTCGCGGACGCGGACATCGTGGACTACGTCGTGGTGCACGAGCTGGCGCACCTCCTCGTGCCCAGCCACGCGCAGGCGTTCTGGAACGTGGTCGCGCGCGTGCTGCCGGACCACCGCACGCTGCGGCGGCGGCTGGTTGAGGCAGGGCCTAGCCTGTACATGTGACTCCGGCCGCAGCACGCGAGAGGAACGCACGTGCCCGACACTGCGAACGAGGGCTTTGGAGGTATTCCGCCCGACGATATCGACGCGCTCCTCGAGCGGGCCGGTGCATTGATCGCTGCCGAGCGAAGGCTCCCCAGGTCCGCGCTCCAGCCGCTGCACGATGGCATCGAGCGTGGACGCTCCAACCATGTGCGCGCCGCTTTCTCGCAATCGCTCGTGGTACTCGCGCAGGCGGACGATCTGCCCGCGCTGTCGAGCGACCTACTGCACCACGACCGCAGCCAGGTGCGTGAGGCCGCCTACGACGGGCTGATCGAGCGCGGTGTCGAGGCGCTGGCCGCCCTCGAGGCGCTGGCGACCGATGAAGGGCGGGAAGTGCGCTGGTTCGCCTACCAGGCGGCGGCGCGCCTCGAAGACCCCGCGGCCGTCCCGCTGCTCGTGCGCGGGCTGCGCGACGACGACTTCTCGATCCGCTGGACCGCCTCGAACGCGCTCATCGAGCGCGGTCCGCTGACGGTGCAGCCCATCCTCGAGGCTGTGGCGAGCGAGCGTCCGTCGATCCCGTTCCACGAGGCCGCGCGGCGGGTGCTGTCGCGCATCGAAGCGGCGCCTCCGCTCGACGAGGAGGTGGCCCGACTCGTGGACGCGCTCGGCCGCGAGACGACGAGCGTGGAGTCGCCGTCGCTGGCGCGCGACATCGTGAAGCGGCTCTGGCCGCGGCCGTAGTCTCGGGACCTACTAGACAGAAGATCGGGGTTATCCCCGACGGCCGGTGGGCCGGCGGCGCACTACGTTAATGATGCGCAAGGCCGATACGCCGGCCCGCAGGGCCCGCCGTAGACCCCCCGCCACGGCGGGCCTTCCCACGACTGAACGCCCGCCGACCGTACCCGGCGGGCGTTCGGCGTATCTGGGCCCGGCCCGCGACTAGCCTTGGCAGCGCACGAAGAACGGCGTCGAAGCCTCGAGTGGGGAGGGGAAGCGCGTGTTCACGGCGGACGGTGCTCCGGCCACATAGACCCGCCACTCGCCGCTCACGATGACCGCGATCGACTGCACCCGGCAGCCCGCCTGCAACAGCGACGACCCTACATCGGCAACCGTCGCGACCCGCGCTGTCACCAGGAGACCCACACTCCCCGCAGGGGGCGCCGTGCCGCTGAAGGCGCGGGTCGACCCGTTCGGTGCCGGACCGTCGACCGCACCCGGTGGAAGCGGCTCCGATGACACCTCGGCAGGGTCGATGCCACCGGCCGCGAAACCGGCGGCGTCAACGGCTGCGTGGTAGCGATAGGCGATCGATCCGGCCTGCGCCCAGACCACCCAGCCCGGGACGAGCGCAAGCGTGCAGGCAACACCCGGTCGGTAGATGCCGACACACCCGTCGCTCCAGGTCACTTCATCGACTCGCACGAACGAGACGTCTCCGAGCGCCACGCCGGTGCGCTCGGCGAGGTCGGTGCGGATCGTGTGCGCAACGCTCTCAGGCACGCCCATGTCGCCCGGCTGCTGTGCGTTGACACGATCAGTGACTACGGCCAACGCAACGAGGATGGCGAACAGTCCGGCGGCCATTAATCGTGTCGTGCGCGCGTGCGCTTCCATCGGCAACTCCTCGCGCACATCTTGCCACGATGCGCGCCAGTGAGCGCATCCACTCTCGTGCGCCGCGAGGCCGGCTACGGCTCGCCGATCTCGGAAGGACGCTCGCTGTCGTCGGGGGGCGAGGGTTCGCCCGCTCGGCGGACGCCCCCGGCACCCTCGTCCGTGCTCCCCACCAACTTCGACTGGTCCGGCGTCTGGCCGCTCGTGCCGCCGTAGGCGTCCGTTTGCGCGCGCTCGGCCGCCTCGAACTGGTCCCGGCCCTCCAGGAGGCCGATGAGCGCGTCGCGGTCCGGAGCTTCCTGAACGGAGAGTCCACGCTCCTCCGCCAGCTTCCGAAGCTGCGCCTCGTCCATTTCCGTGTATCGAACGCGCCGCTGCTCTGGGTTCATCGTCACCTCCCGACTCGGTTGTACGTGCGGCGCCGATGCACTCGCGACGCAGCAGCTCGGTTGCGGCGTGGCGGATTGCTTACAGGACGGGGGCGCCGAGCTGAGTCGGAGGTCAAACGACGATGAGCGGGATGCGCATCTCCTCGGGCGTCAGCCCGGAGTGCTGCGACGCCTGCCGGAGCGCGTCGCGACCGCCGTTCGCGTCGAGGTAGGCGAGGATGTCGGCCCCGAGGGAGATCGCGACGAAGTCGCCGAGACGGAGGCGGGTTTCCTCGGTGAGCGGGTCCGGGCCAAACAGGCGCAACTCGTCGACCTCGTCGACGGTGAGCAGCGCGAAGCGCTCTGCGAAGCGCGAGCGGAACTCGTGCGCGAACTGCTCCTCGCGCCCGGGACGCACGTGGAAGTGCAGCGTCCGCGGATCGCCCGCGGGCGCGGTCTTGAGTAACGAGGAGAACCCGTCGCTCGAACGGATCCGATGCCGCCCGCTCTGCGGCGCAGGCAGATGTCCGTGGTCCGCCGTGAGCACGATCCGTGCACGCCCCTCGAGCGCCTCGGCAAGCAGCCGGACCGTCATGTCGACGGCCAGAAGGGCGGCGCGGAGCTCTGGTGAGTTCAGCCCGTACTCGTGCGAAGCCCCGTCGACATGGGGGATGTAGAGGTAGGTGTACGTCGGCGTTCGGGCCTGGTCGACGTGCCCCAGGACGGCGTTCACACCCTCGCGGAGCGCGTTGTAGCCGGCGAACCGGCTACCGGCCGTCGAGTACTGCGAGTACACCGAGCCAGCGATCCGGTCCGGCTGCACGCAGAGGACGTCTCGTGTCATCCGCTCCCAGAGCGAGGGCACCGGAAACGTCTTCTTGATGTCGACCTCGAGGTC
The DNA here is from genome assembly GCA_964479165.1 of uncultured Dehalococcoidaceae bacterium. Taxonomy (GTDB): domain Bacteria; phylum Chloroflexota; class Dehalococcoidia; order UBA2979; family UBA2979; genus CAYZJO01. The sequence continues at coordinate 64,037 of CAYZJO010000005.1, forward strand.
GACGAGTGACCGCTCATCCGACCGCCGGATGAACGGCAGGATCGTGGCGGCGCTCCCGATCTCGGGGAGATGGGTCCACCACCCCGTGATCGCGTGCTGCGCCGGCCACGCCCCGGTGGCAAGCGAGGTCAGCGCGACGGCGGTGGTGGCGGGAAAGAGACTGCGCAACTCGCGCACGTAGTGCTGGTGCAGAAAGGTGGCGTCAGGCTCGGCGTCGAGCGTCGTACACCCGAGGCCGTCCGCCATGATGAAGACGAGGTGGTCCGGCTCGCCGACGATCGAAGCGACCTCCGCCGCACCTGCCTCGAAGTGGAGTCCATCGGCGCCCGCCACCGCCGCGAGCACGCGCGCGAGGTCGACGAGCGACGGCTCGGAGGGGGTGGGGCGCAGCAACGTTCCCGCCTCGAACGCCGCTAGCAGCCGCTCGACGTCAGTCATCCCTCCCCCTGCCCAGGGGGCCTGCGACCCGGCGTGTCGGGGCCGACCCGTGCTCACGCTATCATGACGGCGCAGGCCCGGAGGCATGCGATGTCCCCCTCGGCGGGCCCCGTGCAATCGTTGACCCCCGAGTCGCTGCGCGCGCTCCTCGGCGAAGCGTACGACCGTTACACGTTGGAGGAGCGACGGCGACACGTCGAGATGCTGCAACGCGTCAGCGCCGCTCGGGATGCCGTGGTCGAGGTCGAGTCGCGCGGGACGGAGGGGTGGCGCGTCACCGTCGCCGCGACTGATCACGTAGGCCTGCTGGCGAGCATCGCCGGCCTCATCTCCGCCTCCGGCGGCGACATCGTCTCGTGCGACGCCTTCACCCTCCCTCCTCCGCAGTCCGCGCCGAAGCCGAGCGAGCCGCCCGCGGCGCGCGCTGCACGCGGGCCAGCAGCGCGGCGCTTTCGCGGCGCGCCCGGTCGCGCTGCGAGAGCCACGGCCGGCCCCGGCGCCTCGAGCGCATCCTCCGAGCGTGGCCTCATCCTCGACGTCTTCGACATCGCCATGCGGGAGGGCGCCGAGGGCGGCACCGCGGACGGCATCGAGGTGTCGTGGGATGCGCTGCCGAGCCTCATCCAAGAGGTGTCCGCACTACTCGGGGAGCGGCGCGCGGACGACGCCCGCGAACGCGTGCTCACCCTCGTGTCCGCCCGACCCGAGCCACCCTCTCCCGACGGGGCGGAACAGCTCTACCCCGTCCAAGTCGACATCGACAACGAAACGTCCGACGAGTGGACGCAGCTGACGATCCGCTCGGCCGACACCCGTGGCTTCCTCTTCGAGTTCCTCAGTGCGCTCGTGACGCTCGACCTCAGCGTCGCGCGGGCGGAAGTCCGAACCGTCGACGGCGAGGTGCGCGACACCTTCTGGGTCACCGATGCGCGCGGACGCAAGATCACGGACACCCACCGGCTCGACGAGCTGCGAGTGGCGGCGGCGTTGATCAAGCACTTCACCCACCTCCTCGGCCGGTCGCCGGACCCCGCGCAGGCGCTCCGACAGTTCGGCTCCCTCGCGCGCTCGACCCTCGCACGCCCGGACTGGACGTCGCGGCTCTCCGACCTGGAGTCGGAGGACGTGCTCGAGGTGCTGGCGGGGATGCTCGGGGTGAGCCGCTTCCTGTGGGAGGACTTCCTGCGCATGCAGCAGGAGAACCTCTTCCCGGTCCTCGCCGATGCGCAGGCGCTCGACGGTCGGAAGTCGCGCGACGAGTTCCGCGAGGAACTCGCGGCAGCCTGTGCCGCTGCCGGTTCGCACGAGGAGGCTGTGCGCCTGCTCAATCAGTACAAGGACCGCGAGATGTTCCGCACGGACCTGCGACACATCACGCAGCGTGTCGGCTTCCTCGACTTCTCGCGAGAACTCGCGGACCTCGCCGAGGCGGTGGTCTCGGTTGCGAGCGACCTCGCACACCGACGTCTCGCCGCGGAACACGGCGCTCCGCAGATCGAGGACGGGACCTCGTGCGGCTGGGCGATCGCCGCTCTCGGAAAGTTCGGCGGCCGGGAGCTCGGCTTCGCGTCGGACATCGAGCTGCTCTTCCTCTACGAGGGCGACGGTCGGACGGAGGGGGCGAAGCCGCTGACGAACGCCGCTTACCACGAGGAGTGGGTGCGCACCGTCCGCGACTCGATCGCAGCGCGGCAAGAGGGGATCTTCGAGATCGACCTGCGGCTGCGTCCCTACGGGGCGAAGGGAGCGCTTGCGACCTCGGCGGCTGCGTTCGCGGCCTACTACTCGGAATCGGGACCAGCGCAGCAATTCGAGCGGCTCGCCCTCGTGCGGCTGCGTCCCATCGCCGGTGACGAGGCGCTCATCGGACGTTTCGTCGCGCAGCGCGACGACTGGGTGTACTCCGGCGCCCCGATCGATGTCGGCGACATCCTCCACCTCCGCGAGCGCCAATCCGCCGAGTTGGTGCCTTCGGGCCAGGTCAGCGCGAAGTACAGCCCCGGAGGTGTCGTGGACATCGAGTACTTCGTGCAGGCGCTGCAGATCGAGCACGGACACGCTGACGCCTCGATCCGGGTCCCCGGAACGCTGGAGGCCGCACAGCGGCTCGCCGACGGCGGTTACGTGCCCGAGTTGTTCGCCGCGAAACTGCAGGACGCCTACGGCTTCCTCCGAAGGCTCATCGACGCCCTGCGTGTCGACCGCGGTCACGCGAAGGATCTCACCATTCCACCGAGCGACTCGAAGGCGTTCGCCTACCTCGCGCGGCGGCTGTACTTCGAGAGCCCGGACCACCTCGCGCAGGCCATCGAGGTGCGGATGCGCTTCGGTCGCGCGCTCTGGGAATCGTTCGAACGCCTCCGGCCGGGGTCCGAGATCGGTTTCCGGCCACCAACTCAGGGTGCGACCCGGCTATAGTTGCGACCCGCCCGCCCGCGACGCGCGCCCGTGCTTGGCGTCGATGGGTCGGGCGCTCCCGTGAGTGCGACAGCGCCGAGGAGGACCAATGCCGTACATCCGAGTCTCGCTCATGCGATCGAAGGATCCCGCGTCGGCGGAAGCGGCCGGGATCGTCGATGAGTTGATCACCTACATGGCCACTCAGCCGGGCTACGTCACCGGTTGGCGCATGACGGCACACGACGGCACCGGCCTGCTCGGCCGCATCACCATCTGGGAAACAGAGGCGGACGCCGATCACGCGGCTCAGACGGACCGCGTGCTGTCGCTCCGTTCACAGCTCAACCCGCTCGTCGAAGAAGGCTCGCACGAGGAACACGCCCTCGAGGGGCACGAAGTGAGGTCCGGCGGGGCAGCCTAGAACCGACGGTCCATCCAGCGGTGCTCAATGCCGGCGTCGAGGAAGACGTCACCGCGCGCGACGTACCCAAGTCGCTCGTAGAAGGGGATGGCGTGGAGCTGGGCGCCGAGCGTGATCCCCGGGAAGCCTCGGGTTCGCGCCTCGGCCTCGAGCGCTGCCATCACCTCGCGACCCACGCCGTGCAGCCGCCACTCGGCCAGCACCGCCACCCTACCGATGTGCGCGTTCTCGCCGGGCGGCTCGCCGAGTAGCAGCCGCCCGGTGCCGACCGCTCGACCGCCGACCCGCGCGAGGACGTAGATCGCCGCATCGCGGGCCGCGGGGTCGGTGTCGTAGCGGTCGATCTCCTCGGACTCCGGCACGAGCTGCTCCTCGATGAAGACGATCCGGCGGATCGCGAGCGCCTCCGTGCGCTGCTCGGCGGTCCGCACGACCTCGACGACGACTTCGGCGCGATCGCTCAATCCGTGGTCCCTCGTGCCACCAGCAGCCGCACCCCGTCTGCTACGGTCGCGCCCACGAGAGGGGGCACGATGACGCAGTCCGCGGCCGGGATCGACTGGACGGCAGTCCACGACGAGGCGCTCGACATCTTCGTCCGCTACCTCCGCATCGACTCCTCGAACCCTCCCGGCCGCGAGGCCGAGGGGGCACGGTTCCTCCAGGGGATCATCGAGGCCGACGGTATCCCCTGCGAGTCCTTCGAGTCGGAGCCGGGTCGCGCCTTCGCCGTCGCACGCCTCGCCGGCGACGGCACCAAGCGCCCGCTGATGCTGTGCAACCACATCGACGTGGTGCCCGTCGAGGAAGCGTACTGGGACTACCCGCCGTTCGGTGGCGAGGTGCACGATGGCCGCGTCTACGGCCGCGGCGCCGTGGACATGAAGGGCGCGGGAGTCATGCACCTCATGGCGCTGCTCCTGGCGAAGCGGCAGGGGCTCCGCCTGACGCGCGACATCGTCTTCGCCGCCGTGCCCGACGAGGAGGCCGCGAGCGTCCTCGGGATGGTCTGGCTCTGCGAACACCGGCCGGACCTCGTCGACGTCGAGTTCGCGCTCTCCGAGGGCGGCAGCGGCCAGCCCGACTTCGCTGGCAAGGACGCGCGCCTCTTCGGCGTCGCGACGAACGAGAAGGAGATCTGTTGGCTCCGCGTCGAGGCGGTGGGCACGCCCGGGCACGGCAGCCTGCCCCACGCGGACAACTCGGCGGTCCACCTCGTGCGCGCGCTCACGCGGCTCGCGGACTGGGACCGGGGGATCACCTTCACCCCGGAGACGCTCGCCTATGTCGGGCGGCTTACGGAGGCTGGCCTGCTCCCCGGCGACGACCGTGCGGCCATCGAGGCGAAGATCGCGACGCGTCCCGAACTGCTCGCTTCCTTCTCGAACACGCTCAACGTCACGATGATCGACGCCGGCGTAAAGGCGAACGTTATCCCCGCTCGCTCGTCGGCCGTCCTCGATTGCCGGCTGCTGCCGGGACAGTCACGCGAGGAGTGGCGGCGTGACGTTGAGGCGCGCGTCGCCGACCCGGGCATCGAGGTAACGTTCCACGAGCAGACGCTGGCCGAGCCGCCCACTCCCGTCGAGTGGGATACCGAGCTCTACCGCGTCATCGAATCGGTCGTTCACGAGGCCGTCGAGGACGCCGTCGTCGTGCCCTCGATGAGTGTCCTCGGAACCGACAACCGCTTCCTGAGGCGTGCCGGCATCCCCGCCTACGGCTTCATTCCCTGTCTGCTCAGCCCCGAGGAGCGCGCAGGCTTCCACGGCAATAACGAGTTCCTGACGGTCGAGAACCTGCGCATGGGCGTGGAGTTGATGTACGAGATCGTGCGGCGGATGTGCACGTAGAGCGAACCTCGCCGGGCGGCAGGGAGCTCCACTCCCGTTCGTACTGACCTTGTCGAAGTACGCGTCCGAGCGATGCGGGCGCTCTTCAAGAGCCTCGCGGCGAACGGACGGATCCGGCTGAACTACACCATCCCGTGGTGCGTGAGGAACTGGCGCACGATGCGCTGGTGTATCTCGGCGCGGCGGCTCTCGGGCTGATCCTGCTGCCCCATCTCGATGAGGATCGCCGTGGCTCCGTTGACGGCCATGCCGATTCCGAGGGAACTGCGGCTGCGACCCTGCCCGAAGGGGTCAGCCTCCTCCGGAGCTGTGATGCGTGCGCCTTCGGGCAGCTCGGGCGTCGGCGAGGGCGTGGGAAGCGTACCGTCCGGGAGCCGCCGGACGCTGCGATCGCGCACCACGAGGCGCTCGCGATGTGTCAGCTCGTGGTTCACCGCCTCGACAACCCGGGCGAGGTGGAACATGTCGTACGGGCCGGTGCCGCGCGTGACGGTCTGGCCGAGGAACGCCGTCCCGTTCTGCGTACGCTCGTTGAAGAACCCCCACGACTCGTGCAGGTCGAGGACGAGGTCGATCCTGTAATCGCGCACGGACTGCACAATGGCGTGCGCCATCCGCGCCATCGGCAGCGTGTGGTGCTCGGAGCCGGGATAGAGGCGGTTGAGGTCGCCCAGTTCGGGCAGCGTGCGCTGGAACGCGATCGTCGCACGGAGGTTCGCGCGAGGCGCAACGAGCAGGCTGCCCGCCTCGACGCTCCAGTTCGCTATCTCGGTCGCCGCCGCCCAGCCACCGGGCTCGTTGCCGTGCACGCCGCCCAGCACGAGGACGTGCATCCCCTGCTTGCCCGAGTGCTTCACATGAAGTGGTGTTTGCCAGTCGGTCCCTGGCAACAGCGCGACCTCCTCGACCGTGGGCGGGAACACGACGCGGGGAGCGGGCGTCGGAGTGCGCGCCGGTGTTGGCGCCGCGGGCATCTGCGGCACCACCGCGGTCTGCGTGGCGAGGAGCGAGGACGGCCCGCTTCCGGACAGCGTGGACGCTGCCTCATCCTCCCCGGTACAGCCGACGAGCACGGACGCGGCGGCCCCCAGCGCCCCACCGCCGAGCAGCCGCAACGCTCCGCGGCGACTCAGCCTCCGCCGCGCGCGCCTTGCGGGCGCTCCCGGCCTGACCTTCATAGCAGCCGCCCCTGCTCAGAACCGGCGCCGTCGGAGCCGCCTCCGCCTGTTGTCTGGTCGGGCAGCGGCGGGGGCCAGGCGATCGTCGCGAGCCCGGCGGCCTCGAGGGTGTCGCGGAGCAGGTCGCTGTTCACGGGACCCTGGTCGAAGTTGTTGGTGTTCATGATGAGGTGAACCTCGGCCGTCGCCTCAGCGAGGCTGCCGATTTTCGCCGTCCATTCGCCGAGTTCGGCGGCAGTGTAGTAGTAGTCGAAGCGCTCGGACGAGGTCCGCGTGCGCGCCTCCCACATCTCGGCGTTCCTGCCGTGGAAGCGGACGAACGAGCGCTCGGGGGTCGTCGCCACTGCAACGGGCGGCACCGAGGAGCGGAAGCCCTGCGGCTCGTCCACGCAGATGTATGTGAACCCGAGGTCGCCCAGCTGCTGGATCGTCGTCTCCTGGTGCTCGGCGTTCATCCAGAGGTCGTTGCGGAACTCCACCGCGGCGGCGTACGGCCCGAGGCGGTCGCGCACCTCCTCGAGGTAGTCGAACGTATCCTGGCCGGGGAACACCCACTTTGGGAACTGGAACACGATCACGCCGAGGCGTCCCGCCTCGTGCAGCGGCAGCAGCGCGTCGACGAACGTCGACCAGCACAGGTCGACGACCTGCTTCGGCGCCTCCTCGCGGTAGAACTGGCGCTTCCCCGCGAGCTTGCCCGGCAGCGCCTCCTGGATCGCCTTCGGCAGCCGCGCGACCGGCGTCGGGTGGTTGGTGAACAGCGAGTACGCCTTGACGTCGAAGGTGAAGCCGTCGGGTGTGCGCTCAGCCCAACCGCGGGCGAGCTGCTCAGTCGGGAGCCCGTAGTACGTCGTGTCCGCCTCGACGAGGGAGTAGCGCGAGGCGTAGTAGCGAAGCCGTGACTCGGGGGACTTCGCCTCGGGCGGATAGAACGTGCCGCTCTCGATGAGCGGCTTATCGGTCCAGGATGCGGTGCCGAGTTTGATGACGCCCGCCACAGCAAGAGGTTACACGGCTGCTGGCACGACGTGTGGATGTGACGTGTGGGTCGCAACTAGTACGGCGGGACCAGGTCATGGAGCATCGGGAAGTGCCGAACGTTCTTCGTGAGCAGCGGTGCATCGAGCAACAGCGAGGTGGCTGCGATCATGTAGTCCGCGTCGCCGATGCCGCTGTAGGCGCGCCGATGCTGTCTCGCAAGCGCGCCGGCCGCCCTCGCGATCCACTCATCGATCGGGATCCAGACGATTGACTCGAAAAAGCGCTCGAGCGGCTCCCGCTCGCCATCGCGCACGCCCGCGAGCAGCTCGAGTCGGACAACCTCGCTAGCCGCCAGCGTCTCGTCCGATTCGAGCAGCGAACTGAGCAAATCGACCGCTTCCGGGCGCCCGCGCAGGTGATCGATCGCGACGCTCGTGTCGAGCAGCCTCACTCGAGTCCTAGCCGCCGAAGCCGCTCGTTCATGTCACCGCGGATCGAATCCACATACTCCTCACCGGTTTGCTCGCGAGTAACCCAGGCCCCGGCGGTTTCCCTGAGAGCGAGGAGCCTGTCGGACTTCGACGTGCTGCCGTACGCCTCACGAATGGCGCGGCGGATCAACTCCGAACGCGACGCCCCGGTCAAGCGCGACTCGCGGTCAAGGAGCCTCAATTCGTCCTCGGTGAGGTAGATCTGTGTCCTGCCCATGACCGCACTATACACCATATGATGTATAGTGCGTCCCCACTGAACGCCGAGCAGATGCCCTAGTAGGTAGAGACGTCCATCTCCGGCAGGGTGCCGGTGACCGTGAAGACGACACGCTCCGCGATGTTCGTCGCGCGGTCGGCGATGCGCTCGAGGTTGTGCGCGACCCAAAGGAGGTGCGTGCACGGCTCGATCGTCGAGGGGTCCTTGATCATGATCTCGAGCAGGTCGCGGTAGACGACGTCCTGGAGCCGATCGACCTCGTCGTCCTCGCGGCCGACGGCGTAGGCAGCCTCAACGTCGCCCTTCATGAACGCGTCGAGGGCCTGCTGGAGCATCGAGCGGCCCCTCTCAGCCATCAGCGGGATGTCGACGAGCGGCTTCACCAGCGGCTCATCGCGCATCAGCAGCACGATCCGCGCGATGCCCTCGGCGTGATCGCCCATCCGCTCGAGGTCCACGTTGATCGCGAGCACCGAGATGATCAGCCGCAGGTCCGTAGCCATTGGGGCCTGCTGGGCGAGCAGCGAGAGGCAGATATTGTCGAGGTGGAAGCGGCTGCGGTTGACCTCGGTGTCGTCGCGGACCACGGCTTCCGCGAGCGCGAAGTCACGTTCCACGAGCGCCTGCACCGCACGTGCGATCTGCCGGTCGACCATCGAGCCCAGCTCGAGGACGCCATCCTGCAACGAGGTGATCTGGCGGTGAAAATGCTCCCGCAGCCGGTGGCGTCCCTCGGAGGTCATTAGCCGAATCGCCCGGTGATGTACGCCTCGGTTCGCGAGTCGCGCGGGTTCCTGAAGATCTGCTCGGTCTCGCCGTACTCGACCAGGCGGCCGACCAGGTCCTCCTCGGCGAGCATGAACGCGGTGCGGTCGGAGACGCGCGCCGCTTGCTGCATGTTGTGCGTCACGATCACGATCGTGTAGTCAGCAGCGAGCTCGTTCATCAGGTCCTCGATGCGCTGCGTCGCGATCGGGTCGAGTGCCGAGCACGGCTCGTCCATCAGGATGACGGCCGGCCGGATCGCGATCGCGCGCGCAATGCAGAGGCGCTGCTGCTGGCCTCCCGACAGTGCAAGGCCGGACTGGCCCAGCTTGTCCTTCACCTCGTCCCACAGCGCCGCCTGGCGCAGCGCTTCCTCGACGAGCGTGTCCATGTCTCCCTTGTAGCCGTTGATGCGCGCCCCGAAGGCCACGTTTTCGTAGATCGACTTCGGAAACGGGTTCGGCTTCTGGAAGACCATTCCGACGTGACGCCTCACCTCGACGGGGTCGACGTCGGTTCCGAGGACATCGACGCCCTCGATCAGGATCTGGCCGGTCACGCGCGCGCTCGGGATGAGGTCGTTCATCCGGTTGAGGCTGCGCAGGAGCGTGCTCTTGCCGCAGCCAGAAGGACCGATCAGCGCCGTGATCTGGTTCCGCGGGATGCGCAGATCCACGCCATCCACGGCCTGCTTCCGGCCGTACCAGACGCCGACACTGTTCAATTCGACAGCGGCGTCGCGGATGTCGACGTCGCTCGTGGGAGCGGGGATGCCGACGCGGGGTCCGGCTGCCAGGGTCACGGTCGGGTGCTCCGCGGTCTCGTCCATAGTCTCAGTCACACTCACCACAATACTCCGCTCGATCGGGCATCGCGAGCCGCGCCACGCTCCGCCGTCTTAACGGCGGAACCGCTCCCGAAGGAGCGCGGCGGCGAGGTTAAACGTCAGGATTGCCACCATCAGCACGATGATCGCCGCGGCGGCGTTCTGCCGGAACGCCTCCTGAGGCCGAGTCGTCCAGTTGTAGATCTGCACCGGCAGCGTTGTGAACGCATCAAAGATGCTCGTGTTGTCGAAGGCGATGAAGGAGAAGGCGCCGATCATGATCAGCGCGGCCGTCTCTCCCGCTGCGCGCGAGATCGCGAGGATGACACCGGTGAGGATGCCCGGGAGCGCCTGCGGCAGAACGTGATGCCACACGGTCTGCCACTCGGTCGCGCCGAGCGCGAGCGAACCCTCGCGGATCCCCGAGGGGACCTGCCGGATCGCTTCCTGCGCCGCGATCACCGTCATCGGCAGGATCATCAGCGAGAGCGTCAGTGCGCCGGCGAGGATGCTCGGGCCCAGCCCCATCAAGCGCGAGAACACCGCGAGACCGAGGATGCCGAAGATGATGCTCGGCACGCCAGCGAGGTTCGCGAGGTTCAGCTTCACGAGCGACAGGAAGCGGTTGTTGGGAGCGAATTCCTCGATCCAGATCGCCGTGCCGATCGCGATCGGCACCGTGGCGATCACCGTCAGACCGAGCACCCACGCCGACCCGATGATCGACGAGCGGAGGCCGGCTCGCTCGGCGAACCTTGACGGGTAGCTCGTGAGGAAGTCCCAGGAGAGTCGCGGGCCGCCCTCGATCACCGTGTCGACGGCGAGTGCGAGCAGGATGAGCACTCCGAGGAGCGTCGCCGCGCCGAAGAGCCACGCGGAGGCGGCGGAGATCCGCTGGCGCGCCGGAATGCTGTTGGTGGCAATCTGGTTGGCCGCGCCGGGGATCGTCACGTCGCCGTGCGCCATTACTCGTACACCTCGCGGAAGCGGTTCACCAGCAGCTGGGCGGAGATGTTGAAGATGAGCGTGATCAGGAACAACGACGCGCCGACCGCGAACAGGGATTGGTACTTGATGTCGCCGCGAGCTGCATCGCCGAGCCCAACCTGCAACATGTAGCCGGTCATCGTCTGGATGCTCTCGAGCGGAGACAGCGTCAGGTTCGGCGTCGAGCCGGCGACCACGCCGACGATCATCGTCTCCCCGACGACCCGCGCGATCGCCAGGAGCACCGACGCAACCACCCCCGAGAGCGCGGCCGGCAAGACGACCCGCACGGCCACCTCGAGGCGCGTCGCACCGAGCGCATACGCCGCCTCGCGCAGCTCTCGAGGCACGTTCGACATCGCGTCCTCGGAGATCGAGGCGATGGTCGGCAGGATCATGACCGCCATCACGATGCTCGCGCCGAGCGCGTTGAAGACAGAGATCCGCTCGCTCCCGAGCAGCGGGATGAGGATGTCGATGCTGATGAACGTCAGCGCGAAGTAGGCGTAGACCACCGTCGGCACACCCGCCAATGCCTCCAGCATGGGCTTCAGGACGCGTCGGATGCCCGGCGACGCGTACTCGCTCATGAAGACCGCCGCGCCGATGCCGAGCGGAAGCGCGAACAACAGCGACCAGATCACGATGTTCATCGTGCCGGCCACGAGTTCCCAGATGCCGTACGACACCGGGTTGAAGAGCGGCTGCCAGTTCGTGTCGAGGAGAAAGTCCGAAAGCGGGATCTCACGGAAGAACGTCGAAGCGCCCTCGAACAGAACGACCACGATGGCCGTGGTCGCTACCAACGAGACGACCGCGCAGAGGAGCAGGACGCCGCGGATCACCGCCTCTCCGGCGTGCCGCAGGGGCTTTCGCCGGAGATTCTCGCGCATGAGCACGCCGCGATCCGGCGGCTGGCCCGTCGCTATCGACACTCAGCGCTCCTCGCAGCCACCGAGCGCACCTCTGCACTCGGCCCCCCGTGCCCTGTGAGGCGCACGCAGACGGGGGACGATGAAGATCGTCCCCCGTCTCTGTTAGCGGCACGTTAACCCGCTCGCCCGCTCCGATCGACCTGCTACGGGAGGAACCGCGCGATCTTCGCCATCTGCTCCTGCAATCGTTCATCGGGCAGTGGGATGTAGCCCACCTCGGGGGCGAGGACCTGCGCATTTCGCAGGTAGAACGTCACGAAGCCCAGCACCTCTGGTCGCTCCTCGAGCAGCGCCTCGCGCGTATAGATGAACAGCGGGCGCGAGAGCGGTTGGTACGAACCATCGAGCGCCGACTCGGAACTCGGCGCCACACATCCCTCGCCGCCGTCGATCTCGAGCGCCTTCAGCGTCTGGCCGGCCTCGAGGTAATACGCGAAGCCGAAGTAGCCGATCGAATACACGTCGTTCTGGATGCCCTGCACGAGGATGTTGTCGTCCTCGGACGACGTGCCGTCTCCGCGGTGCGTCGAGTTCTCCTCGACTCCCTGGAGGACTTCGACGAAGTAGTCGAACGTGCCGGAGTCGGTACCGGGGAAGTACCAGGAGATGGGGGCGTCAGGGAACTCCGGGCGAACCTCGTTCCAGTTCGTCACGCCGCCGGTCCGGAAAATGTCGTGCAACTCCTGGACCGTGAGGCAGGAGACGAAATCGTTGTCCGGGTGGACCATCACCGTCAGCGCGTCGATCGCGATCTCGAGTTCGACGATGTCCTCGATGCCGCGCGAGGCACACGTTGCTACTTCACCGTCGCGAATCGGGCGCGATGCGCTCGCGACGTCGATCTCGCCTCGACAGAACATCTCGAGGCCACCGCCGGTTCCGGACGAGCCGACGTTCGTCCGGACGCGCGACACCAGGCTGAATTCCTCGGCTGCCGCCTCGGAGATGGGGAAGACCGTGGACGAGCCGTTGATGCGGACTTCGCCGGTCAGAGTCTCGAAACTGAACTCGCCGTCCTCGCCGACGACGATCTCGCCTCCGCTCCCGACGCCGCGGCCCTGGCCGCAGGCAAGCGCGAGCAGCGCGAACACGAACACGCCCGTCGCCGTGGCCACGGCCCGCAACACTCCCGACGAGAAGATCCCCATGCGGCTTCCAGTCTGCTCGCACATGTCGAGTCACGTGTCGAGTCACGTCGATCGAGGTGTGACCGTATCGGTTGCCGTCGGCAGCGTGAAGCAGAACGTGGCCCCCGGCCCGGACTCGGCAACCCAGATTCGGCCCCCGAGCTGTCGCACCGTGTGACGAGCGATCGCAAGCCCCAGGCCGCTGCCCCCGCTGCCTTGCGTACGTGACCGGTCACCCGTGAAGAAGCGCTCGAATACGCGCTCCCGCTCCGCCGGCAGCACACCAGGACCCTCGTCCCTGACCTCGAAGCGCACGCTGCTGTCCTCGGCCTGCACGCGGACGGTCACCGTGCCGCCCTCCGGGCTGACGCGAATCGCATTCTCGATGAGGTTGGCGAGGACCTCGAGCACCCGCTCGCGGTCACCGAGTACGACCGACGCCCCCGCCACTCCGACAAGGTCGGCCAAGTCCTCGACGAGCGAGACCCCGCGGCGCTGCGCGATAGGCCTCATCCGCTCGACGGCGGCAGTCGCGAGCCCCGCTGGCAGCAGAGGCTCGATCTCGAAGTCGACCGTGCCCGCCTCGAGGCGCGAGAGGTGCAGGAGCCGCTCGACCATCGCCGTGAGCCGGTCGATCTCGTCGAGCATGAGACGGAGGAAGCGTCCGCGTTGCGTGGCATCCTCGACGCCGTCCTCCAGCGTCTCCGCGAGTGCGCGGACCGCCGAGAGGGGCGTGCGCAGCTCGTGCGACACGTTGGCCACGAGGTCGGCGCGAGCCCGCTCGACGCGGCGCAGTTCCGTGAGATCCTCGACGATGACCAACGTCCGGATGGCGCCGATAGCGAGCGCGGCGGCGGTGACACGGAGTTGCTGCCCCGATGCCGTTTCCACCTCGCGCGGGTGACCTGTGGCCTCACGTGCCACCTGCACGACGCCGTGGTCGCGAACCGCGCGAATCAATGACACGCCGCTCAACTCCTCAGAACCGCGATCGAAGATCGCGTGAGCGCGCCCGTTCGCAGCCAGCACGCTCAGATCCTCGTCCAGCAGGAGGACGCCCTCCGCGAGGGGTGCGAAGAGCGAAGCGACGTACGGCAGCGGTTCCACGGGCGCCGCGTCGGGAGGGGGCGCGGTCGCCGCCCGCCGCGCGGCGCTACGCAGGCCGAACAAGGCAGCGCCCAGCACGAGAGCGGCAGTGACCGTCCCGCCCACGATGCCCGAGAGCGCCCCGCCCGCGATGATCGCGGCGGCCGCCAGAGCCGCTACGCCCGTAACGAACACGACCGGGTGCGTGACGTTCATGGGACGAACTTGTAGCCGAAACTCCTGACCGTGGTGATGTGGTTCGGGTGGGCCGGGTCGTCTTCCAGCTTCTGGCGCAGCGAGTGAATGTGCACATCGACGGTGCGGGTGCCGCCGCCGTAGGTGTAGCCCCAAACGCGTTCGAGGATCAGGTCGCGCGAAAGCGCCTGGCCGGGATGGCTCATCAGGAACTCGAGCAGCTCAAACTCCTTGGGGCGCATCGGGACTGGCTCACCCGCGCGCCGCACCTCGCGACGTGCGAAGTCGAGGACGATGTCGCCAGCCTTGAGCTCGCCCCCAGCGGTCACGACCTCGGGCGAGGCGGCCTCGCGTGAGATGCGGTCGCGCCGCAGCATGGCGTTCACTCGTGCGACCAACTCGCGCATCGAGAAAGGCTTCGTGACGTAGTCGTCTGCCCCCAGGTCGAGCCCGTGGACCCGATCCGCCTCGGCGTCGCGGGCGGTCAGCATCACGATGGGGACCGGGCGTTCCTCCTCGCGGAGGATGCGGCAGACGTCCACGCCCGACATGCGCGGCAGCATGAGATCGAGCAGGATCAGGTCGGGCTCGGATTCGCGGGCGAGCTCGAGTCCGCGCACGCCATCGGTCGCCGTCAGCACCTCGTGGCCGTCGCGTTCGAGGTTGTACGCGACGGCCGCGAGGATCGCCTCGTCATCTTCGACTACCAGCACCTTCGGCATCGTGGCACCAGTGTGGGACCGTCCTCGACGAACCGACAACTCGTCGCGCCCGCTGGCGGCACCAAGGGAGTGACATTCGCCCCTCGCCTCGGTGGACCGCGCGACGCTATCCACAGTTGGACGATACGATGGGCGCCTCCCCGAACGAGATGACCGCGTGACGACTTCGCCCGCCACAGCCTCCGCACGCGACACGCTAACTCGCCACCGCGAGCGCATGCGGCAGGTCTTCGGCTACCCCGACTTCCGCGGAGGCCAGCCGGACGTGCTGCGCCTGCTCGACGACGGCGACGTCCTCGCCGTAATGCCGACCGGCAGCGGCAAGAGCCTCTGCTACGTGCTCCCAGCGCTCGATGCCGGACGGACGCTCGTCGTCTCTCCGCTCATCGCCCTGATGCAGGACCAGGTCGAGGGGTTGCAGCAGGTGGGCGTCGCGGCCTCGTTCATCAACTCAAACCTCGGGCGCGACGAGCAGAACGAACGCTACCTCGATTTCATCCGCGGCAAGACGGCGCTGCTCTACGTCGCGCCGGAGCGCCTGGCGAACCAGCGGTTCGTCGAGGGCCTGCGACGGGCCGGCCTCAACCTGCTGGCCATCGACGAGGCCCACTGCATCTCCGAATGGGGGCACGACTTCCGGCCCGACTACCTTTCGCTGGGCGCGGTCCGCGAGCAACTCGGGCTGCCTCGAACGCTGGCGCTGACGGCGACCGCCGACCCTCGCGTGCGCAGCGACATCCGCCAGCGGCTCGGCATCGGCAGCGCGCGCGAGGTCGTCACGTCCGTCGACCGGCCGAACCTCCGCTACGCCGCCGTGCGCATGAAGTCGGACGGGGACCGCCAGGCGTGGCTGCGGCGGTACGTCGTCGAGCGCAAGGGGCAGGCCGGCATCGTCTACGCGGGGACGCGCAAGGCGACCGAAGAGCTCGCCGAGGAGTTGCGACGCGTCGGCGTGCGCGCCACGGCGTACCACGCAGGCATGGGCCGCGAGGAGCGGGCAACGGCGCACCGCCGCTTCACGACCGGCGAGACCCCCGTCATCGTCGCGACCAACGCGTTCGGCATGGGTATCGACAAACCGGACGTGCGCTACGTCGTGCACTACCGGATGCCGGGCCGCCTCGAGGCGTACTACCAGGAGGCGGGGCGCGCGGGCCGCGACGGCGACCCCGCGGAGTGCACCCTCCTCTACGCGCCGCTCGACCGCCAGCGCCAGCAGCGCTTCATCGACGAGTCACACCCCGACGACGGCACGGTGCGCGACGCGTGGCGGCGCATGGTCGAACGCCAGCAGGCGATCAACGACGGCGAAATCGCTGGCCCCGAGGAGGACGAAACCTTCGCCCAGATCGTGGCGGCGCTGCGGGCGTCGGGCCTGGTCGCGCCCGTCGGTCGCGCGCTCCTCTCCACCAACCCCGAGGCGCCGATCGACACGCGGCCGATCACCGAGCACCGGCGGCACGCCGAGGCACGCCTCGCGGAGATGACCGAGTACGCGGAGACCTCCGGCTGCCGCCGCGCGATGATCCTCCGCTACTTCGGGGAGGACGCTGACGGCCGCTGCGAGGGCTGTGACAACTGCCTCGGGCTCTCCGAGGGCGGCGCACCCTCGTACCCGGAGGACCTCTACGCCGCGCTGCTCGCCGTGCGCGACCGTGCCGCTGAGCGGTCCGAGCGCGATCCGCTCACCGTGCTGGACTCACGCGCGATCCGCGAACTCGCGACCTACCGGCCCCACGACCATCGCGAGCTGCTCGAAGTGCGCGGCATCGGCGAGGTGCGTGCGCGCTGGCTGGGCGACGACCTGCTCGCCGCTATCGAGGACTGGGAGTCGCGTCACCCACAAGCCGAGCGTCCGCAGCGTGGGACGTTCTCGCCATCGGAGCAGCGCCGGGCGCGCGGTGTCGCGGAGGCGTCCCCGTACGACGACATCTCGCCTGACGATCCGGTCTACCGCGCCCTGCGAGAGTGGCGAGCCGAGCGTGCCCGCCGCGAGGGAGTTCCCGCCTACACCATCTTCTCGGACAAGACGCTGCGCGAACTCGCCGGCCGGAAGCCCCGAGACGTCGGCTCGCTGCTCCAGACGTGGGGACTCGGCAGCTCGCGCGTGGAGCGCTTCGGGCACGACCTCCTCGTCGCCATCGCCGAGGCGAGCGGCAGCCGACGCGTCTGACGACCTCCGGCGACTGTAGACCGACGTAAACGACTGTGACGAAATCCATACTTGACCGGTAGAAATTCTCGATTAACGTGACGTGGTTGGTCCTCCCGGGCCGCACGTTGCGCGTCGGAGCGAGCATGACCGAGCAGGCTGCCCCAAGGCGAGCATCGCGACCGGGAGCGATCGTGCCTGTCGAGTCCCCCGTCGCCCTCGAGGTGCCGCGCCTGCGCGTCTCACTCCGGTCACGGTTCCTGCGCATCGCAGGGGTAACCGTCGGGCTCGTCGGTGTCCTGTTCCTGTTCGTCCTTGCGCTGAAGCTGCTTGCGGCCTCGGCTGGCGCGGTCGGCACCGTGCTGCGCCAGTTCGCCGTCGAGGGCGTCGTCAACTTCGTCGGCTTCGGCTGGCTGCTCGCCTACGGCGCCTTCTCGGGCTCGCCGGTCGCCGCGCTGTCGCTCTCGCTGCTCGAGGGCGGCGCGGTCGTGTCCCAGGAGGCGCTCGCGATGCTGGCGGGTTCCCGCCTCGGCGCCTCGATGGTGGTGGTGGTCGTCGGCTTCATCGCTTATGTCACAGGTCGCCGTCGTCCGGACGGCATCTACATCGGCGTCGTGGCGCTGCTCACGACCGCCACCGTGTACATCCCCGCGACGTTCCTCGGTGTCTGGCTGCTCGACACCGGTTGGCTCGAGGCCCCCGCGCGCGCCATCCCCACCGGTTGGACCGACGCGCCGACTGCCGTCGTCAACCCGATCGTCTCGGCGCTGAGCGAGCGCCTGCCGGGCGCCCTGCTCTTCCTCCTCGGCGTCGGGACCCTGCTGGGCGCGTTCGCCCTCTTCGACCGGCTCCTCCCAAACCTCGACCCACCGTCCGCGCGCTTCGAGCGGCTCTCGAGGCGGTTCGCAGCTCCTCGCTCGATGTTCCTCTTCGGCGCGCTCGTCACCGCGATCACGATGTCGGTCGCGCTTTCGGTGACGATCCTCGTGCCACTGGCGATGAAGAACATCGTGCATCGCACACACGTCGTGCCCTACATCATGGGTGCGAACATCACGACCTTCATCGACACGCTCTTCGCAGCGCTGCTGGTGGACGCAGATTCCGCGCCGGTCGTCGTGCTGGCCGAGATGCTCGCGGTGACGGCGGTGTCCGTGGTGGTGCTGGCCTTCGCCTACGAGCCGTACTCGCGCGCCATCCTCGCCGTCGCGCAGCTGGTCTCGTCGCGACGCAAGGCGCTCGCCGTCTTCCTGCTGGCCTTCGTCGGGACGCCGCTGCTCTTGATGGCGCTCTAGCGCCCTACCCGCCCGACACGACCTCCCCGAGGGCCGCGCGCGCTGCCTCGATGGTGGCGTCGATCGTCGCCTCGTCGTGCGCCAGCGAAACGAACCACGCCTCGAACTGGGACGGCGGGAGCAGGACGCCCTGCTCGAGCATCGCGGCGTGGAATCGAGCGAACGCGTCGGTGTCGGACTCGCGCGCCTCGTCATAGTTGTGCGGTGGCTCGCCGCGGAAGAACGGCGTCAGCACAGACCCCACCCGCGACACCGCCAGCTGCACGCCGGCCTCTGCCGCCGCGCGCTCGAGGCCAGCCTGCAGCCGCGCGCCCAGCTCCTCGAGGCGTGCGTACGCTCCCTCCGTTGCGGTGATGGCATCGAGCATCGCGATGCCGGCGGCCATCGCGAGCGGGTTACCGGAGAGCGTACCGGCCTGGTAGACGTCGCCGGCTGGCGCCATGCGCTCCATCAGGCGCCTCGGCCCTCCGAAGGCGGCGACCGGCAGCCCGCCTCCGATCACCTTGCCGAGCGCCGTGAGGTCGGGCATGACGCCCGTCCGCTCCTGCGCACCGCCGTAGGCGAGGCGGAAACCGGTGATCACCTCGTCGAAGATGAGCAGCGCCTCGTGGCGGTCGCAGAGCCCGCGCAGTCCCTCGAGGAAGCCGCGTGCAGGCGGGACGACGCCCATGTTGCCCGCGACCGGCTCGACGATGACGCACGCGATCTCGCCCGGATGCGCCTCGAAGGCCCGCTCGACCGCCGCGAGGTCGTTGTACGGCGCGAGCACCGTCTGCGCCGCGAACGCGGCAGGCACGCCGGGTGAGTCCGGCAGCCCGAGGGTCGCGACACCTGATCCGGCGGATGCGAGCAACCCGTCCGAGTGGCCGTGGTACCCGCCCTCGAACTTCAGCACCAGGTCGCGACCGGTGACCGCTCGTGCGAGGCGAAGCGCGGTCATCGTCGCCTCGGTGCCGGAGGAGACGAACCGCACCATCTCGATTGAGGGCACGGCCTCGATCACGCGCTCGGCGAGCTCCGCCTCCGCCTCGGTGGGCGCGCCGAAGGAGGTGCCACGCAGGGCCGCCTCGCGCACCGCCTCGACGACGGGCGGGAACGCGTGCCCGAAGAGCAGCGGGCCAAACGAGCACACGTAGTCGATGTACTCGTTGCCATCGACGTCGCGGACGCGCGCCCCAGTGCCGGAGTAAAGCACCACCGGCTCACCTCCAACGGCGCGATAGGCTCGCACCGGTGAGTCGACGCCTCCGGGCAGCAGCCCGCGCGCCCTCTCCATCACCTCTCGGGAGCGCGTGTGGTTCAGGCGCATGGGATCAGCCTCGAGTCTGGCCCAGCGGGGTCCCCGAGAGTAGCTCTCCCCGCTCGTGGTGAGCCTGTCGAACCACGAGCCTTCGCAAGCGACGGGAGGCTCGCCCACTCCCCTCGCGCCAGCGCTTCCTTCTTGGCTCGAGTCCAACCCTTGATCTGGCGCTCACGTTGGAACGCCTCATCCCGCGTTCCCATTTCTTCCTGCCAGACGAGTGTTACGGGGCGTCGAGTTCGGGTGTATCCCGAGTACGCTCCCGTCTCGTGCCCAACGATTCGCGCCTCGAGATCATCTGTGTGCCCGAGGTAGTAGGACCCGTCCGAGCAGCGGAGCATGTACACCCAGAAGCTCAACGGAAGGACCGCTCTCCGAACGCCGCTCGCCCTTCGACAGGCTCAGGGTGAGCGGGAGAGGAAGGCTCAAGGTGAGCGCGCGGGAGGAGGGAGGCAGGGTGGGCGCGGAAAAAGGCCACCAGGCTCGGTCCCGTTGCGAAACGGTCGTGCCGTGCGACGACCGTCACGACTGCCCGTCCCCCAGCCAGCGCGCGGCCTCCTTCGCGTGGTAAGTGATGAGGATGTCTGCGCCGGCACGGCGGATCGAGGTGAGCGTTTCGAGGATGATGCGGCGCTCGTCCAGCCAGCCGTTCGCGGCCGCCGCCTTCACCATCGCGTACTCGCCGGAGACGTTGTAGGCGGCCAGCGGGAGGTCCGTGCGCTCGCGGACGCGGGCGATCACGTCGAGGTAGGCCAGCGCCGGCTTCACCATGACGATGTCAGCGTCTTCGAGGATGTCCGCCTCGACCTCGCGGAGGGCTTCACGCGCGTTGGCGGGGTCCATCTGGTACCCGCGACGGTCGCCGAACGCCGGGGCGGAGTCGGCGGCTTCACGGAAGGGGCCGTAGTAGGCCGAGGCGTACTTCGCGCTGTAGGCCATGATCGGCGTCGCCTCGAAGCCTGAGTCGTCGAGGGCGTCGCGGATCGAGCCGACGCGGCCGTCCATCATGTCCGAGGGCGCGACGACGTCCGCGCCCGCTTCGGCCATCGAGACGGCCATCCTCGACAGCAATTCCAGCGACGGGTCGTTGTCCACCTCGCCCGAGGGCGTCAGCAAGCCGCAGTGGCCGTGGTCGGTGTACTCGCAGAGGCAGATGTCGGCGATGACGGCCAGCTCGGGGTCGGCCTGCTTCAGCGCGCGGATCGCCTGCTGCACGATGCCGTTCGCGTGGTAGCCCTCGGTGCCCTCGGGGTCTTTCGAGGCGGGGATGCCGAACAGCAGCACCGCGCGCACCCCGAGCCAGCGCAGCTCCGCGGCCTCGGCCTCTAGCTGGTCGAGCGAGAGCCGGAACTGGCCCGGCATCGACTCGATCGGCTGCCGCACGTCCGCGCCATGGGTGACGAAGAGCGGGTAGACGAACTGCTCGGGATCGAGGCGCGTCTCGCGGACGAGGCCACGCAGCGCCTCGGTGCGCCGGGTTCGCCGTGTACGGGTGAATGATTGCGTCCGCCGCCCGACTGTCGTCACCGCACCACCTCCCGGGGCTTGCGCGCCTCGACGCGATCATCCGAGGCGAGCGCCCGCGCCGCAAAGCCGTCCCGCAACGCGTCAATGAGGCCGGGCACCGTGTGTTGGTCGGCGACGACGTCGGGCAGCAGTCCAAACTCGCGCGCCGTCGCCGCGGTCGACGGACCGATGCAGGCGACGAGCGCGCCCCGCAACGCACCGAAGTCTCCTCCGAGAACGGTGGCGAGGTTGCGCACGGTCGAGGACGAAGTGAATGTCACGGCGTCCATCTCGCCGGCGCGGACCAGCGCGAGCGCCTCGGCGGGTGGCTCGGCCGGGGGTGCTGCGACGTAGAGCCGCACCTCGTCGACTGCGGCGCCGGCGGCTCGGAGGCCGTCCGGGAGCGCCGCGCGGCCACCCTCGGCGCGCGGCAGCAGCACCGAGACGCCCTCAAGGCCGGTGACGCCAAGTGCTTCGACCACGGATTCCGCGATTGCCTCCGCGGGCACGAGGTCCGCGATCAACCCGCGCGCCCGCAGCGCCTGCGCCGTCCCCGGTCCGATCGCACAGAGGCGCGTCGAGGCGAAGGCGCGCGCGTCCGCACCAAGGTCGGCGAGTAGGTCGAGCGTCGTCTCGACCGCATTGGCCGAGGTGAAAACGGTCCAGGCGTACTCGCCCGCGCGCAGCCTCGCGAGGGGAGCCGCGAGCGCGCCTTCTTCGGCGCGGCGCTCCAGCTCGATCGCGGGGAGCAGCACCGGATGCGCCCCTTCGGCGTGCAGCAACTCCGCGAGCGTCGAGGCCTGGCGCCGGGTCCGCGTGATCAGCACACGCTTCCCGGCGAGCGGCCCGCCCGCCTCCGCAATACGCGACTGCAACCCGACGACGTCGCCGACGACCAGCAACGAGGGCGCGCCGATCCCCGAGGTGCGCGCCGCCTCCGCGATCGTCTCGAGCGTTGCGGTCACGACGCGCTGGCGGGGGGTCGTCGCCGCGTGCACGAGGGCCGCGGGGGTCGAGGCGTCGCGGCCACCATCGATGATGGCGCGCGCCAACTCCTCGAGGCGTCCGACGCCCATGAGAACGACGAGCGTGTCGGCGGCGTTCGCCATCCGCGACCAGTCGACGGACTGGCCGGGCTTCGTCGGATCCTCGTGGCCGGTGATGACGGCGAAGGACGACGCAACGCCTCGATGCGTCACGGGGATGCCTCCGGCAGCGACGCCGCCGATGGCCGACGTGATGCCGGGGATGACCGTGCAGGGGATACCTGCTTCGCCGAGCGCGAGCGCTTCCTCACCGCCGCGACCGAGGACGTACGGGTCACCACCCTTGAGCCGCACGACGCGCTTCCCCGCAAGCCCGTGCTCTACAAGCGCCGCGTTGATCTCGTCCTGGGTCATCGCGTGGTTGTTCGGCGCCTTGCCGGCGTTCAACAGCAACGCGCGGGGAGCGCACTCCTCGAGGAGCTCCGCGGGCGCGAGGCGGTCGTAGAGGACGACCTCTGCGCGACGCAGCGCCTCGAGGCCCGCGACCGTGATCAGACGCGGATCCCCGGGGCCTGCGCCAACGAGCCAGACGTGGCCGACTCGGCTGCTCATGCCGCGCCTCCGACGGCCGCGAGCATCCGTGCTCCGAGTTCGCGGCCCAGCGCCTCGGCATCCTCAACCGCACCGGCGATCTCGTCGAAGCGCTGTGCGGAGTGCTCCGCGCCGTCGTCTGCCCCAAGGAAGCCGTGCAACGTGAGCGTTCCACCCTCGACGCGCGCGTACGCTCCGACGGGCAGCGAGCAGCCCGACCCCAGCGCCGCCAGGAAGCCTCGCTCGGCGTCGGTGGCGAGGTGCGTCTCGCGGTCGTCGATGGCCGCCAGGCGCTCGAGCGCGGCGGTGTCATCGGCGCGGCACTGCACGACGATCGCGCCCTGTCCGGGTGCGGGGAGGAAGCGCTCCGGCTCGAAGAGCTCCGTCGCTTCGGCGATACGGCCGAGCCGCTCGAGGCCGGCGGCCGCGAGGATGGCGGCGTCGTACTCGCCCTCGGCGACCTTGCGCAGTCGCGTGTCGACGTTGCCTCGGATCTCAGCGGTCTCGAGGTCCGGCCGCAGCGCGCGCAGGAGCGCGGCACGGCGTCGCGACGAGGTCCCGACGCGGGCGCCGGCCGGCAGATCCGCCAGCGCGCGCCCTTCCCGCCCGACCAGCGCGTCGCGGAGGTCGGCGCGCGGCAGTACGGCGGCGAGTGTCAGGCCGGGCAGTTGTGTCGTTGGCATGTCCTTGAGCGAGTGCACCGCGATGTCGGCGCGGCCCTCGAGCAGTGCCTCCTCCACCGCGCGCACGAAGACGCCACGGCCTCCGAGGACGGAGAGCGGCGTCGAGCGGTCGCGATCGCCCTCGGTCCGCACCTCGACGTTCTCGACGACGAGGGCGGGGTCGAGGGCGCGCAGCGCATCCGCGACGAGCGCGGTCTGGATGAGCGCGAGCGCGGAACCGCGCGTTGCGGCTCGCAGGATCCCGGGGGCTGAGGTGATCATCCCTCGTCGCCAACGCTGATGCCGCCCGCCCAGGCATCGACGGTGTCCGAGTCGATCGTCGGGACAGGCGCTGTCGGGTCATCGAGGGCAAAGAGGCTGCGCGCGAGACTCACATACTCGTCGCGGTCGCCCCGTTGGCGGAGCGTCCGGATCGGGTCGTGCAGGATCTGGCGCACCAGCGCACGGGTGAGCGCGTCGAGTTGCTGGCGAACGTCCTCGGTGGGTCGGAGCGACCGCAACGTGCGCTCGAGTTGCTCCACCCGCATGCGCTCGGCGCGCTCCGTGAGCTCTGCGATCGTCGGAACGACGTCCAGTAGTTCCCACCAGTCGCGGAAGCGTTCCGCTTCGGCACGCACGATGGAGCGCACCGCCTCGACCTCTGATGCCCGCGCCGCGCCGTTGCTCTCGGAGATGCGCTGGAGGTCGTCAAGGTCGCGGTAGACGACGCCGGGGAGCCACCGCACCTCCGGGTCGAAATCACGCGGTACCGCGATATCGATGATCAGCAGCGGGCGCTCGCCGCGCGACCGCAGGGCAGCCTCGAGTCCTTGCCTCGATACGAGGTGTTCCGCTGAACCCGAAGCCGTGATCACGATGTCCGCATCGCCGACCGCATCAAGCAGCCCGCCAAACGACACCACACGCGCTCCGAGGTCAGCCGCAAGCGCCTCGGCGCGCTCGCCGGTGCGGTTTACGACCGTCACATCCGATGCGCCTCGGTCGATCAGTCCCTCGGCGGCCGCTCGCCCGGCTTCCCCTGCCCCAATCACGAGAACCTTCGCGTCTTCGAGGTGGTTGTGGAGGGCGAGCGCCTCGTGCACCGCGATCGAGGAGACCGACAACGCGTGGCGACCGATCCCGGTCTCGACGCGAGCACGACGTCCGACACGGAGCGCGGTGTGGAAGAGCCGCGACAGGAGTGCGTCATCGACGCCCGTGGCCACCGAGATCGAGAACGCCTGGCGCACCTGACCCAGGATCTCCGGCTCGCCGATGACCATCGACTCGATGCCTGCGGCCACCGCGTAGATGTGCTCGACCGCCTCGACATCCCGCCGGGCGTGGAAGTAGCGGTGCGCGAGCGTCCCGTCGAGGCCGGCCTGCGCCGCAACGAAGTCCGTGACCTCCTCCCGCTCGTGATCGCCGGCGAGATAGATCTCGAAGCGGTTGCAGGTGTTCAGCACGGCGCAGGCGCCGAACCGCGAGTGCAGGTGATCGAGCAGCAAGGGGACGTTGTCAGCGCCGATCGCGAGGTGCTCCCGCACCTCTAGAGGAGCGTCGCGGTGGCTGGTGCCAACGAGCGTGAGCATTGGAGGCTACCCGACCCCGCGGACTACGCCCGCGCCAGTAGCGGCTGATCGATACCGAGCGACGCCACGAGGCGGGCCTTGGCGTCCTCGTAGCGGCCGTCGCGCAGGAGACTCATCAACTCGCCGTCGATTGCCTCCTGCCAGCGGTCGGCGGGGACGCGATTCGGGCAAGCATCGCACAGCAGCGGCGGCGGAGTGCGTACGCGGTCGCATGTCGAGGCGCACTCGCGGTCCCGCGCACGAGCGAGCACGCGAACCTCGGCGAGCAGGTCCGCGAGCGCAACCACCTCCTCGGAGAGGAAGTCCTCCATGCGTTCCCGCAACCAGCGAGCGAGCGCCGGGCTCGAGCCCCCGGTCGAGGACGCGATGGCGATCTTCCCGCGCGAGGCGAGTGAGGGGAGGATGAAGTCGCAGTTGTCGACGTCGTCGGCGGCGTTCACCCAGATCTTGCGTGCGCGGGCCTCATCAGCCACGAAGCGGTTTACCTCGCCATCGTCCGTCGCGACCATCACGAGATCGTAGCCCTCGACGTCACCGGACTGGTACGTGCGGTCCAGCAGCCGCGCCCGGCCCTGATCGATAAACGCCTGGACCTGCGGAATGCGCTCGGGCGCGACGACGGTCACATCCGCCTCGGAGTCGACCAGCTTCCCGATCTTCTCAAGCGCGACGTGACCGCCGCCGACCAGGATGACGCGACGACCGCGCATTTCGACAAAGATCGGGTAATAGCCCATCGTTCCCTCTGACTCGGTCTGGTTTCTCGACGGACGCGACCGCTTCGGCCGCGATGCCTGCCTGTGCTATGCCCGCTTGCGGATTCCCCCTCGAAGGGGGAAGTCATTGGCGCGGTCGATCGGTGACACAGCGTTGTCGTAGGCGGCCGCGACCCCCAACAGCACGCGGTCCGCGAGCCCGGCGATCTCCGCGCGAGCCGTGGCTGAGTCCTCGGCGCCGAGCCGGCTGCGCTCCGCGAGCTGCTTCGCCGCGTCGTCGAGGGCACGCCGGAAGAACGTGAAGCCCTTGAGCGCGGCCGAGAGCGGCGTCCCTCGCTGCCACAGGCTCTGTCCGTACGCCAGCCCGATCTCGTCCACCTCGCGCTCGATGGCGCCACGTGGACGGCTGCGCACGATGTACTCACCGGCGAGCTCCACGAGCCGGCGGCCGAGGGGGCGCAGGGCGTCCCGGTCATCGTCCTCGAGCGCGCGGTACCAGGCGTTGTCGCCATGTGGCCGATGGAGCTGTCGGCGGATCCGGCTCACGGTTGCCGCCTCAAGCTCGTGCTCGGCGCGGTAGCGACCCTCGGTGAGCGCCATCAGATCGGACTCGGCGAAGCGGCGGTGGCCTCCGGGGGTCCGGAAACAGCGGATTTCCCCTGAGTCCGCCCAACGCCGCACCGTCGACTCGTTCACACCCACGATCTCGCAGGCGCGCGCGAGCGTCACCCAGCGCGTGCCCATCGATTCACGGTCGGGCGTCTGGGTCGTGCCGTCGCGTTGATCGCTCCGGTTCGTCATCTCGTTCACCCTCACCCCGGCTACGCTACCGAGGTCACCAAACCCACGTGGCGAAGCAGCGCGTCGACGCCCATCCGCCGACACGTGAACATCGGCGTGTCGCGCTCGGTGTAGGACGAGGCCTCGGAGTCGCGCAACTCACGGACGAGCGCGAGGAAGTCGCCCGGGGCATTCCCCTCGAATGCGACGACGAACTCCTGGTCGTCGAGTCCGTACGAGTACGTGGTGTTGATCTTGATGCCATGGTACGCGTGTCCGATGGCGATGTGCTCGTTCATCATGCGCTGCCGCTCCTCGACGGGGAGCTTGTACCAGGCGCGCGTCTTCACCATCGGGTACACGAACAGATACGCGTCGGTGCCACCGTCCGAGCGCAGGCGCTCGCGTTTGCTGGAACCCGGGTGGATTTCATTCGTGTAGATCGAGCGCATCGTCATCGAGAGGTACGAGTGCGGACGCTCGAGCGCCGCGGCCACGGGCGAGCCGAGCAACTCCGCGTGCCAGTCCATGATTGGCTCAAGGTCGTCGTGGACCTGCCACACGAGGAAGTCGGTGTCCGCGCGCGTCCCCACGGTCGAGTAAACGCGAGTGAGCATCCGCTCCGCCGACTCATCGAGCAGCGCGGTGAGCTGCTCGGCGAGGGACGCCCGCTGCTCCGCGGGCCACGTGCGGACCTCGTCGCGGACGCGGAAGAACGTGAACTTGACCGACTGCACGCCGCGCGGGCCGGAGCCGTAGGCCTGGCCGCTCGCGTGGGTCGAGGCATGCGGCGATCCGCCGGGAGCATGGTGATGATGGGCGTGCTCCGCGGCGGGGACAGCACCGTGCGGAACAGACGCCGGGGCCCCGGCGGGCTGGGTCTGGCTCGTCTGAATCTCGCTGGTCATCGGGCTGCGACCCCCTGCTCCAATTCTCGCGGCAGACCGTAGTTCGCGTCGTACAGCTCTTCGATGCGTGCGGCCTCGTCCTCGGTGATGTCGGCGACGTCGGAGGCTCCGACGAACTCCTCGAGTTGGTCGAGGTCGTAGATGTTCGGGAGCGCGCTGGCGATGGCTTCGTCTCGGAGGGCAAAGCGGAGAGCGGCCTGTCCGAGCGTGCGCCCGTTGGTGAGGAAATCGAGCTGCTCGATCTTCTGCAGACCGTTCACCAGCCACGCCCGCGGGCGGTGGCGGCGGTGGTCGTTCTCCGCGAAGACGGTGTCGATGGTGTACTTGCCCTCGAGCATCCCGGAGGAGTGCGGCACGCGGACCAGCAGCGATCGGTTCGTGCGATTTGCCTCGGCGATGAGCGCCCGTCCCGGGTCGAGCTCGAGCGCGTTGTAGATCATGTGCACGATCTCGGCCTTGCGGTCGCGCATCGAGTAGAGGCCCTCATCGAGCCAGCCGATCGCCGGCCCGAGGGCGACGCCGACCGAGCGCACCTTGCCTTCGGCGCGCAGGTCGTCCAGCAGCGCCCAGAGGTCGTCGCGGAGCAGGTGCTCCATCCGCACGTTGTGCAGCTGCCAGAGATCGATGTGGTCCGCCTCGAGCCGGCGCAACGAATTCTCGAGCGCGCGCCTGACGAATGCGGGGTCGAAGTTGTGCGGCGCCTCCTGGTGCCCCTCCCGGCGCTCGGAGGGCGCAGCCTCCCAGTCGTAGCCGAACTTCGTCGCGATGACGAGGTCGGCGCGCTCAGCTGGCGAGAACGCCTTGGCGAGGATTTCCTCGCCGTAGCCGTTGCCGTAGGTGTCCGCGGTATCGAAGAAGGTGATTCCGAGTTCGCGCGCTGCCCGCAGCAGGCTGATCGCCTCGGCCTCGGTGTAGTTGCCCCACCATCCGGCGGTCACCGTCCACACGCCGAAGCCAACTTCGGAAACCGTGAGGTCCGTCTCACGGATGGTGCGGTAGCGCAACGATTACCTCCCCCGGCTTGCACGGTGGTCCAACTCGCAGGACCGAACCATCGTCGCACCAAGTCTTGCAAACAAGAGAACAGTCTGCAGATTTGTAGAGATTTGGGGTTTCGCAGAGTTTCGCACCACGCGATTCCGTTCGCGCTTCGACGACTGCGGGAGAGGGCGCGAGTTGCGCGATCCACCATAACTCGCAGGTCGATAGCGGCACAGCCCTACGGGCGTGCGCGCCCGCCGCTCTGGCAGCCGTCCGGCGAGGGGCAGAGTTCGAGGCAGGCCCGGGAACCGAGTACACTTGCCTGGTGAACGCGCCCGCCCAACCGCGCGAGATCGAGTGGCAGTTCGAATGCGCCGACCTCGGCGCGGTCGAGCGTTGGCTCGGAGTCCGCACCACGGGGGGCGTGTACACCGTCCGGCCGCGAGCCGAGACGCTGCTCGAGGACACCTACGCTGACACTGACGATTGGCGTATCTGGCGCTCCGGCTACGCCCTCCGCGTCCGCGCCAAGGGACCGCGCGCCGAGGCCACGCTGAAATCGCTGACGAAACGTTCCGGCGGCTCGGACGCGGTGGACCGCGAGGAGATCACCGAGCCGCTGACCGAGCCGCGGATCGCCGCACTGCTGCATTGCAGTGGTCCCGTTGCCGAACGTGTTCGAGTCGTCAGCGGGCCGCGTACCGTGGCCCGGCTGTTCTCGGTGCGGACGCGACGCCGGACGTTCGAACTCGCGGTCGACGGCCGACCGGCGGCAGAGATCGCCCTCGACGAGTCGTCGTATGCCTGTGGCGCGAGCAGCGATGGCCGGCATGACCTCACGCGAGTCGAAGTGGAGCTCGAGCCCGGCGTCGATGCGGACGACGTGACGCCGTTCGTTGGGGCGCTGCGCGTCGCCGGCGGCCTCGTACCCGCGGCTGCATCGAAGTACGAGGTCGGGCTGCGGCTGGCGGGTCTGACCCCGGTGGGCACTCCGGACCTCGGGTCTACCGACGTGTCGCTGGCGATGCCCACCGGCGAGGCTGCGTACGCGGTCCTGCGAAGTCAGTTCGCTGAGGCGCTGCGACATGAGCCCGGCACACGTCTCGGGGCGGACCCCGAGGAGCTCCACGACATGCGCGTGGCGATCCGCCGTCTGCGAGCGGCCCTCTCGCTATTCCGCCCGTGGCTGGCACCGCAGTCGGAGTACCTACGAGTGGAGCTCGGCTGGATCGCCCGCCTGCTCGGCGCCGTGCGCGATCTCGACGTGCAGATCGCGAGCCTCGAGCGCGTGCCGGAGCGCGAGGCGCTCGCCCCGCTGGTCGACCTGCTCCAGGCGCGACGCCACGACGCGCGAGAGCGGATGCTGGGCGCGCTCGACTCGCGCGCGTACACGCTGTTGCTCACGGACGTGACCTCGATGCTGAGCGCTGGGCCACCCCCCGGCAGCCCACCCGCGGCGCAGATTGCGCCGAGGTTGATTAAGAAGCGCTATCAGCGGTTCCGCTCGCTCGCCGATGCGCTCACGCCGGAGTCACCGCCAGCCGAGTACCACGCGCTCCGCCTACGCGGGAAGCGGCTACGCTACGCCCTCGAGTTCTTCGCCGACCCGTATGGCCCAGAGGCCGAGCGCGCGGTTCGCGCACTCCAGCAGCTGCAAGACGTGCTCGGCACGCACCAGGACGCCGAGGTGGCGAACCAGCATCTGCGTGAGCTGATCGAGGCCGAGCAGCAGTCCTTGCCCGTTCGCACGGCGTTCGCGATGGGAGCACTGGCGGAGCGCCAGCTGCTCGGAATGGCCGCGACGGCCGCCCTTGTACCCGACCTCGATGCAAGGCTCACGGCCGAGTTCAAATCGCTGAAACGAACGATGAGGCGCCTCGCTCGCAGATCCCGCGAGGACTGAGGCCAGCCGTGAGGCTCTACCTCGTGCGGCATGCGATCGCGGAGGCGCGCGACTTCGAGCGTTGGGCGGACGACGCCGAACGCCCGCTCACAAAACGCGGTGTGAAGCGCTTCCGTAGGGCGGCGCGCGGGCTCGCGCGGGTTGTCCCCACGGTCGAGGTCACGCTCGCGAGCCCGTACCTGCGAGCGTGGCAGACGGCGCTCCTGCTCGCCGAGGAGTGCGGTTGGCCACCCCCCACGGTTGCTCCGTCACTTCTGCCCGGAAGCCTGCCCGTGCAGGCGGTCGCCAGCTTGCTCGCCCACCGCGAGGCAGCCACGGTGGCGATGGTCGGCCACGAGCCAGACCTGCACCGCCTCGCGTCGCACCTGCTCACCGGCGACGAGAACCGCGCATTCCTGCAGTTCCGCAAGGGGTCGGTCGCCCTGCTCGAGTTGCCGCTGATCGAGGCGGGGCAGGCGTCGCTCGCATGGCTCATGACGCCAAGGCTGCTGCGACAGCTCGACGCCCCGTAACCACCCGGTCAGGGCACGAACTCGGCGGGATCCATCAGGACGGAGCGCTCGAAGACACGCTCTACGCGCTCGATGACGGTGACCGGCAGGCGGCCGCTCCACCCGGGCGCGACGAGCCGTGTCTCGCCACGGGTCTGCACCACCCCCGCGAGCGCTGTCGCTTCGGCCGGAAGCCGCCGCTCGATCTCGTCCGCTAGCTGCAGGACGGTGGCCGCGCGCAGCAACGCCGGCTCGTCTCCGGCGTGCAGCAGCGGCGCCAAGCTCCGCGCGGTGCTCATGCTGCCCTCGGAAAGCCGGACGATCGCAGCCAGCAGCGCGACGTCACGATGCGAGAAGCCGGGCAGGTCGGCGGCGAGGACGATGTCCGCCGTCTGGCGCTCGCGATTGTAGAAGTCGATCGACGCCCCCAGGTCGAGCGTTGCGGCGGCGTACTCGAGCGCCTCGATGACCTCGGGAGTGGCCGTCGGGTCGAACGCGTCGCGAAGCTGGTGGACCAGCTCGAGCCGGCGTACGGCGCGACGTTCGTCGAGCCGCGAGAATCGGGCCGATAGCGCCGCGATCGCCGTCGCGCGTACCGCTTCCGGGGTCGGCAACGCTCGGAGGAAGGCCGATCGGACCAGGCCTTCGCGCAATCCTTGTCCGGAGACGAGGATGCTCCGAGCGCGCACCTGCTGGGCAACCGTCTCGACGGCGAGCGCCCCCGCAACGATCGAGTCGGCGCGCTGGGGGTTGAGGCCGGAGACACCCGCCCGGTCTCGCTGACGCTGCGCCGCGAGTCGCCCGGCGACCTTGCTCAATGAGCGAGTGGTGAGCTCGTACGCGTGCAGCCGGGGGACCGGATAGCGCCGGCCCCGCCTGTCGATCTTCGCCAGGTTGCGGATCGCGCCGCCCGTCCCGGCCAAGCGCTCGCCCGGCACGAGTCGCGGGACGTTCGCCGCGCCGATCTCCGCGACCACGTGCAACCGGAGCGACTCGAGCTCCCGCGGGCGCGGCGGGTCGGACTTCAGGAACTGGTCCGTGAGTCGCAACGCGCCCAGGGGGAATGACCACGTCCCGTCCAGGCGGCGCTCCGTGAAGTGCATGATCTCGAGGCTGCCACCGCCGATGTCCACGAGCAGACCGTCCGTCACCGGCAAGCCGTAAACCGCACCGAGGAACGCGAAGCGTCCTTCATCGCCGCCGCTCACGATCTCGACATCGACGCCGATCTCGTCATGGGCTCGCTCGATCAATTCCGAGGCGTTCTCCGTGGCGCGCAGTGCAGCGGTACCGACCACGAGGATGCGCCGGGATCCGGCGGCGCGAGCGACTGCAGCGAAGTCGGCGAGCGCCTCCAGGGTGTGCGCCAGTCCCGGCTCGGAGAGTCGCCCCTCCGCGTCGATCTCGCGCGAGAGTTGGAGTTGCTCCCGCACCTCGTCGACGACCTCGACGCGACCGTCCGGCGCCGCATCGGCGACCACGACGCGCGCCGAGTTCGAGCCAAGGTCCACAACGGCGAGGCGCTCGATGCCCACGGGCGCTGAGGAACCAGCGGTCGCGAGGCGCGTTGCGTCGTTCGTCGCCACCGAGACTCCATCCGTCGTTGCGCGCCCCGCACGCGCGCGAACCCGAGGGTACGCCTCTCACGCCTGCACTCCGGTCACGGCGATGCGGGCTCCGCGAGTCGAGGGCGATCCGTCGGCTGGCCCAGCCCTACGAGGCGGGCGCCGTCAGGATCGCGATGCTCGCGGTGAATCCATGGAGAAACGTCCGCCCGCCGACGGGGCCGATCTCACCGTTGCAGAACAGTCCGGCGACCGGCACGTCGCCCAGCGACCGCGCGAGCGAAGTGGCGTCGTGGTGAGGCTCGCCGAACAGGCCGACGCCGCGGCCGTTGCACGAGCAGAGCAACGCGCCGAGCACCTGCTCGTCTTCGGGAAGGGCGTCTCGAAAGACGCGCAGGCGGTCGGCGAGGTCCTCGGTAGCCGCGGCCGCGTCGCGGAACTGGAACTGGAACGTCTGACCGACCCGGGGCACATCCCCGATGGTGATGGCGCCCGTCGTCTGGTCCACCGCGATGATGTTGCGCGCGAGGTACTCGCCACGGCGGCCTTCGCTGTGCCGTTCGTCCATGGCCAGCCCGGCAAGGAGGTTGCGCTCGGCTCGCGCACGCGTCGACGGGTCAAGGCTCGCGAGCGTCTCACGGAGCACCTCGAGAGCCGGGCGGGAGCCGATCGTGCGGACCACGCCGCCCTCGCAATCGGTGATTGTCCAAGGTTGGCCGATCGGCTCAACGCCCTGAGCTACGACCGGACGGATCGCGACTCCGTCGCCGCCAAAGCCGAGGAGGACGGCTCCTGCCTCGTGGACCTCGCTGCCGAAGAAGACCGCCGTCCCCCTGCGGCCGTTGTGCGCCGAAGCCATGCCGCCGATGAGCGTAGCCTGAGGACTCCGCTCGTTCAGTGCCGCGACCAGCGCCTCCGGCTGCACGCTGAACGGGTCCGCAAAGACGAGCCAAGCCGAGGCCTGTGCCTGCTCCACGGCATCGAGCGTGGCCTCGATACGTTCGTTGCTGACGAGCGCGAGCGGTGTCAGTGTCACGCTCGGGAGGTGCAGCGCCAACAGGGAGACGGCGGGCTCCTCCTCCGATTCGAAACTGCTGCCGATGACCGCCTGGCCGGTGCAACCGATCAGACACGTCGCTCGCGTCTCGTCGAGGAGGCGCGCGGCGATCTCCTGGTACTGCGGCGCGAAGTGCGAATCGACGAACGCGATGAGCACGTCGGGCCGCTCCCGGAGGTCGAGCGACTCGATCGCGCGATTCGTCGCAGCCAGCCAGGTGCCGGCTTGAATCGACGAGGCGGCCGCCGCGGTGCGCAGCCGCGCTGCGGCCGTGGCGCCCGCGGGTCCGAGGGAGGTCATGAGACAGCCTTTCCCTTGTCCTGCTGCCAGTATGGCACGCGCGGGCCCGCCCTCACGCGACGACGCGCACGATGAACTCGTCCGCCCACCCCGTCCGATGCCGACTCGACAGGCATGGGGATAATGCCTGCGCAACAGTCGCCGGGGGCTCTCGGCGCGGGCTAGGGGAGGGCGATGTCGATCCTGGGGATTCAGTACTTCTCGGTGGCGGTGAACGACCTCGAGGCGGCGATCAAGCGCTACGAGCAGGCGTTCGGCCTGAAGCAGCGCACTGAGATCGTGGACACGCGCTGGGGCTTCCGGAACTGCATGATCGGGACGGACGAGGAGAACCTCATTGAGCTGATCTCCCCGTCGCGCGAGGACAGCGCCCTCGCCCGCTTCATGAAGATGCGCGACAGCGACGCCTACCCGGGGGGCGAGGGACTCTACCTCGTCGGGCTGCGCGTCGACGACGTGGAAGCAGCCAAGGAGATGGCGACGGGAGCGGGGATCCGCATCACGACCGAGGAGGAGTCGCCCCGCAGCGCCTGGGTACACCCCGCCAGCAACGGCAACGTGATGTTCGAGTTTAACGAGGCGCAGCCGCCGGCCTAGGCAGGGCTCCGCGCTTCCTCGACGGACTCCGGCTCGTTGATCGCGGGACGCGTGACCGCGCGCAGCAGGACGAAGCCTGCGACGCCCGCGATCAGCGAGCCGACGAGAATTCCGATCTTCGCCTGATCCGTCAGCAACGGATCATCGAATGCGAGGTCGGCGATCAGTAGCGATACCGTGAAGCCGATCCCGCCCAACAACCCGATGCCAACGAGCGACGGCCACGTGACGCCGGAGGGGACGCTTGCGCCCGCCCTCGTGGCGAGCCACACCGCAACCGTGATGCCGGTCGGCTTCCCGATCACGAGACCGGCGATGATCCCGAGGGTGGCGGGCGACTCAAAGGCCCCGCCGAGGACCTCGCCGGAGAGCACCACGCCGGCGTTGGCGAAGGCGAACAGCGGAACGATGACGAACGCCACGAGCGGCACCAGGTGATGCTCGAGCAGGTCGAGAGGCGAGACCGCTCGGGTGCTCACCATCGAGAGGTGCAGGAACGGACCCACATCTGGCGAGTGCGCATCCTCGGTTACCCGCCGCGCATCGGGGACGCGGACGCGCGCGATCACGCTGTCTGCGATCGCGATCAGCGCTTCCGGCCGGTACCAGGCGCGCCAGGGGGTGAGCAATCCGAACGCCACGCCGATCAGCGTTGGGTGCAGGCCGGACTCCATCATCGCCAGCCACCCAACGATGCCCAGGAAGAAGTAGGCAGGGATGTACCACAGGCCTACCTGCCTCAGAACGAACGCGGCCACGAGGGTGGCGCCTGCGATCCCAATAGGCACCAGCGCGACATCGCCGGCATAGAACAGCCCGATCACGATGATCGCGCCGATGTCATCGACGATGGCGAGCGCCAGCAGCAGGACCTTCAGACCCACGGGAATCCGTGTGCCCAGCAGTGCGAGCACCCCCACCGCGAAGGCGATGTCCGTCGCCATCGGGATCCCCCAGCCCGGGGCGGCGTCTGTGCCGCGCGCGATCATGGCGAAGATCAACGCTGGCGTCAGCATGCCGCCGATCGCCGCCGCCACCGGCACGACGAGCCGGCTCAGGCTGGCCAGTTCTCCGACGACCGCT
This sequence comes from uncultured Dehalococcoidaceae bacterium, assembly GCA_964479165.1. GTDB lineage: Bacteria > Chloroflexota > Dehalococcoidia > UBA2979 > UBA2979 > CAYZJO01. The sequence continues at coordinate 99,127 of CAYZJO010000005.1, forward strand.
TCTCGCTTGATCTCGAGGCCCACCACGAAGAAGAAGAGCGCCATCGCGCCCTCGTTGATCCACGCCTGGAGAGAGTGGTCGTGCGTGACGAAACCGAGATCGATGACGATGTGGTGGCCGATCAGCCGTGAGTAGCTGAGTGACCACGGCGAGTTCGCCCAGACCAACGCGACGACTGCAGCGGCCAGCAGAACGAGGCCGCCGGCCGCCTCCATCTCGACGAACCTCTGGAAGGGGCGCACGTAGCGATCGATGCGGGCTCGGCGCGCCGCCACCTGTTCGTTCGTGAGCATGGGCGTTCCGCTCCAGGCGCACGGTCGAACGCGACGCCAGGTTCCGCGGGACGCGCGAATCCTACCAGACGACTCCACGACCCCCGACGCCTGGGCACCATCGGGCGCCGGTGAGGATGCGCACAGTGCGCGCTCGGCGCATGATCGAGAGCGAATCGTGAACGCCGCCCACCCTCAGAGCGAACGGACAATGAAGCTCACCGAACTGCCTTCCGGACCCAATCCACCCGAAGTCGTGCTGGCGGTGATCGAGATACCCCGCGGCAGCCAGAACAAGTACGAGTACGACGTCGACCTCGAGCTGTTCAGACTGGAGCGGGTGCTCTACTCGGCGGTCCACTATCCGGCGGCCTATGGGTTCATCCCGAGCACGTTGGCTGGCGACGGAGACGCCGTCGACATCCTCGTCATGATGTCGAACGATGCGTTCACCGGGTGCATCGTCGATGCGCGCCCCGTCGGGCTCTTCCTGATGCGCGATGAGAAGGGGGACGACGAGAAGGTGCTCGCCGTCCCGACGGTTGACCCGAGGTACGCCGACATCCGCGAGCTGGACGACGTGCCGCACCACTTCCTCGCGGAGGTGGAGCACTTCTTCCGCGTGTACAAGGATCTCGAAGGCACGCGAGTCGAGACGTTCGGCTGGGAATCGCGGAGCTTCGCCGAGAACTACATCTCAGCGGCACTGCTCGAGCGCGAGTAACGTGAGGGTCAGCGCGGCTGGTAGCCGGTGCACGGCGTGACCCAGTCGGCCAGATAGTCGACCCAGATCGGGCTGCTCGGGCACTTGGTACAACCGGCATCGGAGTGGTCAGCCCTCGTGTGACCGCATCGGCACGGCTGCTCACTCATTCGACGCCTCCGCCACACATCGAGGGTTGTGGCGAGTATACGTGCCCGTCGGCAGACGGGCAGGCGTACTACGGGGGCGTCGTCTTCAGCCAGGTCACCACTTCGGCGATCTGTGCATCCGAGAGCCCCTGGGACCGCCAGCTCGGCATCGCGGTGCCCGGCCGCCCGTTCGCGATCGTCTCGAAGTAGAAGGCGTCGGGCTGCGTGAGCAACGACGGGGTTAGCGACGGCCCGATGTCACCCTCGCGCTCGGCTCCGTGGCAGGCGCCGCAGGAGTGCTGGTAGAACGCGGCGAGACCGTCCTCAGCCAGCACCACGCCCGGCGGGCGCGTGTCCTGCTCCGGCGTCGGCTGGGCCACCTGGCTCGCGGGGACCATCTTCCAGATCTCGGCACCGGAGTTGAAGACGATGTATGGCTCCCCGTCCGGTCCGGGCGAGAGGGAGGAGATTCGGGCCGCGTCGTTCGTACCGCCCGGACCGAGCGGGCTCACTCCGATCTGCGCGACGTCGACAGTGCCGTCCGGCAGTCTCCGGACCGCCCAGAAGTACGTCAGGCAGAGGTCTGTCACGAGGTAGGCGTTGTCGAGCCCTTCGAGGCCATCACCGCGGTACACGTAGCCGCCGACGATCGCGACGCACGGCACCAGCGGATCGAGTCCGCGCGGGTAGGACCACAGCGGATCGATCATGCTTGTGCAGTCGTAGAGCGTGCAGTCGGCGGTGCGCAGTCCTTCGCGGGCGGGCCAGCCGTAGTTGCCGCCCGGCACGACGAGGTTGACCTCCTCGGCGCTGATGGCGCCGTTCGAACCGACATCCGCGGCCCACACGTCGCCGGTGACCGGGTCAATGCTGAAGCGCCAGGGGTTGCGCAGGCCCTGCGCCCAGATCTCTTCCCTCGCGCCGGGCACTCCCACGAACGGGTTGTCCGGCGGAATCGCGTACGGCTGCTCGGGTGTCGAGTTCGAGACATCGATGCGAATGATGGAGCCTTCGAGGCGGGACAAGTCCTGCGAGTGCGCAGGGGTGTTCGCGTCGCCGAGCGAGAGGTAGAGGTAACCGTCGGGGCCGAAGGCCAGCTGGCCAGCGTTGTGCTGGTTCGTGGCGTTATTGATCGGGAACACGTCGAGGATGACGAACTCGCTCTCGGGATCTGCGATGTCGACCTGACCGGGCATCACCGAGAAGCGGGAGAGGATGTTTCGGCGCGGAGCCTCCGGCTGGCCTGCAGACGTCCCGTCTTCGAACCAGCCGGTCGTGTAGTAGACGTAGAAGTGGCCGTTGAGCATGAAGTTCGGATCGAATGCGAGCGATAACAGGCCGCCCTCGCGGGCGGAGTTGATTTGCGCCGGCAGCGTCAGGAAGCGCGTCGCGGTCGTCACCTCCGGGTCGTTCGGGAAGGTCACGATGCGGCCCTGGAGGACGACGGCGTAGAAGCGGTCCACTCCGCCCCCGAGGTAGACGACGTCCGCGATCCGGCCGCCCAGTGCCAGGTTCGGGAACGCAGGCTCGAGCGAGACCGCGGGCGCCGAGGAGAGCGGAGCCAGATCTCCAGGCTCGAGGCTGATCGGCAACGTTGGCTCTCCTCGCGGGAGGTCGACCGAGACGGCAGCAGGACCATCGAGGCGACGCGGCGGCTGCCACGAGGGAGCAGCGCCCGCCGCAATCACGCGCTCTGCACCCCCTAGCGCCGGCGCCGCCACGATCTCACCATCGCGCTCGGCGGCCACCTCCGAGCCATCGGGACTCCAGGTCGGAATGCGTGCGCCCTTGAGGACCTCGACCGGCTCGCCGCCGTCCGCTGGCACAATCCACACACCGCTCGCGTCGGCAAACGCGATGGCAGTCCCATCCCCCGACCAGGCTGGATCGGCGATCCCCGGGCGCCCCTCGACGAGGGTGACGATGTCGTCATCGCCTCGCCAGACGCGCAGGGCGTCGCCGTCGATTACAGCGACGCGGTGGTCCGCCGGGCTCGCGACTGAGTGCGTCCCGCTTGCGAGATACCGTGGGACCGCGCCAAAGCGGTCGATCGCGTACACGCGAGCCGCCGGCCGGTCAGTGACGACGAGGTGAGCGAACGCCCCCGAGATGTTCCACCACCCCCCAAGGTCGACGTCGCCGTTGACGACCTCGGCGATCGTGCCGGTGCGGGCATCCATGATCGCGATCCCCGGCTCCGCGCCTCGGATGGTGAAGGCGACCTCGGACGAGTCAGGCGACCAGTGCGGGGAGTGGGCAGTACGACCGCTCTCCGCGAATTCCGTGACGACTCGCGGGCGGCCCTCGGCGAGCCCGAGCATGATCTCGCCCTCAGCCTCGAAGGCGAGCGAGCGTGCGTCGGGCGACCAGCGAACGGGGCCGGAACCGCCGCGCGGGGAAAGCGGCCCGTCGCCGGCGTCATCCGGGTCGATGAGCCGGACGGCGCCGTCCTGCACGATCGCGAGCCAGCCGCTCGATCGGTCGGAGAAGGTGGGGCCGGAGTCGTCCGAGCAGTGGAGCATCAGGCTGGCGACAACCGGCCAGAGGGCTAATTCGAGCAGTCGGCGTCTCAACCTGCACCCTCCGCGCTCGCTCGGCGATTGCCTCCTTGCACTGTGCGTACGCCGGCCTGCTCCTCGTGCCGGCGACCCAGCCTAAATACGGGGACATCAACGCTCTGTGGGCAGAATGGTCGAAACCCGGATCATTGTTCCCCAACCATACCGTGATCGCGCTCGATAGTGACGGTCGCGCACATGAGACGAACGAGCGTCACCGGCTGACCGGCGGCAAGGTCGGATCCTAGCGGCAGCGGCTCCAGAGCGGCGTTCCGTCCGGCACACCGGTGGGGAACGCCGCGGTCCATGCCGCGTTCACGCGCTGGTCAGCGGCGCCGGGGATCAGGATGACCCAGTCACCGGAGACGAGTGAGGCGACAGTGCAGCCGAGCGGGTCGGCGCCGGACTGCGCCATCCTCGCGACGAGGTCCGCAGTCGAAGCGCCCCCGACCAGCACCCAGAGCGAAACACCTCGCGCCTGGAAGCCGAGCAACGCGATCACTGGCTGCGACGGCGGACCCGCGAGCGGCGTCGCCGTTGGGGTTGGGCTCGGCGACGGCGTCGGGGCGGGAACGACGGCGCCACCGCCACCGCCACCGCCACCGCCTCCCCCTGTTGGAGGAGGGGGCGTAACGGTTCGCGTTGCCGCGCGAAGCACAGGATGCACGAGGAACCGCGGATCGGAGATGGTTCGGTTCAGCGCGTGGACGGCGAGGACGTTCTCACCCTTCACCAGGTCGCCCGGATCGAGAGCGATGTAGGCGCGAGTTGTGGAGGGGACATCGGAATCCGCCACGGCGTCGTGCGCCGGCGCACCGCTGACGTTGCGCCGGGCGACTTCCGCACCGTTCAGGTACACCACGAAGCCATCGTCAAAACCGATCTCCAGCACCAGCGAGTCCACCGCCGTGGTGGCTGCGATGTTGAAGCGACCTCGGACGTACGCCGAGGTGTACGCGCCCTGCATGTCGTCGAGCGTCGTGTCGAGCGCAGGAACGCCATACCCGACCGCACCGGCCGCGTCCTCCCACGCCGAATCGTCGAACGTGCGACTCGCCCAGTCGGCCGGAGGCTCGGAGGTGCCTCGGAACAGCCGCCACCCGGCGTCCGGGGGCACGAGCGCAGGCAGGTCGTCATTTGTGAGCGTGCACGTCGCGTCGCCGCCCGCCGGAACGGTCACCTTCCCGGCGGGCGTGCAGTCGCCCGAGAACGTCGCGACGTAGGCCAGCGCCGGCTCGCCCTCCTCGCTGACCGTGTGCGCGCCCGCGGCGATGGGCGACGGCACGCCGGACTCCACCGGGACACCATCCACGAGCAGGGTGAAGTCGCCGATGGTTGCGGCGCCGCCATCGTCGTTCACAACCACCTTCGTCACCGTGAGGCTGTTGCACGCCGGGGCGCTGCCTCCGAGCGCCTCGCAGAGCACGGCGGCAACGTCGAGGCGACCGTGACCCCAGTTGTCGTTCGGGGTCGAGCCGGTGATGTCATCCGCGGCCGCGTGCGTCGTGAGCAGCTCGCGAATCCGCGCGGCATCGAGGGCCGGGTTCGCCTCCAGGAGTAGCGCGACGGTTCCTGTGACGAACGGCGTTGCCATGCTCGTGCCGGCAGAGCCGTAGTGGAGGCCACCGGGTGCGAGGACGCTCCCGCCGTGGCTGGCGGCCGCCGAGCGGCTCGAGATGACCGCGGACCCGGGCGCCGTGATCTCGGGCTTCAGCCGGCCGTCTCGCGTCGGGCCATCGCCAGAGAACGCCGCGAGTTCGCCCTCGTCGCCGACGTCAAACGACGACATCCCCGCCTGCGAGGTGAACTCCTCCCGCGAGACGTAGGCGCCGACGGTGATCGCGTCGCGTGCGGTACCCGGCATTGCGACGCGCATCGAACCGTCGAGGTGGGGCGGCAGAAACTCCGTGCCCGGGGACGCCCACGCATCGAAGGCACCGTCGAGGACATCCGCACCGTAGAGCTCGAAAGTCCAGTCACCCGGGAGGACGGTCGAGCCCTGCGTCGCCTGGCGGAGGTCCGGGAAGAGGATCACCTCGATGTGTCCCGCTCCGCTCGCGGTGTCCGGAAGCGTGTGGGTCACGCCGACGCACCAGAGGAAGTCGAGGCAGAACACGGCCTGCCCGGGCTTCGGAGCGAAACTCGGGCTCGGCGCCGGGATGCCGACACCATTCGGGTCAACGAAGCCGAATCCGAGTTCGTCGCTGCCGTGGTACCAGACGTCGACGAACGCGAGTCCGGACCCGGCGGGCACCTCGGCGACCAGTTCCTCGGTCGCGCCCTGCGCAACGGTGCCGCTGGCGTGCAGGTCGAACCAGCCATCGTTGCCGGCGGCGACAACCACGGCCTTTCCAGGCTGTCCCGCTCCCACGAGAGCGTCGATCGCGCGCTCGTCGAGGCGCGTCCCGTCGTGGGGACCGATCTGGCCGCCAAGGCTGAGGTTCGCGACCCACGGCATCCCGAGGGCATCTGCCTGTTCATCGATGAAGTCGAGGCCGGCCACGATCGCGTCCGTCGTCGCGCCGAACTCGCCGGCCTTGACCACGACGAGCGTCGCGCCTGGCGCGATGCCCGCGTACGTGCCGGCGGGCGCGCTGTCCTCGTTGGCAGCGCTGCCGTCGCCCGCTGCCGACCCTGCCACGTGGGTGCCGTGCCCGAACGTGTCGCGCAACGGGACGGCCGTCCCCGGCGCCAGCAATTCGGCGTCGATCTGGGCGCGCGTGTAAGCCGTCCCCCCGACGCCCGCCGTGAGATCGAGGAGCGCGGCAATGCGAGTCGTCCCATCCGGATTGCGGAAGTCCTCGTGGAAGATGTCGATGCCCGTGTCGATGAACCCGACGACCACGCCCGTCCCGTCGACGCCAAAGTCCTCGTGGACGTTGGAGGCGTTGCTCGCCGCCTGTGCCGCGTCGTTCAACGGCTCGACGTGGCGGGCTGCCTCCACCCGTCGCACGCCCGTCACCGAGGCCACCGAGCCAATCGCCGAGACCGGCACGCGAGCGGCCACGATCTCGCCGACGCGCCCGAGCACGATGGCACCGCTGGCCTCGAGCTGTGCCTCGCTGGCGGTGGTCTCGATGAGGACGCCCGCAAGGGGCTCCGGCCCGGAGCGGTCGAGGGCGATCAGCTCAGACAGGATCGGCAGGAGGTCGACGTCTGAGACCGGCACCGGCGCCGGCGCCGGCCCGGCCGCGCGTCTCCCAGCAGGCGGGGCGGTGAAGGGAGCGGCCTGCGGCGACGGGGCCGCGGACGCGTCGACCAGCAATTGCAGGAGGGGGTCGACCGCTGCGGGCCCCGCGGCGTGGGCCCGCGGACCGTCGGAGGAACTCAGGGTCACGAGGGACAGAGCGAGGACGAGCGCGGTGGCGACCGGCGGGAACCACGAGCGAGCGCGCGGTTCGCCCGGCCGCGAACCCGGTGAGGAGCGCCTCATGCCGCCTCCATCGGCCCCGCCGGGACCGCGATTCCTGCGGTCTAAGGCTTGTAACACGCGGCGATCCGACGATCAACGCGGGAGGTGGCGGCGTAAGCCAGTCCAACGTGTGGCGCCACGCTAAGGCCGGCACCCGCTATCCTGAAGAACCCTCCACGCTCGCAGCCTGTTCGCACGGGGGCAGACGAGACTCCCTCAACTGACGCACCGGAAGCTCATGTACCCGGCCTCGTGAGAGACGTGGCCGGTGAAGGGATCCGCCAATGGCGGCGAACCGGCCACTGTCACCGCCGCTGCCTTCACCGACGCCGCCCGCATCGGGTTCGCGACAGGGTCCCCCGCCACGGACGCCAATGGGGCCGGGCGGTGGAGGGCGTCGCCCCTCGATCCGGCAGGCGTTCGTCTCGTTGAAGCTGAGGAACTACCGCTTTCTCTGGTTCTCGCAGCTGGCCGCCTTCACCGGCATGCAGATGCAGATCGTGGCGCAGGGCCTCCTCGCGTATCAGCTCACGGGTAGCTACGCCTCCGTGGGCATCGTCATGCTCGGCTCTGGCATTCCCCAGATGTTCCTCTCGCTGGTAGGCGGGGCCGTCGCCGACCGGGTGAACAAGCGCAACCTCGTCATCGGCGTCCAGTTCGGGACAGCGATGCTGGCGCTCGCGATCGCCGTCCTGACCGCGACCGACGTGATCACGATCCCGATCCTGTTCGTTGCGGGCGTCATCCAGGGGACGCTCTTCGCCTTCAATCTGCCTGCGAGGCAGGCACTGCTCGCCGAGATCGTGCCGCACGACCAACTGGTCAACGCGGTCGCGCTCAACAACGTCGCGATGAACTCCACGCGCGTCGCCGGGCCGGCGGTGGCGGGCATCATGATCGCGGCGTGGGGTGTCGAGGCGGCGTTCTTCGCTCAGGCGTTCATGTACCTGTTCGTCATCGGGTTCCTGGTGCGGCTGCCTGCCAGTACGTCGCACCTCGAGGGCGCGGCCCAACGCGGCTCCGTGTTCAACGAGATCACCATCGGGCTGCGCTACATCTGGGATTCCCCGACGCTGCGCCTCCTGATGGTGATGGCCTTCGTACCCACCCTCCTCGGCATGCCCTACTTCACCCTGCTGCCGGGCTTCGCCGTCGACGAGCTGGGACTCGAGGCCGACTCGTACGGCTTCATGTTCACGGTCACCGGTATCGGCGCGATCGTGGGCTCGATCGCGATCGCGACGCTGACGGACTTCCCGCGGAAGGGGTTGCTGCAGATCGGTGCTGGGGCGGGGTTCGGGATCTCGCTGGTGCTTCTCGGGATCCTCTCGGTGGCATTCGGCTACGGGGGAGCGATCGCTGCGCTGATCGTGCTCGGCCTCTGCTCGACGATGTACCAGACGTTGAACGCGACGATGGTGATGTCCGAAGCTCGCCCGGAGTTCTATGGCCGGGTGATGAGCGTGTACATGCTCACCTTCAGCGTCTTTCCGCTCATGGCCACGCCCATCGGTGTGGTGGCGGACGCGATCTCGGCCTCGACGACATTCCTCGTGCTCGGCGGCGGCATCCTCGCGTTCATCGCTGCTATCACGCTCGCGAGCCCCTCGCGATTGCTCCGCGTTGGGAATGCGGAGTCTCCGGCTGAGTTCCGGCCTCCCGAGGCGGCGGGTGCGCAGGCGCCGGCCGACCCCGGCGCACCGGCGGCTGGCGGCGGGTAGGCAACGGCCGAGCCTTGCCCACCTCCTCGCACCGTCTTACCGTCCTGACGCCCGATCGAGGAGGAGGCCGCCGATGCAGCAGATCATGGAGCTCGACTCGTTCCCCGTGACCGTGTCCCTCGGCGAGGCCGAGGTCACGCTCCGTCCAATGTCCGCCGACGACCGCGACCTCATGCTCCGCTTCGCGCAGTCGCTGCCCGATCACGACCTGCTCTTCCTCCGGCGCGACATCAAGCGTCCCGAGGAGATCGATGCCTGGCTGGCGGAGATCGCCACCGGGGAAGCGCAAACCCTGCTCGCGATCAGCGAGGGCGAGATCGTGGGTTACTCCGCAGTCGCGCAAAACCATCTGAACTGGATGCGTCACGTGGCCGAGCTGCGCGTCCTCGTCGCGCCGGCGATGCGGCGCCTCGGACTGGGGCGCCTGCTGACCAGCGCCGCGTTCCGTATCGCAGTCGAGATGGGCGTCGAGAAGATGATCGCGCAGATGACGCCGGATCAGGAGGGCGCGATCGGCGTCTTCTACCGCCTCGGGTTTGAGTTCGAAGCGCGGCTCCGGGGCCACGTCAAAGACCGCGAGGGCCGCACCTACGACCTCATCGTCATGGGCCAGGACGTGTCCGACTACCAGCAGGCACGCAGCCGCCACCAGGCCGGCTCGTAGGCCGGCACGGCGATAGCGACTAGATCATGTCGGAGTCGCCTTCGACGACGTGAATTCGCGCCTTCGGGTCGCGGAGGAACTCCAGCTCGGCGGGGTCCATCGCGTACGCGCGGACCGAGAACTTCGCCGCCATCGCCTCCGACCGCGCAGCCAGGCGAATAAAGCCCGCGCGCCGGAGCACCTCGGTGTAGGGGTGCGAGCTCGGCATGGTGCATTCCACCACCGACGCACCCCGGAACCTCGAAACGCGAACGGCCTGCTCGATGAGCGAGGCCGCGACGTCGTTCCGCCCGGGCAGAACGAGCAGGTCCGCGAGGTGGGCGCGCGTCCCGACGATGCGCACGGTCGCGTACCCGAGGATTGCGCCCGCCTGCTCCGCCACCAGGGTGATGAACCCTCCGGCGCGCCCGTCGCGGTAGCGCCAGTTGAGGTACGCCGCCGACCGGAACGGGATGAAGTCGAAGGCCTGCGCCGCCCGCTCGAAGAACGGAGTGATCCGCTCGTCGAAGGGGACATCGACAGCGATCGCCCAGTCCCGCCGCGTGCGGAAGCCTCGAGACTGCCACCAGCCCTGCGCTGCGACGGCGGTGTAGCCGACGAAATGGCGAACCGAGGGGTGGGCGCGGTTGCGTGTGGCTCCCATGGGGTCGAGCACGCGCGCATAGACGCCGAGGGCATTCCCCGGCTCGATCGAACCGTCGCGTCGGCGCATCTTCACGAGCGCCTCGACCTGAGTGAATCCCCAGACGACGTCGACCACGTTCTGGCCGACAGCCCACTTGAGGAACGTGTTGACGACACCCCGGCGGCGGTCCTCCGGGTTCACGGCGATAAAGCCGCCCTGGGCGCCTCGGACCGTGCGGCCCTTGAGGACGAGCGGGCGTCCGAACGCGAGCGTTCCGCAGACGACGCGATCGCCCTCAGCGGCAACGAGCATTCCGCCTGTGCCGGGCTCGTAGCCCTGCGCATACCAGCGAATGAAGTCGCGCTGATCACCCTGCACCGGCCAGGGCGGAAAACGATCGAACGAACGGTTGAAGATGTCGAGGATCTGAGGCTCGTCCGCCTCTTCCGCCATACGGAAGGTCCAGCCATCAAGCGTGAGAGGTGCGATCCCCTCGCCGCTCCGCGCTTCCTCAACCTCGGCAGTCATCATGAATCCTTCCGGCAGCCGGATGCTGCGGCGATTCTGCACCAGAAGACATCAACCGGTGATCAAAGGCTTGTTGGAGGACCGTGCGAGGGAGTTGGACGGGTTGGCAGACGGTCGCGGCTGTCGAGGTCGGGCCTCGGCTCGTTATCCCACGCCCGCTATTTCTGTGATATTTCTCACGTGATGCAAATCACGAGCGAGAACAGCAAGTCTGCTCTACTACACACCTCGTCTGGGCGCCCGCCTGGACCCAACTGCAAGGGTGCGACGATGGAGGGGACTGGCTACTGGTCACGCAAGCGGATGGGTCGGCGCGCGGCCCTGCGAGGGCTGAGCGCGGGGGCCGCCGGGATTGCCGGGGCCGCCTTGCTCGGTTGCGGAGGCGGCGGAGACGATGATGGCCCCGCCGCCACCTCGACGCCGCTGACCGCAGGCGGCCTCCTCGGTACGTCGACCCCCGCCGGTACCGGCGAAGCCGGCAGCGGGCAGGTCCGCATTACTCCCGGCTTCTACGAGAATCCGGTGCCCCCAACGGCAGCCGAGCTCGATCCGCTGGCCAACCATCGCCCGGGCGGCACACTCGTGGGGCTCTACCTCGACCCGCCACGCATGGACATCAACCGCACGCTGTCCTGCACGATCTACTCGACGATGAACCTGACCAACAACAAGGTGGTGCGGGCGCGGACCGGGGCGCAGGCTCACCCGTTCCTCGTCGAAATCGAGCCCGATCTCGCGGAGTCATGGGAGGCCAACCCCGATTCGACCGAGTTCACGTTCCATATCCGCCAGGGCATCAAGACGCACAACGTCGATCCGACGAACGGCCGCGAGTACACCGCCGAGGACATCAAGCTCTCCATGGAGCGGTACCAGGCCGGCGGCACGCAGGCGGACGTCTTCGGCCTGGTCTCCGCGATCGAGACCCCCGATGACTACACGGTGAAGGTCTCGCTCGAGCAGCCGCTTGCCGACTTCCCGACGAACATCGCAGCGTGGTCGTTCATGTGGGTGAAAGAGCTCATCGAGGATCCGGAGCGGCTCGACAAGCAGGCCATCGCGACCGGGCCGTTCGTCCAGGAGGAGTGGACGCCGAAGGAGCGTTCCACCTTCGTGAAGCACTCCGACTACTTCGAGACGGGGCTGCCTTTCCTCGACCGCGTGATCAACATCGTCCAGAACGACACGGCGGCGCAGCGTGCGGCCTACACGACCGACAACATCTTCTCGACGGACTTCCGCGACGACGCCGACCGCGACTCGCTGATGAACCAGTCGGACGACTCCGTGCTGTGGAAGTACCCGATCTCCCGCGGCGCCAACGTCAACGGCTGGCACTTCCAGATGACGAACCCGAAGTTCCAGGACGAGCGCGTGCGACGCGCGATCTCCCTCGCGTTCGACCGAAACGAGTTCGACCTGGCGAGGAACTACGGTGACAGCAGCAATCCCGAAGGGGCGTTCTCGCTGCCCCCGATGCCCTGGGCGTTGCTCTACGACGAGTACCCCACAGCCGTCGCGAATGGCCCGTGGTACCAGTTCGACCCCGAGCAGGCGAGCCAGTTGATGCAGGCCGCGGGCTACTCCGCCGACAACAAGCTGACGTGGGAACACGTCACCTGGTACGACCGCGCGCCGTCCGCCGAGAACATCATCCCGGGGGTGATGGGCGCCCTGCCCGAGGTGAACATCTCCTTCCGCGAGGTGGACAACCCGACCCAGGTCACGCTGCTCTCCGACCGCAACTTCTCTGACTCGATCGGGATCGTGTGGGGCCCGCCCGGCTACTCCATGGATCAGTGGGTGTATCCCTGGTACCACACCGGCGGCAGCCTCAACTACAACGCGAAAGGCGACGCCGAGCTGGACGCGCTCCTCGAGCAGCAGCGTGCCGAGGCGAACATGGAGGCGAAGACCGAGCTCTGGGGCCAGATCTGGGACATCATCCACGACCGAGTCTGGGACTTCTGGTGGCCGCAGGCCTTCGGACGCTTGGCGTGGCACAACTACGTGCTCAACTTCCGTGGCCACGGTTGGATGAGCAGCTGGACCTGCTACATCAGCGACCAAGCCCGGGCGATGTGGCTGGACGAGGGTCACCGGATGAAGACGGGCTAGCGGCCGGATCTCCGCCATCGGCGGCAGGAGCGGCGTCCCGCGGCGCCGCTCCCTTATTTCTCAAGGGACCAGGACCTTCGCCCCGGGAGACCTTGAACTATTCCTCACCTTTCTTCACGGTTCCCTACCACGCTCTCACGGGAGATTGACCCCTGAGCGTGCATCCTCAGCGCACTTCGGAATTGCGCTGGGTGATCACCATGAACCGACCTCACACCTCTCCCGGATTAGCGCTTCGCGTGGAGGCCATCACGGATCGCGAGGGCCTCCGAGCGATCGCACGGCAGTGGGATGCGCTGCTGCTCTCGACTCCCCATCCATCACCCATCGCCTCGTACGCCTGGTTCGTCACGCAGATCGAAGAGAACGCGAACCTCCGCTGCGACGGCGAGGTGCGGTGGTGCTGCTTCGCCGCCTACGACGGCGAGCGTCTGGTCGGCGTGATGCCACTCGTGGAAGACGGATGGAACCTGCGGGCGCAGCGCGGTCCCCTCGTGCGGGTGCCCGGCGAGTACTACCAGCGCTCCGGAGAACCGGTCATCGACGCGGCTCTGACGGCGCCGGTGCTCGACGCGCTGCTCGCGGCCGCGCGCGAGTGGCGTCCGGGAGTCGCACTCGAGTTCGGCGGACTCCGCGAAGGACTGTCGAACGTCCTCCCCGACCTCGCTCGTCGCCGAGGCGTACGGACCCGAGCGACCGCACCGGGCAAGCTCATCGCAATCGACGGAACGTTCGAGTCGTGGTTCGGGAGGCTCGGACGCAGCCATCGCAAGAACCTCGGACGGCGCGCGCGGCGGCTCGAGGACGCGTTCCCCGGCGAGGTGACTTACCGCACGGTCGAAGGCCCTGAGGCGTTGTGCCTGCTCGAGGACTTCGCGCGCCTCGAGGCGAGCGGCTGGAAGGGGCGAGATGGCGTCGCGCTGCTCTCGTCGCCGAGCAAGCACAACTTCTATCGCCGGCTCTGCTGGAGGCTGGCGCGGCGCGGCTGGCTCGAGTGGCATGTCCTCGAGGTTGCCGGCGAGCCCATCGTCCTCGATATGTGGATCCGCATGGGAAACACGCTGGCGGGACTGTTCACGACCTACGACGAACGCTTCGCGCAGTACAGCCCGGGCGCGTTACGCCTGTCCCGCACCGTCGAGGAGGCGTTCGAGTCGGGTAGCGTGCGATTCCTCGACATGATGACGGCGAATGCGTGGACCGAGCACTGGCAGATGCAGACCTACCGCTACCATCGCGCACTCGTCGCAACCGGCAACCCGCTGCCGCTCTGGTTTGACGACGCTACCTCGGCGACTCGTACCCTCCTGCGACCGCTCGGTTTGCGAGGAGTGGCGCAGTCACTGCGGAGCGCATTCGCCCCTCAGCGGGTGGGGAGCGCGGACAGCAACGGCGGTCCGATCAAGGGCGCCCACGGCTAGCACCCTGGCCCGTCAGGACGCGGCGGGCGCGAGTTCGACGGTGCAGAAGGCGCAGCGCCGTGCCTGGATCGGCACCTCGCTGAAGCACTCGGGGCACTTCTTCGTCGTCGGGTCCGCTGGCGGTTCCCGCCGAGCGCGCGCGGTGAGCAGGTTCATCGGCTTCACCACGAAGAAGAAGACGGCGGCTGCGACCAACAGGAACGAGATGATCGCGTTGAGGACGGCGCCGTAGAGGAAGACGGCGTTGTTGATGGTGAACGACAGGCCACCGAAGCTCGGCTCGCCGAAGACCGCCGCGATAAGCGGCGTGAGCAGCCCCTCGACGATCGCGGTCACCACCGTGCCGAAGGCCGCGCCGATGACGACGCCGACCGCGAGATCGACGACGTTGCCTCTCAGGACGAAGGCCTTGAACTCATCAACGACGCCCACTGCTGCCTCCTGATCGGTATCCCGCGTGCATCCTGGTGGCGCATCCTAGCGCCACCAGGACCGGCTTGCACTGAAGGGCGAAGGATTGAGCGCGCCCTTCACGAAACGAGTTTGACCCGCGGGCAGCGCCCGCATACATTCCCCGCGGCCCTTACGTACCCATGTGCGTGATGCTGCCAGCCGGCCGATAGCCGTCGAGGGAGGTTGCCCGTTGCCCGATTACAACAAGCCCATCCCGGTGCCCGAGCCCTACACGGCCGGCCCGTACTGGGAAGGTGCGAAAGAAGGGAAGCTCATGCTTCCCCGCTGCACGACATGTAACAAGGTGCACTTCTACCCCCGCACGATGTGCCCTCACTGTGGCGCCGACACCATCGAGTGGATCGAGGGGAGCGGCGAGGGCTTCATCCACACGTATGCGGTCCAGCACCGCGCCTTCGGTGGCTGGGCCTCCGAGGTCCCCTTCGTCACCGCCTACATCGACCTGAAGGAAGGCGACCGCGTCTTCACCGTCCTGCGCGGGGTCGACGCCAACGCGCCCGAGTCGATCAAGATCGGCGCGAAGGTCAAGGTCGAGTGGGACCAGGCCAGCGACGACGTCTACGTGCCCTACTGGCGCGTGGTCGAGTAGCGACGAACACCACGAGCCCGGACGACTAAGGAGCATTCGTTGGCCAACAACCCGTCCCGCGCCGCGGCGATCGTCGCGGCCGCAGAGTCCGACCAGATCGGCTACCTCGAGACCCCGAAGACGAACACGATGCTCGGCATCGAGGCGGTGCAGAACGTCTGCCGCGCCGCCGGGATCCGCCCGCACGACATCGAGGCGGTGTTCGCCACGGGTAACGCGAACGTGTACGCCGAGTACATGGGCATCATCCCGAAGTACGTCGACACGACCTCGGTCGGTGGCTGCTCGTTCCAGATCCACGTGCACCACGCCCTCGCGGCGATCAACGCCGGCATCTTCGACATCGCCGTGGTGATCAACGGCCAGGCGGGCTACTCCCAGCGCAGCTTCCCTCGCGCGGGCGGCGCGGAACCGTGGTCCGCTGACGCGCTCTACGTGAGCCCGTACGGCACCAGCGGCCCGCCGAGCCAGTACTCGCACGCGCTGACCCGCCACATGCACGAGTTCGGCTCGACGAAGGAAGACTTCGCCAACATCGCCGTCGTGACGCGCGAGTGGGCTGGCCTCAACCCGCGCGCCGTGATGCACTCGAAGGAGACGAACGCGAACGGTGGGCCGATCACCGTCCAGGACGTGCTCAACTCCCGCGTCATCTCCTGGCCGCTCAACCTCCTCGATGTCTGCCTCGTGACCGACCACGGCGGCGCCGTGATCGTCGCCTCGGAGCGGATGGCTCGCAGCTTCCGCACCCCACCCGTATGGATCGCCGGCGCCGGTGAGGCAATCGGCCACGCGACGATGCTCGAGATGCGCGACTTCACCGCCACCTCCGCCCACCACTCCGCCAACCGCGCCTACCGCATGGCGGGCCTCGGTCCCGAGGACATGGAAATGGCGATGATCTACGACTCGTTCACCGTCACCGCCGGCATCACCGCTGAGATGCTCGGCCTGACCAAGCGCGGCGAGGGTCCGAGCCTCTGGGCAGACGGCAACGCCAGCCCTGGCGGCAAGTTCCCGGTGAACACCAACGGCGGCGGCCTGTCGTTCAACCACTCCGGCATGTACGGCATGCAGCTGCTGGTCGAGACCTACCGCCAGCTCTCCGGGACCGCCGAGGACGGCGTGAACGGGCTGCCCGGCAAGCAGACGAACGCGAAGGTCGCGGTCGTCAACGGCACCGGCGGCACCCTGTCCGCGACGGGCACCCTCGTGCTCACCGCCGACTAGTCCCTCAAGGGCGCGTCCGCGCCTCGGGGGTGAATGCGACGGGCCCCGGCGTTTGCCGGGGCCCGTCTTGGTACCAGTTGCATGCCCCGACGGGCGGCGGCTACTCGTCGCGCCCGGAGGGAGTTGTTACTCGACCGTCAGCGGGGCAATCATGCCCAGCGCGAAGTGCGGGATGCCCTCGCCGTTTGGCACGAAGCAGAGCCAGGCGTAGTTGCCCGCCTCGAGGTTGAACGTGCCGCGTTGGGTGACGCCGGGGCTCACGGCGTTGATACCCGACATCCCAGCGAACGGGGCCGGTGCATCCGCAGGGGCCGGCTCGGTGCTCGCGAGGATCTCGCCAAGCTGGTCGACCGTGACGCCCTCAGCCAGCTGGACCAGCGTTGCCTCGTGGAACTCGTTGCCCGTGTTCGACAGCTCGAACGTGACCTCACCCGCCGCGACGGTCTCGGGAGCGTCGAACGCGTAGTCGCGCGCGACGATTTCCTCGTCGGCTTCCGGAAGCGCGGCGGTGTTCGCCTCGCCCTCGACCGTGAACGGCAACGCCATGCCCTCGGCAAAGTGTGGGACGCCCTCCGCCGTTTCGACGAAGCAGAGCAGCGCGTACTCGCCCTCGGGCAGGTCGGAGAACACCGGCGTCCCGTCCTGACCCGGCTCGATCACGCCGACGCCGCCCTGCCCCTCCATGAAGGCAGGCAGCGGACCTGGCACCGCCAGCGCGGCAGTCAAGTCGTCGAACGTGTTGCCCTCGAGGAGCCGGACGAGCTGCACGTGGTGCGGCTCTGCACCGTCGTTCACGAGACGGATCTCGTTCGAGCCCGGCACGAACTCGCCGTCGAGGGCGAAGGCGTAGTCGGTCGCCGAGACCGTGACGACGTTGATCTCCGCGGATGCCTCTGCCGTTGCGGTCGCGGTGGCCGTCTCGGTGGCGGCCTCGGTCGCGGTTGCGGCCGCAGTGGCCTCGGTCGTCGCTGTCGACGTCGCCTCGGCTGTCGCCGTGGCGGTCGGCTCGTCGCCGCCGTCGCCCTCATCGGTGCACGCCGCTCCGAAGAGCCCCAGCGCTCCGAATGCGAGGACGGCGACGGCTCCGTGTCGCGCAGCCTTCATTCGCTTTCCAGCCAAGTTCCCTCCTCCCGGCGCCGACTGTGACACCGGACACCTGTGTCAGCCGTGTGCTGGCACGATTGCGGAATCTACGCCCGGCGAGAACTGTGAACAAGCGTAATCTGCCACCTCGCATGTCAGTCGAGTGGCGGCGGCTCCGGAGCGGTCTGCGGCTCCCGAGGCCCATCGAGGTCCGACGCGGCGCTCGGTTCGGAGCGGTCGGGATGGAGGAGGCTTACGACACAGTACGTCAACCGATGGACTTCAGGCGCGTCGCATGATGTGACTGCTTCGAACCCTCAGGTTGAGGACGCGGTCCGACCGTCCCTAGAGGATCTGGCTCAGGAAGAGCCTCGTCCGTTCCTCGCGAGGGCTCGTGAAGAAATGGTCCGGCGTGCCGTCCTCCACGATCAGCCCCTCGTCGAAGAAGAGCATGCGGTCCGCCACCTCGCGCGCGAACCCCATCTCGTGCGTCACCACGATCATCGTCATCCCCGACCGCGCAAGGTCGCGGATGACGTCGAGGACTTCCTTGATCATCTCGGGATCGAGGGCCGACGTCGGCTCGTCGAAGAGCATGATCCTGGGCTGCATGGCAAGCGCCCGTGCGATCGCCACGCGCTGCTGCTGGCCTCCCGAGAGCTGGCCCGGGAACTTCGAGGCCTGCTCGGCGATACCGACTCGCTCGAGCAGCTCGAGGGCGATCGCTTCGGCCCGCGCCTTCGGCAGGTGGCGCACCTTCTGCGGGCCGAGCGATACGTTGCGGAGCACCGTCAGGTGCGGGAACAGGTTGAACGACTGGAAGACCATGCCGACCTCGGAGCGGATGCGGTCAAGGTTGCGCACGTCGTCGTTCAGCTCGACACCGTCGATCAGGATGCGCCCGGCGTCGTGCGGCTCGAGGCGGTTCAGCGTGCGGATAAAGGTCGACTTGCCGGACCCCGACGGCCCGAAGACGACGACGCTCTCACCCTCGGGGATCGTCGTCGTGATCCCGCGCAGCGCCTGGAAGTCGCCATACCATTTCTCGACGCCCTCGCAGACGATCATGGGCCGCCGCTCGTCGGTCCTCGCTCCGTCCATGCTGCCTCCGAAGCCGGGAGACGTCGCCATCATCGCGCCCCGAGTCCGAGGCGCTGCTCGATGCGGAGGCTGAGCCGCGACATCGTGAAGGCGCCTGCCCAGAAGACGGCGGCGGCGAACAGCAACGCCTCGCGCTGCCTCCCGAAGAACTCACGCTGCTCGGTGGCAGCCTGCGCGGCGCCGAGCAGGTCCATGAGGCTGAGGATGAAGACGAGCGACGTGTCCTTGTAGAGCGTGATGAACTGGCTCACGAGCGCCGGTATGACCGCCCGCAGCGCCTGTGGCAGCACGATCAGCCACGTCGTCTGCAGCGCTGACAATCCGAGGGCCTGCGCCGCCTCGACCTGTCCGCGCGGGAGCGACTGCAGCCCCCCGCGCACGATCTCCGCGGTGTAGGCGGCGGTAAAGAAGATGTAGACGAGCATCGCGCGGAAGACGATGTCGATGTCGTCGAGGCCGAACGTCGTCGGGAGGAACGACGGCATCAGGAAGCGCGCCATCAGCAGCCACGCGAGCAGCGGCGCGCCGCGCACCAGCTCGATGTAGGCGATCGAAACGACGCGCACGACCGGCAGCGAACTCGTGCGGCCGAGGGCGAACAGCACCCCGAAGGGGAACGCTCCCCCGATGCCCACCCCCGCGAGCACGAGGTTCAGCATCAACCCTCCCCAGAGCGAGGTCCGCACCGGCTCTCCGAGGAGGAGCAGCGCGAGCGTCAGCGGGATGAGCAGCACCCAGCCCGCGACGGTCGCTCGCACCACCAGTCCGCGCGGCCCGGCCTCGGCGCCAGCGCGGTTCGCGAGGGAGTAGCCCCCGACACCCAGCGCCACCGCCAGCGCGAGTCGCAACGCCGGCTCGCCCTGCGCGAGCACCACGAAGACGAACGCCAGCACGAGGAGACCGGCCGCCACCTCGCGGCGTCCGGGCCGCGCCCAGAGCCCGGTCGAGAGCCCCGCGAGGAGACCCGCGAGCCAGACCGGCGGCCAGAGCCGCCACATCTCCTCGATGGGGAAGCGCCCAAGGAAGAGCAGCTTCCGGTTCGTCATCACGACGGTCCAGTCCGCCTCGATCGCTGCCCAGCGAACGACCGGCACGATCACCAGCGCGATGAGCGCGATGGTGACGAGCGTGAGCAGCGTGTTCCACGCGTTGCTGAAGAGGTTGTCTCGCAGCCAGCGCTGCGGCGTGATGGACGCCCGTGCCGGACGGCGGCGTGTCGCGACCTCGGCCGTCATCAGGACCCCGCCATCTGCACGCGGCGGTTCAGCAGTCCCATCAGCACCGCGATCACGAGGCTCATCGCGAGGTAGGTGGCCATGATCAGGAGGAACACCGGGATCGCGTTCCCCGCGTTGTTGATCAGCGTGCGACCGACGGAGACGAGCTCCGGGTACGCCACCGCGACCGCCAGGCTCGAGTTCTTCGTGAGGTTGAGGTACTGGTTCGTGAGCGGCGGGATCATGATGCGCAGCGCCTGCGGCAGGATGATCAGCGTCAGCCGCTGCCCGCCCGACAGCCCGATGGCCTGCGCTGCCTCGGTCTGGCCATGCGGCAGCGACTGGATCGCCCCGCGCACGATCTCCGCGATGAACGCGGCCGTGTAGATCGACAGCGCGAACAGCAACGCCGCGAACTCGGGCGTCATGCTCATGCCGCCGACGATCCTCGGCACGCCGCGCTCGGGCACCACGAGGTCGGGCGACTCGAACTGCAGCGGCCGGCCGGTGGCGAGGAAGCCACTGACCGCGAGCACCATGAAGACCGCGAGCGCGATCGTGTTCTCGCGACCGGGCCGGCCCGTGCGCTCCTCGACGGCGATGCGCCAGCGCCGGATGAGCCACGCCGCCACGCCGCCAACAGCGACGATCACGATCCAGGTCGTGACGCCCTCGCGCGCCGTGGCCCATGGAACGACGACGGCACGATTCGAGAGGTAGAACGCGCCGAAGAGGTCGAGCGCTCGGGAGATCGGGGGCAGCGGCAGCAGTGCCGCCGTGTACCAGAACACGAGCTGCACGAGCAGTGGGGTGTTGCGAAAGACCTCGACGTAGACCGCCGCGAGCCTCGAAACGAGCCAGTTCGAGGACAGACGCGCCACGCCGGCAGCGATCCCGATGACCGTCGCCAGTGCGATGCCGACGAGGATGAGACGGACCGTGTTCCACACGCCGATCCAGTACGCGCTCCAGCGCGACCCGCCGCTGCTGTACTCGAAACCGAAGGTGTGGCTGATGCCGAAGCCGGCGCGGTCGTCGAGGAAGCCGAAGCCCACGTCGAGGCTCATCGCGCGCTGGTAGAGGTACCAGAGCAGCAACCCCACGCCGACGGCGAAAACCGCCTGCAGCAGGATGCGTCGGTTGCGTCGACGCCGCAGTAAGGGCGTACTCGCGATGGATCCGATCATCGATTAGGAGTGGGGGAGGGGACCGGCTTGGTCCCCTCCACTACCTGCGTCCTAGCGGAACGGCGGCGCGTAGATCAGGCCACCATCCGTCCACAGCGCATTGGGCGTGCCCTCGCGCGCGAGGCCCAGCGGCGCGATATTGCGCTCATAGACCTCTCCGTAGTTGCCCACCTGGCGCAGGACTTCCTGCATGAAAGTGTTGTCGAGTCCGAGGTTGAAGTTCGTCACCTCGCCGCCCTCGAACGGCACCCCGAGGAGTCGCGCCACCGAGGGGTTCTCTGGCGCCTCGATGGCCCCGTCGACGTTCTCGCTCGAGATACCAAGTTCCTCCGCCTCGATCATGCCGATGACGACCCAGTTCACCACGTCGAACCACTCGCTGTCGCCGTCGAGCACGGCCGGCCCGAGCGGCTCCTTCGAGAAGGTCTCAGCGAGGATCGTCAGTGAGTCCGGTCCTCCGGCGTCCTCGGGGTAGGTCGCACGCCGCGAGGCGAGCTGCGAGTTGTCCGAGGTCCAGGCGTCACAGCGCTCTTCGGCGAATGCCGCCTCGAGCGTCTCGACGTCCTCGAACGTGAGCGGCGTGTACGCGACGCCCGCCGAGGTGAAGCGGTCGTCGAGGTTGAGCTCGGTCGTGGTGCCCTGGAGCACGCAGACGGTCGCGCCGTCCATGTCCTCGACGGACTCGAAGCCGGATTCGGCACGGACCATCAGGCCCTGGCCGTCGTAGAACGTTGTCACGGTGAACGCCGCGTTAAGGTCGGCGTCGCGCGACAGCGTCCACGTGGTGTTGCGGATGAGGACATCGATCTCACCCGAGGTGAGCGCCTCAAAGCGCGCTGCCGCCGTCAGCGGGACGTACTCGACGGCCTCGGCGTCACCGAGGACAGCCGCCGCGATGGCGCGGCAGAAGTCGACGTCGAAGCCGGCGAAGCTGCCGTCCGGCTCGACGAAGCCGAAGCCGGGCACGCCGTCGTTGACGCCGCAGTTCAAGGTGCCGCGCGACTGCACCGCCGCGAGCGTGTTGCCCGATGTGGTCGGCGGCGGGACCTGCTCGCCACCGCTGGCAGTGCCCTCGGCCGTGGCTGTTCCCTCGGGTGCGGCAGTCCCCTCTCCGGCCGCTGTCGTCGGGGCGACCCCGCCAACCTCGTCGGCGGGATCCTCGTCGGTGCACGCCACCCCGAAGAGCGCCGCGACCGCGAGGAGCGCCACGAGCCATGCTCGCGAAGCCTGTAGAAGTCTCATACGTCCAGTTCTCCCTCCGTCGAAAAGGTAACCCGGCACTCACGCTTGGGTCACCCCGACGCAGAGAACCTGAACATATCGAGCGTGATGATTCGCCCGAGGCATCGGGCGCCGCGCGCACTACGATGCCGCTGCGTCACCTGGCTTCGAGCACGACGACCGGAGGATCGATGACGGGCGAGAACGAGCCGCCGACGGACACGCGAGCGCCGCGCTTCCGCGAGCACATGGGCTTCGAGACCGTGGAACTCGACGCCGAGCACGCGGTCGTCGAGATCGACATGGACGACCGCCATCGGAGCCCGCGCGGCCTGCTCCACGGGGGCGCGCTGCTGGCACTCGCGGACGTTGCGGGCACGGCGCTCGCCGTCCGCTCGAACTCCGTCGAGGCAGGTGGCGACGGCCGTCCGCTCGCCGTCATCGACGTCCACGCGGTCATCGTCGGCAACCAGGACGCCGGCCGCGTGCGCGCGGAGGCACGCCTCGTGCGTCGCGGCCGGCGCGTCACCGTCGTCCGCATCGCGGTCACCGGCTCGGAGGGCCGCCTCCTCGCGGAGATGACGACGACGAACGTGCCTGTGTGAACGCTCTCGCGTGCGGTAGCCGGCGCGATCCGTCTCGCTATCCGGACGGCCTCGCGGCGCTCACCTCGATGCTCGGAGGTGCTCCGCTAGCGACGCCCAAAGACCTTCCCCAACAGCCCTCCGAGGCCGCCCCCTCCGGACCGACCGGCGGCCCCTCCCGCGGTCGCCCCACCCAGGCCGGCGCCCCCGAGGCCCTCGAGGATCGAGGTGAGTCCGCCCAGCCCACCCAGGCCTCCCGCGCCGGAGTTGCCCGAAGCCTGCTTGCTGACGGAGCCCATCACGAGAGTCGCGAGCAGCGGCAGCATCTTCTTGAGGATGTCGGCGTCGATGCCGGTCGCGGCGGCGGTCTCGCCTGCGACCCGCCGGCTCTCGTCCTTGCTGCCGAGCAGGTGGCCGAGGATTGCGTTGCCGTCCTCGGTGCTGGCGGGGTCGGCGAGGGCTGCCGGGCTATCCACGTAGCGGCCATGGTTCCCGGATTGGAGCGCCGACTGCAGCGACTCGAGGCCGCCGGGACTGCTCGCGTTGCGCCCAAGAGCGCCGGTCAGCGCCGGAGCGAGTCCGCGGACCGCCTTCTCCGTCTGCTCAGGCGAAAGCCCGAATTGCTGGGCCAGTTGCTGCACAGCGTTACCGCCGCCGCCTTGAGTCAGCATCTTCAGCAGTTCGTCCACGTCGTCCTCCCGCCTCGCCTCGAGTCCCTCGCCGGAGGTCTCGATTCGACCTGTGATAATACGCAGTTATACAACGCCCACCGCGCGTGAGGGATGGATGAAGGACGAGACGGTCGAGCGGGGTGGTGGCCCCCCGTCGGGTCGTCGGACTGAGAGGAGCGCATCCGTGCACGAAGACCTTGAGGTGACGCATAACGAGGCGCGCCAACGCTACGAAGCCGAGGTCGAGGGGCAATTGGCCGTGCTCGACTACAGGCTGCGCGGGACGAGCCTCACCCTGACGTACACCGGGGTGCCAAAGCCACTCGAGGGACGTGGCATCGGGTCTGCACTCGTCAAGGTCGCCCTCGATGACGCGCGTGAGAACGGGTTTTCGGTCATTCCGGAATGCCCCTTCGTCGGAACCTTCGTCCGGAGGCACCAGGAGTACTTGCCAATCATCGACGAAGGGAGCCGCGAGGCCCTCCGCCGGAAGTAGCGTCTGACTCCGCCTCTCCCTACCACGTCCGCGTATACTCGGCCACGCCTCGCGGCCGGGCGGCACGAGGACGAACGGAGGCGGCGATGCCGGGATTGCGCGACCGCTACGCCATCGTCGGGATCGGGCAGACCGAGTTCTCGAAGGACTCGGGACGCACCACCCGCGCACTCGGCGTTGAGGCGGTGAAGCAGGCCATCGAGGACGCCGGGCTGCGGCCCGACGAGGTCGACGGCATGATGTCGTACTCGGGCAACGACTCGACGCCGTCGCCGCAGATCGCCGACGACCTTGGCATCCGCCTCAACTTCTACATGGACGTGCAGGGTGGCGGCTCCAGCATCGAGGCGCTGATCGGCCTCGCGATGGGCGCCATCGAGGCCGGCATGTGCAACACCGTCGCGCTCTACCGCGCGATGAACGGCTACACCGAGGCGCGCATCGGCGGCACGGGACGCCAGCGTCCGGTCTTTACCGCCGGCTCGATCACCTCGGGCATTCACGGCATGTCGGCAGCGGGGCAGTCGTTCGCGCCCTCGTTCATGCGTCACATGTACGAGTACGGCACGACGAGCGAGCAGGTCGCGCACGTCAAGGTCGCGCACAGCAAGCACGCCAACAACAACCCGAAGGCCTACTACCCGACGCGCCTGACCGTCGAGGACGTGGTCAACTCGCGCTGGATCGTGAAGCCGCTGCACCTGCTCGACTGCTGCGTCGAGACGGACAACGGCTCGGCGCTCATCGTCACGAGCATCGAGCGGGCGCGCGACCTCCGCCAGACGCCCGCCGTGATCATGGGCGTCTCCGGCCGCGTGACGAAGCCGCAGGGCGGCTACCACTGGAGCCGCGGCCCCATCTCGAGGGTCGCCGGGTTCTACGGCGCGCCGATCGTCTTCGGGCAGGCGGGCATCGGGCCCGAGGACGTCGACGTCACCGGCTCGTACGACGCCTTCACCTTCACCACCATGCTCCAGCTCGAGGCCTACGGCTTCTGCAAGGAGGGCGAGGGCGGCGGCTACGTCTCGAGCGGCATCATCGAGCTGGGCGGCGCGCGGCCCAACAACACGAGCGGCGGCCACCTCTGCGAGGGCTACACGCACGGCATTGCGCTCGTCGCCGAGAACGTGCGCCAGCTCCGAGGCCAGGCCGACGACTACTGCCCCGGCTGGGCCTCGGGCGAGCACACCTACGACTACGGCGAGCACGGCTGCCGCCAGGTCCGCGACGCCGAGATCACGATGAACCTCGGCTGGGCCAGCCCGGCCACCGGCTCCTCGCTGATCATGCGCAGGCCGTAGTGTCCCCTCTCCCCCGCCCTCTCCCACAAGGGGAGAGGGGGCAGATCCGGTCCCCTCTCCCACAAGGAGAGAGGGGGCAGATCCGGTCCCCTCTCCCACAAGGAGAGAGGGGGCAGATCCGGTCCCCTCTCCCACAAGGGGAGAGGGGGCAGATCCGGTCCCCTCTCCCTTCCTGAGAGAGGGTTAGGGTGAGGGTTTCCGGTCCCTCTCCCTTTCATAGGAGACGGCTGGGGTAGAGGAATCCGGTCCCCTCTCCCTTGATGGGAGAGGGTTAGGGAGAGGGTGAAGACAAGTGCCTGAGTACCTCGGCGTCCCGGTGATCGTCCCCTCGAACGACCCGGAGCACCTCGGCTTCCTGCGCGAGGCCGGCGAGGGGCGGCTGTCCCTCCAGCACTGCGCCAACTGCGGCAAGCTGCGCTACCCGCCGGGCACCGCCTGCCCCTTCTGCACCGCGCTCGAGTCGACGTGGCAGCCGGTCTCCGGCAAGGGCACGATCTACTCCTACGAGATCGTGGCGCAGGCCATCAACCCCGTGTACCTCACGCGCACCCCGTACCCGGTCGTCCTCGTCGAGCTGGACGAGCAGCGCGGCTTCCCGACCGAGCACGACGGCTTGCGGATCATCTCGAGCCTCGTAGACGCGAACGGCAATCCCGAGGACGAGGAGCGCGTCGCCATCGGCCTGCGCGTCGAGGTGGAATTTGCGGACCTCGGTGACGGCCTCGCCCTCCCCCGCTTCCGCCTGTCCTCGGAGCCGCCGGAGTCGCCGCCCTGGCGGTATGAGGGGTAGAGGCGCGAACCGTCCCTCACGATGCCGTTTCGCCTGATCGCCGCCGATCTCGACGGGACGCTGCTGCTCACCGACGGCACGGTGTCGGAGCGGACTCGCGGTGTCCTCGCGCGCCTCAACGCGGCGGGGATCACGACCGTCGTCGTGACCGCACGACCTCCTCGCCGTGTGCGTCAGATCGCGGACGCCGGCGGCTTCGGAGGCCTGGCCATCTGCGCGAACGGCGCTCTCGTCTACGACATCGACGCCCACGCGCTCGTCGAGCAGCGCGCGCTGGAGGCCGACGCGGCACGGGCACTGGTGCACGCCCTACGCGCGGCGGTCCCTGGGATCTGCTTCGCCACCGAGGCTGGGCTGGTCTACGGGCAGGAGCCGGCCTATGCCTCAGTGCGCCCGCACATCGACGACATCGATCCGGTCCTCGACGATGCAATCGGCCTCTGTGCGTCAGGTGTCACCAAGCTGATCGCCCTCCACCCGACGTGGCCGGTCGACGACCTGCTGCGTGTGACCCTCGATCTCGCGGGCGAGGCCGCGACTGTCACGCACTCCGGCGCCCCGTTCGTCGAGATCGCCGCGCCCGGCATCACGAAGGCCTCGGCGCTCGCGGCACTCAGCCTCCGACTCGGCATCGCGCCGGCCGACGTGCTCGCATTCGGCGACATGCCGAACGACCTCCCGATGCTCGCCTGGGCCGGCCACTCAGTCGCCGTCGCGAACGCCCACCCTGAGGTGCTCGCAGCCGCCTCGGAGGTCACGCGCTCGAACGACGAGGACGGCGTCGCGCTCGTCCTCGAACGGGTGCTGGGCGCAGACCTCGATCGCTAGCTGCCCGCCGCCGCAATCTCCCCCAGCGCCGCCTCGTCTCCGCGCTCCAGCGCCAGCTCCGCGCGTAGCGAGTCTTCGTCGCGGTAGATCGAGGCGACGGCGAGGGTGCGGCCGTTCTCGCGGTAGGCGACGACGCAGTCGCGGCCGGCGATATTGCCCGTGATGTCGATGCGGTCCCAGCGCTGGGCGTGGCCGACATAGTTGATCGGCACGTCGTAGTGCTGGCTCCAGAAGAAGGGCACCTCGTCGAAGGGCTCGCGGCGGCCGAGGATGTTGCGCGCCGCCGTCTGCCCCTGGCGCTCGGCGACGACCCAGTGCTCGACGCGGATCGACTGGCCGGTGTGCGGGTCGGGCCAGCGCGCGATGTCGCCCGCCGCCCAGATGCCGGGCACGCTCGTCTCGAGGTACTCGTTCACCACGACGCCGCGGTCCAGCGCCAGCCCGGCGCCCTCGGCGAGGTCGAGCCGTGGGCGCACGCCAACGCCGAAGACGACGAGGCCGGCCTCGATGCGCGCACCGTCCTCGAGCGTCACGCCGTTAGCGTCGATGCTCGCGACCGTGTGCTTGAGGTGGAACTCGACGCCGTGCTCCTCGTGCAGCGCGCGCACGAACGCGCCAAGCTCGGGTCCGAGCACGCGCGCCATCGGGATCTCGTCCGGCGCGACGACGTGCGTCGCGATGTCGCGCGCTCGCAGCGAGGCCGCCACCTCGAGGCCGATGAAGCTGGCACCGACGACGACCGCGCTGGTCACGCCGGACAGCCCCTCGATGATCGCGCGGCTGTCCTCGAGCGAGCGCAGGTAGTGGACGTGCGGCAGGTCGCCGCCCGGCGTGTCGAGGCGCACCGGCTCCGCGCCGGTCGCGAGCAGGAGCGCGCCGTACTCAAGCGAGCGTCCGTCCTCGAGCTGCAGCCGTCGCGCGGCGGTGTCGATGCCGGTCGCGCGCGTGCCGAGCACGAGGTCGATGCGCTTCTCCTGGTAGAAGTCGTCGGAGCGGAGCGGGATCCACTCCTCGGGTGCGTTGCCGGCGAGGTAGTCCTTCGAGAGGTTGGGACGGTCGTAGGGGATGCTCGTGTCGGCGCTGACGATGGTGATCGGACCCTCGTAGCCCTCGGCACGCAGGGTCTCGGCGGCGACGTTCCCCGCCGCGCCGCCACCGACGATGACGACCGAGGCCGGCGGGGACGCGATCGGCGCGCGCTCCGGCTCAACGCTCCGCACCTCACCGACGAACAGCCGGCCGTCGCGCTCCTCGACGGCGTAGGACTTGATGCCGTTGAGCGCGGGTGGCGCGGCAGCGGCGCCGGTGCGCACGTCGAAGCGGGCGTGGTGCCACGGGCAGCGCACGCACTCGCCGTCGAACACGCCCTCCGCGAGCGGACCGCCGTAGTGCGAACACGACGTGCTGAGCGCGAAGACCTCGGCGCCGCGCCGCACGAGTAGGACCGCGTCGCCATTGGCGTGCCCGAGGAGCATCCCGCCATCCGGCACGTCGCCCGGCGCAGCACCGTCAGCCCCGAGGTCGGGTCCGGAGAGCTGCTGCTCGTTGTCGGCCATGGCGAGTACCTCCTCTGCGGCGACGCACGGACGCTCACCGCAAGAGTACCCGGGAAGGCCAGGTGGGGACGCCGACCTACTGGATAGAGCGAGGGCGCGCCCGCCACGAGCCAGAGTCGTCCGAGGCGCGGCCCAACGCGTCGGGGGCCCGCGCGGACAGCCACAGCCGGACCGCGAGCGCCGCGAACGCGGCGGTGATCACGCCGAATGCGCCGATCATCACGGGCTGTGCGGCAGGGTCTCCGCTGATCTGCATCACCACGGCCATCGCCGTCACGGACGCGCCGATGAGCGCGAAGATGCCGCTGAGCCCGTACGCCGCCTTCACCGCGGCGCGCGAGCCTCGCAGCAGGCCGATCCCCGTTGCCAGCGCCGCCGGGGCGATGATGCCGAGGTCCATCAGCTTCACGACCCAGAAGGCCGTCGGTGCGTCGACGTACTCGATGGTTGGGTCACCACGCCACAGAGCGGCGAGCGTTGGGGCGTGCAGTCCGAAGGTGAGGAAGGCAGCCGATCCGAGGAGTGCGTACGCCGCGACCTTCCGCAGGCGCGCGGAGGGCGCCGGTAGCGAGTCAGCGTTGATCTCGCTCCAGGAGCGCAAGGCGATCGCCCCGCCGAGCACGACGAGCCCGAGGTGCAGCGGAAAGAAGAACTCGTTGTTGCCGTCGTACCGCCCGTACTCCTGGCCAAGGATGGCCTGAGTGAACGTGTAGGCCGCGTAAGCCGCGGGAGCGAGCGAGGCGATCGGCGCGAGCGGGTGGCGACGCAGCCAGAGGACGCCGGCTCCGACCGCCACCGGCGCGACCGCCAGCAGCGAGGCGAGGTCGGCGCCCTTCAGCTGGTTCAACCCGGTCTGGGCCGTGCGGTAGTCGATGACCTTGAGCAGGAGCGGACCGAGGAGCGAGCTCGCGGCGACGCCTGCCCCAAGGGCGATGCAGCCGATGCCGAGCCAGCGTCCCCCACGCATACGGTCCTCCTGAGTCCCGCCTCATTCTCTGGCTTGATGAGCCGGCGGGTCCGTCGGAATGTCCCTCCTTTCGGGGGCGAACGTCCTCAGTACGGCCATTGCCAGTCGCGGACCTCGGGCATGTCCTCGCCGTGCGCTCGGATGTAGTCGTGGTGCTCCAGGCGCTTGTACTGCATCAGTTGCCGGACGTGGGCGGCGTTCTGCCCAAGCGAGGGCACCCGATTGATGACGTCCATCACGAGGTGATACCGGTCGAGGTCATTGAGCACCACCATGTCGAACGGCGTGGTCGTCGTCCCCTCCTCCTTGTAGCCCCGGACGTGCAGGTTGTCATGGTTCGTCCGCCGGTAGGTCAGTCGGTGAATGAGGTACGGGTACCCGTGGTAGGCGAAGATGATCGGCTTGTCGGTCGTGAACAGCGAGTCGAAGTCCCAGTCCGAGAGGCCGTGGGGGTGCTCTTCCTTCGGTTGCAGCGTCATGAGGTCCACCACGTTGATCACGCGCACCTTGAGGTCCGGTAGGTGCTGCCGCAGCAGGTCCGCCGCGGCGAGCGTCTCGAGCGTCGGAACGTCACCAGCGCAGGCGAGCACGACGTCGGGCTCGCCGTCCTGGTCGGTGCTGGCCCACTCCCAGATGCCGACCCCGGCGCTGCAGTGACGGATTGCGCTCTCCATGTCGAGCCACTGAGGCTGCCGCTGCTTCCCGGCGACGACGACGTTGACGTAGTTCCGGCTACGCAAACAGTGGTCCATCGTGCTGAGGAGCGTGTTTGCGTCGGGCGGCAGGTAGACGCGAACGGTTTCCGGCTTCTTGTTCAGCACGAGATCGATAAAGCCGGGGTCCTGATGCGAGAACCCATTGTGGTCCTGTCGCCACACGTGCGACGTCAGCAGGTAGTTGAGCGACGCAATCGGCCTGCGCCAGGGGATGTCCCGCGCGGAATCCAGCCATTTCGCGTGCTGGTTGAACATCGAGTCGACGATGTGGATGAACGCCTCGTACGAAGTGAACACCCCGTGGCGGCCGGTGAGGAGGTAGCCCTCCATCCAGCCCTGACAGGTGTGCTCGCTGAGGATCTCCATCACGCGCCCGTCCGGCGCGAGGTCTGCCGAGCCGCGCAACTCCTCGCCGAGCCACACGCGGCTCGTCACGTCGAAGACCGCGCCGAGGCGGTTCGAGGTGACCTCGTCCGGAGCGATCAGGCGGAAGTTGCGCTGCTCCTCGTTGAGCCGCATCACGTCGCGGACCCAGCCACCGAGGACTCGCGTGCTCTCGGCGTGTGTCCGTCCCGGTTCTGGCACGTCGACGGCGTACTCGCGGAAGTCAGGAAGACGGAGGTCACGCAGCAGGATGCCGCCGTTGGCGTGTGGGTTCATGCCCATGCGGCGATCACCATCCGGCGCCAGCGCCTCGATCTCCGGGCGTAGCGCGCCGGCCTCGTCGAACAGCTCCTCCGGTCGGTAGCTCCGCATCCAGTTCTCGAGGAGCGCGAGGTGCGATGGCTCCTCCCGCAGCTCGGCGAGGGGCACCTGGTGCGAGCGCCACGTGCCCTCGACCAGCTCGCCGTCGACCTCGTGCGGCCCCGTCCAACCCTTCGGAGTCTCGAGGATGAGCATCGGCCAGCGGGGGCGGCTCACGTCGCCACCGTTGCGGGCGCGATCCTGGATCGCCGCGATCTCGTCGAGCATCTCCTCGAGGACGGCGGCGAGGCGCTGGTGCATCTCGCGCGGGTCCGACCCGCTGACCGTGTACGGCTTCCAGCCGTAGCCAACGAACAGGCTTTCGCGCTCCTCAGGGGTGATGCCGGCGAGGACCGTCGGGCTCGCGATCTTGAATCCGTTGAGGTGCAGCACCGGCAGGACGACGCCATCAGTCGCCGGATTGAGGAACTTGTTCGAGTGCCAGGACGTCGCCAGCGGTCCCGTCTCCGCCTCACCGTCCCCGACGACAGCGCAGACGATGAGGTCCGGGTTGTCGAACGCGGCGCCGAAAGAATGCGATAGCGCGTAGCCGAGCTCGCCGCCCTCGTGAATCGAACCGGGGGTCTCCGCCGCGGTGTGGCTCGGGATGCCGCCGGGGAACGAGAACTGCTTGAAGAACTCGCGCAACCCCTCGGCGTTCCGCTCGATGTGTGGGTACAGCTCCGTGTAACTGCCCTCGAGGTACGTGTTCGCGACGATGCCAGGCGCGCCGTGGCCGGGGCCGGTCACGTAGATCATGTTGAGATCGCGCTCGCGGATGACGCGGTTGAGGTGCGCATAGAGCAAGTTCAGCCCCGGAACAGTGCCCCAGTGCCCCAGCAACCTCGGCTTCACGTGCTCGATGCGCAGCGGCTCCCGCAGCAACGGGTTGTCCATCAGGTAGATCTGCCCCACCGACAGGTAGTTGGCCGCGCGCCAGTAGGCGTCGATTCGGCCGAGCTCCTCCTCGGTCAGGGGTGCCCGGGTGTCGAGATGCTGGTCGGTGACCGTCACTGGCCCCTCCATCCTGAGCGGTGGTGTGAGTTGAAGAGGCGCACCGCGTCGCGCGCCATCAGTAGTTCTTCCTCGACGTGAACGACGAGCAGGGCGATGCTGCCATCGGCAGCGCCGACAACGGCGTCGCCGCCCGTCGCGGCGAGATTCGCAGCAGCGTCGACGCGCACCCCCGCCCACTCGAGGCCTTCGCAAACGCGCCGCCGGACCTCTGGCTGGTGTTCGCCGATCCCCCCGCCGAAGACAACGGCGTCGCAGCCACCGAGCGCCGCCATGTACGCACCGATCTGCTTCCGGATGCGGTAGCAGAACATCTCGACGGCGAGCGCCGCTCGTTCGTCGCCGTCCGCCGCTGCTGCGACAAGGTCACGTATCTCAGGCGACGACCCGGAAACCCCGAGGAGGCCCGACTCCTCGGTGAGGATGTGCTCGACCGCCCCGGCGTCGAGACCCGCGAACCGGGAGAGGAGGCCGGGCAACGCGGGGTCGACGTCGCCGGAGCGCGTCGTCATCACCAGCCCCTCGAGCGGCGTAAGACCCATCGAGGTGTCGATGGACCGCCCGCCGTCGATCGCCGCAGCGGAACATCCACCCCCGAGCTGCAGCGTCACGAGGCGGAGGCCGCCGCTCGCTCGGTCGAGCAGCTGTGCAGCGCGCTGCGCCATCCACTCGTGCGCGAGGCCATGGAAGCCGTAGCGCCGCAGTCCATAGCGCTCGGCGAGTTCGCGAGGCAAAGCGTACTCCGCGGCTCGCGGCGGCATCCGGCTGTGGAACGACGTGTCGAAGGAGGCGACGTGACGCACGCTGTGACCGCAGCGGTCGAGCAGCGTCCGGGCGGCCTCCAGGGCCGGTTCATTATGTAGTGGAGCGAGTCGTCCCGAGTCCTCGAGCCGCTCGAGGGTCGCGGCGTCCAGGACCGTCGGCTCGCGGTACTCGGCGCCACCGTGAACGACGCGATGCACGACGGCCTCGAACGTGCCGGTCTCGGGCTCTGCCCGCAGCCGCTCGAGAACTGCGATGGCTGCCTGGGCATGGTCGACGGCCTTGAGGTGCTCCCCCTCACGAGGCGGAAACGACCAACGCAACTCCGCACCGCCCCCGCTAGACGACGCCCCGATTCCCCGCACCTCGCCTGAGATGACCGTCGATGGCTCGCCGTTGCCCGCCTCGATGACGGCGAACTTGAGCGTTGTGGACCCGCAGTTCACAGCGAGGACGCGCAACGGTCTCACTCCGCCGAAGGCGTGGTGTCATGGCGACGGTTCAGCTCGCCCCGCTCCGGTGGCCTTCTGTCGGGGGGCGGCACCACCATGCCGGCGAGGATGTACAGGCCCGGAGTCGCGAGTAGCACCGTAGCGAGCCCGGCGAGGGTGATGATCAGACCACCTCCGATCACGAGCTGCGTTACGCCGAAGCCCATCACCGCCATGTTGAGCGAGGTGCGGAGCGTCACGCCGTCGATGAACTGGGCGCGACGAGGGTCTTCTCGAGGCAGCTCGCTGTAGGGTCCCCACGTTCCGAGCGTGTGGTCGCGGATGACGTCCGCCTGCATCCTCGCAGTCTCGGCATCCTCGATGAGCGCGCCCGGCCGAGGCGTGTCGTCCGAGGTGAAGACCTGCTCGGCGCGCAACTCGTCGCGCAGCTCGTTCCGCGTCCGAACGCCCTCGAAGACCATGTAGGCTCCGCCACCCAGCAGCACGATCCCGACGGCCAGTGAGGCCAACCAGGGGAAATGCCGCCTCATGAAGTACACCACGAACCTCCCACCCGGCCGCGTAGTCCGTCGGCGCGTCCGTGCGACACCGCCCCACGCAGCGATCCTGGATAGATCAAGGGTACGGAGGAGGGTAAACCGAGGCGACGCTCGCAGCGGCTCCTGCTCGGTAGGTGACGAAGGTCCCACGGACAGAATGACGCTGGCCTTTAGGGATCGCACGCACGCTTTGCGAGAATCTCGGTACCACCACCGGCCCGCACGTGCCGTGGCCCGTACGATCCGAGGGTCAGATGCTGCAAAGACGGTTTTCGTCGGCGACAAAGGGACCAGAGGACCGAGCGATGACCTCACAGACCGCGACGCAGGTGCGAGTGCTGCTCGTCGACGACCACGAGGTCGTGCGGCGTGGCCTGCAGGCAATCCTCGAACGGAACCACGAGATCACGGTCGTTGCGGAGGCGGGCTCCGTAGCCTCCGCGGTCAGCGAGGCCGCCCGAGTCAAGCCCGACGTGATCGTGATGGACCTGCGCCTGCCGGACGGCTCGGGCGTCGAGGCGTGTCGCCAGATTCGCAGCACCGACGACAACGTGAAGGTGCTCATCCTCACGTCCCACGCCGACGAGGACGCGCTCTTCGCCGCGGTGCTCGCCGGCGCCTCGGGCTACGTGCTCAAGGACCTCGATCCGGGAGGCATCCAGCAGGCGATCCTCGAGGTCGGTCGCGGCGGTTCGCTGCTCGATCCCCAGCTCGCCTCGCGCGTCCTCGAGCGGATGCGCCGAGGTGGGGCGCAGCATCCTGCCGACGACCCGTTCTCGACGCTGACACCACAAGAGGACCGGATCCTCGACATGATTGGCGACGGTCTGACGAACCGTGAGATCGCGGACCGGCTGTCCCTGTCCGAGAAGACCGTGAAGAACTACGTCTCCGGGATCTACGCGAAGCTCCACGTCGAGCGCCGCTCCCAGGCCTCGAGCCTGGCGACCGCCCGTCGGCTGCGAAAGCAGCAGTAGCGCCTGCAATCCCGCGCCGATAGCAGCAGTGCAGGCATGGGCGTCGCTGTCACTGTCCGGGATGTGCCTGAAGAAACGCGCGACGAACTTGCATCGCGCGCCGCTGCGTCCGGCCAGTCGCTTCAGGAGTACCTGAAGAACCTACTCATCGAACTTGCTCATCGCCCCGATGCCGCGCAACTGACAGCCCGTGTCCGCGAGCGCAAGCGGCGCACGGGGAGTGTTCTCCCACCCGAGACGATTCTCGAGCACCTCGGCGCTGACCGTCGGTGACAGTCGTTGCCGACGCCTCCGTGGTAGTCGCCGCCTTGGTCGACAGTGGGCCGGCGGGCACTTGGCGACACTGGATCTTCGCCTCACGAGAGGGCCTGGACCACGCTGCCGATTCGTCACCCCGCCCGCATAGACGGCCCGTCCGACCACGCTCCGGCACGCCCGACGGCGACCCAGTGCTAGCATCACGGTAGACGCGTTCTGGGTTGGACTTGCCCCGTACCGATGCTGAGCGATGCGACCTTCCGTGCTGTGGTTGAGGAAGCGCCCGACGCAATCCTCGTGATCGATCGCGAGGGTCTGATCGCGTACGCCAATGCGCAGGCCGAGGGCCTCTTCGATTACGCGCGCGCCGAGTTGATCGGACAGCGCATCGAGGTGCTGGTGCCCGAGGAGAAGCGCTCGATGCACCTGATTCACCGCGAGGTGTACCAGGAGCGACCTGAGAAGCGGCCGATGGGCACGGGCCTGCAACTCTACGGCCGCCGCCGGGATGGCGCGGCGTTCCCCGTCGAGATCAGCCTGAGCCCTGCCGGCGAAGGTGAGAACCTGCACACGGTCGCGGTGGTGCGGGACGTCACCCGGCAGCGGCGCGCCGAGGAAGCGCTCCGGCGCAGCGAGGAGCGCCATCGCCTGCTCAACGAACGCGCGGAGAGCATCATCTTCCGCTACCGGCTGTTTCCCACCCCCGCCTTCGAGTACGTCAGCGCGTCCATCCGCGAGCACCTGGGATACGCACCCGAGGAGATCTACGCGGACAGCGAGGTGCTGCGAGCCGCCGCCCATCCGGACGACGTCGCGCTGCTGGACCAGGCGCTGAGTCCGAACGCGCCGAGCCACGCGTCGCTGCGGTTCCTCCGTCGAGACGGCGCGGCTCGCTGGTTTGAGATCAGCGTCACGCAGGTGCGCAACGCGGATGGCGTGGTGACAGCCCTCGAGGGGATGGCCCGGGATGTCACCGAACGACGTATCGCGGACGAGCAGCGGCTCCAGCTCCAATCCGAGGTCGAACTCCAACTCGAGCGCAACCGCATCGCCGGCGACCTCCACGACGACACGATCCAGTCGATCTACGCGCTCGGCCTCGGGCTACACGCGGCGCGCGACGATGAACGGCTGACACGGGAGGACCTGGCCGACCAGGCAATCGGTGGCTTGAACGAGGTGATCGCGTCGCTGCGGAACTACATGCACCGCCTCAGCGGGGACGAGGCCGACGAGGACGACCGGAGCAAGTCGCTTCCGAGCCGCCTGCGGAGCCTCGTGGAGAGCGACGCCGTCACCGAGTGGCAGGTTCACATCGACCCGGCGCCGGATGTCGATGCTGCGCTCCAGCGCCAGGTGTACCTGCTGGCCAAGGAGCTCGTCTCCAACGTGCAGCGCCACTCGAAGGCGACCCGCGCTTCGTTCTCGCTCGTGCGGAACGACCAGGACGAACTGGAGCTCGAAGTGACCGACAACGGTGTCGGATTCGATCGGTCGGGCGTCGGGCCTGGCTCGTTCGGACTGCGCTCGCTCGAGCTCCGCGCGGAGACGCTGGACGCCTCCATCGAGATCGACTCGGCCCCCGGCTCCGGGACGCGTGCACGGGTCGTGATCCCGCTTTCGCTGCGTATCGAGGCCGCCGTCGACCCGTAGACATCTGACTCGAGTTTGCCCCGGTCCGCGCTCGTTCACTACGCTCCCGCCGCGCCCGAAGGGAGCGGGGAACGATGCGCGTCGCCATCCTCGACGATTACCAGCACGTCGCCTTCGCCTCGGCGGACTGGGGGCCGGTACGGGCTCGCGCAGACATCGAGGTGTTCTCGGACCATCTTGAGGACGAGGCGGCAGTAGCCGGACGTCTCGAGGGCTTTGACTCGGCCGTCCTGATGCGCGAGCGTACGCCGTTCCCGCGCACGCTCTTCGAGCGGCTGCCGAGCCTGCGACTGCTGGTCACGACGGGGATGGGGAACGCGGCCGTCGACCTGGCGGCGGCGCGGGATCACGGCGTCACCGTCTGCGGCACGCGCGGGCTGAACTACCCGACTGCAGAGCTGGCGTGGGGTCTGATCCTCGCGCTGGTCAGGCGGATCCCGACCGAGGACCGCGCTGTGCGCGAGGGACGCTGGCAGACGACCCTCGGCGAAGGGCTCCGGGGCAAGACGCTGGGCGTGCTCGGGCTGGGGCGTCTCGGCAGTCAAGTCGCGACTATCGGTCTCGCGTTTGGCATGGACGTCGTGGCGTGGAGCCAGAACCTCACGCGCGAGCGAACCGATGCTGCCGGCGTCGCGCTCGCGGAGAGCAAGGAGGCGCTGCTCGAGCGCGCCGACGTTGTCTCGGTACACCTCGTGCTGTCGCCGAGGACCCGCGGGCTCCTCGGCGCCGCGGACCTCGCTCGGATGAGGCCCAGCGCGTACCTCGTGAACACATCGCGCGGACCGATCGTCGACGAAGTGGCGCTGGTCGAGACGCTACAGTCCCGCTCGATCGCTGGGGCCGGGCTCGATGTCTTCGACCGCGAGCCGCTCCCGACGGGCCACCCCCTGCTCGGGCTCGACAACGTCGTGCTGACGCCGCACCTGGGGTACGTGACGAAGGAGACGTACGAGGTGTTCTACGGCGACGCCGTCGAGGACATCCTCGCGTTCCTCGAGGGCGCGCCCGTCCGCGTGATCGCCCCGCGCGAGTAGCGCAGGCCGCCTGCGCTAGATCATGTCCGAGTCGCCCTCGACAACGTGTATCGCCGTCGGCCGCTCCTCGATGAACGCGACTTCATCGTGCGAGACGCGCACCGGCGCCACGCCGAACTTCCGCGCCATCACCTCGGAGCGCGCTTTCAGGCGCACGAAGCCGGCCTCGCGGAGCGCGTGCACGTAGGTGTGCTGGGCAGGGAGCGTGCATTCGACGGCGCCGGCGCCCGCCAGGCGTGCCTCCCGCAGCGCCGCCTCCACCAGGACGCGCGCGGTGCGCCCACCGTCCTGCGCGGTGAGCAGGTCAGCGAGGTGCACGCGGTCACCCACCTGCCGTAGGACGGCGTAGCCGGCCAGCCGGTCGCCATCCTCGGCAAGGAGTGCCGTCGAGGGGCCGGTCCTGGGGTCGAAGTAGCGCCAGTTGAGATACGCGGCTCCCGTCCATGGGATGAATTCGTAAGCGCCGGAGACGCGCTGCCAGAGCTCGTCCGTACGCTCGTCGAACCTGGTGGTCGGCGTCACTCGAAGCGCCGTCTCGGGAGCCTCGCGACGGCGGACGCTGCCCTGCAGCTGCATCGTCGCGTAGCCGGCGGCCTTGGCGAGCGCACGCGCGTCTCTCGTCGGCAGGCTGGGGCGGAGGACCCGGAGGTAGACCTGCAGCGGATTCGCGCTGCGTACCGTGCCTCGAGTCACGCGGTTGCGCTCAAGCGCCTCGACCTGCGTGAAGCCCCACGAGATCTCGGTGTCGTTCTGATCGCGTCGCCAGCGAACCATGGCCTTGCTGAGGCCACCGCGCCGCACGTCGGGGTCGACCGCCGAGTAGCCGCCCTGTCTCCCGAGGCGCAGCCTGCCCTGGAACAGCAGCGGTCGCAGGAACCCGATGCTCGCGCCGACGATCCGCGAGTCGAACTCCGCAACATGCACCGAACCCTGGTTCGGCGCCCACGAGTCGGCGTACCAGTTGAGGAAGTCTGCGGGACTGCCTCCGGTTGGGAACGGCGGCCACCGATCGAAGCTGCGATCCAGCAGCGCGAGCATGCCCGGCTCATCGCCGCGGCGGTAGCGCCGGAAGGTGACGGTCCCGAACGGCGCCTCGAACTCGAGCGAACTCGGCGGTGCCTGTTCCTCAACGAGTGGCAGCACTCGAAGCTCCTTTGCGATTCGGTGGGCGTCCGGAGTGTTGCGGCCGGGACGAGCGTGAGCAACGGAACGCAGGAGTAAACAGCCTCTGAAGCGGCGATTGCGACGGAATTGTGATCTCGCCTCGTGCCCAGGCCGATCTGCGGCGTCCGGTATGTTGACGGGGTCTGACGCGGCGGGAGGACGCATGGCGAACGAGGGTTCGAGTCTCGGTGGGGGAATCGCCATCGGCATCGCCATCGGGGCGGGGATCGGCGTTGCGATGGACAACCTCGCGGTCGGCATCGCGTTGGGCGTCGCGCTCGGCGCAGGCATCGGGACCGCGATGCAGTCGCAACGGAAGGCTCAATCGGACCGGCCGGAGGATGACTCCGACGAACCGACCTAACCGATTAGCCAGCCTTGTTCCATCGCGGCGCCCCCGGAGGGTTCGGAACCCCGGATGACCCTCGCGCGTTCCTGAAGCAGGAAGCGAGGGCGTCGATGTACGGCTCGAAAGCACTCCGAGGCGCGGCCACAGTCGTGGCAGCGAGTGCGCTCGCACTTGCCGCCTGCGCGAGTGGCGGCGGCGACGCTGAAACCGAGGCGGTGACCTCCGTCCCGACGTCAGCCGCGAGCCCATCAGCGGCCGTGGCCGACGCTGTAGCCCCGAACCCCGTGGACGAACTGGTCGAGGTCGCCGCGCCCATCGTCTCCATCGACGTCGTCAGCCTCGACTCCGCGCCGCCGCAGTACGTCGCGCACGTCGTATCGACGCAGCCTGACGGGTGCCACCGGTTCGCGCGCTTCGCGGTCGAGACGGACGGCGCGACCATCAACGTCGCCGTGCTTAACACGCGGCCGGCTGACCTGACGGTCGTGCTCTGCGCCCAGCAGTACAGCGAGACCACCTCGGAAGTACCGCTCGGCACGCTTCAGTCCGGCACCGACTACACGCTGAACGTGAACGGCGAGACGCAGACATTCGTCGCCGAGTAGCCGCAGCGAGCGAACGCGACGAACGAACGCCAGGCCGGCGTTCTCCTGTGCGTCGGCGGGCCTGCTAGGTGACCGGCACGGGGTCGGGTCGGGTCGGGCGCTTGGCGCTCAGGAGCAACAGCATCGCCAGGATGGCGAGCGCTGCGATCGCGAAGAACGCGCCGTCGTAGTTGCCGACGCGGTCGAAGTAGTACGACGACAGGACGGGCGAGCTGGCCTGGAGGATCAGCGCGAACGGGAGCGCTGCGCTGCGCACCGAGCCGAGGTAACGCCTGCCGAAGAAGGAGCCCCAGATCACCTCCTGGAGCGGGATGAGGCCGCCCCAGCCGAAGCCCAGCATGAAGAACGCGATCCACACCGCAGGCTCGATGCCGGAACGCACCGCCGCGACGATGGCAAGCATCGAGATCGCGTTGATGAAAAAGCCGGTCGCCGCGAGCCGCCTCGGGTCCACCTTGTCGACGAGCCAGCCCCACAGCGGTTTCGTCGCCATCGCGGGGATCGAGGTGAGCGTGATCATGAACGCCGCCATGCCTCGGCTGTAGCCCGCGTCCGTCAGATACGGGATCGTCTGCACGAGCATCACCCCGATCGAGAGGGCGCCGAGACCGAAGCCGAAGACGACGAGGTAGAACGTCCTTGTACGCAATGCCTGCTGCCGTGTCATCGACCCGGCGAAGTCGGCAGCGGCTGCCTGGCCGCCGCCCGCCGCGATCTCGGCATCGGTACGGCCGTCAGGGTGCAGACCGTGGTCCTCGGGCGCACGCCTCATCAGCAGTGAAATCGGCAGGATGATGAGCGGGGCGGCGACTGCGAGCACCTTCCAGGTGTCGCGCCACCCGATGGCATCGATGATCAGCGTCGTCGACGGCGTGATCGCGATGCCCGCGAACGAGACGCCCATCGCGGCGAAGCCAACGGCGCGACCGCGCTTCTCCACGAACCACTTCGACAGCGTCACGTTGACGACGAGGTTGCCGATCATCGCGGCGCCAACCGTGAGCGCGATGCCGTTGAGCAACCACCACTGCCACAGCGTCTGCACGTACGAGATCGCGAAGAGCGTCGCTCCGAGGATGAGCACGCCCACCTGCATCAGGCGGCGCGCGCCAGCCTTGTCGACCTGGACCCCGATGAAGAGCCCCGCCCCGGCGAGCACGAACTGTCCGATCGTCCTCGCGAGCGTGAACTCTGA
The DNA here is from genome assembly GCA_964479165.1 of uncultured Dehalococcoidaceae bacterium. Classification (GTDB taxonomy): domain Bacteria; phylum Chloroflexota; class Dehalococcoidia; order UBA2979; family UBA2979; genus CAYZJO01. The sequence goes on from CAYZJO010000005.1 coordinate 140,055, forward strand.
GCGCGTCCAGCCAAGGTCATCCGACATCGGCGTCATGAACGGGCCGATGATGTAGTTCTGCGCGCCGACCGAGACGAGCTGCGCGACAAAGGCGGCGCCCACCAGCCACCAGCCGTAGTACAAACCGCCGATGCCGCGGCGGCGCTCGACGGGCGCTGGGCCGACCGCAGCCTCGACGCCGAGCGCCGCATTCACCTCGGGGAGGACGGTCTCGGGACCCGCGGCAGCGACGGCCGCTCCGGAATGGGCTGTGGTTTCGCGCTCCGGCGCGTTAGCCATGGACGAGTGCTCCGGTACTGCTCAGAAGCCGTGGGTTTGCCCCGCGCAGGGTGGCAACCTGTGGTCCTCGACGCGCCATCACGGCCGCTCGAGGCCAAGCGTCGGGAGAACAGTGCGCTCCATGATAGGCGTTTTCGCGGCTGGGACCATCCGTCGTCCGTGGCCGGTCGTCGCCGCGCCGGCTAATCGGGATCGCGCCCCTCGTAGTACGTCACCACGCGACCGAGGGCGACCGCCCCGCGTTCGTACGTGTGGAAGACAGGGAAGCCGCGGTCGGCGACGTAGCGCCTCGCCCGCACCATCGCCTCCGCCCCGCCGGGCCCTCCGCCGCCATCGTGCATCAGCGCCAGTACCGGCTGCCCGGTCTTCTCGCGGTAGCCGTTGAGCAGGTTCAGGATCGCGTCCATCTCCGCGGGGTCCTTGTCGAGGTCGCGCGCGCCGAGTTCGATGGCGACACCCGCGTCGATCGCACCGTCCTCGGCGATGACCTCGAGGATCTTCTGCAGGTTGTCGTCCTCGCGGCGGATGGTCGAGGAAGCGTCGAACGGATTGCGGTACGAGCTGCCGACCGCGACGAAGAACTCCGCGAGGCGGTCGTAGGACGCCTGCGACAGTCCCGGCACATCGAAGCCCTGGTTCGAGAACTGGTCCGTCAGCGCGACGGCCTGGCCGCCGTTCATGCCGATCAGCGCGATACCCCGGCCGCGGGGGCGGCTCGTGTGCGTCAGCGCGGCGGTGACGTCGACGGCCTCGTCCAGGGAGCCCACTCCGATGGCGCCCGTCTGGCGGAGCATCGCGTCCCAGACCGCCGTCGAGGAGGCGAGCGAGGCCGTGTGCGACTGAACAGCGCGCGCGCCGGCCTCGCTGCGCCCGCCGCGCCAGAGGACGACCGGCTTGCGGCGTGCCGTCTCGCGCAGCAGCTCGAAGAAGCGCCGGCCCTCGCGCACGCCCTCGATGTACATCACGACAACCTCGGTGTGCGGGTCGTTCAGGAAGTACTCGAGGTAGTCCGCCTCGTTGACGACCGCGGCGTTCCCGAAGGAGATGCCGCGAGACACCTTCACCCCGGCCCGCTGCATCCCACCGATGAGGCCGCTCGAGTTCGTGCCGCTCTGTCCGGCGACCGAGACTGTGCCGCCCTCACCGGCTTCCTGGTCGTCGCTGAACTTCACGCCCAGCCGCCGGTTGTAGATGCCGAGGCAGTTCGGGCCCACGATCGGCATCCCGCTCGTCGTCGCGATTTCGACGATCTTGCGCTGCAACTCGATCGCGTCGGCCTCGCCGGTCTCTGCGAAGCCCGAGGTGAACATCGCGACGCCGCCGACGCCGCGGGCCGCCGCGTCCGCGATGATGCGCGGGGCGATCGGCCGGGGCACGGCGCAGATCGCCATGTCGATGTCGCCCGGTACGTCATTGAGCGAGGTGAAGTTCTGAAAGCCGAGCGCCTCAATGGCCTCGATCTCCTTCGGGTCCACCTGCACCGAGTAGACCGGGCCCTTGAATTCCTTCTGACGCTTCAGCCAGCCGTACCCCGGCGCCTTGTCGCCGATGACGACGATCGACGAAGGGTTGAGCGTGCGATGCAGCCGGGCTTGATCGATGGCCATTGGGTTCACCGTCTCCCTGGTCGCGTTGTCTCGAGGCGCGAGCCGCGAGGCCGGCGCCCGGTGGAGTATATGAGCGCACGTGATTCGCGGCAGCCTGAGCGAGGGAACCTCCGGCGGCGCGCCTGCGTTATCATCAGGTACACACCCCGCGACACTCCGAGGGAGCACCGTTGAAGGACTAATCGAGGCGACGTGCGCTACGTCACGCGGCCGGGCCAGCGCGCCCGCGTCGTGCCTCGATCGGTCTCGGTGATCGTCCTCCGACGCTCGCCCGTACCCCCTGCTCGCGCACTCGCCACACGACGCCAACTCCCTGCCTGCGGGCGCCGCGTGCGAGGTGCGCATGACAGCAGCGATCAAACTCAGCAATGTGACGAAGGTGCTCGGCGGCCGTGCCGTGCTTCGGGACGTCTCGTTCGTCATCAACAGCGGCGAGGTTGCGGGAATCGTCGGCCCGAACGGTAGCGGCAAGACGACGCTGCTCCGCATCGCAGCGGGAGTCCTCGCGCCCGACTCCGGCAGCGTCGAGGCGACGCCAGCACTCCGCATTGGGCTGCTGCCCCAGGGCTTCGAGGTAGTTCCCGAGTCCACCGTCGCCGATCTCTTCCCGCTGCTTGCACCGGCCGAGGCAGTCGAGGAGCGGGTCGCGGTGGTGGCCGGACGGCTCGCGGACGAGGACGACGAGGCCACCGCGGCCCAACTCGCCGACGAGTACGACGCGCTCCTCGCACGCCTCGCGACGCCGGCGCCGGAGATCGAGGGCGTGCGTGGTGAACTCGGGATGCGCGAGGTATCGCCGCAGACCCGCGTCGCGAGCCTCTCCGGTGGAGAGCTGCGCAAGCTCGCGCTGCTCCACCTCGTGGCATCCGAGCCGGAGGCGTTGCTCCTCGACGAGCCGACGAACCACCTCGACACGCGCGGCATCGAGTGGGTGGAGGGCTACATCGAGGCGTTCGCCGGGCCGGTGCTCGTCGTCTCGCACGACCGCGCGCTCCTCGACGCCTGCGCCGACGAGATCATCGAGCTCGACCCCGTGACTGGCGGTGTCGAGGTGTTCCCCGGCAGCTACTCGGACTACGCCAACGAACGCGCGCGTCGCGAGGCGGAGCTGTGGGAGCGCTTCGAGCGCCAGCAGCGCGAGGAACGTCGGCTGAAGCGCGTCATCTCGGCCATCGAGTCGCGGTCGCGCAACATCGAGCAGCGCACGATCAACTTCCACTACCGCAAGCGCGCGAAGAAGGTCGCGCGGCGCGCCGTCACGCTGAAGGCGCGGATGCAGCGCGAGGCCGCGTCGGCGGAGCACCTCGACCGGCCCGCCAAGCCGGCGGGCGGCTTCCGCGGCCAGTTCGAGACGGCCGATGCGGGCGGCGCGTCGCGACTCGTCTCGGCGATCGATGTGGTGCTTGAGGTTGGCGGGCGGAGGCTCCTCGACGACGTGACGTTCGACCTCAGGCGGGGCGAGCGCGTCGTGCTGATGGGCGCGAACGGCAGCGGCAAGACGACGATGCTGCGCGCCATCCTCGGGGAGCACCCCATCGCGGCCGGTGAGCTTTCGGTGCATCCGGCAGCGCAGCCCGGCTACCTGCCACAGGAGGAGGCCAGCGGCGAGGTCGGCGAGAACTCGCGGACGACGGCGCTCGACCTCGTGCGGCGCTCCGCGGCGATCTCGGAGGCGGAGGCGTACAACTTCCTCCACCGCTTTCTGCTCGGGCACGACCAGGTCGGGACGCCGGTTGGGCGGCTGTCGTATGGAGAGCGGCGGCGCCTCGCGCTCGCTCGCCTGGTGCTGGCGGGGTCGAACCTGCTCCTCCTCGACGAGCCGACGAACCACCTCGACATCCCCTCGCGCGAGGCGTTCGAGGCTGCGCTCGACTCCTACGAGGGCGCGGCGCTGATCGTCACGCACGACCGCTATTTCGTCGAGCAGTTCGCGGACGTCGTGCTCGAGCTGGCGAATGGAAGGCTGCGCCGCGTGGTTTGAGCCGATTCCCACGAGCCAGCCCACCGCAGGGCCGTCGACTTCGTGGCCTATCCTCGATCGAGCTCGAGGAGAGGGACCCGCGTGAGTCACGCCCATCCTGGCCACCAATCGCACCAGCCCGAGAACCACGCACCAGCTGACTCCGGGCACGACGGCCACTCGACGCACGAGTCAGACGCTGACACGCACCAGGGCCACCACGACCACCACGACCACCACGACCACCACGACCACCACGACCACCACGACCACCACGGCCATGGCCGCGCGAGCGACCTCGAGCGGCAGGCGGTCCACGTCTCGGGCGGGCAGCATGCGGGACACCACGGTGGTCACGGTTCGCACGAGGGCCACGCGGGGCACGACCCGGAGGCGTTCCGCCGGCTGTTCTGGCTGTCGCTGCTGCTGACCATCCCGGTCGTCCTGTTCAGCGACATGGTCCAGGACTGGTTCGGCTACTCGCTTGATTGGGTGCCCGGGCACCAACTCGTCGCGCCGGTGCTGGGCACGGTGCTGTTCTTCTACGGAGGTCGTGTCTTCCTCCAGGGCGGCTGGAACGAGATACGGCTGCGGCAGCCCGGGATGATGCTGCTCATCTCGATGGCGATCACGGTTGCGTTCGTCGCGAGCCTCGCCTCCGAGTTTGGCTGGCTCGATCTCGATTTCTGGTGGGAGCTCGCGGCGCTGATCACCGTGATGCTGCTGGGGCACTGGCAGGAGATGCGCGCGCTCGGGCTGACCCGCGGTGCCCTTGCCGCCATCGCCGACCTGCTGCCCGATGAGGCGGAGCGCGTCGAGGCGGACGGGGCGACGGCGCTTGTCCCCCTCGCCGACCTTCGCGAGGGCGACATCGTGCTCATCCGCCCGGGCAGCCGCGTGCCCGCGGATGGCGAGGTCGTCCACGGCCGCGCCGAACTCGACGAGTCGATGCTGACCGGCGAGTCGAGGCCCGTGCTCCGCGAGGCCGGCGACCATGTCTCGGCGGGGACGGTCGCGCTGGGCTCCGCGCTGCGCGTGCGCGTGGACGCGCTCGGGGAGGAGACGGCGCTCGCTGGCATCCAGCGGCTCGTCGCCGAGGCGCAGGCTTCGAGGTCGCGTACGCAGGACCTCGCGGACCGTGCCGCAGCCGCGCTCTTCTGGATCGCGCTCGGCGTGGGCGTACTCACGTTCGTCGTGTGGGGCCTGCTGGGAGACGCCGCCGACGCCATTGCGCGAACGGTGACGGTCCTCGTGATCGCGTGCCCCCACGCGCTCGGCCTCGCGATCCCGCTGGTCATCGCGATCTCGACCGAGGTTGCCGCACGCAGCGGCATCCTCGTGAAGGACCGTCTGTCCCTCGAACGCATGCGCACCGTCGATGTCGTGCTCTTCGACAAGACCGGCACACTGACCGAGGGTCGCCCCACGGTTACCGGACTGTGGTCCTCCGACGGCGACGACGCAGCGCTGCTGCGGCTGGCCGGCGCGGCCGAGGCGCCTTCGGAACACCCACTCGCAACCGCGATCGTGGACCGGGCACGGGAGCGCGGTCCCCTCCCCGCCGCCATCGAGTTCAGCGCCGATCCCGGCCGCGGCGTCCGGGCTACCGTCGGAGGCGCGACCGTCGAGGTCGGCGGGCCGCGCTTGCTCCGCGAGCAGGGCGTCGACGCCTCCGCGCTACCGTCGGGCGTCCTCGACCCGTGGCTGTCGCGGGGGGCCACCGTGCTTTACGTGTTGCGCGACGGGGCGCTCATCGGCGCCCTGGCGCTCGAGGACCGCGTCCGCGAGGCGTCCCGGGCTGCGGTGGACGAACTGCACGAGGCCGGCGTCCGCGTCGCGATGATCACTGGCGACGCGCAAAACGTCGCCGACGCGGTAGCGGCGGACCTCGGCATCGACGAGGTGTTTGCGGAGGTGCTGCCGGAGCACAAGGCCGAGCACGTCGTCGAGTTGCAGGGGCGCGGGATGCAGGTGGCAATGGTCGGCGACGGCGTCAACGACGCGCCGGCACTCGCGCAGGCGGACGTTGGTCTCGCGATCGGCGCAGGCACCGACGTTGCGATCGAGTCGGCGGGCGTCATCCTCGCTTCGGACGACCCGCGTGCCGTCTCCGGCGTGATGCGCCTGTCGCAGGCGGCCTACCGCAAGATGGTGCAGAACCTTGCCTGGGCCGCCGGCTACAACGTGATCGCGTTGCCTCTCGCGGCGGGAGTGCTCGCATTTGCCGGGTTCGTGATGCCGCCAGCGATAGCGGCGGTACTGATGAGCGCGTCGACGGTCATCGTCGCGGTGAACGCGCTGCTGCTACGACGTCTCGACCTCCGGCCCGACGGCGACGGTGCCGAGTCAGGCCGCACGATCGAGGCCGCGCGCGCGACCTGACTGCGGCCAGGCGGTGACGAACACGCACGAAATCGGCTAGATCTCTCCCGAACACGCGGAAGCGAGGACTTCCGCCGGTTCGAGGAGGACCACATGCCGCGCTACTCGATGCCGTCGCGCCCGCTCTTCGTCGTGCTGGCGTTGCTCCTCGGAGCATGTGGAGGTGTAGACGGCGACGCCGGCGATGTGTCGCCGGATGGCGGTGGAGCCTCGACGGCGGCAGCCACCTCGACACCCGCGTCCGCCTCGGAGGCGACCCCCGAGGTGGCCGTGGGCTCGAGCGGAGCGGCCGACGTGAGCACGGAGGATCTCGACGTCTGCTCGCTCGTCACTCAGGACGAGGTGTCGGCGGTCATCGGCACGCAGGCCGGCGCCGCGCAGCCGGAGGACGACCCTGGACTGTCGTACTTCGGCTGCCGGTACGAGGAAGACGGCATCACAGCAGGCGTAAACATCGGCGTGTGGGCCTTCCCCGACGAGAGCGAGGCGCGCTCGTTCTTCGAGTTCGGTTACGACGAGTACCCAGCCGTAGAGGGCATCGGCGACGACGCCTACCGGTCGCAACCGCTCGGGGAGATCACGGTGCTCGACGGGCGGTATGAGGTGGACGTCTTCCTGTTCTTCGTCTCCGAGGACGAGGACGAGGAGTTCGAAATGGCGCGCGAACTGGCGCAGATGGTGCTCGACCGTCTGCCCTGACTGCGGCGCACCGCGGGCAGGCGGCGCAGAGACGGGGCCGTAAGAAGGCCCCGCCTCGCGTCTTCCGGCAGTCGTCGGTTCGCTTACTGGACGATCATCACCGTGACCATGCCGAACATGCCCTGCGGACCCTCGGCGTGCGTCAGGATGTGGCAGTGGAACGCCCACAGCCCAAGCTCCGTCGCGTCGACCAACACGTCGACGCGCTCACCGGGCGCAACGAGGACTGTGTCGGCGAAGTAGGGCTGCGGCAGGTCGTAGCCGTCCTTCGCGTAGACGGTCTGCGGCATGCCGTGCAGGTGCATCGGGTGGACCTGCAGACCCTCGTTCATGTAACGGATGCGGATCCGCTCACCGGGTGCGGCCACGATCGGCTGGGTGGCCGGGAAGCCCTTACCGTTGATGGTGTACCCGAGCGGACCGTCGTTCAGCACCATGACGATGTCCTGGTCGACCTCCGGCTCGTCGTCATCGAGGACGACGAACGCGCCGAGGAGACCGCCGGGGATCTGGTTCGCACCGTTCATATGCGAGTGGTACATGTGGCTGCCGCTGTTCACGACGGTGAACTCGTACGTGTAGGACTCGCCCGGCAGCACGAGTGGTTGGGTCAGGCCGGGCACACCGTCCTCGGAGTTCGGCACCACCAACCCGTGGAAGTGGATGGCCGTCGACTCCTCGAGCTCGTTGTGCAGGATGACCCGCACGCGGTCGCCGAGGTTCACGCGGATCTGCGGCCCGGGGATCTGCCCGTTGTAGGCCATCCCCTGGCGCACGTCACCGGGGGCGACCTCCCACTCGAGCTCGTCGGCGGTCAGCTCGAAGACCAGCACGTCGCCGTCGAGGACGGGTTCCATGATCTGGTTCCCCAGGCCCTCGGTCTCAGCCGGGAACGCCTCGACGCCAGCCATGTAAGCGTCGTCATCGTGGGCACCGTGCCCCGCAGTGGCGTGCTCCCCGGTCGAAGCGCCCTCGGCAATGGTCAGCGTCGCGCTCATGCCCAGGTCGCGGTGACCGGGGACCGAGCAAAAGAGCGTGTACTCGCCAGGCTCCAATACCCCGAGGCGCAGCGTGGCGCCCGCCGCTGGGTCGAGGAGCTCGGTCCCGGGCCCACCCTCGAGCACGATGTCGTGCTGCGCGCCGCCGACGTTCTGGACGTTGAGCGACAGGTCGGTCCCGGGCTGCACTCCGAGCGTCGCCGGCAGGATCGTGAACTCGTCCAGCTCGACCTCGATCGTTTCGGCCGCAGGTGCGGCCACCGTCGCTGCCGCCGCCGAACCGTCGCCGGACCGTCCCGCCTGCACCAGCGCCGCGGCCGAGACCAGCAGCGCCGATACGCCGAGGATGGCGGCGATGGTTGCCACTACTCGCACGTTCTGCACCTCTCCTCCGTGCGCGAAGGTCGCGCACCGCGATCGTCGCCCGAAGTCCTACCCCGACCCACGGCGATTGGTCCGAGGACTATGTGACGAACGTCACATGACGCCACCCCCTGACGCGAGCCCATCACGTCCGTCCCCACGTGCGCACCGCCCGGCGGACCTTCTCACCCTGACCTTTGAGGTCTTGCCGTGATCGAACGATAGTTCTAGGCTGTTCCCGCATCCTCGGAGGACGCGGTGTCCCCCAACGGGCTCGAACACTACGGCCCTTTCGCCTCGCGGGCACGTCGGGTCGCTCACTTCGACCTCGACACATTCTTCGTCGCCGTTGAACGGCTGCGCGACCCGACGCTCATCGGAAAGCCAGTGCTGGTTGGCCACCCGGGCGGGCGAGGCGTCGTCGCGACCGCCTCCTACGAGGCACGGGCGTTCGGTTGCCACTCTGCCCAGCCGATGGTGCAGGCGCTTCGCCTCTGCCCGCAGGCGATCGTCGTCCCGCCGACCGGCCCGTACGGGCAGATGTCTCGCCAGTTCCACGAGATGCTTCACGACGTCACGCCCGTCGTCGAATCCGCCGGCCTCGACGAGGCGTACGCCGACCTCACAGGGCTCGAGCCGCAGGGCGGCGCGCGCGCAGTGGCCGAGGGTGTCCGGAGGCGGGTGCGCGACGAGCTCGGACTCGCTGTCTCCGTCTGCATCGCAGGATCGAAGACCGTCGCAAAGGTCGGCTCGGACCGCGCGAAGCCTGACGGGCTGATCGAGGTGCCGGTCGGCGGCGACGCCGAATTCCTCGCACCCCTGCCGATCCGCGACCTCCCGTTCGTCGGCAGACGGATGGGCGAGTTCCTCCACTCAGTCGGCGTCCGAACGATCGGAGACGCCAGCGCGCTCGACCCGCGCTGGCTCGAGTCGCGCCTCGGAAAGCACGGCGTCGCACTCCGGGACCGCGCACGCGGCATCGACCCTGCGGTGGTGATCGCGGGCGGGCGTGACGCACGCTCCATCTCGCGAGAAGTCACATTCGAGGAGGACGTGACCGACCCGGGAGCGCTCAGGCGCGTCCTCGCAAGGCACGCGGATCGGGTCAGCAGCGACCTGCGCGAGGCCGGACGTCGCGCACGGACGGTCACGCTGAAGTTGCGCTGGCACGATTTCACCACGATCACCCGAAGCCACACCGTGGAGCGGCCGCTCCAGTCGACACCGGCGCTCGAGGCTGCCGGCGTCGCGCTGCTCGAGGAGGTCGCCGCGACCGAGGGACTGCAGCCCGTGCGCCTGATCGGGCTCGGGGTGCACAACCTCGTGGACGACGTCGTTCAGCTCAGCTTCGAGGACGAGCCGGTCGTCCGGGACGAACGGCTCGACCACGTCCTCGACGGGCTCCGGGACCGCTTCGGCGACGATGCGGTGCGTCGGGGTACGTCGGACGGCGCGCGCACCATCCGCTCGTCGTACATCCGGCGGTAGCCCGCGCCGGGCGCGACCTCGCACCTCGCACTCCCGCTATGATGGCGCTCGGTCGAGCACGCTACCGAGACGAAGGAGCCGAGCCCTGACCGAGACACCGCCCGAACCCTCCTTCGACCCCGCCTCCATCAAGGCCGTCGCGTTCGATGGCTACGGCACGCTGTTCCAGCTGCACGACGCCGAGTTCCGCGTCGCGATTACCGAGACGCTGGCGATGCAACGACTGCACCACGATGACCACGACCTGGTGTTCCGCACGTGGTACGGCTGCTACAGCCGCGTCGGCCCATGGGGAAACCTCATCCCCGAGAGTCCGGAGCCCGGCCCGGTGCCGATGGCGGCCCGCGACGCGATGCTCGACGGGCCGTTGCCCGAGTTCATCACGCAGTGGGAGTGGTGGCGTCGCCAGTGGGAGGATGCCTTCCGCCGCCTGGACCTGCCGGGCGACGCCGATGCCGGCGCGGACTATCTCCGCACGACACTGACGAACATGGACGCGTACCCCGACGCTCACGACGCCATCGAGCGCATCGCGGCGCACGGCCTGCGGCTGGGCCTGCTCTCGAACGCTGACGAAGACTTCCTCCAGGGCGCGGTATCGAGGAACCGGCTGCGGTTCTCGGTGATCCAGTCCTCGGAGTCGTTGCGCGCATACAAGCCGCACCGCGTCACGTTCCTCGCGCTGGCGCAGCGGCTGCTCTGCGCGCCCGAGGAGATCCTCTACGTCGGCGACTCCGGGTATTCGGACGTCCACGGCGCCTCGGCCGCCGGACTGCGCACGGCGTGGATCCGCCGCTCCGAACGCCCGTACCCCGCCGACCTCCCCACGCCCGACCTCGAGGTAACGTCGCTCGCGGAGGTCGCCGACTTCGTCACCGGAGCCCGCTCGACGCCGAACTAGCGTCGGGGTGGTGCGTCGGGGTTGCCGGGCGACCACAGCCAGAAGCCGGGGCCACGGCCGTCGTCCTAAGAGCCCCTGCGCTTGATCGCTTCGTTGAGCGCCTCGCCAAAAGCGATGAGGCGTTCCTCGATCAGCTCACCGTTCTCGTCGTACAGCGATGCGCCCTCCACCATTCCGAGCAGACGGCGATCGCCCTTAGCCTGCGGGGCCTCGTCCTGCGACTCGGATCGCTTCCTCCGCTGTGAAGTCATACAACCCCTCGATTCGTGCGCTTACCCCCACAATTCAGTTGCCGAGGTCGGGCCAGATGCCGTGCGTTGGCGTCCATTCGAGGTCGCGCCGTGCCGCGGCGCTGCTCACACGCCAGGATCGCGGCAGCGGCTCGTCCGGATCGCGAGGAGGCACCTCGACGCCGAGCATCGCCGCCAGCCGGTCGAGGTACTCGCCGTTCCGGATCGGCTCGTCGGCGATGTTGTAGGTCGAGCCCGCGGGTGCACGATCGAGCGCATCGACGGTCGCCTGGGCGATGTCCTCCACGTGGACGAACGAGACCCAGTTGCTGCCGTCGCCGGGCACCCGCAACGAGCCCTCGCGCAGACGGGCAACCGTCCGTTCCTGGAACGTGCCGGGGCCGACGAACGAGCCGCCGCGAAGGATCGTCCAGCCAACACGCGTCGGGTCGAGACCGCGGACCACCTCCTCCATCAGCACGACGGGCTGTGAGGTCGTCGCGCGTTCCCCTGCCTGGTCGAACGGCGTGTTCTCGTCGAGCCACTCGTCGCCACCGTCGGGGTACGCCATCACGATACTCTGCTGGATATAGCGCGGCACGCCCGCCGCCACGACGGCATCGACGAGCCGGCGCGTCCCATCGATACGCAGCGCAGCGTTCGTGTTCGTGCCGTCGGGGCCGGCGGCGCCGGGTCGCAGCGCGGTCGCGAGGTGCGCGGCAGCGTCGCAGCCATCGAGAACTTCGCGCAGGTGCTCCGGCTCGATCTTCAGCAGGTCCCCCACCACCAGCTCGACGCGCGGTCCCGCGAGTGGCTTGGCACGCTCGAAGGAACGGACCAGTGCGACGACCTCGTCACCGCGGCCGACGAGCCGCGGGATGAGTGCGCGACCGTAGACTCCGGTGGCCCCGACGATGAAGACACGCATCCCGACCCCCAATGCACACGGCGCGAGCGTGTTGCCCGACGCGGCGCGGGCCCTTATACTTTCTCACGATAACTGTATACCTGCTTGAACAATAGCGCGAATCCGTCTCCCCGCGCTCGGAAACCACCGCCCATGCGTGTCTCCTGCGGGCAGGAAGACCTCCACCGAGGGCTCACCGCCGTCGCGCGCGCGATTCCAGCGCGGACGACCCTCCCTATCACTCAGCACATCCTCTTCGAGGCGGCGGACGAAGGCGTCACGCTCTCGGCGACGGACGCCGAGACCATCGCCATTACCTACCAGATTCCGGCAACTGTCGCCGAACCTGGCTCGATCACGATGCCCTCACGATTGCTCTCCGACTTCGTCGGCACCCTGCCCCACGAGCCGATTACGCTCACGCTCGCGGAGAAGTCGAAACAGGTGAGCCTCACCTGTGCGCGTAACCAGGCGTCCATCGGCGGCATGGACCCCGACGACTTCCCGCCGATCCCGCCGGTGGACGGCTCGGCCTCACTCCGGATCGACGCGGAGCGCTTCCGCAAGGCGCTGAACCAAGTAGTGTTCGCGGCAGCGACCGATGACTCTCGCCCGGTCCTCACTGGTGTTCACTTCGGCATCGACGGCGCCGAGCTGAAGCTCGCCGCCGCCGACGGCTTCCGGCTTTCCGTGCACACCGTGCAACTCGAGCAGGCGACCGACACGCGCAGCGTCGTGGTTCCGGCGCGCGCACTCGGCGAGCTTGCGCGCCTTCTCGGTGAAGCCGAGGGGGCGATCACGGTGACCTTCAACGCTGCGGGCACGCAGGCCCAATTCGACCTGGGCCACGCGAAGCTGATCGCGCAGCTCATCCAGGGGACGTTCCCGAACTACCAGCAGCTCATCCCCGCCGCGCACAACACGCGGACGGAGGTGGCCGTCGGTGAGTTCCTCCGCGAGACACGCAGCGCCTCGATCTTCGCACGCGACGGCTCGGGAATCGTGCGCCTGCAGGCGAACCCCGGCGAAGGCGGCGCCCCCGGGAAGCTCACTATCACCGCCCGTGCGGAAGAAGTCGGCAACAACGAAGGGGAGTTGGACGCCGTCATCGAGGGCGAGGAGGCGAAGGTGGCGTTCAATGGTCGCTACCTGACGGACGTCCTCAGCGCCCTCAACACCGACCGCGTCGCCATCGAGACCACATCCCCCACGAGCCCCGGCGTCTTCCGCCCCGTCGGCGACGACAACTTCATCCACGTGGTCATGCCGATGTT
>CAYZJO010000006.1:0-144486 GCA_964479165.1 uncultured Dehalococcoidaceae bacterium
AAAAACCGTTGGGGGGAGACCCCCGTGTGGGTTCGAGTCCCACCTTCGGTACCACTTTTGAATCTGCGGAGGCCTGATCGCGGTCGACCAATTGACAACGCACGATCGCAATTGAGGCCGGACTGGGGCCGAACCAGGGAGCAACGCCATCCCGGCGCGCCCGATCGCCCCGGGCGGAGACCGGAGGGGGACGGTTCCTCCGCGCGAAAGCGTGTGATGTGCGAAATCGACGACGAGGCGGGTCGTACCTGATTCCGGGCCTCGTCGCGGCACTAGAACGCGAACGCTTGACTCCGCAGCTCTCATCCCCTCCACGATAACCAGTCCGCGCTTGGCTTCCCTTTGTTGCTAGCATTCGCAACAACGAGCACCGGACCTGCTCCGGTCTCGCATCTTGATGCGGCACACGTGGGGGTGGGGAATGCCCGACTCGGCTCAACATCACGCGATCGCCACGGAGCCGCACGGACACGGCGATGAACTCCGAGATGTTCGAGGCGGGCACGGTGGGTGCGGCGATGACCACGACTGGAGCAGTCCGGAGTTCGTCGCGGAGTGGCTCGAGCGAGACGGCAAGCGTGCTGCCGAGCGCCGGCGAGAGTTCGCGCTGATCCGCGCAGTCGTCCCGAAACGACCCGAGCAGGAGTTCCGCTACCTCAACCTGGGCGCGGGTCCCGGCAATCTCGACGAGGTGCTGCTCGAGCGATTCCCCAACGCTGCCGCAACGCTCGTCGACTTCTCGCTGCCCATGCTGCAGGCGGCGCGAGAGCGTCTCAGTCGGTTCGGCGACCGTGTCGAGTACGTGCAAGGCGATCTCACCGACCCGGAATGGGTTGGAGGGGTGGGCGGCACGTTCGACTTCGTCTTCTCCACGCATGCGGTCCATCACCTCGGCGAGCCTGCCAGGATTCGCGCGCTCTATGCCGAGGTCTACCGCCTCCTAGGACACGGGGGCACCCTCCTTGTCCTCGACTACCTCCGCGCCGCGCGACCCTCGTTGGGTCCGCTGGCGCCGTGGGCCGCACGTGACGACGAGGCTGGCGTCTCGGCGTCCTATCGAGCCGAGGCGCCGGGGAGCCTGCTCGAGCAACTCAGCTGGCTCGGTGAGGCCGGCTTCAATTGCGTCGACGTGCTCTGGAAGGACCTGAGCAAGGCGCTCCTGTGCGGTGTTCGCGATCACATCCACATTCCGGAGTCGGATCACGAACACGGAGGCGGTGGGCACTCGCACGCGCACTGAACTGCCGGCAGGGAGAGGCTTGATGCCAGACAGCGGTACGCAGGCGCACGACCACGAAGGGCTCTTCGCGGGGCTTCATTCGCATGATGGCGGGCCGCCGCACTGGCATGACGAGTTCGGGGAACACCTGGCCGAGGACCTGACCGAAGAAGAGCTCGCGGCTCGTCGGCTCGACTGGCAGAAGCACAACGTTCAGATCGTCACGGTTGGGCTCGACATCGGCTCGTCCACGACGCATCTGATGTTCTCGAAGATCTTCATGCAACTTGTGGGCGAGGAGCGTGACATCCACACGGTGATCGTCGGCCGCGAAATCCTCGCCGAGTCACCCATCGTGCTGACGCCCTACCTGCCGGACGACACGATCGATGCCGCGGCACTGCAGCGGTTGGTGACCGAGACGTACCAGGCCGTCGGCGCCACTCCAAGCGATGTTGACTCCGGGGTGGTCATCCTGACTGGTGAGGCGCTGAAGCGCACCAACGCCCGAGCGCTCGCAGAGTTGTTCGCGGACGCAACCGGCAAGTTCGTTCGCGCATCGGCCGGGCACCACCTGGAGGCGGTTCTCGCCGCGAACGGGTCGGGGACCGTCTCGCGTTCCCGGCGTGACGGCCAGACCATCCTCAACGTCGATATCGGCGGTGGTACCACCAAGTTCGCACTGGTCGACGCCGGCGAGATACTTGCGACTGCTGCAGTCGCCATCGGTGCACGGCTGCTGGTCCTCGACGAGTCACGTCTCCTGACTCGCATCGATGGGCCAGCGCGGCAGGTCGCGGAGCACCTCGGCATCGAACTCGCGCTCGGTCAGCCGCTGTCAGTCGAGAACGAGGTGCGCATCGTCGAGATCTGGACTGACATCCTTGCCGACCTCATCGCGCTGCGGACGCCGACTGGCCTCGCAGCCGACTTGATGCTGACGGAGCCGCTGCCCTCGCAACCTGTGCCGCGCGCACTCACGTTCTCTGGCGGCGTCTCGGAGTTCTTCTTCCTCCGCGAGGCACGCGACTTCGGGGACCTCGGGAAGCCGCTCGCGGAGGGGCTCCGCCGCGCACTGGCGGACAAGCGGATCCGGCTACCGGTGGTGATGGATCCGAACCTCGGTATCCGAGCCACTGCTGTCGGGGCGTCGCTCTTCACCGTTCAGGTGGGGATCAACGTCTACCTGTCGGATGAGTCGATACTGCCGCTGGCCAACGTCCCGGTCTTGGCGCCGCGCCTGACGCTCGACGAACTGACTCCGGAAGGGGTCGCTGCGGCGATCAGGCGAGCGCTGGAGCGGCTCGACATCGAGGAAGGTGAGCAGCCGGTCGCGCTCTCGTTGACGCTGGGAGACGAGCCGGAGCCGCCTGACGTAGCTGCCCTCGCGAACGGCATTCGTGGCGGGCTTCCACGAACCGTCCGGGACAGCGTGCCGTTCGTGGTCCTGCTCGACAGCGGTGGAAGCCGCGCGCTGGGCGCCGCGCTCAAGGAGGACTCCGGGATTCCGGGGAACGTGCTCGTGCTGGACCGCGTCACCGTGCGCGAGTTCGACTTCATCGACGTTGCGCCGCTCGAGCGTCCGGCCGACATCGTCCCGGTGACCATCAAGTCGCTGCTGTTCGCGGGCGGTCTGGACCGCCGCAGCGTGAAGCACGCGCTGTACGACGCTGCAATGAGCGGCCGCACCTCGTCGCGGAAGAAATGACAGCGGCGAGGCGTCGCCACCTCGTACGCTCGAGGATGGATGGGGCAGCCAGCCCAAGAGATCAAGGTCGGAACCTGCAATCAAAGGGGCTCGGACCTTGTTGATCGAGCCCGTCCGATCGTGGTCCTCAGACACGCGATGCCACGGACTCGGTTCGGGTGACGTGTGCGGCGACGAGGTGCCCGCCATTGCGCGCCGGGCTCACGAGCAGGCGCTGCTCGTAGCGACCACTCGGCAGTTCGCGCGTGGCCGCGTGCTCCTCGAGCGCCGACTCCATTGCCGCGGGCCCGCCCACCAGCGCTTCTTCGAGGACGCGACCCTCGATGTGATCGGGGATCGCAAGACCGAGGACCTTGAGCATCGTCGGCACGAGGTCGGGGTGTCCGGTGGCAGTGCGGATCGCGGTGGCGCGCTTGAACGCCGGGCCGCGGATGACCGTGAATGTGCGGAACTCCCAGGGGCTCATTGAGCCGTGCGTGCCGCGGCCGGCAGCGCCACCCGAGCCGTAGACGTGGCCCGGCTGCCCGTGCTCGTTCTCCCCGTCGTGCCAGCCGAAGGACAGCAGGAGGTCCGGCGTGCGTGGTCCTTCAAGACCGAGGATGCCTGCGGGTAGCGTGCCTTCGATCGGGCCGGCCGCCCACGACGAGAGCAGCGGACCCGCCCACGGCTGCGCCATGAGCCAGGCGGCGAGGCGCTCGGCGACCGTAGTGTCGTGTCCTTCGACGTAGAAGAGCGCGGAGCCGCCGTTGCCCGCGATCACGACGCCGCCCGGCTCGCCCGGCAGCGCGAATCCCTGCTCGGTCAGCAGGTCACGCAAGGGGATCGGCTCGATGATCGTGGATTGGCCGTGATCGCACGTGACGAGGACGTTCGCCTCCGGGCTGTTTGCCTCAAGCCAGGCCAGCAGCGTCCCGAACTCCGCGTCGGCGTCCTGCGCTGCCTGCCGCGTCGTCGGCGAGTTCAGGCCCGTGCCGTGCTGCGAGCTGTCCGGCTCTGAGAACCAGAGCAGCGCGACCTCGGGATTGCGCTCGCCGAGGACGTACTCCGTGAAGATCTGCGTCACCCGCTGGATGCGCGCCGTGTTCGGCAGTGTCTTCTCGGGCCACTCGCCGAAGCGCTCGATCAACTCAGTACGGAGCGCGCGGGGAAGCGCATAGTCGGTGTGAATGGTGGCGCCGAGCTCCATCTCGTCGCCGTTCGGGTGGTGTACGAACGCCTGGCCGGAAGTCCCCACGCCGGCGGCGATGTACTCGAGGCCGTGCTCGGCGAGCAGCTCGGAGAGCGTCGGCACGAGCAGGACGCGGCCGCGCGTGCGGAGTTCGGTCAACTGCGGCTCCAGCGCATCCATCGGCTCGGTCGGGTGGAACTCCGGGACGAGCGAGAGATTCGCGTGCAGCCCGTGGGTGCCGGGGAAGCAGCCGGTCACCATCGAGGCTGCGTTGAGCCGCGTGACGCTGGGGAATACCGGGCGGTGGTTGGCGAGACGGGCGCCCTCTTCAGCGAAGCCCGCGAGGTTGGGCATCAGCTCGGGCGTCACGAGCTCGGCGTTGAGTCCGTCGAATACGACGATCACGACTTTGGTCACGGTCGACTCCTTCTGAGGTCCACGCATCAGGTCGCGAGCGGCTTCGCTACTTCGCAGGCGGTTCCAGTTCGTCGTACTGCCGGTGCAACCACTCCCCGATCGAGCGGTTCTCATCGCCCTCGAAGCCCTCGAAGCGCGGGCCCCAGGTGATCACCGGCACGGGCTGCTCGTGCAGCGAGCCGTGGGAGCGGATCTCGATCTCGCGCTCGGGCTCCTCGAAGGCGCCGAAGGCTGTCTCGACGTCGCCCAGCAGCACGAGGTCCCCAATGAGCGATGCGTCGAGGCGGAACTCGGCCGCCGCTTCCTCACGGGTCAGCACGCGCTCGATGCCGGCGCGCTCCCGCAGGATCGGAGCAGCGCGCTCCCGATCGTCGGCCTCGAGGTGGACGTAGGCCGAGCCCGACATATTGCCGTGATGCTTGACGTAACGGTCCTGCAGCGTCGAGATGCTGACCGCGCGAATGCCCTCGGACGCGAGGATCGCCTCGGGGCTGAGTCCGCGCCTCTTCGCGTTCATGCCGTGATCGGCGGTGATGGCGATGCTCACGTCGTCGACGCCTTCGATGAGTGCGCCGACGAGTCGGTCGGACTCCGTGAAGGTGGCGCGTGCCTCGGCAGCTTCGGGTGGGAGCATGTGTCCGAGGTAGTCCGTCGTCGTCACATAGAGGACGTCAGGGTGCTCGCGCTCGAGTACCGCGCGTGCCGCGCGCAGCAGCCAGAGGTTGGCCTCGAAGGAGTAGATCGGCGGCGGATCGGCGATCGATTCGACGACCCAGTCGAGTGGCTGCTCCACGGAGAACGTGACGTGCGCGTCGCGTCCGATGATCGCCGCGAGCTTGTGCTTCGAGGAGATCGCCGCAACACGTTGCCCCGCGCGCCGGGCCCGCTCCAGGAGGAGCGGCTCGCGGACCATCTCCGGCGACTCCATGTAGATCTCGGCGCCGTCCTGCCCGAGCGCGAAGTTCGCGTTGATGCCGTGGTCGCGTGGCGGCAGGCCGGTGAGGATCGAGACATTGTTCACGTTGGTAACGCTGGGCATCTGGGAACGCCCCGTGACCCAGCGCCCCTCGCGGCCAAGGCGGTCGAAGACGGGTGTGTCCGTCTGCTCGAGGTACTCGGGAGCCATCCCGTCGAAGCAGATGATGATCAGCGGCATCGGCTTGTCCTCCTAGACGCGCACTCGTGGGTCGACGAGCCCGTAGAGCAGGTCGACGGCGAGGTTGGTGAAGACGAACGCGACGGTCATGACCATCACCATCGCTTGCACCACGGGGTAGTCACGGTTCCGGATCGCGTTGATGGTCAGGCTGCCAATACCGGGCCAGTTGAAGACCGTCTCGATGATGACCGTTCCGCCCAGCAGGTTCCCCAGCGACAAGCCCATGACAGTGATCGTTGCCGTGAGCGAGTTCGGGAGGACGTGCCTCGCGAGCACCTTCAGCTGCGGGATGCCCTTCGCGTGCGCCGTGCGCACGTAGTCGGAGAGCAGCTCCGCGCGCACGTCCGAGCGCAGCGTGCGCACGAGCGTGCCGGAGATGTCGACGCCGAGGACGGCCGCGGGAAGTAGCAGGCTGCCGGTCGCGGGCACCCACTGCAGGTTCACTGCGAACAGCAGGATGGCGACGATGCCGATCGCGAACGTCGGCACTGAGATCATCAGCAGCGCGAGGACCGTCGCGGCGTGATCGAAGACCGAGCCGCGGAATGCGCCCGCGAGGACACCGAGCGGCACGCCGATTGCGAGGGCGACCGCCATCGAAAGGCCGGCGAGCTGCACGGTCTTCGGGAACGCGTGGCTGAAGAGCGTCTCCACGGGCAGGCTCGTCCAGTAGGAGTGGCCGAGGTCGCCTGTGAGCATCCGCCCCACCCACTTCACGTACTGGATCGGGACGGGGTCGTCGAGGCCCATCTCCTCGCGGATGCGTAGCTTTGAGGCGTCCGATACCGCCCCCTCGACCGCCAGCACATCGGCGATGTCTCCGGGCACGAGCCGCAGCATGACGAAGGTGAAGAGCGACGCGAGGATGAGGGTCGGGATCACCTGCGGGATGCGGCGGAGCGCGTAGTTCAGCATCAGCCACGCCTCGGGTCGAGCCACTCGCGGCTG
This sequence comes from uncultured Dehalococcoidaceae bacterium, assembly GCA_964479165.1. Classification (GTDB taxonomy): domain Bacteria; phylum Chloroflexota; class Dehalococcoidia; order UBA2979; family UBA2979; genus CAYZJO01. The sequence continues at coordinate 6,620 of CAYZJO010000006.1, forward strand.
CCCTCGCCCACGAGGAACCAGCCGAGGATGACCACGCTCAACACCACGATCGGCACGATCGCGATGTGCGGGGCGATGTACACGATCTGCGTGCCGTTCGAGAGCATGCGGCCCCACGACGGATCGCTGGGGGACACGCCCAGGCCGAGGAAGGAGAGCGACGCCTCGGCCACCATCGCGCCGGACACGCCGAAGGAGGCGTGGACAAGCATGAGCCCAGCCACGTTTGGACCGATGTGCCGGAAGAGGATCCGCGACTGTCGCAGCCCGAGACAGTTCGCTGCGAGCACATAGTCCATCGCGGATTCTCGCATCACCGCGCCTCGGGTCAGCCGCGCGAAGTACGGCGTGTACCCAGCCGCCAGGGCGAGGATGACCGAACGCTGGCTGGGACCCAGCGTCACGATCAGGACGAGCGCCAGGAGGATCCCGGGGTAAGCGAGCTGCACATCGAGGATGCGCATGACCACCGCATCGACCCAGCCCCGGCGAAAGCCGGCCACTCCGCCGAGGAACGAACCGAGCGGCAGCGCGATCGCGATCGCTGCGAGCGCGGTCGTGAGGGTGATACGTGCGCCGTAGATCACGCGCGAAAGGATGTCCCGCCCGAACTCGTCGAGCCCGAGCGGGTGTGCCATCGAAGGTCCCGCGTGGCGCGCGTAGATGTCCTGCACCAGCGGGTCGTACGGGGCGAGCAACGGTGCGAACGCCGCCACGAGCACCGCCGTCGAGACGATCGCGAACCCGAGCCAGAATTGCGGACCACGGGGCAACCTGCGCGTGCCGCGTTCCCGAGCGATCGGCTCAACGGCCTCCCGCGGTCGCCCAACGGCGATACTCGACATCACGGTCCTCCTATGCCTGGATCGTGATGTGTGCGACACCGCCGTCGATGCGGTTGAAGTTGGCGACCGAGCCTGTCTGCCAGCCCCCGACTTCCTTGCGGATGCCCGTCGTGCCGGACCGGTGGTACGTGACGATCGTGTAGAGGCGCTCCATCACGATCTTCCAGGCATCGAGGTAGCGTGCCTTCCGATCTTCCGCATCGACCGAGGCCCAGGCCTCGCGCACGAGACGGTCGTATTCGGGGTCTTGCGGCCCACCCCAGAGACCCGGGTTCGGCCCGTCGGACATCAGTCGAACGAACCGCAGCGCGATGTCGGAGCGGGTGCCGGAGCCCGCGTAGTAGATGTCCCAGTCCCACGCCTGCAGTCGCGTCTCCGTAGTGACGTCGTCGGCCACCTCGAGCTTCGGCGTGACGCCGATCTGCGCGAGCTGCGCGGCGACGACCTCCGGTTGCGCCGGGTTCGTGTTGACCGGCATTACCGGCTGGAGCTCGCCGTCCGAGTAGCCGGCGGCATCGAGTAGCTGCCGCGCCGCCGCGAGGTCGGGCGTCGCGTAAGGGTCCTCGATCTCGTCCGACCAGTAGAACGAGCCGGGAGGCGCCATCTGGTCCGCGACGACTCCCGTGTCGCCGTTGGCGAACTCGTTCAGGGCCGCCTTGTCGAGGGCGTGAGCCAGTGCGCGGCGCACGCGGATGTCGTCGTACGGCGCTCGCGGCTGGCGGTTGTTGAAGGAAAGGAATTGCCAGGAAGTCGCCTTCTCCTGCTGCAGCTCGATGTCCGGGTTGGATCCGATCAGTTCGCGCTGGTCACGGCTGACGCCGGCGATGTGCACGTCGCCCGCCAGCAGGATTGTGGAGGCGTCACCCTCGAGATTACGAATCTCGATGCCGTCGATTGAGGGGCGGCCTGCCTGCCAGTAGTCGGGGAAGCGCTCGAGCACGATCCGGTCGTTCGGGACCCATTCCTTCCAGACGAAGGGACCGGTGCCGATCGGTGTGGTGACCGTGCCATCCCAACCCGGGGATTCGGGCGCCATCAGCCACAGCTCCGACAGGAGCGAGAGCATCGGCGAGTACGGCTCGTTCAGCGCGACGACGATGGTGCGCTCGTCGGGCGTCTCCATCGAGGTGATCGAGTCGGCGACGCTCTTGAGCCATGTGCCGTCCGTCGCTGCAATCCGCTTGAGGTTGAGCTTCACGTCCTCGGACGTCATTTCGCGGCCGTTGTGGAACTTGATGCCCGGGCGGAAGGTGAGTGTGTAGTTCGAGGCGTCAGGCGCCTCGACACGCTCAAGCAGGAAGTTCTGCGTCGCACCCTCGCCGTCGATCGCCGTGGGGCAGTCACACACGATCGACGGCGTCGGCATGGTGCCGGTGTGACGGTGAAAGTCTTGCGTCTGGGGGATGTCGCGGAGGACGAGGGTCCCGCCCGTCGCGGTGGTCGTCGTTCCCCCCGAGGCGCTCGTTCCCGCTGCAGTGGTCGCGCCGCTCGCGCTCGTCGGCTCGTCATCGGCGCCGCAGCCGATGAGCACCGCCCCGACGAGCCCCGCGAGGCCCGTCGTGCCGCCGCGCAGTGCCCTCCGCCGGCTGATGCGGCGGCCTGCCCAGTAGTTCGGCTTGTTCCGCAAGTGGTCCCTCCGGTCTGACACACGCCGTGCGCCGAACGCACACCTATCGACGTGCCTCAGTTACTCACCAGTCGCGGAGCCGTTTGTTCGGGAGCGGACAAATCCCGGTAAAGGGCGGGTAAACGTGCGGCAACGGCGCTCGGGAGCACGGCTCTCGCTGCCGATCACCCTGCCTCGCTGACGACCACGCTCTGGGCGGCTGGACCTCATAGGTCCGGGGCGCGCGTATGGGACAGGCTCGAGAGGACTACAACTTCGGAGCCAAGGGTCGCGTTACCACGAGGTTCCACAAATGAGCAGCGCGCGGCTGGCGCTTTCGAGGCGGGGGCGGTCTCCGAGATGGCACGAATTACGTGATGAAGGTATCGGCGAACGGCCAGGTCTCGGTCCCCGCGGAGGCGCGCTCTCGCTGGCGCGCTGACCAGGTGGTGGTCGTTGACCTCCAGCCTGCCTCGCCAGTCGGCTCGTTTCGAAGCAGAGCATGGCAGCGAGGGGTAGCGTCGTCACGACCTGAGCGTGAGGCGTCCAGTCAGCCGGGCTGGCCTCCGGAGCGAGCGCAGTCCCTGCCTCCTGATTTTGGTCCCATGTTCGGCGCCGCTCGTCGCTTGACGGGTGTCCACTCGAACGCGCCCGTTGTGTCGCCGTTTCTCGCTCAACGGATGCTCAAGAGAACGTCAATTTGCATGACGTACTCTCGATGCATGCTTCCGTTACCGCGTCCGCTCGTCCTTCAGCCCGGTCGGGGTGCCATATGGAACGAATCGACGCTGGCTCGGACATCAACGAACCCTCCACCGCCACGCCTTCCGGCGAGCGGGCGAGGGTCGAAGGCGCAGTCCGTGCTTTCGAGTTGGCACGGAGCGCGCAAAGCATCGGCCCGTTGGGTGGACTACTCCGCGTACAGCGCGTGCTTGGGAATGCGGCGTTCGCTCGCTATCTCAAGAGCGCGCAAGCTCTGGATCCGTCACCTACCTCCGGGTTCGCCCCGAGGTTCCCAGCCCCGCCGCCGGGGGTCCGAGTCCACGGCGGCGGTGCCCGCCTGATCGCGCGATTTGTTGGGTCCGAGCACGCCGAACTGGGCGATACGACCAACGCAACCATCGATCTCGGCGATGGAGTCGAGCTGACGTGGGGTCAGGTCGTCGCGATCGCCGGCGATGAGTACGGGACGGTCGAGGAGCTGGAGGCTGCGACGCGCACGCCCGAAGGCAAGGCGAAGCTGCGCGCAGCGCTGGAGCACGACGGCGTCCCGGGCGCTGCCGCGGCAAAACTCCCGGAGCCGACCGCGGCACAGCGATCCGCTCACGAGGCCGAGTACATCCGGCTCGCGATGGAGAACACGTCGCACTTCCCGGCCGGAGGCGAGGCGCTCGGGGCATGGTCCAAGCACCATGGGCAGGCGCTCGACGCAGCCATCTCCGCCGGCCTCGCGAACGACCCGGCAGCCATGAGCAAGGCCTATCTCCACGAGGCCTTCGGTCAGCACTTCCTGACGGACGCGTTCTCCGGGGGGCATATCAGGACTCCGCGAGGCGAGATCGTGGCGTGGTACACGTCGACCTTCGCTCCACGGGTGACCGCGACCCTGATTGCGAACCTCAGGACCCGCGTGGTTGAGGCACTGGTGGCGCAGGCGAACCCGCAGGCGCCGTGGACGCCCGAGGGGATCATCCGCAGCAAGATCACCAAGCGAGTGCAGGCGTCAATCGACGGCATCGTCAACGACGCAGGCGGGATGGCTGCCCTGACGCGGTGGGTCGGACTTGGCATCGCGGGCGCTATCAGCGGCGCGATGCACGATGCCGAGGGTGAGGAGGGTGTGCTCGTGTCGAGCGAGGCGCACCCGGAGCCCTGGCGCGCGTTTGGCGATAAGAAGCTCAAGGACAGCCCCGTGAGCAAGGAGCAGGCGACCAAGGCCGTTGCCGCAGCCAAGGCCGAGGTGGATAGCGCCTTCCTCGCGGGTCAGGAGGAAGGTGCGAACCGGAACGCCGCCGACGCCGCGGCTCCTGCGAAAGTGCACTTCGCGTTCAACTCGGCGGAACTGGACGCCGATGCAAACGGGGCCGTCGCCAATGCGGCTGCGCAGCTCCTCTACAACCCGAGCTGGAAGGTAGAGCTGGTCGGCCACACTGACGCCATCGGCAGCGACGGTTTCAACGAGGGGCTCGGGCTGCGTCGAGCCAAAACCGTCGCAACCGCGTTGGCCGCCGCGGGCGTCGGCACCGCGCAGGTGTCGGCTCGCTCCGACGGCGAGCGAGCGCCGGTGACGTCCGACCCAAAGCAGTACCGCTTGAATCGACGTACCGAGTTCAACTGGACGAACGATCCGAGCACCGCTCTTGAGCCCGAGCACAAGGATGCGCTTGCTCGTGAGCGTGCCTACACACGAGTCCAGGCGACTGTCGGGAAGTCCGAGGGAGTGCTGCGTTTCGTGCCTCGGCCGGTGGAGGAGCGGGGCGGCACGGGCAACGCTCCACTGCCGGACTGGCACTGGGGGAAACTCAACGCCGGGATGCGCAACCTGGTGGATACCTGGATCCGGGATCAGGTCGGCAGCAAGCTCGATGCCGCGATCGCTTCAGCACCCGCACTGAACGACGTCACCGAGTCGGGCATCACCCTCCACCCACGGGTCGTGGTGCAGGCGATTTCCACCCAACTGCTCGCCAATCCGACGGCAACCCTCGGTGATCTCACTGGGGAGGCTCCGGGGCCGCGCTGAGCGTGTCCGATCCCCGAGATCTGGCGATGGGTGCGTCCGTGGTGGGTCACCACATGTTCGTCTTTCCGAGTACGGCATCGGAGGTGCGTCCCCGCGTCCCAGCGGCCGGGTGCGCGGCCGGTGTGGTAGTAGCGCAGGTACTGGGTGAGGTCACGGGCGAGTCCGGTGGTGCGCGGGGTGACGTGCAACTCGGCCCGACATAGGCCGCCTACGTCGATGGCGGTGTACTGCCAAAACGGTTCCCCGGGTACCCAGAGCCTGCCGATGCAGAAGCACACGAAGGATGCATCGCCATCCTGCATTAGCGCGCTTGAGGTGTCGCCTCCACTCGGGATAGGACACCCCAGGCGCAGCCAAACGAGGGTGATCAGTTGCGGCCAATTTGTGGCCGAACGCCCAACACGGAGGCACGAGCCATCATTCCGCGGACCGTGCGAGGCCGAATCGGATTCAATTTCGCTACTGAGCGGGGCAGGGCAGCACTGAAAACACACCATCGCCGAACTCAAAGACGCTGGGGGAGACCCCCGTGTGGGTTCGAGTTCCACCTTCGGTACTACCCGGGCTCCACGACGGCCGGATCGCCAAGCCGGTCAGAGACTTAGGAATTCCGACCCACTCTCGCGACCTCAGTGGGCGTTCGCCGGCACTCTCTTCCGCTGTGGGGCAACTAACCGCGCTGCTCCGCTGTACTCTCACTTCACTCAGCCCCCCGCAATGGGGTGAAGGAGCCGATGACCACGCGGGAATCCGGCGTCGCTGGAGGCGAACCGTCCGGGCCGGAATCGGGGGGCCTACGCGTGGTGGTGCGCCCGCTCCGCGTCGGCGACGAGGCGGATGAGCAGGCGCTACTCGACATCTTCAACGCGTCGTTCGGACGCTGGCCACCCTTCGATGTTCCCGTCGACCAGCGCGAGTTCCTTCGGTGGTGGCTCGAGGATCACGGAGCGACCCGCGGCGATGCGGAGCTTGTCGAGGTCTATGGACGCCCTTTGAACGCCGGCGCCGGGATGATCCGGCCAGCCCTGGTGCGCGGCGAGGCACGTACGGCGCGCATCGGGAGCTACCGCGCGGTCCATCCTGATGGGCGCGGCATGGGGCTCTACCGCCTGACGCGCGAACGCGCGCGCGACGCGACGGAACTCTCGTGGGGCTTCTCCCAGGTTGCGCAGGTGCAGCACATGCGCCAGGTGCTCGGGGACCTCGAGCTCCGCAACCGCCTGAGTGTCTTCATTCGCGTGCTGTCGCCTCTGGACGCCGCACGAGCACGCGGTCAGGGACGGGTGTTGGCGAATGCCGTCGGCTATCTCGGCATGCAGTTGCGGGGGAGGCTCGCGTACCGTCGTGCCCAACGCGAACCCTGGTCGGTGCGTCGGATCGAGGCGTTCGATCAGCGCGTCGATGCGATGGCCGAAGCGGCGGCCACGGAGTTCGACTTTATCCTCCTACGGACAGCCGAGTTCCTGAACTGGCGCTACCTCGACCCACGGGCGGGCGGATTCACCGCTCTTGTGGCCGAACATGGTGACGAGCTTCTCGGCTACTCCGTGCTTCGGATGATCGAGGGACGCGGTCATATCGCCGATCTCCTCGTCGTGCCCGGGCGGGCAGACGTGGCGCGATCGCTGATCGACGCGAGCGTCGTGTGGCTGCGCGAGGCAGGCGCCTCGGCCGTCGAGTGCACGATGATGTTGCACCACCCCTACACACCGCACCTGCGGAGGGCCGGCTTCGTCGTGGCGAAGGGGCGCTCCGATGAGATGACACGGAAGTTCTCGCTCATGCCAAGGTCCATGAGTTCTACCGACCTCGCGTTCCTCACGGCCGAAACCGCGAAGATCCACATGGTGCTCGGCGACTCGGACATGATCTGAGTTGCCTCATCGTTCACCGTCCTCGATCCCGTCCACTCGATCCTGAGCAGGAGCTCCCTCGCGGCGGCGCGCCTGCTGAGTCGAGGTTGTACCGCTCAAGTTCTATCTGCCTCGAGGCGGCTCTCGGACGCGGGTTCGCGGAGGAACGCCTCCAGAAGCCGCATTCCCTTTGGGGTCTCGTCCCGGCCTCGGTAGCGCAAACCGGCCCACAAGAGCGCCCCGGCTGAGACCACCATCAGGGCGGGGATGATGAACATCACCGGCTCGGGACCTATCGCGGTGGCCACTCCCCCGAGTAGTAGCAGCGGCACAATCCCAAACCAATTGGTCAGGGTGTACTGAATCGAGAATGCCGCTGCTTGCTTGTCCTCCTCGACGTTGCTGTTCACATACAGCTGTACGGCAAGCGCTGTGACCGTCGTACCGAAACCGATCGGGATAGTGAGGAGTGCGGCAGCGAGCACCTCGTTGCTCACCGTCGCGCCGAGGGCGCGGACCAACTGGAAGGGGTTCCACGGGCTGATGGGCGGGGTCAGCCAGTGCACCAGACCCAGGAGGACCAGCCCGAGCGCGACGGAGAGGAACCCCAACACCGCGCTGCCGCGTGCACCCAGCACACGAGTGAGCCGTGGCCCCGCCGCCATGGCCACGATCATCCCCAGGGTGGCGGGCGCGAAGACGTAGGCGTTCTTCGCCGGAGCGATGTCCAGGCCATCGCGCACGTAGGCGGGCGCAAGGTCCTGCATCACACGGTTCGATGTGCCGGCAAGCACCCCCAGGAGCACCATCGTGCAGACGGCGAAGTGATCCATGAGCCAATCCATCGCCGTCTTGGGGCCCGCCCCCCGCAGGCTCCAGTCGACCGCGCCCCATTCCTTCTCTGGTGGGACCTCGAATGCGCGTGTTGCCGCGACCAGGAGCACAACACCGGCGACGATGAACACAACGCTCTGATCGAAGAAAGTCAGGAGCGCCGGCGCGACCAGCGCGATGCCGAGTCCGGTGCCGGCCGACATCCCGAAGTTCACGATCGAGACTCCTGCCGCGAACTGCTCCTCCGTGGAAACGAGCGGGAGGACGGCCCGCTCTGCCGGACCAGCAACCTGATTGACCGTGTAGACCGCCAGCACGAGAAGAACCATCCACGCGAAGTCGGTGCCGAACACGAGCGGGATTGCGACGCAGATCACGCCGATGATCACGTACGCGCCGCCGATCGCGAGTCGTTTCGGGAGGGCGGCAGCGATCTTGCCGCCCCATAGTCCGAGCAACGCCGGCGGGAGGAGCGCGGCCACGCCGACAATCGCCGCCTGGAATGCGGTTCCGCCGCCGTCCACCGTACCGACGATGGCTCCGAAGCTAATCGTCGCGAAGGCGAGATAGGCCAGCGACAGACAGACCAGCACGTGCTGGAAGCGGATGTCGCGCAGAACGGAGTGGTCGGGCACGAACCAGAACAGGGCGAAGAAGCCCGTCTGCACCACATCCAGCGACCGTACAAGCCACCGGTAGACCCTCCGGCCGACCCACCGGCGTCCTACAGCTGTCGCCTGGTCATCTCGATGGCGACCCACTCGCTCCCCTCGCGCCAGTTATGTGACGGGCGGATGGCGCTCGCGATGGCAAGCCGTGACGATGAGCCACCTGACGCCAATCGCCACACTCCTATCTGCCGACGATTCCTCCTCTTGTAGCTCGGTCATGGTACCCACTGGTTGGGAGCGCACGCCCGACCTCTCGCGATCCGGTGGGGTTGGAGCGGGGATCGTCGAGTGATCATCGCGTCAGGGGTCGGCATCGACGCGGGTCCGTCGCAAGCAGTGCTGCCTTCATCAAGAGTCCATTTCAGATGCCGCCTAAAGACCATGCGCTCCCGCCGCCAGGACGAGCGGCGTGCAATCGTCTTTCGGCCGCTCGGATCACCGCCGCACCATTGCGGTCGGTGGAGTCGAGCCGCCCACTGGGCAAGCAGCCATGGAAGGCGAAGGATGCCGGACCAGAACCAGCCGTCCCAGAGCGAGCCAGTGATCGAGGCGATCCGCAACCATGGCGGCGAGGCGCTGACCACCGACCAGGGCGTACCCGTCACGGACGACCAGAATTCGCTCCGCGCAGGCGCTCGTGGGCCCACGCTCATGGACGACTTCATCATGCGCGAGAAGATCACGCACTTCGATCACGAGCGCATCCCGGAGCGTGTGGTGCACGCTCGTGGATCCGGCGCCCACGGCTACTTCCAGGTCTACGAGCCGCTGACGGAGCTGACCTCGGCCGCATTCCTCCAGGACCCCGCGGTGCAGACGCCGGTGTTCGTCCGGTTCTCGACGGTGGTTGGCTTCCGAGGCTCCGCTGACACCGTCCGAGATGTGCGCGGTTTCGCGACGAAGTTCTACACCACCGAGGGCAATTTCGACCTCGTCGGGAACAACATGCCGGTGTTCTTCATCCAGGACGCCATCAAGTTCCCCGACGTCGTTCATGCGCTGAAACCCGAGCCGCACAACGAGATACCGCAGGCGCAGTCGGCGCATGACACGTTCTGGGACTTCGTCTGGCTCACTCCCGAGTCGACGCACATGATCATGTGGCTGATGTCGGACCGTGCGATCCCGCGCTCCTACGCGATGATGGAGGGGTTCGGCGTCCACACGTTTCGCCTCGTGAACGACCAGGGCGTCAGCCGTTTCGTGAAGTTCCACTGGAAGCCGATCCTCGGCGTTCACTCGCTGGTCTGGGACGAGACGCAAAAGCTCGCGGGTAAGGATCCCGACTACAACCGCCGCGACCTCTGGGACTCGATCGAGATTGGCAACTATCCGGAGTTCGAGCTTGGCATCCAGGTCATCGAGGAGGGCGACGAAGACCAGTTCGAGTTCGACATTCTCGATGCGACGAAGCTTTGGCCGGAGGAGCTGGTGCCCGTGCGGCGAATCGGCCGCATGGTGCTGAACCGCAACCCCGAGAACTTCTTCGCGGAGACCGAGCAGGTCGCCTTCCACATGGGGAACCTGGTGCGCGGCATCGACGTGACGGACGATCCGCTGCTGCAGGGTCGCCTCTTCTCTTACCTCGACACGCAGCTCATCCGGCTGGGTGGGCCGAACTTCCCACAGATCCCGATCAACCAGTCGCGCGCGCCGGTGCACCACAACTACCGCGACGGCTACCACCAGATGCGCGTCGACCGCGGCATGACCTCGTACTCCCCGAATTCGCTGCAGGGCGGCCATCCGAGGGAGGCCGTGCCGACGCAGTCGTTCATCTCGTATCCATCCGCGGTGGTGGGACCGAAGGGGCGCGAACGGAGCGAGAGCTTCAGTGACCACTTCAGCCAGGCGCGGCTGTTCTGGAACAGCATGTCGCCCCCGGAGCAGGACCACATTGTGCTCGCCTACCGCTTCGAGCTGGGCAAGGTGCGGACGTTCCACATCCGCGAGCGCATGATCGACCTTCTCCTCAACGTCGACCAGCGCCTTGCGACGCTGGTGGCGGAGGGCATCGGTGTCCTGCCGCCAGCCGGTGACGCGGAGACCGCGCTGCGCGAGGCGAACGCGCGACTCCTCGAGGGGTGGGAGACGTACGGGACGACCGGGCTGCCGGGTCCGGTCCGTTCCCCGGGCGTCGAGGTCTCGCCCGCGTTGAGCCAGGCGACCCCGAGCCCGTCCGCGAAGGCGCGGAGGGTCGCGATACTCGCCGCGGACGGTGTCGACGCCGTGTCGCTGGGTCGGATGGTGCAATCGCTCGCTCTCGAGCGCGCGCTGGCCCAGGTGGTTGGCTTGCGGCAGGGACCGCTGCAAGCCGCCGACGGCGGCGTGGTGGTGGCGGAGCACACCGTCCTCACGGCGCCGTCCGTGATGTTCGATGCCGTGTTCGTCCCGGGCGGCGACGAGAGCGTACGCGCGCTCCTCGGCAATGGCGACGCACTGCACTACGTCACCGAGACGTACAAGCACTGCAAGCCTATTGCCGCCGACGCCGCCGCCGCGCCCCTGCTGGAGGTCGCGGGTCTCGAGGCGATGCACCGGCCGGACTTCGGAGTGCTGCTCGCGGGGACACCCGAGGCAGCCGCGGAACTCCCCGCGATGCTGGTGCAGGCACTGACCCAGCATCGCTTCTTCAACCGCGACGACGTGGACCTGATGCCGGCCTGAGCCGACCGACAACGACACCCTGCGGACGAGGAGCTGTGAGATGGACCAGGACCAGTTGCGCGAGCTGCTCTACCAGGCGCTCGAGACCGAGATCGGCGGCGTGCGCGTCTACCAGACCGCGATCTCCTGCGCGGTGAACACGGACCTGAAGACCGAATGGTCGAAGTACCTCGCTGAGACCAAGACCCACGTCGAGCTGGTGCAGGGCATCCTCGCCAAGCTCGGCCTGGATAGCGGGATGGAGACTCCGGGCCGCGCGGTCGTCCGCCATCTCGGCGAGGCGATGGTGATTGCGATGGAGAAGGCGAAGTCCGCGGGTATCCCGGCTGCCGCCGAGATCGTCGCGGCGGAATGCGTCGTGCTCGCAGAGACGAAGGACCACCAGAACTGGGAGCTGCTCGGCCAGATCATGGACTCCCTCGACCCGATGTACGTCGAGGCGATCAAGCCCGCGTGGGAGGAGGTCGAGAGCCAGGAGGACGAGCACTTCTATCACACGCGCGGCTGGGTCCGGGAGCTGTGGCTCCAGTCGCTCGGTCTACCCGCGCAGCTGCCGCCGCCCGAGGAGGAGCAGGACGTGCGTTCGATGGCGGAGGCTGCGCAGGTCGAGGAGCAGCGCAAACAGAGCCCATGACTGGAGCCCCAGCCTCGACGGACTCGACGGCCGTATCTCGAGACCGCTCGCCTGGAGACGCGACATGTCTGCCGGCTGAGTGACCGCGTCCCTGCTTCCCTTGCGCACGCGCCCCTCCGTGACGCTGCCCGCGCAAGGGGAACACCTGCCATGACGATCGTGCCGTCCGAGTCATGCCCGGGAGTGCTGCACTCGGCTGTATACCTCGTGCGCTCGGTGCGTATTTCGTTCAATCGTTGTCATCGCAACGATTGAAGCTGTGGCTTGCCGGCGAATCGCGCACTTCTTGCACCGCCGATCAGGAACGAGTAGAATCCCGCATCGCTGAGTCCCACCGCTGCTGGAGTGCGAGGGATCGCGCGCATTTCAGCCAGTTGTTAGGCGAGCGCATGACGAGCGACGTCGCCAACAGTCTCCGAGTTGCACTCCTCGGTCCGGTCAGAGTTGTCGCACGCGGTGAAGATGTCACTGACCGAATTCGTGCTCGACCACTCTCTCTACTGAAGGCCTTAGCTGGCAGGCACCCCAGCGGACTCCCTCGCGATGTCCTCGCGGAGATCCTCTGGCCCAAGTCAGACCCGCCAGCAGCATATGTCTCGTTGAAGGTAGCGACTCACAACCTGCGACGTTCGTTGGGTTCTGAGGCACGCGATGAACACGACTGGATTCGCGCGCACGGCGGCATCTATCGGCTATCCGAAGATGTCTGGGTCGACTCGGTCGAGTTCGAGCGGCAAATAGCTGCCGGGAAGGAAGCCGACGCTGTCCGCGATGTGCGGACTGCACAGCGACATTATCGAGCCGCGCTCTCGCTGTACCGTGGTGACTACCTCGAGGACGACATCTACGACGACTGGGCCCTGCTCACACGGGAGCGCCTGCGCGACCTGCACCTCCACGCACTCGGCAGGCTCGCTGCTACCGCAGCCGCCGAGCACGACTACCTGCCGGCCATCGAGTACGCACACGAGATCATCACGAACGATCCGTGCCGCGAGGACATCTACCAGATCCTCCTGCTAGCCCACGGCGCGCTCGGGCAGTTCTCGCGGGTGGATGCGTGGTACGCCGTTGCCCGCCAGACCGTGGAGCGGGAGCTCGGACGCGAGCTGGGACAGAAGACTATCGACATCTACCGAAGGCTTCGTCCGTTCAACGTGTAACTCCGACTTAACCTGCCCAACTCTAGAACAGCCTCGCCGTCCGGAGGATCCGGACGGCGGGAGCGCCTCTCGTTGCCCGCAACTGACCCTTCCGAGCCCGGGGCGTACCAATCGTTCGTCGTCCGTCTCTTCCTCGACGGGGACAGGCGGCTGAACCACGGTTGGATTACGGATGTGACATCTCGCTCGCAAGAGCCGATTCAAGACCTCGACGAAGCGCCGGGGGTCATGCGCGAACTCATGGACAGTGCGGTCGCCGCCATGTCGTCGCAGGCCGACGCCGCGGCGAGTACGGAAGCGTTGACCGCCCCGACTTCGGCAACGGTTGAGCTGACCGAGACACGAGCGCCGGGCGCCGAGACGCCTGCGTTCCGATTCGACTCCTCGAATGACCCCATCGTGATGGAGATACCTCGGGGCCCCAGACAGGCGACATCTCCGGCGCCCGCCTCCCTGGTTCCGCTGCGAGCGCGGAAGGAAAAGCGCGTACAGCGGCGCGTGAAGCGTGCATTGGACGTCGTGATTGCGCTCATCGTCCTGGCGATCATTGCGCCGCTCCTGGCGGTGATCGCGATTGCAATCAAACTCGATTCACCGGGTCCGGTGATCTATCGGCAGCAACGAGCGGGCGAAGGTGGGCGTCTGTTCACGATGTACAAGTTCCGATCGATGCGGCAGGACGCGGACGATTTGATGCCCGCATATCTGCAGCTGAACGAGCAGCGCGGGCCGCTCTTCAAGATCCGCGACGATCCGCGCAAGACGCGCGTGGGACGCATCCTTCGACGCCTCAGCCTGGACGAGGTCCCCCAGTTGGTGAATGTGCTGTTCGGGGACCTCAGCCTCGTGGGACCGCGACCGCCGCTCGCGTCGGAGTTGGATGCGTACGAGTGGTGGCACTGGCAGCGGCTCACGACGCCGCAAGGCCTGACGGGCCTCTGGCAGGTGAGCGGCCGTAGCCTGCTCGACTTCGACCAGATGCTGGCGCTGGACATCGAGTACATCGCGTCGTGGTCGCTGTTCGCCGACTTGCGGATCTTGCTGCGAACGGTGCCGACGGTGATCTCCGGAAGAGGGGCGTTCTGATGATGGTGCCGGCAACAGAGGTCTGGCGAGGCCGGCGAGTGCTCGTCACCGGCGTGGGAGGCTTCGTCGGCTCCCACCTTGCGGCCACCCTCTCGGCGCGCGGGTCGCACGTCGTGGGGATCATCCGAGACTCACGCGGACAGCGCGCGCTGGCGGCGCGTGGAGCGAACGGCGTCGATATCGTCTTCGGCTCGCTCACAGATCAGGCGCTGGTCGAGCGCGTCTTCAACGAGTACGAAGTCGAGTACTGCTTCCACCTCGCAGCGCAGGCGATTGTGGGCGTGGCGAACCGCTCCCCGGTCTCAACCTTCGAGTCGAACATCCGCGGAACCTGGTCCGTACTGGAAGCAGCGCGCAACGCGACGGGGTTGCGCGGCATCGTCGTCGCCTCTACGGATAAGGTTTACGGTGACCAACCCACGCTGCCGTACACCGAGGAGAGCGCGCTGAACGCGGCGTACCCCTACGACGCCTCCAAACTGTGCGCGGAGATCCTCGCGCGGAGCTATTCCGCCACCTACGGACTGCCGCTCGCCGTGGTCCGGTGCGCAAACATCTACGGGCCCGGCGACCTGAACTGGTCCCGCTTGATTCCCGGGACGATCCGTTCCGTGCTCGCCGGGGAGACGCCGATCATCCGGAGCGACGGCACGCTGAAGCGCGACTACCTCTACGTCGACGACGCGGTCAGCGCGTACCTGACCCTCGGCGAGCAGCTCGAGCGCCCGGATGTCGCAGGCGAGGTCTTCAACTTCGGATGGAGCGAGGGTCACTCGGTACTCGAGGTCGTTCGCGCAGTCCTGCGGAGCATGGATCGGTCGAGCGTGGAGCCGAGGGTGCTCAACGAGGCCCGCGGCGAAATCAAGGACCAGTGGCTCTCAGCAGCAAAGGCGGAGCGTGTCCTTGGATGGCGTCCTGCAGTCCGCTTGGACGACGGCATCGGCCGCTCCGTCGAGTGGTACGCGCGTTACCTCGATGTGCCGCTCGGAGACCCAGTCTCGGTGCGGTGAAAGTCGCCCGCTGCCGCCGAGCGGTGGACGTGCGCGGCCGGCATATGCGCGAGGTGTTGGGGGATAGGCATGGATCGCAGCGAGATGTCGGTCGTGATCCTCTGCGGGGGACAAGGAACTCGAGCCTACCCGTATACCACCCAGATACCGAAGGCACTCATGACGGTGGACGAGGTCCCCATCGTTGAGCAGGTGATGCGGATCTACCGCAGATTCGGCTATCGCCGCTTCGTGCTCTCAGTCGGCCATCTGAAGGAGCAGATCATCGAGCACTTCGGACGAGGCGATCGAGACGACGATTGGGACGTGACCTGCGTCGACACCGGCGAGCACACGGACACCGGGGGGAGAATCCTGGGCTGTCGCGACTACCTCTCTCCCGTGTTTCACGCCACCTATTGCGACGGGCTGGGGGACATCGACCTCGACGAACTCCTCGAGGCGCACTTCACACATGGCGGCCTAGCGACGATGACCACCGTGCCCCTGAGGTCGCAGTACGGCTTGGTGCACTTCGACGCGAACAACCTCGTTACCCATTTCGAGGAGAAGCCGGTCCTCGCCGACCGCTGGATCAACGCGGGATTCTTTGTCTTCGACCGGCAGGTGTTCGATCTGTGGGAAGGCGACAACCTCGAACGCGAGGTACTCCCGGCGCTGAGTGAGCGCCACACCCTGCACACCTACCTGCACGGCGGCTTCTGGCGCTCCATGGACACCCATAAGGACCAGCTGGAACTCAGTCAGCTCTGGCGGGCCTACGCCCCTGCGTTCGCGCCTCGCGTGCCCGCGCGCGTTCCCGTCGAGGCTGGCGAGTGATGCGTCGCGACAACCGCCTGCGGCATCTCTCCGCCGCGGCGCCGACTCGTTCAGCTCGGCACGTGTCCCTGCGCGACGAGGTAGTCGCGGATCGCTTCTGTCCAGGCACGAGGCTGCTCGACACCGATGCGCCGGAGTCCGCCATTGTCGAGCACAGAGTAGGCAGGCCGCCGCGCTCGAGCGCCGAACTCGGACGAGGTGACCGCTACGAGCTCGGCTTCGGAACCGACGCTCTCCAGGATGTGCCGGGCGAACTCGTACCACGAGCACGATCCGGAGTTCGTGATGTGGTACGTGCCGGGCGTCCCTCGACGCAGCACCTCATCGAGACACTGGACGAAGTCAGCGACGCTCGTTGGACCCACCACCTGGTCCTGAACGACACGAATCTTCTGCCCGCTCGCCGCGAGGCGGATCATCGTCTCGGGGAAGTTGCCGCCCTTACCCCTCGCGCCGGCGAGTCCGTACAGGCCGGACGTGCGCACGATGAAGGTGCGGGGACACACGAGTGCGCTCACCTGCTCGCCGGCGAGCTTGCTGCAACCGTAGACGTTGACCGGCGCTGGCACGTCGGTCTCGTGATACGGGACCGTCGACGACCCGTCGAAGACGAAGTCGGAGCTGATGTACGCGCAGGACGCGTCGACCGCCGCAGCCGCGCGCGCGACGTACAGCGCCCCGACGGCGTTGACGGCGAACGCCTCCGCGCTGCCGGCGTCCTCGGCTTCGTCGACCCGCACGTAGGCTGCCGCATTGACGACGACCTCGGGGCGATGCGACTCGACGGTGGCGCGCACAGCCTCGCTGTCGGTGATATCGCACTCCGGTCGCGTGACCATCACGAGTTCGTGGTGGGTCCAGCGACTTGCGATCTCCCTCGCGACCTGCCCGGCGCCGCCGAAGACGAGGATCTTGCTCACGTGTTCCCTTCCATGCGGACCAGCCGGCTCGGCAGCACTGAACGCACTGCTGCCGGCGATCATCCGATGGCCGTCGAGCCCACGCGACCTCGTGCCTCGGTCGGCGGCGGGCGGCATGCATGCCACCCCTGCAGCACTGGTCTGCGAGCAGGTTCATGAGGGTGCTACTGACGGGCGGCGCCGGGTTCATTGGCTCGCACACGGTCGAGCATCTGCTGAAGAACACCTCCTGGGAGATCGTGGTCCTCGACGCGCTCACGTACGCAGGTGACGTGTCGCGTCTGACTCAGATCGAGGCGTTCGACCCCGAGCGCGTTTCGATCCACTGGCACGACCTGCGGTCGCCGATCGGCGCACCGCTGTCGCGACGCATCGGGGCGATCGACTTCGTGATCAACATGGCGAGTGACAGCCACGTCGATCGCTCGATCGATGCGCCGGTCCCGTTCGTCTTGAACAACGTTTCGCTCGTGCTGCACATGCTGGAGTGGGCGCGGGAGCGCGGCGTTCGGAAGTTCATCCAGGTCTCGACGGACGAGGTGTACGGACCAGCTCCCGCGGATTGCGTCTCAGGAGAGTGGGACCCGCACCTGCCGTCGAACCCTTATTCGGCCTCGAAAGCGGCCCAGGAGGACATCGCCTTCGCGTACTGGCGCACGTACGGGGTGCCGGTGATCATCACGAACACGATGAACAACTTCGGAGAGCGACAGGATCCCGAGAAGTTCGTGCCACGCGCGATCTCTCGGATTCGGGCGGGTCTGCCGGTAGAGATTCACTCACAGCGCAGGCCGGACGGCGAGCTGGTGGTCGGCTCAAGGATGTGGCTGCATGCGCGAAACCACGCAGACGCGTTGCTCTGGATCCTTCAGCACATAACACCGGACTCACACCCATCCGCGGCCCATCCGACGCGATTCCACATCGCCGGCGAGGAGGAGATCCGCAACGACGAGATGGCCCTGCTGATCGGCAAGTACCTCGGCGTTGATCCGCAGCTTTCGTACGTGGACTTCCACACCTCGCGCCCGGGGCACGATCTGCGCTACGCGCTCGAATCCAGCGAGCTGCGCCGGCGCGGATGGCGCCAGCCGCTGGACCTGCACGACTCTCTCGAGCGCACGGTGCGCTGGACCCTTGCACACTCGGAGTGGCTCGAGGCAGGGGGGAGTCCTCGCGCCGCCCCTTCGGCTGCCACTGTGGGCGAGGGCGACGGGGTTCACGCGTGACTACCGGAGTCGTCGAGGCACGGTCCGGCCCAAGCCTCAGTGGGACGCCTTGAACTTGCGCACGTAGTCACGAGTCATCTCGATGTAGCGCCGCCCGTACTCGGTCGAGTTCGCGATGCCGCTGGCTTCATGGAACTCGTTCCATGTCTCGATGGCGACGTATGGCTTGTTCGAGTCGATCGCGGCCTCCCAAGACCGACGGTAGAACGCGCCTCCGTCCCGTGGCGTGTGGCGGCCCACGCGGTCGGGTGAACCGCCGAGCTCACGCTCGTCATAGCCGGGGCCGATCTGGGCCACGTTCCCACCCTCCTCGCGGTAGCCCTCGATCGAGGCGCCCCACGAGTAGAAATCGTCGATCGCCACAGGTCGCGAGCGATCGACCGTGATCCGACCAAGGAAGCCGGTGCCGATGGAGAACCGCCAGCTGTTGTCGGCGACGATGTATGGGCGCGATCCGAAGTCACGCTCGCCCTGCCGGTAGACGTAGTCGAAGAGCGGCTGACCGAACCGGATGTCGAACCAGGATCCCCAGAGCCAGACGACGGGCCGCCCATCGACATTACCGCGCAGCTCCTCGGGCACGATCTCGTAGAACCGCGCGATCAGCGAGTAGAAGCGCTCGATGTTCTCCGGCTTCCGCAGATCGCGGTCATCGTAGTCCCAGCGGCCGATCAGTCCGGTATCGAGGAAGAGGCCGATGTCGGGCGTGTCTCGCCCTGCCGCGCGCAACTCCTGAGCAGCCTGCACCATGTTTTGCAGCCCAACGTCGCTGGAGGGCTCCGCGTCGCCCCAGTACACGGCGAGCGCCACATCGACGCCTGCGGCCTCCATGTCGGTGAGTTCGGACTTCAGCCACTGAAGGTTGCGGTAGCTAGCACTCGGGTTCGCCGGGCGGTGTGTCAACGCGGTGCTGTGGACCCCTCCCGGCAGGTCATACCAGTAGTAGAAGTAGGTGAACACCGTCGGCACACGCCGTGGTTCCGGCCCGGCCAGCTCGGGTGACGGCGCCTCGCGCTCGTCGCCCGGGATCGAGGACACGACGGCGAGCACGACCAGGATGGCGACACTCGCGAGCGCCAGCCAGAACCATCGCCGCCGCCGACCGCGACGCTCCACCGTCATCGAGGCACGCCCGATCCATCGGCGTGGAGCACTCGTCGGTACACGTCCATCGTCGCCGCCGCGGCGGCGTCCCAGGTGTACGGAGCCGCGACTCTGCGGCCGGCCTCGACCGAGCGCAGGCGCAGATCTTCGTCGGCAGCCAGTTCCATCAAGCCCTCAGCAATCGACGCCGGGTCAAGCGCGTCTACGTAGCGAGGCGCATCACCAAGGACCTCCGGCAACGCACCCAGGCGCGAGGCGAGCACCGGTGTGCCCGCAAGCATCGCCTCGACAGGTGGCAATCCAAACCCCTCGGCCAGTGTCGGGAACGCGAACACCGCAGCGGCGGCGTACAAGGCCGAAAGGTCGGCGCCGGGCACGCCGGTGAGCACCGTCACTCGATCTTCGACCCGCGAACTCGCGAGTTGAGCGTGTAGCGCGTCGGCATGACCGGAGCGGGCATCGACCACCAGGGCGAGTCGAAGCGCGAAGCCGCGGTCCACCGCGATCCGGAACGCCTCGATAAGACGTTGCAGGTTCTTCCGTGGTTCCATCGATCCGACATAAAGAACGAACGGCGGTGCCAATCCATAACGGTGCAAGGTGATCTCGCGGTCCGCTGGCACTGGCAGCGAGACTCCGTTCGGGATCACGTCAATACAGTGTGCCGCTGCTCCTGTTTCGCGCACAATCTCTCGCTTTGAGAACTCCGAAACCGTGATCAATCGGTTCGCTCTCAACGCCCGGCGCAGGTTCCACGAGTAGAACCAGCGCATTCGTCGTGGCAACGGCGAGTCCGACGACGCGTAGTGGGTCAGCGGAATGACGTCGTGGATGGTTACGACGAGGGGGCACGCCAGCCCTGAGGGGACCGGCGGTAGCGACGGGCGAGTGTGGACCAGGGGGACGTGGTAGACATCGACGCGGGCGCGCGAAATCAGGCGTGGAACCCGAAGTAGGTGAGTGGCGAGGCTAGACAGTCTGGACAGCGGCACACGCGGGACCTCCAGCCAGGTGAGCGCATCGTCGGAGGGGAACGGTGCCCCCGCTCCCTCATCGATGACTGCCACGATTTCGTGCTGGTCGCGAGACGCCGCTTGGAGTGCGCGGAGCAGTCCTTCTGCGTAGCGTCCTGTGCCGGTGTATCGCGTGTCACCGGAAAGGACGGTCGCGTCGAAGCCAATGCGCATGCGTGGCACAGCTACGCGATGCGGCTCTCGGCGAGGCGATCAAGGTATGCGTCGATGCGTTCCACGAAACCCGTCCAGTGGAACCGCTCAGCCTGTGCGCGGGCCTTCAGGCCCATCTCATCCGCGAGTGCCGTGTCCCCCGCGATTCGCGACATCGCGGCAGCGAACTCGTCCGCGGTCGGAGCACACAGGAAGCCGGTCCTACCGGGAATGACGCTCTCGGCTGGCCCGCCTCGATTGACCGCAATCACCGGTTTCCCGAACGCCATCGACTCCAGCGGCACCAGCCCCCAATCCTCGTTCAGCGGAGGGAAGACCGTCGCGAGGCAGCGGTCGTAGAGATCCAGCAACTCGCGTTCGTCCGGAGATTCGACGAACTCAACATCGTCCCGGTTCGCGACGGTCGCGCGGAGGGCCTGCACATACGGGCGGCTCTTCTCGTCGACGGCGCCGGCGATGATGAGTCGGAACCCCCGCGCGGCATCGCCGCTCAGGTGGTCCTTGAACGCAATGAACCCTTCGATCCCGAGCTCGATGTTCTTGGCCCACATGATCCGGCCGGGGATCAGGAAGAACCGCTCGCGACGTCCCGTGGGCACGAAGCGCGTGATGTCGACGCCCGGGTGCAGGACCTCGAGCCTGTCGGACGGGACGAGGCGATGGTGCTCGATGCGGTTACGGACCTCGCCGCTGACGCAGAAGACGTGATCGTACTTTCGCCACGCCAGCCTGTCCGCAACCGTGAAGAGCTTGACCCCAAGTTGCGCACCGCGCCCCGGCTGCATCGTGCGGCGCCACTCGTGCGAGATCGTCGGCTCGTACGCGACGCGCAGCGGGGTGTGGCAGAGGCAGATCTTCGGGATGTCGCCCGCGCCGAGTGTCATCAGATTTCCGACGCCGTCGCAGGAGATCATCAGCGCGTCGCGATCGCTCCAGTCGACTCCGGAACGCAACATCCGGTAGCAGGCTTTAGCGACCGGCAGTGCCTTGCGCTCCACGGAGAACTGGTCGATCTCGATCACGGGCAGATCGCGAAATCCGTCGAACGTCTCGTCCGGCATGTAGCGGCCGGTATAGATCTGCCAGTCGTGTCGGCTGCGCGTGACCAGCTCGAGGAGGGTACGCTCGATGCCACCCTTCAGGTAGATCCACGGGTGGAAGAGCGCCGGCCTCATGCGAGTGCGGGCTGTTCGACGGCGGAGCGATAGACCGCGAGCGTCTCGTCCGCTGCTCGCTCCCAGCTGAACATCCTGGCCCGCGCGAAGCCCTTGCCCGCCAGGTCCGCCGCGAGGCTCCGGTTGAACAGCACCGCCTCCATTGCCTCGGCGATTGCGATGACGTTGAACGGATCCACCTGGATGCCTGCGTCTCCGACGATTTCCGGGAGCGATGCCCTGTCGCTGACGATCACGGGTGTGCCGACCGCCATCGCCTCTAGCGCAGGAAAGCCGAATCCTTCGTCGAGTGACGGATAGACGAGCGCACGCGCTCCAGCGGTTAGCGGCGGAAGCTGCGCCGCATCGAGATAACCAAGCAGCTTGATCCGGTCTCGGAAGCGCGACCCCTCGATGGCGGTGCGCGAGGCTTCGACACGCCAACCCCAGGCGCCGCAGATCAAGAGGTCGAATCGCGTCTGTGAACGCGCTGCTACCGCCTCGAAGGCTTGCACGATGCGGGGGATGTTCTTGCGGGGTTCAATGGTGCCCGTATAGAGGATGTACGGGTCGCGTTGACCGAGCTGTTCGAGCACGTGCGTGACGGCCGCTTCCGACGGTACATCTGCATAGATCGGATCCAGGCCGTTGTGGACCACCACGGTCTTGGGCTCGGCCTCCGGGTAGTGCCGCACGATCTGTTCCCGTGTGTAGTTCGAGACGGCGATCACCTTCCTCGCCCTGCGTACCGAGATTCGGGTGAAGAGCCGGAGATAGTGTCGCAGACGCCACGTGTGGAAGTGCGGACTCAGATACGCGAGATCATGCACGGTCAGGACTGCGGGGCAGGTAAGCGCGAGCGGAAGCGCGTAGTTCGGTGAGTGATAGACGTCGGCGCCAAACCGTCGGACGTCCGCTGCCACTGCCGTCTGCTCCCACACGCCTCGTAGTACCTCGTGAGGCGTGCGGACGGGGGCGCTGACCACGCGGCACGGGAAGTCTCGCAGGCCACCGGTGTCTCGAGTGACGTAGAGACTGAGGTTGTCGGGAGCGACTGTTTCGCACAGCTGACGGGCGAGGTTCGCGGTATAGCGCCCGATGCCCGTCACTGGCGGTCGCAGTGACCGGGCCATGAGGGCTATCCGCACGTCCGTCTACTCCGGCGTTGGCCTCCGAACATTGCCGACTTGTACGGATGCCTCGGTTAACCGCGAGTTACGCCGCGCAATTTCGAGGTCGGTACACTGCGGCGAACGTCCCGGTGTCCGGCCTCACTGTTCGCGTCCCGTCCCGGGATCGCTCAAGCGAGCCAGTGCTGCCGCCCCTCGATGCGGGAGGACCTGGTTGTGACGACGGCCGCGATCGCCGTGACCGACCTCGTTGTCCAGTACCCGCGACAGCGCGGTTGGCGAGCACTCTTCGGCCGCGATCTCGGCAAACGAGTCCTCGACCACCTCACCCTCACCGTAGACCGCGGCGAGATCTTCGGGCTGCTGGGGCCCAACGGCGCCGGAAAGACGACGCTGATCAAGGTCCTCGCGACACTCACCACGCCCATCTCCGGGCGAGCGGAGGTCGCAGGCCTCGATGTCGGCACGCACAGCAGGGAAGTCCGTCGGCGACTCGGCGTCGTATACGGGGACGAGCGAGCCTTCTACTGGCGGCTCTCCGCGCTCGAGAATCTCATCTTCTATGCATCCCTGTACGGCATGTCCCCTCGGGACGGCCGTAAGCGTGCGATGGCGCTGCTCGAGCTGGTTGGGCTGGCGCATGCGTCCGAGGCGCGGATGCAGCACTTCTCATCGGGGATGCGGCAGCGCGTCTCGATCGCTCGGGGCCTGCTGCACGATCCGGACATCCTCATCATGGACGAGCCCACGCGGACCCTTGACCCGGTGGGTTCGGACGAGTTGCGCCGTCTGATCAAGGAGCGGGTAGCGGGAAATGACCGCTGTGTGCTGATCGCCACGAACATCATGGCGGAGGCGGAATACCTCTGCGATCGGCTGGCGTTCATCAAGGACGGCCGCCTCCAGCAAACCGGCAGTGTCGACCAGCTCCGCGCCCTCCTCGAGTCCGAGGAGGTGCACGAGCTGACGGTCAGCGGCCTGTCTCCGCACGCGCTGGCAGGCCTTGGCCGGACGTGCGGCGTCCGGTCCATCGAGGTCGCTCCCGGCCCGGAAGGCCGATACATGGCCCGCCTCAGCGTGGAGCACGGGTCCGAGGCTGTCCCGTTGATGGTCCGCCGGGTGGTCGAGTGCGGCGGCAACGTGTGGAGCTGCACGCGCCGAGAGCTCTCACTCGACGAGATGTTCACGTTGATGGCACGGGCAGTCGAGCCCTCGAACCCCGTCGGAGGACGGTCGTGACGGTCGCGCTGGCGTACCTCCGGCGGGACTTCCTCATCTGGACGAGCTATCGCCTGGCTGCCTTCTGGCAGTTCAGCTCCGTCGTCCTGCTGGCCGTGATCGTCTTCCTTGCCGGGAACGCGATCGGCGAGCGGTCCGAGCTGATCAACGAGGCTGGTGGTGACTACGTCGCATTCCTCCTCGTGGGCCTGGCGGTGATGGACCTGATGGCACAGGCGATGACCGGGCTTCCAGCGCATATCAGCGAGAGCCAACGCCAGGGAACGCTCGAGCCTATCCTGATCACCCCGATCACAAGCGGGATGTTGCTCACGTCCTTCTGGCTGTTTCGGTTCCTGATAGCGATGGTGCGGGCGGGCCTGCTCATCGGTTTCGGAGCCGTCGTCCTCGGGTACTGGCAGTCGGCAAACCTCCTCACCGTGGCTCTCGTGCTCATCCCAGCCATCCTGACGTTCGTGGGGATCGGGGCGCTGTCCGGCGCGTTCGTGATCGTCGTGAAGCAGGGAGATCCGATCCGGGTCGCCTACGCCGCGGCCATGGCTGTCCTCGGCGGGGTCGTCTTCCCCGTGACCATCCTGCCCGATGCGCTGCAGAGCCTGGCCGCGCTGTTGCCGATCACGCACGCCCTCAGCGGAATCCGCGCCGGCCTCGATGGCCACCCTCCAGCCGACGTGCTGTCGCAGATCGCGTTCCTGGTAGCGGCAGCGGCAATCGTCGTGCCCCTGAGTGGCTGGCTGTTCGACCGAGCGGTCGCGCGTGCGAAGCGGCAGGGTTCGCTCGGTGACTACTAGAGTGGAACTCCACGCTGACTCGCGTGACTGCGCACCGGTCGTGGTGTCGGTAGTCGTACCGACACGGAACCGCGCTGCACAACTGCGCGACGTGCTCGAGTCTCTCGCGGCGCAGACGTATCCCCTCGATCGGTTCGAGGTCATCGTCGTGGACAACGCATCGAGCGACGGGACGGGCGAGGTGGTGCGCCAGGCCGCCGAGGCAGGACTTCCGGTGCGCTACCTCGTGAAGGCGAACGACGGCCCGGCCGCGTCGCGCAACCGAGGAGCCGAGCTCGCGATAGGCCAGATCATCGCCTACACCGACAGCGATTGCCTCCCCAGTCCGCAATGGATCGAGGAAGGTGTGCGCGCGTTCGCTCCCGGCGTTGGTGTCGTGTGCGGTCCCATCCATCCCACCGAGATCACGCAGGAGCACCCGTTCTTCCTGCATCAGATCAACCCCGTCACGCGGGAGGACGGCCTGTATCCGACCGCCAACGTGTTCTACCGGCGGTCCCTCCTGCTCGAACTCGGCGGCTTCGACGAGACATCCCGCACGTACGCGTGGGGACAGCCCATCGGAGGCGATGACACGGAGATGGCGTGGCGCGTGAAGCGCAACGGATCCCGGTCCGTGTTCGCCGAGCGAGCCATCGTTCGGCACCAATCCTCGCCGGTATCGCCGAGGGAGTACCTCTTGAACTCCGTGCAGGCGCAGGTGATCCCGCGAATGGTCGTAGTCGCGCCGGAACTGCGGGAGATGTGCTTCTATCGCCGCTACTTCTTGAAGAAGCAGAACGTGCTCTTCTACCTCGCGCTCCTCGGGACGGCCGCGTTCCGGCGCTCTGCGTGGAGCCTGATATTCGCAGCGCCGTGGTTGCGCTCAATCGCGCCCGTCCTGCGCCTCGATGCCTGGCCCCCGCGGCGATGGGGCCGCTGCGCCCTCCGTTTCGCGATCCAAATCGAGAGTTCGCTATTGCTGGTTGCGGCCCTCCTCTACGGGAGCGTCAAGCACCGGAGGCTCGTGCTGTAGGAGCCGGAGTTGAGGAGACGATCTTGTTGAGGACCGCCGGGTTCGGGGTTGGCGTGCGGTGGAACCCGCGTGCGGAGGCGGCGTTCCGACGCAGTCCTGTTTACACCGTCGTCCAACAGTTGCGGAATTCGGGAAGTCGAGGCCCGGCCGAGTCGGAACCTCCCGCGCTGCCTCCGCACGCGCTCTCACAGGTGCTGCACGACCTCACCACAGAGCAGCGCGAATTGATCAACGAGGTAGGCCGGCAGAGCTGGTATCACACCATCGACCTGCCGAACGGGATCACGACGGCGGGGTTGACCGATCACCGCACCCAGGTGTCGCTCGTCGGCCTCCCGCGAGACATGAGTGGTCTGCGCGCGCTCGATGTCGCGACGTTCGATGGCTTCTGGGCGTTCGAGATGGAGCGGCGCGGCGCAGCGGTGGTGGCGCTCGATCTGCCCTTCACCTACGACGGTGACATTCCCCTGCGGCAACGTGAGCGCCTGCCCGACTCGGGAAACGCCCGGACCGGCGACGGCTTCCGCCTGGCCCACCGGCTACTGGAGTCGAGCGTTCAACGCCTCGAACTCAACGTGTACGACCTCGCGCCCGAGCACACGGGCAAGTTCGACGTCGTGTTCGTGAGCGACCTCCTGCTGCACTTGCGTGACCCTCAGCGCGCGCTGGAGCGGATCTACACGGTCGTGGCGGACGATGGCTACGTCATCTTGGCGGAACCGTACGACCGCAACCTCGACGAACTGGGCGTGCCGGTCCGTCGTCTCCTGCCCTACGAGCGCTACACGTGGTCGATACCGTCGCAGTCCGCCCTGCGAGCGATGCTCGAGGTCTCCGGATTCAAGCCCATCGAGGAGGTGGCGACCCTACCGCTGATCTATCGCGGAACGTACCCGCTACAGAAGACGGTGCTGAAGGCGTACCCGTGGCAGGCGCGCCGCGCTCCCGCACGTCGGAACGGCCGCGGGCCCTCGCAGTCTGCGCACCGCAGCGAGGCCTACGCTGCACGTCCGTGGGCGACCCGCCGGCGCCTCGGGCTCGGGGTGGTCGACATCACCGTGAGCGCGGATGAGCAGGTGAAGCGCCGGCTGGCTCGCGTCGCACGGGTGGCGCGACGCCGACCTCCGCAGCCTGCCAGGCCGGCCGACGTGGCGATGCAGTCGCCGGCGGCACGCGCCGCCATGCCGGTCCCTCCCGAGTCCAACGAGCTCTGGAAGAAGGTTCAGGACATCGAGTGGTACCACTGCCTCGAGCTGCCCGGGCCCATCGTCACGCCGGGGCGGGCTGACCTCCGTGCCGAGATCCCGCTCTATCGCATTCCCGAGAACATGACGGGCATGCGCACCCTCGATGTGGCAACGTTCGATGGGTACTTCGCTTTCGAGATGGAGCGCCGCGGTGCGGACGTCGTCGCCATCGACGTGCCCTCGTTCATGGAGATCGACCTTCCCCTTCGATGGAAGGAGGGGGCGCCTCCGGAACTCGACGTTGCCACAGGGGCGGGATTCGCTCTCGCCCGAGAGGCCCTGGGCTCAAACGTCGACCGTCGCACCATCAGCGTCTACGACCTTTCGATCGAGAACGTCGGCCTATTCGATTTCGCGTTGATGAGTGACCTGTTGCAGCATCTACGGGACCCACAGCGTGCGCTCGAGAGGCTATTCACGGTTCTCAAGCCGGGCGGGGCGCTCCTGCTCGCCGAGGTGTACGACGAGTACCTCGACTCGTTCGACGAGCCGCTGATACGGCACTGCCTGTACGAGAGCTACTGCTGGGCGCTGCCATCCGAGCGGGCGCTCCGACTGATGCTCGAGATCGCTGGCTTCGAACAGGTCGAAGAGGTGTCGCGTCCTCCGTTCAAGTACCAGGAGAGCACGGTGCGGAAGGTAGTTCTGACGGCGAGGCGTCCCGTGGCATAGCCGCCCGGCGCGATGGGGTGGCGCATCTAGGTGTTGGCGACGGCCAGCACGGACTCGACTTCAGAGAGCAGGCGACCAGCCGCTGCCTCGACGGTCCATCGTCGCTCGACGTCAGCCCTTCCGGCTGCGCCGAGCACGGCTGCGAGGTGGTCATCTGCGAGCACGCGCCCCAGCGCACTCGCGAACTCAGGGACCGCCCGGGACGTCAGCAGCCCGGTCGTTCCATGCACGACGGACTCTCGGACGCCGCCCTCCGCAACCGCGACGACGGGCAGGCCGTGCCCCATCGCCTCGAGAGCCGCGAGCCCGAACGGCTCCAAGAGTGGGGCGTACACGAACGCGCGGGCGTGGCTGTACGCTTCGACGAGGTCTGCCTCACTGACGCCGATGCGGAACTCGCACGACACCCCGAGATCCGAGCCCAGCCCACGGAGGCTGCGGAGCAAGCCCGGGTTGGCGTCGTTCCCGATGACGACCAACCGCGGCCGCTCCGTCGCGTCGAGTTCATGCACCGCACGGATGACGAACTCGTAGCCCTTGTGCGGCTCGATCGCCCCGACTGAAAGGATGTAGTCCCCGTCGCGTGTCGCAGTCGAGAGGCGGGAGGCGTCTATCCCGAGATAGCACACGCTGGCGGGCCGCCCGTAGTACGTCTCGATGCGCTCCGCCATGAAGCGAGAGTTCGTGAGCAGTCGGGTTGCGGCCAGGGCGCCCTCCCGGTCAAGCCGCCTCCATGCGCGATCGAGGATCGCGCGCGCCGGTCCGTGCGCAAACCGCCACAACCGGCGCCGAGGACTCGGGTCGGGGGACTGCACGATGCGAGCATCGAGAAACCGTCGGGGCGGCTCGTGGCAGTAGTACACGCTCGGCTTGCGCAGATGCTTGAGCAACGGCGGCGCCTGGGCGAACCGACACGCGCTGACGATGACGGCGTCGTACGAACCTCGATCTATCGCCGAAGCCACGGCGGCGTTGACCGCGTCGAGTCGCCGGAGGCCGGCGTACTCGCGGTACTCGTTGAGGTAGAAGCCTCGAGGCACGGGTTCCGCGGGTGAGTACTCGAAGCGGTAGACACGTCGCGCGTAGTCCTCGCTCTGGAGCAGCCGCTCATCAGCCGTCGTCAGCGTGAAGACGTCGATCTCGTGAGAGCGAGCGACGTGGCGACCCAGCTCGTGGAACGCCCTCGCGGCGCCGCCGCTCGGGTGGTTGTGGTACAGCGCGAGCCTCACGAGTCGCGATCGGCAAGCTGCCCGGTCTCTTGCCACTCCCGCTCCAGGCTCGGTGCGCGAACGGCAAGGCCGACGAAGAACCAGAACAGGACCGTGACGTGGACCGCCGACCAGACGGGATGCA
Source organism: uncultured Dehalococcoidaceae bacterium (assembly GCA_964479165.1). GTDB lineage: Bacteria > Chloroflexota > Dehalococcoidia > UBA2979 > UBA2979 > CAYZJO01. Next base: position 35,592 of record CAYZJO010000006.1, read on the forward strand.
CCACGCCGATGGTGAGTACGCTGACCGCGATCCCGCCCGTCGCGAGCAACGCCATGCGCAGCAGTTCGTCCCCTACGCGGAAGTAGTTCGCGAAGGCGTAGAAGGCCGCCACCAGCAGCATCGCGATGAACGCGAGCATGCCCGGGATGCCCAACTCCAGGCCGATCTGGAGGTACGAGCTCTCGATCGCGGAAACGGGCAGGACGACGCCGAAGGACGCGAGCTGGTTGGCGACGTGGCTCCCGTTGCCCAGGCCGAGCCCGAGAGGGTACTGGACCACCGCCGCGACTCCCTGCTCGATCAGTGAGAAGTGCGAGGACGCGGAACCTTCGCTCAATGAGGTGAGTGCTCGAAGCGACCCAAGGTCGAGCCCCTTGACGAACGCGAACGCGGAGCCCATTCCCGCAAGCCCGGCTGCGATCACGGCCATGCGCAAGTACGACGGCCGCAGCAGTAGCACGTACAACAGGCCGACACCTCCAGCGACGATCGCGCTCCTCGTGACGGTCATGCCCAGCACGGCCAGCATCAGCAGCAGGAACAGACCGTAGCCCACCTGTTCGACCGGCCGGCGGGCGAAGAGGTACAACGCGCCGGCCAGCGGCACCAGCAACAGCTGGTAGAACGCGAGCCCGAGGTCGGCGAGGAAGAACGAGGACGCACGAGCGAGGTCGGCTGCACCGATTCCGCGGCTGCGTACGGCAAGTGTCTCGTGCGGCGCGCCGATCGTCGCCATGAACTCGGAGAACCCCAGTCGGTTCAGCGCGCCGTTGTTGAGGCCGGGCGCAACCCACTGGAAGACGGCGTAGGCGGCGATCGCCACGCTCAACCACACGACAACGCGGATCAGGAGGACCAACGTGTCGCGTCGCAGCGTGATACCGCGCCCGACGAAGTACGCGAGGAGGAAGAACGCGTCCTGTCGAAGCGCCAGCACCTTCGCAAAGACGCTCGTGCTGCTCCCGTCGACGCCCGGGTACAGCAAGTACAGCATCGCGATCCCGACGTAGAGCCCGACCGCCAGGTCCAGCACGTGCACGCGCGGCAGCGTCCTTCGCTGGAACGCGAGGTTGACCACCGCGAAGAGCAGGATGACGAGCAAGCCGTCCTTGGCGACCTGGCTCGCGCGGACGGCCAGGCCCGAGCCGGTCGCGCTGAAGACGAGCAACGACACGAACCTGGTCATCGGAACAAGCACGAGGAGCACCAACGTCGCCGGCGTTGGCCAGGCAAAGCCGAAGACCGCCAGCCCCAGCGCGGCCAGCATGCCCAGCCCGATCCAGAAGGCCGACGCCGCGCTGAAGAGGAACACCACCAGCCCTGCGAGGACGATCGCGACGGTAATCAGTGCGGCGCGGGCGGCGCGCGATGCCAGCGATGGGCCGGAGCTCGGGAGTGTCCCGGTCGCGGCCATCAGACCCTCGAGCCGCTGCGCGTCGCGGAGTGAATGCCGTGGTGGTACGGCGCCTTGCCCCTCCGCCCGCGCAGGAAATCCCAGAGGCCGCGCGTCCGCGCGTTGTAGAGGCTGTCCCGCCGGTGGGCAGGCGAAAGGAGGTTGCGCGCTGCGATCTTCGAGAGCGTGAACGTGAGGTGTCCGGCCATGACGAAACGCCAGAACGCGGTGCCGTGGCGGAACCCGACGATGTAGAAGTTGCGGTAGGCGTAGTAGCGAGGGATGCGTGGGTCGAAGCGACCGACTGTCTTGCTCACGCCGTGGGTCAGCTTCGCCGCAGGCGTGAGGACCACATCGACGCCTCGACGCTTCGCTCGAAGACACCAGTCGACGTCCTCGAGGTAGAGGAAGAAGCTCTCGTCGAGCGGGCCCACGCGCGCGTAGTCCTCGGGAGTGAAGAACCACGAGCAGCCCGACGCCCATCCGGTGGTCCGAGGAGCCACGTAGCGCGCCGGGTCTTCACCGATACCGACGTGCTCACCGGCGACATTGGGCCATCGAATCGTCCCGCCAGCTGACCAGACGCGACCATCCGGAAACAGGATAAGCGGCGCGAGAATCGCTGGCTTCGCCCAGGCAATGCGCGCCGCCACAAGCGCATCGAAGAAGTCGGGAGCAACGTCCGTGTCGTTATTCAACAGGCAGATATAGTCACAGCCGGCCTCCAACGCCCAGGCGACGCCGTGATTCGCCGCGGCCGAGTAGCCGCGGTTCTCGTCGTTGCGCAGGCTCGTGATCGTGGGGAACTCGCGGCCGAGGAGCGCAGCCTCGTCGACCTCCGACCCGTTGTCGACGACGCACACGGAGAGCGCCGGATACGCCGTCGCGAGGACGGAGCGGACGCATTCGCGCGTTTCCTCGATGCCGTTGTAATTGATCACGATAGCCGCGACGGAGCGGGACACGCGATCAGCTTCCTGCAACGACGATTCCCAGCACGTTGGCGTTCAGCCGTCGCAACTGCTGGAGGTGTCGCTCGTGGGAGTCGAGTTCGGTGACTCCGTCCGGTAGGACATAGATGACGTTGCGCGCCCTCTGCGCGATAAGAAACGCGTCGCTCGATACGCTCGCCGAGGGCCCGTCGAGGATCACGTATTGCCCCGCAGCCGCATCGGCGCAATCGAGCAAGGACTTCTCGGTGAGAGCGAGCGCTCGCTCATCGGAGACTACGGACAGTTCGTGGATCGGTCGCGCGGCGCCCTCGATGGCTCCCCGGACGTTCGGATCGCGCCACCGGTCGCTCACGAGGAAGACGTCTGTATGCCTCGCGAGCGCGTAACCGAGGTTCAAAGCGACGTACGAATGGTCACCGTTTGGTCCCGAGCCGAACACCGCGACGGTTTTTGGTTCGACGCCTTCGAGCATGGTGAGGACGTTGAGCGCCAGGAGGTTGAACTCCTCGACCGTGGCGGACCCTCCCGAGGCCGTGGCGAGCACTTGGACGGGCTCGTCTTCAGGAGGCCTCACTCGGAGACGGAGCCTGCGCGACAACCGCGACAGCAGCTCGAGCGGGCTCATCACGGGCGGTCTTCCGCACGCGGATCGCGGACATGCGCGAGGACCGGCGCTCCGAGGCGACCCTCGATCTCCCGATCGGAGAGAGGCCGACGCTCGAAGATCGCAAAGAGGTAGATCACCGTGAGCGCAGCGAACCCACCGAGCATCGTCGCGAGGCCGTAGGTAATGACCATCCACAGGAGGTTCGACTGGATTCGCGGTTGGTCGAACACGAACGCCTGGCTCTGGGAGGGCAGCGTCTGACCGCTGATGACGTCGAGGATGCGCTGTTCCAGCCCGGACAGTTGCGCCTCGGCCTTCGAGCGGTTGAGTGACAGCTCGGTGTACTGAGGCGCCAGGCTGTCGAGACGCGCGAGCTCGGCTTCGGCGGTCGCGATCGCTTCGTTCACGGAACCGATGCCCACCGCCGCGGACCTCTCGCCAAGCGTGAGCTGGTTGACGAGCGCCAACTGGGCCTGGCGACTCGCCGTCACGTCGGACACGCCGTGGACACGGCGGAACGCCGCGAGATCGTCCTGGGCCGTGGCGTAGCGACGCTCCGCATTCGCGAGATTCGCTTCCGCTTGCTGTAGGAACGGTTGGACATCCGCTCCCGCCGGGACCTGCAGGGACAGGTCGCTCACGCGCCCGTCGAGCCGGAACAGCTCGATCTGGGCGAGGTCCGCCTCGGTCCTGAGGCTCGTGTACTCGGCTTCGATCGCGGTCAGTCGGTTCAATTCCGCCTGCGCGGCGGCAAGTAGGCTGCCTGTGCCGCTCGCGTTCTGCCCCAGGTCGAGGAGACGCAACTGGTTCAGGTAACCGCGAAGTTGGTCGCGCTCGGCTGTGAGATTGTGCGCGTCGTTCTCGGTCTCGAAGGCAGTCAGCGCTGCACGTGCGGACTGGACACCGGCTTCGAGTTGGGCGATCTCCCCGGCGAATGCCGCCCGAACGTCCTTCTCCTCCGGCCGGTTCAGCTCGTCATACAGACGAAGCGCCTCCTCCACCATCGCACCCGCGACAGACAGGGCACGCCGCTCGTCGGGGTCCGAGAACGCCAGCTCGTACAGCGGTGTGAGGGTCGGTTCGCTCGAGATGCGGATGCCGATGTCGATCTTCGGCTTGAGATCGTCGGCCGGCGTCCCGTCGTCGAGTCGGGCGGCGACTCGTTCGGCCAGTTCGCTGTTTTCGTCGATCGCGTCCAGGGTGACCTGTGGGGGGATGTACTCGCCCGGTGCCGCGACGTACACCTGCATCACGACTGCCGTCGCCACGGCCTTCGCTTCCGAGGTCTGGAAGTGATACAGCCAGGTCCCGGCGTAGGCGGCGACCAGGAAGAGCACGATCACGTACCAACGTCGCACGATCTGGCGAATGAAGTCGTTGAGTTCCATTCAGCGCTTCTCTGACCGCCCGCTACAAGACCGGGCTGCGGTGTCGGACGCTCCCCACGATGAGCGATGCGAAGGCGACGACGTCTCGCGAGACGTGCGCGATCGCCTTAAGCACCGGCTGACGGCCTCGAAGCCCGCGCGTCCTCGCAAACATCCAGACATAAGGAACGAGGAGGGCGAGCGACGCGCGGCGCCAGCGTGCGAGCAGCAGGCCGCAGAGCGCCAGCGTGAACAGCGCATGCATCTCGTCAACCCAGAGCCGCATGACGAGGTGGCGGCGGTACTCGGGGTAGCGGGCTGCCTTGGCCGGCCAGTTGCCGAAGTTGGTCGCGTGCCGCAGCCACTCAAACGTGGACTGCCTCAGCACTTGGTGGTACACGCGGGCCTCCGGAGCGAAGCAATGCCGGGCACCCGCGCGCACGACGCGCCACCCGAGGTCGACGTCCTCCCAGTAGGCGCACGAAGGATCGAAACCGCCGACCGCAACGACGCGATCCCGGAGGTAGGCAACGTTCGAGGTTGAGAATGAACCATCGGCGTCGAGCGTCTCGATGAAGTGGCTGAAGAACGGCTGCGGTTGGTTCGGAGGCGCCGTCGTTCGCCCCTGGACCACATCGAAGCCCTCGCTGAATCGCCTGAGGCATTGCGGCAGCCAATCAGGGGTGGGCAGACAGTCGCTGTCGGTAAACGCAACGTATCGTCCCCGTGCGAGCAACACGCCGACGTTCCTCGCTACTGCCGGTCCGGACGGACGGTGCATGCGAACGATGGTGACTGGCACCTCGAGGTCGGAGGCGGTGGCCGCGAGCGCCTCCACCGTCCCGTCTGTGGAGGCGTTGTCGACGACGATGATCTCGTAGGGTTGGTCCGTGTGCTGCCGTCCAATCGCCTCGACGGCTTGTTGCACGAGCTCCCGCCGGTTGTAGGTCGGCACGATCGCGGAGATCACGGGCTGCGCCGAGCCGGAGTTCGCAAGCGCGATCTCGAACTGTGACTCCTCGGCGATTCGCGCGAGCCGCGATTCCAAGTGGACGTCTTCCTACGCGTGGAGCTTTGTTGTCAGTGTGGCTGCGCCGGCACCGCTGCTCCCGGGGGCGTAGCCGTGCAGGACCACTTTCGGAAAGCGTCCGGCGCGGTTCGTCACCTCGAACCGCGATACGACGTGGACGTTCTCGAACCCGGCCGTTTCCATCATCAGCGCCATGGACTTGATGCTGTGTGACCACCAGATGCCCATCGACCGAACGCCGACGAACCGACTCGCTGGCACAGAGAGGCGTTCAAGCTCCGGGTCGTACCCCTCAGCAACGATCGCGCGACCGCCGGGTCGGAGCACCGAGATCATGTTCTCCAGGACGGTCTGGGGATCGCGCATCCGCAGGAGGAGCTGACTGATCAGCACTAAGTCGAACATTCCGAGGCGCTCTGGGGAGAGGTCGTAGACGTTCAACCCTTCACGGCGCGCGCGTGACCCCAGGATCTCTGCCGCAGTCCTGAACCCGAGCCCTGGCCATTGCATCCCAACCGGCGCCATTTGCTGGTTCCAGTCTTCCTGGGGCAGCGAGGGGTCTCGGGATGCCCGAGCCTCGGCGGCAAGTCGATGTGGGCGCGGCAAGTCGTAATCGACCGGAGAGTCGACGTCGATCCCGATGGACTCGCTCGCGCCTCGGCGTTCGAACTCGAAAGCCCAGAACCCGTCGTACGTTCCGATGTCAAGACACCGCTTGCCCGTCAGATCGTCGGGAAAACCGAAGAGAGGCACCGTGGGGCGGTTGTCGATGAAGCCGGGGGTTACGACTCCGTGGCCGAGGTCGATCGTGTGGTACCAGCCGATGCTGGCCACGCGCTCCCACAGGGCCGCCGCGGCAGGATCGTTCGCGACACTGGCCGGCGGGGTTGGGCGAAAGGCCTCGACGTTGGCGGCCGGCGTCCGGAGGGACGAGCGGCGCGGGCCGCGGACCCTCGCCATCCGGTGCTGGAACCAGCGATATGCTCCATGCGCCCGGACGCGCTCCACCTGGGCCGCATCGAGGCCCAAGCCGAACTCGATGCCGGCGAGGCGCACATTCTTCCGTAGCATCAACGGCATCGGTGCCTCCGCACGACGACACGCGAGTGAACGGTCTCGCCGCCGGGCGCGCTTCGCCAGTCCAAGAATTCGCCGGCCGATCGAACATCGAGTGGGTTACTCGAGGGTTAACCGGGCCTGCAGACGTCTCGATTCAGACGGTCCGCGCCGCGTCGGTGCCAGCAGCCCATCAGCGCCTGAGAACTCGGCGAAGCACAGGCCGCATGGCCGGGGGCACGAAGCGCTTTGCGGTCGCGGCGATGGACTCCATCCCGCTCATGGGGACCAGGTCGACGACGCGGAGATCGAGGAGCGCCGCGACGAGCCGCGTACCGGTCGAACTGATGAGCTCGTCGTCGAGTTTGGAGCTCGGGTCGATGAGGGCGTTCAGCGCGATCACCTGGCTGAACTGATCGGCGACCGCGAGGCGGTAGTCGGTGACGCACTCGTCGAGGTCGTAGTCCCGCACGCCTCGCTTCTGGAGCCCGGAGTGGTACTCCGGCAAGAGCTCCGCCTCGGCGATTCGCCGCTGCTCGACCTCGAGACTTCCGACGAAGAGCCCGGCGACGTCGATGGGCCCCCGCCCGCGCATCGCAGTCTGCCAATCGATCACCGCGAGGGGTACGTCCGTGTCGTCAGCACGGAAGAGCACGTTGTGGACCCGCATGTCACCGTGGATCAGGGTCAGCGGCGGCGAGCCGAGCCGCCCGATCACCGTGCAATCCCGCGCAAGGCGACCTCCGAGCCGGAGCAAGTCTCGAGGCATTTGGCGTCCGTGCTGCCGCTTGAACGTTTGCCAGAACCCGATCGCGGACTCTGCCTTCAGGTCGAGGACCACGGGATTGTCTGGCGTCGGCAACCAGGCGTGGTCTTCCAGGCCGCGACGATCCCAATGCCGCGAGTGCATCTCAACGAGCAACTCGAGAACCGCGGCGACCTGATCAAGCGTTACGCCCTGGCTGACGTCGAGTTCGTAGCCGTCGATGTCCTCGATCACCAGCACGTACGGCTCTTCGTCACGCGTCGCAAAGAAGTACCGGGGAGTCGGCATCCCGCAGTCGCCAGCAAGATGGCGATAGAACTGCGCCTCGCGCCGGTAGAGGTTGAAGCGCTCCGCGAGGTCGCGCGTCGGCCCTGGCTCGGCGGCGAACTTCGCGATGACGGACCGCGGCAACCCTGGGCCGGGTTCGTCCACGCGCACGCGTGCGACCCGCGCTGTGAGGCCGGCCCTTGGATGCAGCTGCTCGACCTCGATGCTCAGGGTCGCGGTGCCCGACACCGGGACGCCGGGCAGGACGGCAGCGAGCCACTCGGCTGACAACTCCGCCGGCGACTCGGGAGGCGGCGGGAGGCGCGCCCCGTCGAAGTCTCGAGGCATCACGGCGATTCGAGGTGCGACAGCCGGGAGATCGTGTCCAGAACCAGTCCACGGACGCGCTGCTGAGCGTCGCAGTCGACAAGCCACTGCTCGGATCCGCCCGAGCAGGCGCTGACTCGCGCCTCGACACTCTGGAGCGCGAGAAGCGCTGCGGCCGCGTCACCCGCGAGGAGCGCCGTGTCGGCCTGCGTCAGAAGCGCGACCAACTCGGATTGACGCGATGGTGCGGTGAAGGCGTCGGCCGGGAGTGCCGAGACCACGCCCGCGATCCAGCTGGGGTCCGCGAGCCGGTACTTGATGATCGCGAAATCGTCGCTGTCAGTGGCGGGGTCGAACGCATCACCGACGACGACGAGCGCGCCGTCCTCGAGGAGCACTCCGGCGTGTGCTCCATCCGGTCCGGCGAAGAAGTCGGTGATGTACATCCCGCCCGTGCCAAAGCCGGGGTCCGGCTCACCATCCGCGGTAACGCGAGTGATCGCGAAGTTGAAGTCGCGTTCCGCGTCTTTCGAGTGGCCGATCGCCACGATCTTGCCGTCAGGCTGCTGCACTAGCCACAGCGCCTGGTCAAAGTCGCCGGCGAAATCCATGGTCAGTTTGCCCGGGTCGCCAAAGACCGCAAACGACGTGTCGATGCTGCCGTTCTGGTTGTACTTCACCAGCGCGAGGTCGCTGCTTCCGTTAAACGGGTTGTCGGCGACGCCACCTACGATCACACTGCCGTTCGGACCCGTGAGGAGCGCGTAGGCAACGTCGTTGCCTCCGAGGAAGTCGGTGGCAACGAAGCCCCCGAGTCCGAACGAGCGATCCGGAACGCCATTCGCGAGGAAGCGGCCGACCGCGAAGTCCGTGGTGCCGTCGGGCCGGGTGGCCACACCGGCCCCCACGATCAGGCCGTCTTCTTGCACCTCCATCTTGTAGATCGCGTCGGTCCTTCCCCAGAAGTTGGCGGTCGAGAGCCCCGCGATGCCGAACGAGGGGTCGCGAGCGCCGTTCGCGTGGTAGCGGGCGAGCGCAAAGTCGGAGTCCGAGGCGCTGCGGCTGGCGTAGCCGCCGGCGAGGATTGCACCGTCGTCGAGGATTGCGAGCGCAAGTGCCTGATCGCGATGACCGAAGAAGTCGGTCATGACGATCCCGTTCCAGCCGAACGTGGCGTCGCGGCTCCCGTCCGGATTCAGGCGAACGAGCCCGAAGTCGGAGTTCCCGTTCAGCCTTCCCGCGAGCCCGGCGACCACGATCTTGCCGTCCGGCTGGATCGCTACCGACATCCCCTCGTCTCGGGCGCCGAGGAAGTCGACCAGGACGATGCCACCCCAGCCGAACGAGGGGTCGAGCAGTCCGTTCTCGGTGTAGCGCAGAATCGCGAAGTCGATGTTGCCGGTGCGCGGATTCTGCGCCTTGCCCGAGACGACGAACTTCCCGTCGGCCTGTTGCGCGATCCAGAACGGTTCATCTTCGTGCGGGCCGTTCGCACCTCCGGGCCCCCCGATGTCGAGCGTGGAGAACCCGCCGAGCGCAAAGCGGGCATCGACTTGGACGAGCGAGATGGGAGTTGCTGCCGATGCGTGTAACGTGGCCGCCATGGCTGCGAGCGCCAAACCAGCGAGGACTGCCGTGAGCCGCTTCATTGTGTTCTCTGTCCCGGCCCACGGGTTTCGCGCCACGACGCACTGGACAGCACAGCGGTCCCTCGAGGGCACGGCACAGCCGGATCGTCCGGTGGCCGACCCCGACATCGTCAACGGGAACCGGGCGTGCGCCTGATCGTCCCGGCCATCGGTTAAGCCACAGTTATCGAGGCAGCCGCGTTCCGCCTCGATGCGTCTTCATGCAGCGTAACCGTGGATTAACTGGGGCTACCTAGGCTGCCGCTGGGTCGCGCGGGGGTCGCGTCGCTCGACTATGCATACCGAGGCAGGGGGCATGTCCGGCGCAGGCTCTGCGCGGCATCCCTTCCGAGCAGAGGAGTTGCCGGCGTGACGATGGTGAGTGATCGACGCGCACGTCCGCGGAGCCAGCACGAGAAGCGCCTGAGCCTCGGGCCCTTCGATCTCGGCGTGGGCCTCGCAGACTCCACCTACGACTCGTTGCGCCGCAGTCTGCCGGTCCGTGCGTTCGGGAAGCTGGCTCGACGCGGCAACGCGCCGCAGGGGATGCACAAGGGCGCAGAGATGTACCGCGCGGGGTTCCCCGCCGAGAAGCCGGTCGCGCCTCTGATCGCCCCCCGCACCGCAGAGGGACGTGCCATCGCCGAGCTGATTAAGGACTACGACTGGTATCACACGATCCAGCTTCCGCACGGCGTCGCGACGCCGGGCTACGTCGATCACCGAGACCAACTCGCCCACTACAACTTGCCCGCGGACATGACCGGCATGCGCGTCCTCGACGTTGCCACCTTCGACGGCTTCTGGGCCTTCGAGTTCGAGCGTCGCGGTGCAGAGGTCGTCGGTATCGACATCCCCGATACCCACAGCGTCGATGTGCCCCGGCTCTGGGTAGAGGAGTTCGAGGCGAGCATCCCCAAGATCCAGAAGGGCGAGGGCTTTCGGATCGCGAGTGAGATCCTGGGCTCCAAGGTCCAGCGTGAGACCTGTAGCGTCTACGACGTGAGCCCGGAACGCCTCGGCATGTTCGACATGGTGTTCTGCAGCGACCTGCTGATCCATCTTCGCGATCCGCTCCGCGCGATGGAGGCGATCTCCACGGTCACGAAGCGGTTCGCGATCTTCGCTGACGTCTACAGTCCCGACCTCGACGGGTATAAGAACGAGGCGATGGTCCAGTTCTGCTGGGCGGGTCAGGGCGATGTCTGGTGGCAGCCGAGCGTCCTGACGTACAACCTGTGGCTCCGGCTATCGCGTTTCTCGCGTGTCGAAGAGCAGTCCCGCTTCGTGCTGGAGTCGAACTTCCGCCGCGCGATCCCGAAGGTCGTCTTGCACGCCTACAAGTAGCGGGTCGCCGGCACGCCTCGTGAAACTGTCATGAAGATCGTCTACCCGTATCCGGCCTACTGGCCCTACATGCGGCGAGGCGTCGAGCGGTGCATCCACGACCTCACCGGGTACCTTGTCTCGCGAGGCCACGAGGTCGACATCATCACTTCCAAGCCGGGGCGCGGCCGCGTGTCCAACGACGGCGGCGTCCGTGTCGTCTACCTGAGCCAGGCGATCCACCCGCTCGTCAACAACTACGGGCCGCTGCTGCGCCTGTACGCGTTCGGCGCACAGGCAACTGCCCTGCTCGTTCGCGGGCGCTACGACGCCGCGCACCTCTGGAGCTTCTCGGGAGTTGTGGCGGCCCCGCTGCTCAAGCGCGGCATCAGGCTGCCGTATCTCTTTCACATGGTGCTCAGGACGCATCGCTGGCCGGGGCGACTGGATCGCTTCCTGTTCCAGCAGCAGATGAACCACGCGAGCACGGTCGCCGCGCTGACTCCCGAGGGCGCACGCGAGGTCGAGGATCTGTACCACGTTCCGAGCATGGCACTGCCGCCCCCGGTGGACACGACGACGTTCACGCTTGGGCCACGGAAGGACCTCGCGCACCCGCGCGTGCTCTTTACCGGCGACTTGGGCGATCCGCGCAAGGGCGGCCCGCTGTTGTTGCGTGCCTGGAACGAGGTGCACCGCCGCTGCCCGAACGCAACGCTGGTGCTCGCGGGCCAGTTCGGCCTCGGCTTCGATCGTGGCTACGACGTCTACACGTTGGAAGCGCTTGACGAGCTCGTGCCGAACACCGCGGCACGGGCGGCGATCGAGGTCCCCGGGGCTGGCACGCTCGAGGACCTCCCGTCGCAATACGCACGAGCCGCGGTCACCGTGTTGCCATCCGTGGAGGAGGCGTTCGGGATGGTGGTGACCGAGTCGCTGGCCTGCGGCACACCGGTGGTCTGCAGTTCCTCCGGCGGCCCGGGCGAGATCATCACCAGCCCAGAGGTGGGACGCACGGTCGGCCTGGAGACGTACGCAGACCTCGTGAGCGACGGCAAGGCGCAGCAACTTGCCGAGGCTGTGCTCGACGCGATCGATCTTGCGGGCAGGCCGGGGACGGCTGAACGCTGCCGCGAGTGGGCCATGCCGTTCAGCCTCGAACGGGTGGGCGCCGCGACTGAGCAGCTCCTCATGCAGATGGCGGATGGCGGCGTGCCCGACATGAACGCGGCGAGAACATGGCCCGCTTGAGCCTGGCGCTCGGTGCGACGGCGCGACACCGCTACTCGAGGCTGGTCGAGGAGGTGCTCGACCGGCTCGCCGTCACCGACCGCGAGTACCACCACTTGCACTTCGATGCGCCGCTCGTCGCGGAGCTGGTCGAGCGCATCGACGCGCACGCCGGTGCCGGAGCGCGCGTACTGGTCATCGGTGGGAACACGCTGCTCGCGGAGGTGCTGATCCAGCTGCGACTCGACGTCGAGCTCTGGAGCTTCCCGCAGACCCACCTTACGGAGACGATCCGTCCGCGCGTCACGCGAGAGGTGACGCCCGAAAGACTCGCGGACTGCGTCGACTCCGAGGGCGCCTACGACGTGATCGTGCTGCCGCTGGTGCTCGAGTCGCTGCCACGGGACGAGCTGGCGGTGCTTCGCGCGTTGCGCCGGAGTCTCCGTCCCGACGGTCGTCTCATCGTCGCCACTCGCAACCAGAGTCGGCTGTCGAATCGGTTCCGAATGCTGACGGGTCGACCGTTCTCGCTTCGCCACCAGGCTGAACCTCGGTCGCTCAGCTGGCCCGCCCTCGACACCGTCCACGAATACCATCAGGACGAATTGGTCGCCCTCGCTCAGCGGGCCGGGCTGCGGACGCTCGGACTGAACGGCGTACAGGGAACGCGGGCGTTCCGCGATATCGACCTGCTACCCATGGGTGCGTACGTCCGTCGGAAGCTCATGCGGCTGGGACAGGCGCTCTTGCCCAGCGGCCGCGAAGTGCTGGTGGCGGAGTTCTCGAGGCGTCCAGGCGACGTGGTGATCCAACAGGAGCCGACAGTTGTCGTTAGCCTCGCGGTCACCGGCGAGGGTGATTCGGTCGCAGCGCTGCGGGCTGTGAGCGCACAGTCGTTCCCCGCCGAACGCCTCTCGGTAGTCGTCGCCCACAGCGGTCCGCTGCCCGGCGCGCTCGAGGAGGAGTTGCGTCGAACGGAGGCATCGACACGCATCCGTACGCTCGAGGTCGATGGGATAGACGGCCCCCGGGCGCGAAACGCCGTGCTCCATGCTTGCGACGCGGACATCGTGGCCGCGACCGACGACCTGTGCGCCGTCCCTCCCGATTGGGTCGAGGCAGGTGTGCGCCAGCTGGATGACGATACCGCCATCGCGTCGGGTCCTGTCTACGCGCTGGCGGGGAGCCACCCGAAGTACCTCGACCTACCGGGCCTGCGGCCCGATCAGGAGTGGCGCGAACCCCTGCGCACCGACCTCTTCCCCGCCTACAACAGCTTCCAGCGCCGCGAAGCGGTGGTTGCTGTTGGTGGGTTCGACGCCGCGTTCGAGGAGGGCGGCGCTGTCCGCGTGGGATGGGACGCGGACCTCGCGTGGCGCCTCCAGCGCTCAGGCTGGCAGGCGGTCTTCCGCCACGAGCTGGCGGTGGGACGCTGCTTCCCCCCGCCCGAGGGGCTGAGGGCCCAGGTGCGTCGTGCCGAGGGACTGCCGGCCCTCTACGCTGCCCTACCGGAGATGCGTGGTGAGATGGCCTCGGGCGTCTTTGCGTCCCGCGAAACGCGGAACTTTGACCTGATGCTCCTCGGGGTCGGCTGCACCGTTCTGCGACGTCAGCGCCGATGGCTGCTGTTCGCCGTGCCGTGGACCGGCCAGCTCCGAGGGCGCATTGGCGTCCGGCCATCGCACCTCGTCCCCTCGATACGCACAGTCGGCCGGATCACGATCGCGCATGGAGCGTGGCTGGTCGGGCTGATTCGCGGCTCGATCCGTTCGCGCCGTCTCGTGCTGTGACCAGCAGCCACCCGGTGGAGACCGGCGCCGGGCACGTGATGCCCGCCTCGGCATCGCCTACCGACGACACGCCATCGTCACTGCCCTCCGTGACGATGATCGTGCCGACGTACAACCGCGCGATCCCACTCGCGGACACGCTGGCGGACCTCATTGCCCAGGACTACCCGACTGAGAAGCTCGAACTTGTAGTGGTCGACAACTCCTCCTCGGACAACACCGAAGAAGTAGTCAGCGCCTGCCGTCGCCACGCACGGTTCCCGGTCTCCTTCTACCGTAAGGAGAACCGAGGTCCAGCCGCGTCTCGCAACCTTGCGATCCGGCGATCGTCAGGTGAGATCCTCGCGTTCACGGACAGCGACTGCCGGCTCGCGTCCGATTGGGTGCGGCGCGGCGTCCAGCACATGACGGGCAATGTCGGACTCGTCGCAGGCCCCGTGCGTCCGCGGAACAACCCCGATCGGATCCCGGGCTTCTTCCACCACCAGATCGACCACGCACGCGAAGACGCGATCTTTGCCACCGCCAACGTCTTCTACCGTCGTGACATCGTCGAGCGCCTCGGAGGATTTAACGAGTCCTACGGGACGTTCCCCTTCGGCCTCCCGGTCGGGGGCGAGGACACGGACCTGGCGTGGCGGGTGAAGCGTGCGGGATACGAGTCCGTCTTCACGGCCGATACGGCCGTCTACCACGAGGCGACGGACATGCGCCCGATCGCGTGGTTCCTCGAGCCGTTCCGGTCGCAGATCGTGCCGAAGCTCGTGCGGGAGTTCCCGGATATGCGCGAGTCGCTCTGGGCTCGCTACTTCCTTTCGAGGGAACACGCCCTGTTCTACCCGCTGATCGCCGGCGTGGCCGCGAGCGCCATCACGAGGCGCTGGTTGCCGCTCCTCTTCGCGGCGCCGTGGTTCTGGGACCTCCGCTCGATGGTGGCGCGCGATGCGCACGTTTCGAGGTGGTGGCGCATACCGATCAAGTACGGGCTGACCAGCGTGCGGCACGTGGTGTTCACCGCCACTGCCATCTACGCGTCCATACGCTACAGGACGCTCGTGCTGTAGCGAACGACCCGAATACTCGCCGCGTCGTCAAGGAACGGCGCTGGGCTCCATGTTCCGCAGTTCGGCCTTCAGGCGGTCGATCGCGTCATTCGGTGTTGGGTCCACGCGGTTGAGCATTGCGAGGTAGAACGACACCCAGTCGCCGAGGTAACACGAGGCGATCAGTGCCTCAAGTACGGTATCACCGGCGATCAGCACCTCGTCGTGGGTGACGCCGGCCTCGTCGAGGAGGTTCGCGGTAAGCACGACGCGCCGTCGCTCGCGTTCATCGATCGAAGGTGCATCGAGAAAGAGGACGTGCAGGTACTTGCGGGCATCCGGGCCCGCGAATCCGAGCACCAGGTTGTGATCGATCTCCGGAAGCGCAGCGTGGAATGCCCATTGCTTTGCATTCTCATTGATCTGTGCGGCCCAACGGCGAGCGGCGACCTCGAGGAAGCCGGTGCCGACGACCACCGGCAGCTTTCCCTCGAGTCGAGCGGCTAGCTGCTTCGCACCATTCGAGACGAGGGCGTTCTCCGGGCCCCACTCACCGGCGCGGAACGGGAGACTCGCCAGCACGCTCGTGGCTGCCTCGGTCGTCGTGGGACCGATGCCCAGTCGATCGAGGATGGCGAGGAGAGGGAAGAACCCGTAGCCGAGCGCGCTACGTGGAGGCCCGCCGAAGCGGTAGGAGAAAAGCGGGCGCCCCAGTTCGATTGCCCGATGTGCCAGCCGTCCGCCCGAGGCGAAGGCGAGCAGCATGTCGGTCCGACCAATCGCAGCCTCGAAGGCCGCCAGTGTCTCTTCCGTGTCTCCCGAGAACGAAGACGCGATGACCAGTGTCTCCTCGTTGACCGGCGGGGACGCATACCCCCGCACGACGTGGACGGGAGTCGGCGACGTTCGAGCCGCCAGCGTGGCGACAAGGTCGCCTCCGATCGCCGAGCCCCCCATCCCATAGATGAGCACCCGTCGGGGCGCACGGAAGTGCTGAGGCAGCGGCCACCGCTGACCTGCCGTCCATGCAGCCCGCGCCTGCGCCGGAAAACCGGCCATGAGGTCGCGCATCCTCGACGGATCGGTCTGCTCCAAGAATGCGAGATCGTCGAGATCTACGGACCGATCGTCACGGGTGGCGGCGCCGAGCACCATGGCTCCGCCCGTCGCGTCCACCGTCGCGTCGAGGCGAGTGGCGTTAACGGACATCGCCCACGATCGCAACAGCGGTCGAAGTGAACCGCGCGACTCCGCAGTGGGAAAGCGAGGTGTTCAGGAGCGTCCCTGTGAGTAGCAAGACGAAAGGTCAGCGCCAGATTGGCTCCGAGTCGACCTCGTCGGAGGTGCGAAAGGTGAGCCAATTCGCGGCGTTCCCTATGTGTCTGCTTTCGCGGGTTATATGACGGTTAACGTCCGTCCACGATCGTCCGGCGGAATAGCGACGATCCACGGCGGCGCCGGACGGAGTTCCGCTCTGCGCTGGGCATTCTGCGCAGAACGGACGGTCTCCGATGCGCTTGCGGGCTACCGCACGCGGCTCCCGTAGCCGATCAGCCGGAAGGTGAGCCGGCTGGCGACTGCGGCGCGATCGGTTTCAGGCAGCGTCTTCAGGAATGCCTCGTAGCCCATGGCGATGCGCGACGAGAGCAGCGCCTCCGTCTCGGGGGCGAGCGCGGCCCGCAACTCGAGGGTGACGCGTCGCGATGCCGGACTGCCTCGACGTCCGTGGACGGCGAACGCGAGCTCGGCGCCCGTGTGGTGCGCCGGCAGCGCGGCGTCGACGATGGCCACCAGCTGCTCGAGCGCCGTCCATGCACGCGGCACGCCCATCAGCACCTCGACGGCCTCGGGGTTCGCCGGGATGCCGAGGCTGTCCGGACGTGCCATCCGCCGGTCCTCATCGAACCAGCGGAAGAACAGCACCGCGACTGCCACCATGATCATGACGCTGCCGACCAGCCAGAGCATGAAGCCGGCGACGTGCTGGTCCGTGCTCGCCGCGAGGGCGGCGCGCGGCGCCCGCGCGTAGACCTCGTACAGCGGTTCGCCGGCGAACGTGAACCAGATGCCCGGAGCCTTGGGCAGCACGAACGGGATGAAGAGGTAGCCCAGCCCGACGAAGTACGGCAGGCGATGGAGGTGCGGGTTCGGGCCGATGACCGGCCACCACAGCATCGCCGCTACTACGAGCCAAACGGCCACCGCAGCGAATGACCCCAGGGCATTCGCGCGCACGATGTCGACAAGCGGTGGAAAGAAGCTCAGCAGGGTCACGACGGCGAACGTCATGAGCGCGACAAATGGGTGTGTCAGCACTGAGAAGACACGAGCGACGCCGGATCGAGATCGACTTGCCGCCGCGGTTCCGCCGCCAAGCCGCAGCGGCGTTGGTGGCAAACCAAGCAACAGCAGCGGCGCGACGATGAACGAGACGATCAGGTACTGCGAGGCGTGCGCACTCAGTAGGTAACCGGCCGCCAGCGTGCCGAGCGGCCAGTCGGTCGA
Organism: uncultured Dehalococcoidaceae bacterium; assembly: GCA_964479165.1. Lineage (GTDB taxonomy): Bacteria > Chloroflexota > Dehalococcoidia > UBA2979 > UBA2979 > CAYZJO01. The sequence goes on from CAYZJO010000006.1 coordinate 52,880, forward strand.
GAGCCACAGCACCGCCAGCCCGGAACCGAACAGGACGGCGGGGCGCCTGCCGCCGGGGGCGTGGCGGAAGGGGCTCGACGCCCGAGCGCGACGGAGTAGCAGGACATAACCTACGGCCATGGCGAGCATGGCGAGCCAGACGGCGGGGTGCGGCTGCCAAGCCCACTCCCACGCCTCCCCGCTCCTGCCCGGCCACCACTGCAGGTCCATGGCGCTCCCTTGTTTCGCAGATACGAACTTTGAGAGACACGCCCATGGTACGCCGGGGGTCCGAGGAGTCCTCATATCGCCACCAGCGCTGGGGAAGAGGTGCCGGGGGTGTTCACCCATCTCCGTGGACGACCCGCGCCGATCCTGCCTCGCGTGGCCACAGAGCAACTGGTCCTCGTCAGCACAGGAGCCCGCGACTGGCTCGAGTCGAACGGTTCGATGCGCGCTGTCGAGGGCGGCTACCGCGTGAGCGCGCGCAAGGCGTTCGCGAGCGGGAGCCCCGCCGGCGACGTCGCCATCACGACCGCGCCCTACGAGGACCCTGCGCTCGGCTGGCAGGTGCTCCACTTCGCCGTGCAGAGCGCGCTCATCGTCGCTCGGGCACTGCACGAGCGGGTGGTCGCACTCGCGAACGACCTCGACTTCACCCCCTCGCTCGAACTGAGCAACGAGATCGTGGTGCTGAAGACGCAGATCGTCGAGTCCGCGCACCGAGTCGTGGAGCGGGCGATCGAGGCGGTGGGCGGGCCAGGTTACTACCGACGCACCGGCCTCGAGCGGCTGCTGCGCGACGTGCGGGCGGGGCACTTCCACCCATTCCCCGCGAAGCAGCAGTACCAGTTCACCGGCCGCCTCGCCCTCGGCCTGCCGCCGATCAAGGCGTGGTCCGCGCCCGAGCCTGCGCCCGCACTCGCGCTGGCGCAGTGAATCCGTGTCCGGTTAAGGAACGGGCTCGCTCCGGAGCGAGCCCGTTCCTCGTCCACCCGGGGAAGCCCTCGGTAGAATCGGTGTCGGATGAGCACGAGGGGGCGGAGTCTGATGACGCCCGACACGACCACCGACACCGACGACCCGAAGCAGGCCTACCGCGAGGCCTACGAGTCGTGGCAGGTACAGCTGCAGCGGCTGCACTCGTTCCTCCTCGATGGGGAGCGGCTCAAGCCCGACGTCGTCAAGGGGCTGTTCAACCGCGAGATCCGCGCGAAGGAGCGCTACGAGGAGGCACGACGCCGTCTGTTCGGTATCGGCGATTGACGCTTCCGCCTCGACAGCGTGCCGCCCACCTCTACTCATGCGACGATCACTACGCATGAGCGATCGAGGAACCCCGTGAGCGTCGGCGCTTCCAGCACGCAGTCCACTCCGGCTGCCTCGCCACCCGCCACTCCCAAGGCGGGCTACCCGAGATCGGCGCTGCTGGGCGCGGCGTTCTCCATCGCGTGGTCGCCGTGCATCGGCCCGATCCTTGGGGTCGTCCTGACGCTGGCGGCGACCTCCGGAACCGCGTCCCGCGGTGGTGTGCTGCTGGTGTGCTACGCGCTCGGGCTCGGTGTGTGGTTCCTCGCCTTCGGCGCGTTCTTCGGCTGGCTGGGACCGAGGTTGCGCCGCCTCCAGCCCTACATGGGGGGCCTGATGGCGGTCCTCGGCGCGATCTTCATCGTCGTCGGCGCGCTGATGTTCCTCGGCGAGTTCACGCGGCTGAACACGTACTTTCAGTCGTTCGGGTTCTTCTTCGACCAGACCGCCGATGCCGAGGCGCGGCTCACCGGAGGCCTCGAGGGCGCCGCTGGGCCGGTGATCGCGTTCAGCGGCGGGATGGTGTCGTTCCTTTCGCCCTGCGTACTCCCCCTCGTGCCGGTCTACCTCGCGAACCTCGCCGGCGAGGCATTCCAGGTGAGCGGCGCGAGTCGCGACGACCGGCGTCATGTCCTGATGCACTCGGTTGCATTCGTGGTGGGGTTCACCGTCGTCTTCGCCATCCTCGGGGCCTCGGTCGGCCTCGTTGGGAACGCACTGCAGCAGCACCTCGAAACCCTGACGCGCATCGGTGGCGTGCTGCTGATGGTCTTCGGGATGCAGATGAGCGGACTGATTCACATCCCGTACCTCGAGCGCACCTACCAGCTCCCGGCTCGGTAGTAGCGGTCGAGAAAGGGCGACTCTAGAATCGAGTTATGGCTTCCGAATACGGCATCGACCTCGACGAAATCGGACGCGTGATCGACACGGCGGATGTCTTCGTCGTGCGTTTCGGCAAGATCGAGCAGCGTCTGCTCGTCGACGCGCGGGCTGCGGCCGGCGACCCACCGCGTATCGAGGTCGTGCCGCCGGTCTCCTCAGCCACCGAACGGTACCGCTACCTCCAGGAGACGCGTCCGGGCCTGCCGCTGCCCGACCACATCACGGTGTTCTCGTGGCCACTGCAGATCGAGGCGATGCGTGAACTCGGCGTGTGGCAGCGCATCACCGACCGGCTCGTGGCGCTCGGGGGCGCAACGCTCGAGGCGGCCTGCCTCGCGGCCTTCCGTGACATCGCCATGCGCGAGCGTGCCGAGATGGCGGCTGCGATCCTCGGTGGCGAGGGCTTCGAGACGCTGTGGGAGCGACAGCGGTCTTGAAGTGAAGCCCTCCACCCGCTGCTTTGCTACCCTCGCGTCGCCCTCGCGAACCTGCTGGTGAGTTGACATGCCTATCGACCTGCGCTCGGACACGGTGACGCGCCCGACCGACGCCATGCGCCGCGCAATGGCGGAGGCCGAGGTCGGCGACGATGTTCTCGGCGACGACCCCACGGTGCAGCGGCTTGAGGCCGCGTCGGCCGAGCGCGTGGGCAAAGAGGCCGCCGTCTACGTTCCCAGCGGCACGATGGGCAACCTCGTCGCGCTGCTCACGCACTGCGGCCGCGGCGACGAGGCGATCGTGGGCTCCGAGTCCCACATCCTCCACCACGAGGCGATTGGGGCGGCGGCGCTCGGCGGCATCAACCTTCGCACTGCACAGAATGACGACCGCGGCCGGATCTCGGGTCGTGAGGTTCGCGAGTTGATCCGCGCAGGCGTACCTGCACCCCGGACGGCGCTCGTCTGCCTCGAGAACACTCAGAACCGCTGCGGCGGGGCCGCGATCCCGCTTGCCAGCATGCGCGAGGTGACCGCAGTAGCGCGGGAGCAGGGCATCCCCGTCCACCTCGACGGGGCGCGCATCTTCAACGCCGCCGCTGCCCTCGAGACGGATGCGACCATGATCGCCGCCGAGGCCGACACGGTGTCGTTCTGCTTCTCCAAAGCGCTCGGCGCACCGGTCGGGTCTATCCTCACCGGACCGCAGGACTTCATCGATCGCGCGCGAGTGATTCGGCGGATGGTCGGCGGAGGGATGAGGCAGGCGGGTGTCATTGCCGCTGCCGCCCTCTACGCCCTGGAACACCACGTCGACCGCCTGCCAGACGACCACGCGAATGCGCGGCGATTGGCGGAGGGGCTCGCGGTCCTGCCGCACGTGTCCCTCGATCCCTCCAGCGTCGACACCAACATCGTCTTCTTCGAATTGGACGACGCGGTCGACGGCATCGAGTTCCGCCGGCGCCTCGCTGCTGAGGGCGTCCTCTGCACCGGCACCAGCGCCCAGCGGGTGCGGATGGTGACCCACCTCGACGTGAACGCGGACGACATCGAGCGTGCCATCGAGGCAACGGCGCGCGTCCTCGAGACCTGGTAGCGGGCCGGCGGGTGAATCGAAGGAAGCGAGTCCTCGCTCCACTGCTCGTCGTTGCCGCGCTGGTCGCAGCGGCGTGCGCGGGTGGTTCGTCCGCTGAGACCGAGCCACTCGAGGTCCGCGACGTTCTCCTCGACGGCGAGCGCCTCGAGTACGTGGTCCTCGATCGCGTCGGCGACCCGGTTGGCGAGGGCGTACTCACGACGAGCTCCGAGAGCGATGGTTGGCTCTTCCGGCAGCAGTTCGATGAAGTCAGCCGCGGCGATGCCTCCGGGGAACCTGACGACTCCTCGACGGTGGCGACGGACGGGGCGCTACTGCCCCGCTGGTCCGAGCGCGTGATCGCGCGCGCCAACGGGAGCGAGTCCTACCGCATCGACTACGATCACCAGGCCGAGGAGGCCGTCTCGACGGTGGTCCGCGGCGGTGACGAAGAGCGGCGCGATGTCCGCCTCCGCACCCCCATCTACGACAACGAAGGAGCCCTGTGGCTCTGGCGTACGCTGCCGCTAGAGGCTGAGTTCGAGGCGCGCTACCTCTCGATGAACCCCCTCGACCGGTCGCAGCAGACGGTAAGCGTCTCCGTCACCGATCGCGTCGAAATCGAGGTAGCTGCTGGCACGTTCGACACCTGGCGTCTCCAGGTGCGGAGCGGCCGTGCGACGGGCGTCGCCTGGATCGAGGTAGCCGCTCCGTACCGCGTGGTGCAGTGGGACAACGGGGCGACCACGATGCAGCTCACCACCGACGGGGCTTCGGCTTCCCGCTAGTCGTCTTCCTCGGACCAGAGGCAGCCCTTGCCGGCTTCGCGCGCCTCACGCTCCAGGGCGCGGAGCGAGTCGCGCATCGAACCGTCTGCCCGCCATGCCTCGGCATAGCCCTCTCCGACCATCACCGCGTCGATGGACAACCCATCCAGGGTGAAGAGGTAGCGCAGCTCGCGCCTACTCGGGTCTTGTAGCCGCTGGTCCGCGAGGAGAAAAACCCGGTCGCCGACGAGGGCTTCGAGGCGTTCGAGAGCTTCGTCGTAGCAGCGTTCGCCACGCTCCGGCGTGTCGAAGCCGTAGGCGCGCACTCGCAGCGTGACGCCGCCCACCTCGACATCGAGCGTGTCGCCGTCGATCACCCCGATGACGGAGACTGGGACGAGGTCCGCCGAGTTCAGTTCCTCGCGGTACCACTCGTCCGGAAAGGCGCGCGGTTCGCTGGTCGCAATTGCAGCCCCGGACGCGGCCGCCGGCGCTGCGTCCGCTGTTGCCTCGACCGTTGGGCCGTCCGCTTCGTGGTCGGACTCACCCTGGAGCAGCGGCAGGCCGATGCTCGCAAGTAGTACGAGGGCGCCGAGCAGGAGGATCAGGCGCCCGATGCGCGTGTGTCGCCGGCTCCCATCGGGTCCCCAGTCGGGTTCGTAGCGGCGTCTGCCGTCACGACCGCGGCGAGCGCTCACCCTTCGTTCCGGCGAACGGCCACGACCGGCACGAGGACCGTCACCAACGAGGCGGCGATCTCGCTCCATCGGTCGCTCAGGTTGCCGAGGTCCGTCGAGAGATCCTCGGGGGAGCCACCGGCGGCGCCGCCGACGCAGACCGCGCCGGCTGCACGGAGCCGGTCCCGTTCCTCGAATGTCGGTCCGCAAGCGGCGACGCCGGGCAGTGCTTCGATGTCCGCCAGCAACTCGCGGACCTGCCACTCGTAGACGTCGTCTGCGGTGCGCAGGCCGAAGGCCCACAGCGCCTCGCCGCCCTCCGGTGGCGCGCTCGAGATCTCCACTGCCGCGCTCCACACACCGCTCGTCAGAGGAGCGACGCCCCGCATGATGAAAGTCATGTGCTCCTGTGATGCCGCGAACGGCTCGAGCGACGCTCGCGATTCCAGCCACGTGGCGGTCACGAGGTGTTCGTCATCGCGTCCGATCACAGCGACGCGAGCGCCCTCCGCCGAACCAAGACCCGAGGCAAGTCGCAGGGCCTCGTCGCGCACCTCGGCAGGGGCGTCGGGACGAATACCCGCAACGACGACGTGCAGCAGTCCCGACACTACGTCCTCGACCGGGGCAGGGCTGGTGGGACCGGTCGCAGCGATGGCCTGACCGCGGCGGCGATCGTGTGCTCGTGAGGCGCGAGCAGACGACCGTCCGCCAGCTCCTCGACGCGGTCCACCTGCTCGATGACGAACGGATCGTGCGTGGCAGTCACGATGGTCACGCCTCGCTGGGCAATCTCGCGCAACAGACCGAAGATCTGCGCTCCTGTCGCGGAATCGAGCTCGCCCGTCGGCTCGTCGGCGATGAGCACGCGCGGCCGGTTCGCCAACGCCCGCGCGACGGCGACCCGTTGCTGCTCACCCCCCGACAACTCGTACGGCCGGTGGTCCGCTCGCCTCGACAGGCCGACCTGCTCGAGGAGCTCGCGCGTGCGCTCCGAGCGCTCACGCAGGCCCGCCCCGGCGATGCGCAGGGCGATCTCGATGTTCTCCGCGGCCGAAAGCAACGGGAGCAGGCCGAATGACTGGAACACGAACCCGAGCGTGTGACGCCGGAGCTCGGTCAACTCGCTCTCGTTGAAGGCTGACACCTCGTAGTCCCCGATAAACACCGAGCCGCTGTCCGGACGGTCGAGCGCCGCGATGAGGTTCAGCAGCGTCGTCTTCCCGGACCCCGACCGCCCGACGATCGCGACGAACTCACCGGCAGCGATCTCGAGCGAGACGTTGCGCACGGCGTGAACCGCCGAGGTGCCCGAACCGAACGTGCGCGAGACGTCGCGCACACTGATCGGCAGGCCCCCCGCCGAGCCGTTTAGCGCCTGCGCCATGACGGCCTCCCCTCGGAAGGCGGCGTTTCGGGACGCACCTCGACATGATCGTCCGCGAGGTCGACGCGCGCGCGCTCCCCGATGCCCAGCGCATCAATGTGCTCCCGGGGGATCTGCAGGCGCCCGCTGCGGTCGACGACGGCGAACTCCTCGACGATCTCACCCTGGCCTCGCGAGAACGCGGCGTGCCGCACGATCTCCGTGCTCGTGCGACCGTCACGCATCGCGACCACGCGGTCGACACGCTGGGCGATGGCCCGATCGTGCGTGACGACGACGATCGTGACTCCGGTGGTCTCGTTGAGGTCGCGAAAGATGCGAAAGATCGTGTCTGCCGTCACGCTGTCGAGTTCGCCCGTCGGCTCATCCGCGAGGAGCAGCGGCGGATCGTTCGCGAGCGCCACCGCGATCGCGACGCGCTGTTGCTCGCCTCCGGAGAGCTCGTCCGGGCGGTTGTGGCGCTTGTCGCCGAGGCCCACCTGCTCGAGCAGGAGCTCCGCGCGGCGCTGCGCCTGCTTCCGGGTGGCCCCCTCGAGGATAAGCGGCACCTCAGCGTTCTGCTGCGCGTTGAGGTAAGGAATGAGGTTCCGCCCGGTCTGCTGCCAGACGAAGCCGACCTCGGACCTCCGATAGTGCACGAGGTCCTCGTCCGTGGCGGTGAGCAGGTCGCGCTCACCCACCGTCACGCGGCCGGCGGAGGGAGTATCGAGTCCTGCGAGGATGTTGAGCAACGTAGACTTGCCCGACCCCGAGGCGCCGACGATGGCCATCATTTCGCCGGCAGCCACCTTCAGGTCGAGGCCGCGCAGGGCGACGACCTCGAGTTCATCGCTCTTGTAGATCTTGAAGAGGTCCTCGCAGTGGATATAGGGCGCGTCGGACGCGCGGGCCATCACCATTGGCCGGCCATTCTTCGAGGTGTGCTGCGTCGCGGCGGGTTGCGAGGGCGCATCGCGTTACGCATCGCCGATTCGAAGCGCGCGATGCACCTGCAGTCGGACGTACAGTAGCACCACGGCTCCGATGGTCGCAGCGAACACCGCTCCGAGGATCGCCCACGCCACGAAGATCGACGGCCACGAGATGCCGAGGACGAACGGCGGCAGCACCGGCGCCCCGCGCTCGTCCGTCGCGAGCAGGTTCATCATCAAGCGCCCGACCTGCAGCCCGACCAACGTTCCCAGCCCCATGCCCGCGCCGATGACGAAGAGGTGCTCGAACGCGACCACACCGAAGATCTGGCCTCGGGAGAAGCCGAGCGTGCGCAAAATAGCGAACTCGAGGCCCCGCTCCTGTGCCGTGAGGTACGAGTACACGAGGAACCCGATCGCGGAGAGCAACAACACGGCCCCAAACGCGATCGCGAGGATCCCCTGCCAGCCCGCGGCCACCAGCGGGTCCTCCTGCTGGGCGAGGCGCTCGCTCTCGACGTCGAGCAGTGTCTGGGGCGCGTACCGCTCGCCGGCCAGCACCTCGCGCGCGGCTTGGGGGTCCTCCGTCCGGTACCACGCCTCGCTCGGCACCGCCGTCCGTTGCCCCGTCGTGCTGTTTGAGACGTAGAGGAGGCGGTCGATGTTCGCGAGGCCGAAGCCGGACCCGCTCGGAGACGTTGGCAACAGGTCGAGCACGCCCGCGAGCTCGCCGTCCGTGTAGCGCCCGTTGACGGTGACGCGCACGGTGTCGCCCACCTGCAGCTCCAGGTCGTTGACCACCGGACGCGACAAGTAGAGGAGCATCGGCGCGACCGGTGACGCCGGACGTACCCCGCGGACCGGCGGACCCCGTCGCGGCGAGATCCAGCGATACGCAATGGAACCGGTGAAGCCGGGAGGTGCCTCGCCGCTCGTTACCGGCACGTCCGTGATTCGCTCAGGCGTGTACCCGTGGAGCACGTCGAGCCCGTCGGTCGAGGCGAACTCGTGCACCAGCGTCGCGCCGGGGAACGCCTCTGTCCGCTGGTCCTCGGGTCCCGCCGGCCCGCCATCCGGCCGAGGCTCCTCGGTGACGAGCACGGCACCGAGGAGCACCGACCCCTCCGAGCCCGCGACCGCACCCCGAGGGGCGACGTAGTACGCCGTCAGCTCGAGCGGGGCGGGCGGGAGCGAGCCTCCGAGGAGCGTCTCGAGGCTCGCCGATACGAACCGCCACTCCTCGACAACCGGGTCGGTCGGGCGGATCGTGGTCAGTTGGACATCGACATACCGCCCGTCTGCGTCGCGTATTCGCACCGCCACGTCGACCTGGCCCCGGATCTGCGGCGCCCTGATCCACGCCCCGATCTGCCGCGGCTCGCCCGGGATCGGGATGGCCGCTACTTCCGCGCCGTTGCCCGCCAGCACCGAGGTCATCTCGGCGAGCCCCAGCGGTGCGAAGTCCTCGCGGAAGAACGCGACGTCATCGAAGGTCTCGGGGTCGACGCCCAGCAGCTCGAGGTTCGCGCCACTGGCGATCGCCCCGCCCCCGGTCTCAATCCGCGTGGCAGCACGGACGACGGGCGACGCCACCTCCGAGGGAACTGCCTCGATCGCGGCGCGGGCGGAGGCGACGCCGTCGTTCGTCAGCCCGCGCATCTCGGACGCGCGCACGTCCGCCCCGACGGCATAGGCCGCTCGGTCTGCGTAGGAGCGGTCGAGGGTCGCGCTGAACGAGGCGCCGAACATCCCGACGCCCGTGGCGAACATCAGGAGCAGGATCAACCTCGTGTAGTGGGTGGGGTTGCGGACGAGCGAACGAATGCCGACCAGCACCGCCGTGCTCTTCGTCGCAGCGAGGAGGACCGCGATCCCCCGCAGGAGCAGGGGAAACAGCCTCAGAAACACCACGCCGACGGTCACCATGAACACCGCAGGCGTCAGGAGGAGGAACGGGTCGACTTGCAGGTCGCCGAGGAGCGTTTCCGTGAAGAGCTGGTCCTGCCTCGACAGCTGCCAGAAGACGATCGCGCTCACGATGACGAACGCCACGTCGAGGTAGTAGCGGAGAAACGCCGGCGTCGGTCGCGGGCGGGCCGATGCCCGCCGCAGTTCCACCAGCGTCGAACGCGTCACGCGCCAGGCGGGCACCATCAAGGCGAGGAAGGCGATCAGCGCGCCTGCGGCCGCGAGAACGTAGGCGTTCGTCGAGACATTGACCTCGAGCAATCCGCCGCCCGAGAGCGCGGAGAACGGTGGCGTCGGACCGAGGAGCGCGATCACACCGGCGGCAAGCGGAGGGCCGACGGCGGTCGCGAGCCCGGCGAGGATCAGGCCCTCGACCGCGTACTGCGCGAGAAGTTGCGGCGTGGTCGCGCCTCTGCTGCGCAACAGAGCGATCTCCGATGCCTGCCGCTCGACCAGCATGTTCGAGACCATCAGCAGGTAGTACGCAACGATGCCGGCAATCTGTAGGAGCAGGACGAGCAGCGGAATCTGCGTGAAGAACAGCTTCTCGTCGTACGTCTCGAGGACGGTCACGAGGTTCGTCGAGAGGCGCAGGCGAGTCTCGGTCGTGCGCAGGACGCGCTCGGCATCGCGGAGTCCCTGCGACACCTCGACACCGTTGCGCGCGTTCAGGCCCGCGCCGTTCACCGTGTAGATGTCGAGCAGGTCGCCCTGGATGCCCGGAAATCGCTCCGGCAGGGCGCCGAAGAAACTCGCCTCGGGCACGAAGAAGGCGAACGTCTCCCACGTCTGCGTCCGGCGGTCGAGCGCCTCGGCGTCGCCACCCCAGTAGCGGTCATCGAGGTCGCGCGCATGGATGATTGCGGCGACCTCGAGCATGAGAGGCTCGGCCTCAGGGTCCCAGAAGGGGTGGACGTCGAAGCGCTGTCCGACGGTCATCCCGTTGCGCTCCGCCGTCTCGGCGCCAACGGCAACAGGGAGAGCTCGGCCCTCCGCCCGCGGGGCGGGGTCGGGCAGCGCGCCGTCGACGACCTCGACGTGCGCTTCGAGCTCGGAACGGAAGCGAAAGAAGGCTCGGGGGCGCGCCTCGTCGGCCGGGACGAGTGCGCCCGGTGGCGTCGGGAAGAACGTCGCTGTGCTTCCCTGCCGGATGTGCTGTCCTGAGGCGGGGCCCAGTGCGCGTCCGACGGTGGCGTCGACTCGACCTCGGAGGCTCTGGTACGCATTGCGGTCGATGCCGATCGTGCTCTGCGAGACCTGCACGTCGAGGGCGGACGCGTCCTGCTGCTTGAGTGCGAAGTCGAGCCCGAGGTCGCGGATGGCGTCGGAATAGATGGCGGTGGACGAGATGATCGCGGCCGCAACCAGGGTTCCGATGACCACGCTCAGCAGCAGCCGCCAGTTGCCGAGCATGCGGCGTACCGCGATCACGGGCAGGGAGCGGTAGCGCAGCATCGGCGCGATGATACGCGCCCGCCTCGCGCTCGTGACGGGTGCGGTGGGTTCAACGCGAGCGAGGACTATACTCAGGCCGTGGCAGTCACGAACACGGACACCGCCCCGCCGGAGGAACGCAAGCCGTTGCTCGCGATCCTCGACTCGCACGGCATCATCTTCCGCTCGTACTTCGCCCTGCGTGACTCGCTGAGCGTGCGCGCAACAGGTGAGCCCTCGTGGGCGGTCTACGGATTTGCGAACAGCCTTCTGTACGCCCTCAACGAGCTGAAGCCGACGCACGTCGTCGCGACGTGGGACGGCCCGCAGCGCACGTTCCGCCATGACGCCGACGCCAACTACAAGGCGACACGTCGCCCGATGCCGGACGACCTGCCTTCCCAGATCGGGAGAGTGCGCGAACTGCTCGACGCGTTCCGCGTACCCGTCGTCGAGGTCGCGGGCTATGAGGCCGATGACGTGGTGGGCACTCTCGCGAGGCAAGCACGCGACCAGAACATCGAGGTCGTCGTCCTGACCCTGGACACCGACATGGTGCAGTTGATTGAGCCCGGTGTCCGGCTCTTCATGTACCGCCCGTACCAGCGTGACTACGTGATCTATGACGACACGAGCGCACGCGAGCGCTTCGGCTTTGCGCCGCACCAAATGATCGATTACAAGGCGCTGGTCGGCGACGTGTCCGACAACATCCCGGGCGTGAAGGGCATTGGCGAGAAGGGCGCGGTGGCGCTGATCAGTGAGTGGGGCGACCTCGACGCGATGCTCGAGCACATCGACGAGGTGAAGCCACCGCGTGCACAGAAGGCGTTGGCCGCGGGTCGAGCGGACGCCATCCACTCGAGGGAGATGGCGACGATCGTCTGCGATGTCCCCGGCGTCGAGCTCGACATGGACGCAGCCCTGCTGAAGGACTACGACCGCGACCGCGTGCTCGAGCTCTTCCGCGAGCTGGAGTTCCGCTCGCTCGTGTCACGGCTGCCCGCGCACCTCGAGGACGGCGCGGTTCCGTCAGGTGGCACTCCCGCGGAGCCAGCCGGCGCCGAGGAACGCGACTATCGCATCGTGCGCACGCGGGATGAGCTCAACGAGGCTCTACGCGCCATTCGAGGCGCTGGGCGCTTCGCGTTCGAGGTGGTCGCGGACGACGAGCACCCGATGCGCGCTTCGGACTCACTCGTGGGGATCGGGATGAGCATTGCCGAGCGGCAGGGCTGGTATGTCCCGTTCGGCCACACGAGCGAGCCCCCTCCTCCGGTAGAGGGCCAGCAAGAGCTGGCGATGGACGCACCACCCGAGCCACCGGCCATCGAGCAGCTGAGCCAGCGCGAGGTGCTCGAGGCGATCGCCCCCGTGTTCACTGACGGCAGCATCGAGCGCGTGGCCCACAACGGGAAGTACGCCATCCTCGCGCTCGCGGAGGCCGACGGCGGCTTCTGGATGGAGGGCGTCGCCTTCGACACGATGGTGGCGGCGTACCTCCTCGGCGACCCGAACGTGACCGTGCGGGGCCTCGCCTTCAACCGCCTCGGGCAGGAACTCGTCGACCCGAAGGTACTGCTCGGCACCGGCCGCAAGGCGATCCCGTACTCACGCACCACGCCTGACGCCTGCGCGGCGTTCGCCGCGGGCAACGCCGATCTCGCGCTGCGACTTGCGGCGGCGCTCGCCCCGGACCTCGCAGCCACCAACCTCGACCGAGTCTTCGAGGACCTCGACCTCCCGCACGTGCCGGTACTCGCACGCGCGGAGCGCTGGGGCCTCGCCATCGATGTCGAGGTGTTGCGCCGGCTCGGAGAGCAACTCGAGGAGCGAATCGCGATCGCCGAGCGCGCCGTCTACGACGCGGTGGGGCACCAGTTCCAGATCGGCTCACCCCAGCAGCTCTCGGCCGTCCTCTTCGACGAGCTGAAGCTGCCAAAGACACGGAAGACAACGACGGGTTACACCACAGACGCCCAGTCGCTCGAGGCACTGCGCGGCGCGCACCCGGCGGTCGAGGCCGTCCTCGAATGGCGCGAGATCACGAAGATCAAGTCGACCTACGTCGACACGCTGCCGAACCAGGTGAACCCTCGTACAGGCCGCGTGCACACGGTACTGTCACAGGTGACCGCAGCAACCGGGCGGCTTTCCTCCAACGACCCAAACCTCCAGAACATCCCCGTGCGCACGGAGATCGGGAACGGCGTGCGCCGCGCGTTCGTAGCCCGCGACTGCGGCGAGGATCCCATCCTCGTCTCGTTCGATTACTCGCAGATCGAGCTACGCATCCTCGCGCACATGTGCGGTGACGAGGAGCTGCGCAAGGCGTTCGAGCAGCGACTCGACATCCACGCCGCGACTTCCGCGCGGGTGTTCAACGTCCCGCTGGACCAGGTCACTCCGGAGATGCGACGGCGCGCGAAGGTGTTCAACTTCGGCGTGCTCTACGGCCTGACCGCCTTCGGACTCTCGCAGCGCGAGGGCATCCCACGGGACGAGGCCGAGGCCTTCATCCGCAACTACTTCGAGGCCTACCCTACGGTTGCCGCGTGGCGCGACCGCGTCGTCGACGAGGCGCGCGCCAAGGGTTATGCGGAAACCCTCATCGGACGCCGTCGCTACATCCCCGAGCTGAGGGCGAGCAACCGTAACGTGCGCATGGGCGCGGAGCGCATCGCGATCAACATGCCGATCCAGGGGACGGCGTCTGACATCATCAAGATTGCGATGAATCGCATCGACGCGGAGCTCGAGGAGCGGCGCGCGCACGGCAAACTCGCGCGCATGGTCCTCCAGGTCCACGACGAACTCATCTTCGAGTTGCCTCGCGAGGAGCACGAGGAGATCCGCGAGATCGCGCGTCGCCTCATGCCTTCCCTGGAGCTGGCCGTCCCCCTCGAGATCGAGGAGAAGTACGGCCGCTCCTGGGGCGACCTCGTCAGCTAGCGCCTCCCATCCCGATGCCGGAGCTCCCTGAAGTCGAGACGATTCGCCGTGACCTCGAGCCCTTGCTCGTAGGCCGGACGATCGTCCGCGCCTGCATCCACCCGGGTGCCGAGCGCCTGGCGGTCACACACTCGCCGCGAGAGCTCGAGCGGCAGCTGGTCGCGCGCCGCATCGAATCGCTTGGCCGGCACGGCAAGTACCTGCTTGCGGGTCTCGACGACGGGCGGACGTGGGTGCTCCACCTGCGCATGACCGGGTCGCTCGTGCACGTGCCCGCCGGCACGGCGCCGCATCGCTTCGAACGTGCCCGCGCGGACCTCGATGACGGCTCGTCGTTGCGGTTGAACGACATCCGGAAGTTCGCAACCTGGCATCTCGTCGAGGACGCTCGTGAGGCGATGCCCCACACCGGCCCGGACGCACTATCTGCCGAGTTCTCCGTGTCGTGGCTCCGGACGCAACTCGCCAGGCGGAGCGTGCCGGTGAAATCTGTGTTGCTGGACCAGAAGGTGGCCGCCGGCGTGGGCAACATCTACGCCGACGAGGCGTGCTGGATCGCTGGCATCGACCCTCGTATGCCCGCACATCGCATCGGTCCCCGCCGCGCGTCGCGGCTGCACGCTGCGGTCCTCCAAACCCTGCGCGACTCGCTCGGACATCGGGGCTCGTCGTTCGCGGACTACCGGGACGGACTCGGCGGGGAAGGGCTACACCACGTCCATGTCCACGTCTTCCGTCGAACAGGGGAGGCCTGCGGTCGCTGCGACGGGACGATCCAGCGAGTACGCATCGCCGGCCGCAGCACACACTTCTGCCCCAAGTGCCAGCGCCGAGGCTGAGGGTTTATCGACATAAGTCGCGTGGATGGTTGTCCCCAGTTCGTGCACATAAGAGTGAAGGTGGGTCTTTCTTCTCTTGTCCGCGTCCAATAGGTGCTGGTACGGTGCGCCTCGCGTAACCCATGGAACCAATCAGGTGTTGACCGCATGACTCTCTGGCTGCTCGCGGCGGTAGTTGTTGCCGCCGTCCTCGGATTCATTGTCGCTGCCGTCTATGTTGCCGACGTCCTGACCCGTTCGAAGCGAAGACGCGTGCAGGGCACTCCGGCGTTGTACAGCCTGCGCTACGACGACGTGCAGTTCCGCACACCCGACCTCACGGTCATTCGCGGCTGGTTCCTCGACTGTCCCGGCGGGCGGGCGACGGTCGTCGTGATTCACGACGGCGAGGGGACGCGTGCCGATCCGGAGGTCGGTCTGCTGCAGCTCGAGCGGGACTACCTCAGGCGGGGCTACAACGTCTTCGCGTTCGACCTGCGCGGTCGAGGTGAGTCGAGCGGGAGCCGCGACCGGCTCGGTTCTGCGGAGTTGTCCGACGTGGCGACTGCTGTCGCATACGTACGCCGGCGCAAGGGTGAACTTCCGGTGATCCTCCACGGCTTCGGTCTCGGTGCTGCACTGGCCATCCAGTCCGCCGCCAACGGGCTCGGGGTCGAGTGCGTGATCGCTGACTCGGCGTTCGACTCACAGCGTGAGCACCTGCGCTACCAGCACCGTCACATCCCCGCGCCGCTGTTCAACGCCGCGTGCTGGATCGCACGGCGCCTCTACCGCTCGGATGTCGACGCGCTGCAGCCGCTCCGGGCGATGTCACGAGTCGCGCCGACGCCGGTACTGCTGATCCACGGGGAGCTCGATCAGGACGTGCCCGTCGCGCGCACGCTCAACCTCGCGGCCGCGTCGCTGTGCGAGGGGAACACCGTCTGGATTGTGCCGGAGGTGGGCCACTGCGAGGCCTACCGTGATGACCCCGATCTGTACCTCCGCCACTGCCTGTCGTTCGTCGACGCGGCGATCCCGACTCGCACGATCCGCATCGCGACTGCCGCCGCCGTCTAAGGCGGCCGGGTATGGCGACGTCCTCGACGCCTCAGCGTCTGCGCGACGCCATCACCGACGTACCCGGCATCCGTGTCGGCCACTGGACGAATCGGCGCGCGGCGACCGGCTGCACCGTCGTCCGCTGCGACGCCGGCGCCGTCGGTGGAGTTGACGTCCGAGGCGCAGCGCCGGGCACGCGCGAGACGGACCTCCTCCGTCCCTCCAACACCATCGAGGCAGTGCACGCCGTCGTGCTCTCCGGCGGCTCTGCGTTTGGTCTCGAGGCCGCGTCGGGTGTGATGCGTTACCTCGTCGAGCGCGAAGTCGGCCTCGAGTTCGCCGGGCACCGCATCCCGATCGTCCCGAGTGCGATCCTCTTCGATCTCGGCATTGGCACGGCCCTACACCCGGACGCGGAGGCAGGGTACCGGGCGGCCGCGTCAGCCACAGGGGGACGCGTCGCCGAGGGGACTGTCGGTGCGGGCACCGGCGCCACGGTCGCGAAGCAGGCGGGGCCGGAGCGACGCCTCAAAGGCGGTCTCGGCACGGCGAGCGAACGCATGGACAACGGCGTGATCGTCGGTGCCCTCGTCGCCGTCAACGCCGTCGGGGCGATCCGTGATCCGAGGTCTGGCGAAGTTGTGGCCGGGCCTCGGGGGGATCGACGGGGCGCATTCCTCGACATGGAGCCGGTCCTGCGGACCGGTCGTTCGTGGCGCGACCTCGAGGATGAGCGCGCGGCTCAGCAGGGGCCGAGGGGCCGACGCTCCCCAGGGGCCAGTGCCGGGGCGGTTCCGGAAGGGCGCGGGGAAAACACGACGATCGCCGTCGTCGCCACGAACGCGACGCTGACGAAGGCGCTGGCGAACCGCCTCGCAGAGGTCTGCCACGATGCCTTCGCCCGCACCACCTGGCCGGCGCACACCCGCGGCGACGGTGACGCGATCTTCACGCTGGCGACCGGCGCGGTGGAGACCGACGCGGCGGCGTACGGGGCACTCGAGGCGATGGCGACGCTGGCCCTCGAACGCGCGATCCTGCGTGGGGTGCGACTCGCCTCAGGCCTGGCGGGAGTGCCGTCGGTCTCGGAGTGGCAGTCTCGACGGAGCCAGACACGTCGGTAGCACGTTCGTTGACAAGGATCGATGCCAACCTATACTGACTTTGCCGGCCGACACGCGAGCGGCTAGGCAGCGACCCGACGCAGGACGCACGTCAACCATCCGCTTGGATCGTGAGACCGAGACGGAGCGAACGATGACTGCTGACACCTCTGCTTCCTCGTACCCGGCACCCAAGGCAACCAGCAAGAAGCGACGCATCACCATCGCCGACCTACAGGAGATGCGTGACAAGGGTGAGCCCATTGCGATGCTCACCGCCTACGACTATCCAACGGCGAAACTGGCGGACCAGGCAGGCATCCCGCTGCTGCTCGTCGGTGACTCGCTCGGAATGGTCGTCCTCGGCTATGACTCCACCCTGCCGGTAACCGTCGACGACATGGTTCACCACGGCGCTGCCGTGGTCCGAGGCGCGAAGCGTGCGCACGTCGTCGTCGACCTGCCGTTCGGTTCGTACCAGTCCGGCTGGCAGGACGCGATGCGCAACGCCACCCGGATCATGCAGGAGACCGGCGCGGGCTCCGTGAAGCTCGAAGGCGGCGTACGCGTCGCCGAGACCGTTCGTCATCTGACGGACGCAGGCATCCCTGTGATGGGCCACATCGGCCTGACGCCGCAATCGGTGAACCAGCTCGGCGGGTTTAAGGTGCAGGGGAAGACCCCCCGCGAGGCCGTCGCCGTGCTCAACGACGCCAAGGCGCTCGAGGAGGCCGGCGCGTACGCCATCGTTCTCGAGACGGTGCCCGCGGCGCTGTCGCACATGATCACGAACCGCGTGCACGTGCCCACGATCGGCATCGGCGCCGGTCCGTTCTGTAGCGGGCAGGTGCAGGTGGTGCACGACCTGCTGGGCTTCTACGAGGACTTCAAGCCGAAGCACGCGCGCCGCTTCCTCGAGGGCGGCGAGCTGCTGCGCCAGGCGTTCGGCGAGTACCGCGCTGCTGTCGAGGCAGGCCAGTTCCCGACGGCGGCCGAGTCGTTCTACATGGACGAGCGCGCGTTGAAGCTGATCGAGCGCATGGCGCCGCGTCCCGAGGACGACATGACCGATGCCGAGATCGTGCTGTCCGAGGCGCTCGACGCGGTCGAGCGCGCGCGCCAGCAGCAGGCGTAGCGCCGGAACGACCCTCGAGCACCGATGCAGGTAGTCCGCAGCGTCGCGGAGCTTCGGTCCGCGCGTCGCCAGGCGCGCGGACCCGTCGGCTTCGTGCCGACCATGGGCGCGCTGCACGCAGGGCACGTCTCGCTCGTCGAGGCCGCCCGCAACGAGTGCACGACAGTGGTCGCCTCGGTCTTCGTCAATCCCACGCAGTTCGGCCCGAACGAGGACTTCACTCGCTACCCGCGCGATGAGGCGGGCGACCTCGCCAAGCTCGAAGACGCGGGCGTCGACATCGCGTTCTTGCCGGACGTGCAGACGATGTACCCCAGCGGGCACGTCACCTCGATCCATGTTGCGTGCGTCACCGAAATGCTGGAGGGCGCCCACCGCCCGGGCCACTTCGACGGAGTGGCGACGATCGTCGCGAAGCTGTTCAACCTGGTGCAACCGGACCGCGCGTACTTCGGACGCAAGGACGCGCAACAACTCGTCGTGATTCGGCAGATGGTGCGCGACCTCGACTTCCCGGTCGAGGTCGTCGGGTGCCCGACGCTGCGCGAGCCGGACGGGCTCGCGATGTCGTCCCGCAACGTCTACCTCTCCCCGGAGGAGCGTCATCAGGCGCTGTCGCTGTCACGGGGCCTGAAGCGTGCCGAGCAGACGTTCTCCGACGGCATCCGCGATGCCGCCACGATCCGCGACCTCGTCCGCACCACGATCGAGTCGCAGCCGCTGGCGAACATCGACTACGTCTCGGTGGCCAACGCGACGACGCTCGTGGAGCTCGAAGGCACGATCGAGCGGGACGCGCTCGTCTCCGTGGCCGTGCGCTTCGGTAGGACCCGCCTCATCGACAACGTGACGCTCGAGGTCTGATCCGGCGTCCGTCTGACGTCACCCTGGCCGCCCGTTTCTTCCGTCGTCGCGTGCCCGCTGTTACCATCGGGAACGCGTATACACACGGAGGAGACGTGTCCGGGCATTCCAAGTGGTCGACGATCAAGCACAAGAAGGCAGCGACCGACGCGAAGCGCGGTCAGCTGTTCACCAAGCTCGCGCGTGAGGTCACGATGGCCGCGCGCGAGGGTGGCGGCGACCCTGCGATGAACGCCCGGCTCCGCCTGGCTGTCCAGAAGGCGCGCGACGCGAACATGCCCGGTGACAACATCGAGCGCGCGATCGCGAAGGGCGCCGGCGGCGGCGACGCCGACAACCTCCAGGAGATCACCTACGAGGGCTACGGGCCCGGAGGCACCGCCGTCCTCATCGAAGCCGTGACCGACAACCGCAACCGGACGGTGGCCGAGATCCGCAACGCCTTCTCGAAGGGCGGCGGGAACCTCGCGGAGAACGGCGCCGTCGCCTGGCAGTTCGGCTTCCGCGGCGTGGTCAGCGTGGAGGCGAAAGACGCGGACGCCGACGAGATCCAGCTCACCGCCATCAAGGCGGGTGCGCTCGACGTGACCGCGGACGAGGACGTGGTGGAAATCACCACCGAGCCCGGCGACATGGACGACGTACGCAGCGCCCTTGAAGCGGCTGGTTTCGCGATCGCGAACGCAGAAACCGCGTGGATGCCGCAGAATGTGGTCCCCCTCGACGAGAAGGCCGCGATCGCTGCGCTGAAGTTGCTCGAACGGCTCGATGAGCTCGACGACGTCCAGCGCGTCTTCTCGAACGCCGACTTCCCAGCTGAGGTGATCGAGGCGGCATCGGCGTGAGCAAGCGCCGCGTGCTGGGGATCGACCCCGGCCTCGCGGTGACCGGGTACGGCCTCATCGACGGCGACGGGGTCACCGCCACGTGGGTAGCCTCGGGCGTGCTCCGCACCTCGGCGAAGACACCGCGCGTCGAGCGCCTCGGCGCGATCTACGAACGCGTGCGCGCGCTTACCACCGAGCACCGGCCGGACGAAGTCGCCATCGAGCAGCAGCATGTTGCGGAGAACGTGCGCAGCGCGATGGCGATCGGTGAAGCGCGCGCAGCCGCCATCGTCGCGGTCGCATCGATGGGGCTGCCGGTCTTCGAGTTCCAGCCGGCCGCTATCAAGGAGTCCGTCACCGGGTACGGTGGGGCGCCGAAAGAGCAGGTGCGCGACATGGTGATGGTGCACCTCGGGTTGCGCGAGCCTCCGTCGCCGCTGGACGCGTCGGACGCACTCGCCATTGCGCTCACCCGCCTCGCGGAGTTGCGGCTCGAGGCCGCGCTTGCAAGGCGCGCATGATCGCCGCATTGCGCGGAATGCCGGTCCACTGGGACGGGGAGAGCAGCACGCTCTGGCTCGACGTCGGCGGCGTCGTCTACGAGCTCCTTCTGCCTGCGTTCGCCGCCGAGTGGGCCGAGAGCCTCGAGGAAGGCGCGGAGGCGCACTTCTTCACCTACTACCACGTCGCCGAGCGCAATCCGAGGCCCGTCCTCATCGGCTTCCCCCACCTGGCGGAACGAGACTTCTTCCGGAAGTTCATCGAGGTGCCGGATGTGGGTCCGATCAAGGCGGTGCGTGCGCTCACCCACCCCGTCTCGGAGATCGCCCGCTGGATCGAGGGTGGCGATACGAAGTCGCTGCAGCAGTTGCCCGGCATCGGGACGCGGCTCGCGCAGACGATCGTCGCACGGCTACAGGGCCGCCTCACCCTCGAGGCCCTGCTGCCAGACGACGTCGCGGCCACTCGGCGGCAGCCCGAGACGCCCGACCTGCGCGACGACGCCATCGAGGGACTCGTGACCCTTCAGTACAGCCGCCGCGAGGCCGAGCGCGTCGTCGACGAGGTGCTGGCCGCTCGCCCAGAGATCGATGACCTCGAAACGCTGTTGCGCTTGCTGCTTGAGCGACGGGCACCCGCGCGATAAGCGCTACCGCCCGCGCGTCTCATATCTTGGATTCCGGAGCAACAGCGCAGACGTCCGCGGAGACAGGTATGTCCGCAGCCCCCGATGTAGCCGGCTCACTGAAGCGAGTTCGCACCCTGCTCGCCGACGCGGCATTCGACCTCGAGACCGAGGACGCCGAACGTCAGCGCGAGGCGGTGCGCAGCATCGTCCAGCAGATCGACGACTATCTGCTCCCGCGCCTCGAGGCACTCGATGCGCCGTTGCTCGCCGTCGTCGGAGGGTCGACGGGTGCGGGCAAGTCGACGCTGATCAACAGCGTCCTCGGCCAGGAGGTGAGCACCGCAGGGGTGCTCCGGCCCACCACACGTCTGCCGGTGCTCGTGTGCGCCGAAGCCGACCGCGACTGGTTCAGCGGCGCGCGCGTCCTCCCGGCCCTCGCGCGGGTCACCGGGGAACAGGGCGAAGGCAGCGGCATGCGCGTTGTCACGGCGGCCGGCATGCCGCCCGGACTCGCGCTCATCGACGCACCGGATGTCGACTCAGTCGTCGAGGCGAACCGCGAGCTCGCCGCGCGCCTGCTCGACGCCGCCGACCTCTGGGTCTTCGTGACCACCGCTGCGCGCTACGCCGATGCCGTGCCGTGGGAGTTGCTGCGTGTCGCGCAGCAGCGCAAGACGGCGCTCGCCATCGTCCTGAATCGGGTGCCTCCCGAGGCGGTCGACGAAGTTGGCGACGACCTCCGCCGGATGCTGGCCAGCGCGGGTCTCGACGGGCTGCGCCTGTTCGTGATCCAAGAGTCGCAACTCGCGGACGGGCGGCTTCCCGAGGATGCCATCGGTGCCGTCCGCGAGTGGCTCCGCAGCCTCGCGCTGGACGCCGAGGCGAGGAACGAGGTCGTGCGGCAAACGCTCGCAGGCGCCCTCGATAGCATCGACGGGCGGGTGGCGGAGGTGACTGCAGGGCTCGCGCGGCAGAGCACCATCGCGGACCAGCTGCGGGTCGCCGCCGCGGGAGCCTACGAGCGCGCCGGCAACGACTTCGCGCAGGGCGTGCGCAGCGGGACGATGCTGCGCGGCGAAGTGCTCGCCCGCTGGCAGGACTTCGTCGGCACCGGCGAATGGATGCGTTCCCTCGAGTCCCGTGTCGGACGCATCCGCGACCGCATCACCGCGGCCATTCGAGGCCGCCCCACCCCCGTTGAGGAGTTGCAGGGCGCGATCGAGTCGAACGTGGAGACGTTGCTCCGTGCGGCAGCCGACCAGGCGGCGGAGAGCACGGTGCTCGCGTGGCGCTCGATCCCCGGAGGCACGCACCTGCTGCGCGAACGCCAGCGTGAGCTAGAGCACGCGTCGGCCGGATTTGCGGAAGCCGCAGCCCGCGAGGTGCTCGACTGGCAGGGCTACGTCCTCGAACTCGTGCGCTCGGAGGGAGCGGGGCGTCGGTCGACCGCGCGCTTCCTCTCATTCGGAGTCAACGGCGCGGGCCTCGTGGTCATGCTTGCGGTGTTCGCCTCGACGGGTGGCATCACCGGCGGCGAGGTCGTCGTCGCGGGCGGCACGACCGCGATCTCACAGAAGGTGCTCGAGGCCGTCTTCGGCGATGCCGCAGTCCGCAGCCTGGCCGCGCGAGCGCGCGAGGACCTCGAGCAGCGCGCTGCGCGATTGCTCTCGGAGGACCGCGCACGCTTCGACGTGCTCGTCGACGAGGCAGCGCCGCCGGCGAGCCTGACGGGCGCGTTGCGCGCCGGCATCACGGACCTCGCAGCCGCACGGCAAAGCCAGGCGCGCCGGTGACCTCGGACCTCCCGGCGCTCGTCTCCGCGCTGCGTGACGCCATCGAGGCAGGGCAGGGCCACCTCCCGGCGAGCGACCTCGACGAGGCGTCCCGCCTGCTCGCGAAGGCGGGCGCGCGGGGTGCGCTCGGGGACGCGACCGTCGTCGCGCTGGCGGGGGCGACCGGCAGCGGGAAGTCCACGCTGTTCAACGCCCTCGCCGGCGAGTCGCTGTCGGAGACAGGCGTCCGCCGCCCGACGACCGGCGTCACCCACGCAGCGGTCTGGGGTCAGACCGAAGGCGCCGCGCCGCTCCTCGACTGGCTGCAGGTCGCGAGGCGCCACCACGTATCTCCGGACGCCGACCTCGACGGCCTCGTGCTCCTCGACCTGCCCGACCACGACTCGACCGCCGCCGAGCACCGCCTCGAGGTCGACCGGCTGGTGGAGCTGGTCGACGTGCTCGTCTGGGTGCTCGACCCGCAGAAGTACGCCGACGCCGCGGTGCACGACCGTTACCTCAAGCCGTACGCCGAGTACGCCGGTGTCCTCCTCGTCGTGCTGAACCAGGCGGACCGCCTCGGCGAGGGCGAGGCCAAGCGCGTCACCGGCGACCTGCGGCGTCTCCTCGACGACGAGGGGCTCGAGGCGGTGCCGGTGCTGGCCGCGTCGGCGCGTACAGGCCTCGGCCTTCCGGAGCTGCGAGCGGAGATCGCGCGCCGCGTCGCGGAGCGCCGGGCCGCCTCCGAGCGGCTGGCCGCCGACATCCGCGTCACGGGCACGCACCTCGGGGAGCACTGCGGCGGCGGTGAGGCCGGCGAGGTATCGCGTGCCGACCGGACCGCCCTCATCGACGCGCTGGCGGGGGCTGCCGGCGTGCCCGTGGTGACGAGCGCAGTCGAGCGCTCGGTGCGGAGTCGCGGGGTTGCCGAGACCGGCTGGCCGCCGATCCGCTGGCTGAGCGGCTGGCGTGCGGATCCACTGCGGCGGTTGCGGCTCGGGCAGGCGAACCCCGGGCAGGGGCGCACATCACTCCCGGGGCCATCTCGACCGCAGGAGGCGGCGCTGTCATCCGCGCTCCGCCGCGTGCGCGACGCGAGCGCGGACGGACTTCCCGAGGCCTGGCGCGACGACCTCCGGACGGCGCTCGCCGACTCCGAGCACCGCCTCGCGGACCGCCTCGATCAGGCGGTCGCAGGCGCTGACCTCGACGCTGAGCGCCCGGCCGCCTGGTGGCGCGTCATCGGCGGGCTGCAGTGGCTGCTGCTGCTCGTGACCTTCCTCGGAGCGCTGTGGCTGCTGGGCCTCGCGGGCCTCGCCTACCTGCAACTCGACGACGTACTGCCGCCGCCACGCATCGAGGGCATCCCCCTCCCCACGTTGCTGCTCGGCGCGGGGCTGCTGGCCGGTTTGCTGCTTTCGGTGCTGTGCCGTCCGTTCGTCGCAGCCGGCGCGCGACGCCGGGCTCGACGTGCGGAGCGCCGGATGCACGACCGCATCTCCGAGGTCGCCGACGCGTCAGTGCTCGCTCCGCTCGAGTCGGTCCGCGCCGCCTACCGCCGC
Source organism: uncultured Dehalococcoidaceae bacterium (assembly GCA_964479165.1). Lineage (GTDB taxonomy): Bacteria > Chloroflexota > Dehalococcoidia > UBA2979 > UBA2979 > CAYZJO01. The sequence goes on from CAYZJO010000006.1 coordinate 76,935, forward strand.
TACTGCGACGCGGTCGCTCGCCTCGGCGGCGACAAGCGCCGCTGAGCCCGCACCCACGGGGCCACTCCGCTAGTAGGATGCGCGGGTCCGACGCGCGCACCTTCCTCGGAGGACGGCCATGGCCATCGAGAACCCCATCGTCGAGACGACACACGGTCCCGTTCACGGCAAGCAGGTGCGGGGGACCTTCGTCTTCCGCGGCATCCCTTACGGCGCATCGACGGCGAGCGAGCGCCGGTTCCGCGCGCCGGTCCCGCCGGCGCGGTGGACCGAGGTCCGCGACGCGACCGAGTACACGGCCGCGACTGTGCAGGAGCGTGCACCCGTCGACGCGTACGTCTCGCCCGACCCGAACGCCCCGAAGTCGCAGCCGATGCCGATGACCGAGGACTGCCTGATCGCCAACGTGTTCACGCGCGGGCTGGGTGATGGGCAGAAGCGGCCGGTGATGGTCTGGCTGCACGGCGGCGGCTTCCGCAGCGGCGTCGGCCACACCGAGGCGACCGACGGCGTCCGCCTCACCGAGCGCGGCGACGTCGTCGTCGTGACGATCAACCACCGCCTCAACGTCTACGGCTTCCTGCACCTACTCGACCTCTGCGGGCCGGACTTCGATGGCTCGGGGCAGGCGGGCATGCTCGACATCGTGCTCGCCCTCGAGTGGGTGCGCGACAACATCGAGGCGTTCGGCGGCGACCCCGGCAACGTCACGCTGTTCGGCGTCTCCGGCGGCGGCCGCAAGATCAGCCAGCTGCTCGCGATGCCGGCCGCGCGAGGGCTGTTCCACCGCGGCATCATCCAGAGCGGCGCGCACCCTCGAGGCGTCCCGCGCGACCGTGCCACCGACTTCGCCGACCGGCTGCTGAAGCGGCTCGGCATCAAACCTGCCGAGATCGCGAAATTGCAGCAGATGCCCGTCGATCAGCTCCACGAGGGGCTGTACTCGTGGCTGGCCGAAGTGACCGACCGCGAGTCCGGCTTCGGTGGCGGGCTGCTCTCGCCCGTCGTCGATGGCGTGCACATCCCGTGCGACGCGTTCGACCCGGTACCCGCTCCGGCGGCCTCGGGCATCCCGATCATGATCGGCACCACGCGTCACGAGATGGCGACGTTCCTCGCGCGGCGGCCAGAGTGGGCCAACGTCGATGAGGCTGGACTCGTCGAGGCGGTGCGGCCCGTCCTGAACGAGCGGACCGAGGACATCATCGAGGTCACGCGGAAGAACCGCCCCGGCTCGACGCCGTACGACCTCCTCGTCGCGATCACGAGCGAGGACCGGCGTCAGCTCTCGCTCGAGATCGCCGAGCGGCACTCCGCGGCGGGGAACCCTGTGTACTTCTACCAGTTCGCCTGGGAGTCGGATTACCAGAACGGGCTGCTCCGCGCCGGGCACAGCCTCGACACCGCGCTGGTCTTCGACAACCCCGACGGCCGCCCGATGACCGGCAGCAGCCCCGCGCGCTATGAGATGGCCGCACTCATGAGCGAGACGTGGATCGCCTTCGCGCGCACGGGCAACCCCAACCACGAGGGCCTGCCGACGTGGCCCACGTTCGACGAGCACCGGCGGCAGCAGATGGTGCTCGACCTGCCTCCACGCGTCGAGGCCGACCTCGATCAGCCCGAGCGGCTGGCGTGGCAGGACATCAAGGTCAACCTGCCGTTCGAGGGGCCGGCATTCGTCGGTGCGTTCGGCGGCGGCGAGTAGTGCGAGTGCGGCACCAGACAGCGGGACGGAGGGCTCGTGGCAGGTGAAGCAGGTGCGACCGACTGGACCTCGACGGTCGCGCGGTTCGTGGCGGGGAGTCCGACAGCCGACTGGCCCGAGGAGACACTCGAGCTCGGGCGACGGCACATCCTCGACACGCTGGCCGCGACCGTCGTCTGCCGCGACCTCGAGACTGCCGAGGTCGCACGCGACTTCGCGCTCGGCCTGACCGGCGGCGCCTCGAATGGCACGACAATCCTCGGGACGCGGCTGCGCGCCTCGCTGCCGGACGCCGTGTTCGCCAGCGCGATGACCGGCCACGGCGCCGAGATCAACGACTTCTGCCCATCCGCCTTTGTGCAACCGGGCCCGCCGGTCGTCAGCACCGCACTCGCGTTTGCCGAGCGTGAGCGGAGGCCGGGCTCCGAGGTGCTCCGTGCCGTCATCGCGGGGTATGAACTGACGTGCCGCATCCCGAAGGCGGCCGGCGTAAAGAGCGGCCGGGCACTCGGCATCTCCAGCCACGGCTTCGGGCCAGTCTTCGGCGCTGCCGCGACTGCCTCGGCGCTACTGCACTTCGACGAAAAGCAGGTCGCCGACGTCCTCAGCTACTGCGCGCAGCAGGCATCGGGCTCGCGCCAGTGGCTGCTCGACGTGCGTCACATCGAGAAGTCGTTCGTCTTCGCGGGGATGCCGGCGCGGAACGGCGTGCACGCGGCGCTCCTCGTGGAGGCGGGCTTCACGGGCGTGCCGTCCATCCTCGATCAGGAGGGCGGCTGGTTCCGCGCGCCGATGTTCGCTGGCGGCGAGGACTACATGCCCGAGTACCTCACCGATGACCTCGGCACCCGCTTCGAGATGCCGCTCGTCGCCTACAAGCGCTACCCCGTCGGCGGCCCGACGCAGCCGATCGTCGAGGCGATGCTGCGGCTCTCGCAGCGGGTCCGCCCCGAGGACGTGCAAAACATCCTCATCGAGATGCCGGGGACACCTCAGGCGTTCGCCTCCGCCGAGATGCCGGCGCTCAACCTCCCGTACCTCTGCGCGATCATCCTGCTCGACCAGAAGCTCGACTTCGACGCTGCGCAATCGATGGAGCGCATGCATGGCGACGAGCAGGCAAAGGCGCTGATGCCGCGGGTCGAGGTGCGACACGACCCGAGCCAGGAGGCGGAGCCGCGCGTCGAGTCCGCGCGCGTGACGCTCACGCTGAAGGACGGCTCGACGGTCGCCGAGTGGGTAGAGCACGTGCGCGGCTTCCCGGCGAACCCCATGACCCAAGAGGACGTCGAGGCGAAGGCGCTGGAGCTGATGAAGCCACGGCTCGGCGTCGAGCAGGCCCGCCGCGTGGTCGACCTCGCGTGGTCGATCGACGAACTGCCCGACGCGAGCGTCCTCATCGACGCGATCGCCCGCGACTGACGAGGAGTCTCCTGTGGTATCCGAACAACTGGCAGCAACCGTCGTCGAACGGGACCTGGAGGTCGAAGCGAGCGGCCGGCGCATCCCCACGGTCCTGTGGACGCCGGCCAACGTCGCCGCGCCGCTGCCCCTCGTGCTCGTCGGCCACGGAGGCGGCGGCCACAAGCGGCATCCGAAGGTCGTCAACATGGCGACCGGCCTCGTGATCGAGCACGGCATCGCCGCGCTGGCCATCGATGGACCGGTCAACGGCGATCGCGCCGCGAACGACGACGAGGCCCGTGCGCTCCGAGAGCGGGACCGCGACGCATACCGGCGAACGTACTACCAGGCCAGGTACGACGAGATGATCGAGGACTGGCAGGCGGCCCTCGCAGTTGCGCAGTCGCTTCCGGACGTGGGCGAGGGACCCGTCGGGTACTGGGGCCTGTCGATGGGCACGCGCTTCGGCCTCCCGCTCGTCGTGGCGGAGCCGCGCATCGAGGTCGCGGTCCTCGGTCTCTTCGGCCTCAAGCCGGACGCCGAGGCCAACCAGCGCGTGTACCAGGACGCGCCGAACCTACGGACGCCTGTCCTCTTCCTCCAGCAACTCGACGACCAGCAGATCACGCGCGAGGCCTACGCCAACTTCTTCGACATGCTCGGCACGCCGGACCGCCGGCTCCACGCCAACCTCGGCGGCCACCCCGACACTCCTGAGGATGAGTACGCCGACTCGCGGCGTTTCCTGGCGCGGCGGCTGCGGGGCGGTCGCTAGCCTCGGGGCTGCCGCCCTTCCCCGTTCGTCCTGAGCTTGTCGAAGGACGCACACGCTCGGAGGCTGGGACGGGCGTGGTTCGACAGGCTCACCACGAACGGCACAGGAGCACGAACGCACCACGGAGGCGGACGGTCGTAGATTGCGACCGTGATGTTGCGGCGGGTATCCTCGCCCTCTCACTGCCGTTGAAGGGATCGCCGTTGCCGCCACTCAATCCGCAGGCGCGCGCCGTGCTCGACGCGATGGAGCGTGCTGGCGTGGCGCCGCTGGGAACGCTCACTCCTACCGAGACCCGGGCCGCCGGCGTCGCACGCCGAGTCCCGCCGCGCCGCCCCGAGGCCGTCCACCACGTCGAGGACCGCGCGATTCCGGGACCTGCGGGCGACCTCCCGATCCGCATCTACCGTCCGTCCGAGGAACGCGGACTGCCGCTCCTCGTCTGGTTCCACGGCGGCGGCTGGGTGATCGGGGACCTCGAGGGTGTCGACCTCTCCCTGCGCAAGATCGCGAACCGAGCGCGGTGCGTCGTCGTGTCGGTCGACTACCGCCTCGCGCCGGAGCACCCCTTCCCCGCGGCCGTCGAGGACACGTTCGCCGCGACGTGCTGGGCAGCCGAGCACGCCGCAGAGCTCGGCGCCAACGCCAGCCGACTCGCAGTCGGCGGCGAGTCCGCCGGGGGCAACCTCGCGGCGGTCGTGGCGCTGCTCGCGCGCGATGCCGGCGCGCCGCTGATCTCGCACCAGGCCCTCGTCTACCCCGTCACCAACCACGACTTCTCGACGCCCTCGTACACCGAGAACGCCGAGGGCTACCTGCTCACGAGGCAGTCGATGGACTGGTTCTGGGGGCACTACCTCGGAACGGACGGCGACGGGAGCGACTGGCGCGCGTCACCACTGCGGGCGGAGTCGCTCGCGGACCTGCCGCCTGCGCACATCCTCACGATGGAGTTCGACCCGCTGCGCGACGAGGGCGAGGCCTACGCCGCCCGGCTGCGCGAGGCAGGCGTGCCGGTCGTGCTGTCTCGCTACGACGGTGCGATCCACGGGTCGTTCAACATGACGGAGCTCCTCGAGGACGGCGCTCGTGCCGTCGAGGAGGTCGCACTCCAGCTGCGCGCGGTGTTCGAGGGGAGCGCTGTCGTATGACCTCGGAACCGGAGCGAACCACCAGGCCGGACGCGGTCGTCGTCGGAGCGGGACTCGCCAGCCTCTACATGCTCTACCGCCTGCGCGGCCTCGGGTTCTCGACCCGCGTGTTCGAGACGGGCGCGGGTGTCGGCGGCACCTGGTACTGGAACCGCTACCCCGGCGCGCGCTGCGACATCGAGAGCATGGAGTACTCCTACTCCTTCTCGGAGGAGCTGCAGCAGGAGTGGAGCTGGAGCGAGCGCTTCGCCACGCAGCCCGAGATCCTGCGCTACATCGAGCACGTTGCCGACCGCTTCGACCTCCGCAAGCACATCGACTTCGAGACGCGCGTCACGTCCGCCACCTTCGATGAGACCTCGAACCGCTGGGAGGTGGAAACCGACCGCGGCGAGCACGTCTCGGCGCAGTTCCTGATCATGGCCGCGGGCTCGCTGTCGGCGGCACAGGAGCCGAACTACCCGGGCCTCGATACGTTCGAGGGCTCGTGGTACCACACCGGCCGGTGGCCTCATGAGGGCGTCGACTTCAGCGGACAGCGGGTTGGCGTCGTTGGTACCGGGTCGTCGGGCATCCAGTCGATCCCGCTGATCGCCGAGCAGGCCGCGCACCTCTACGTCTTCCAGCGGACGCCGAACTTCAGCGTGCCCGCTCGCAATGCGCCGATCGACCCCGAGTACGAGCGGAGCATCAAAGCGCAATATCCGGAGCTGCGACAGCGCCAGCGCGAGTCGCGCGCTGGCACGCTCTCGCCGCGCCCCGAGCGCGCCGCCCTCGCGGTCACCCCCGAGGAGCGCGCCGAGGAGTTCGACGCACGCTGGGCGCGTGGTGGGCTCGGATTCACCGCCGCGTTCAACGACCTCCTCGCGAAGCCCGAGGCCAACGAGTTGGCCGCCGAGTACCTCCGCGAGCGGATCCGCGAGATCGTGCGCGATCCCAAGGTCGCCGAGGCGCTTTTGCCTCGCGGCTACCCCGTCGGCACCAAGCGGATGTGCCTCGACACCGGCTACTACGAGACGTTCAACCGCGACAACGTGACCCTCGTCGACATCCGCAAGGCGCCGATCACCGAGGTCACGCCTCGAGGCCTGCGCACCGAGGCCGGCGAGTACGAACTCGACAGCATCGTCTTCGCGATTGGCTTCGACGCGATGACCGGACCGCTGACTCGTGTCGACATCCGCGGACGCGGCGGCGTGAGCCTGCGGGACCTCTGGGCCGACGGGCCGCAGTCCTACCTCGGGCTGACGGTGGCGGGCTTCCCGAACCTCTTCACGATCACGGGGCCCGGTAGCCCGTCCGTCCTGAGCAACATGATCGTCTCCATCGAGCAGCACGTGGAGTGGATCGCGGACTGCCTCGACCACCTGCGTGGTCGCGGCCTCGCCACCATCGAGGCCACCGAGGCGTCCCAGACCTGGTGGATGGACCACGTCGCCGAGGTGGCGAGCGCGACGCTCTATCCGCAGGGGTACTCCTGGTACGTCGGGGCGAACATCGCGGGGAAGCCTCGCGTCTTCATGCCATACATCGGAGGCGTCGGCGCTTATCGCGCGCGCTGTGAGCAGATCGCAGCGGACGGCTATCGGGGATTCACGCTCTCGAAGGAGAACGTCGCCTCGCCCGCGTAGTGGCTGCCTCTACCGTCACCTCATGTCGTTCGTAGTGCTATCTTCGCGCCGTCCCGTAAGGAGGTGGTCATGCCTGCACCACTCGAGGGGCTTCGCGTCCTTGACCTCACCACCGACGTAGCCGGCCCGTTCGCCACGAAGCTGCTGGCGGACTTCGGAGCCGACGTGCTGAAAGTCGAGCCGCCGGAGGGCGACCCGGCGCGCTTCTTCGGCCCGTTCCCCGGCGATGAGCCGCACCCGGAACGGTCGGGGCTCTTCCTGCACCTCAACACCAACAAGCGTTCGATCACCCTCGACGTGACGTCCGAGGCGGGAGCGGCGCACATCCGGCGACTCGCGGCCGGCGTCGATGCCGTCATCGAGGACAAGCCGCCCGGTGCTGCCGAGCGCTGGGGTTGGGGCTGGTCCACGCTGTCGGCGGGCCGGCCGCACCTCGTCATGGCATCGATCACGCCGTTCGGCCAGAGCGGGCCGTACCGCGACTACCGCGGCTCCGAGATCACCCTGCAGGCGATCGGTGGGCCGCTGCACCAGACGGGGCACATCGACCGCGAGCCGCTGAAGCTCGGCGGGCACGTCGCGCACTACCACGCCGGCCTCGTGGCAGCGCTCGGGATCCTCGCCGCATACCGGCGCGTCGAGGCGGGCGGCGTCGGCGACTACATCGACGTCTCCGTCTACGAGTGCCAGTCCGGCTTCCGCGACCGCCGCACGATCGCGCTCACAGCCGCGGTGTACACCGGCCAGGGCGCGCGTCGAGGCGGCGCGGTCATCCGCGTCGGAGCGGGCGTGCGGCCCTGTCTCGACGGGTACGTCAACCTGCAGGCCGGCGGCGTGCGCATGCCGCTGCTGCTGAAGCTGATCGACCGCGAGGACCTGCTCGGGCACCCCGGCCTCGCGCACAATGCCGTCGCCGTCCCGCAGGATCTCGCCGACGAGATCGAAGAGTCGTACCTCGTCTACCTCCTCGCGAGGACCAAGCGCCAGATCATCGCCGAGGCACAGGCGCTCGGCATCCTCGGCGGCGCGATCCTCACCATCGAAGACCTCGTGAACGACTCGCACTACCGCGACCGCGGTGCGTGGGAGACTATCGACCATCCGGAGACCGGGCCGCTCGAGTACCCCGGCCGGCCGTTCATCATGTCCGCCTCGCCACGGCCGCATCCGAGGCGCGCGCCACTCCTCGGTGAACACAATGCCGAGGTGCTGACCGCGCCGCCACCGGTGGCCGTCGTGCCCGCTGGCGACGGCGGTGGTGTGCCACCTCCGGCCGCCGAGCCGCGGACAGCCCCGCTCCCCCTCGAGGGCATCCGGGTCGCCGATGTCACCGTCGTCTGGGCCGGGCCACACGTGACGCAGCTCCTCGCGGAACTCGGTGCGGAGGTGATCCGCGTCGAGCCGATCAATCGCATCCAGCCCTCGACGCGCGGGGCGGAGCGCATCTACACGAAGGAACAGGCGGCGGCGTTCGCCGCGCAGGGCCAGCTGCTCGGCGCGTATCCGGACTTCGACCCGAAGGACGATCCCTGGAACCGCGTGCCGGCGTTCAACTCGCATGCGCGTAATAAGAAGTCAATGACCTGCGACATCATGTCGCCCGAGGGCAAGGAGGCCTTCCTCCGCCTCATCGAGTGCAGCGACGTGTTCGTCGAGAACAACGTCCCCGTCACGATGGAGAAGGCGGGGATTACCTGGGAGGAGCTACGCAAGGTGAATCCGCGGCTGATCATGCTGCGGATGCCTGCGTTCGGCCTCAGCGGGCCGTACTCCAACTATCGCGCGTTCGGCACGCATGCCGAGGGTATGGTCGGCCACCACCATGTGCGCGGGTACCCGGACGCCGACCCCAACTGGACCGGCGAGGCGCTGACTGCCGACGGCATCAACGGCGTCCAGGGTGCGCTCGCCGTCCTCATGGCACTCCGACACCGCGACCGCACCGGCGAGGGTCAGCAGATCGAGCTGCCGCTCGCCGAGGGGTTCGTCCCCGTGCTCGCCGAGTACATCCTCGACTACACGATGAACGGGCGGGACACGCCGCCGCAGGGCAACACCCACCGGTGGCACGCGCCGCACGGCGTCTATCCAACGACCGGCGACAACCAGTGGGTCGCCATCGACGTGGCGACAGACGCGGAGTTCCGCGCGCTCTGCGCCGCTCTCGGCCGGCCGGCACTCGCCGCCGACGAACGCTTCGCCACCGCTGAGTCGCGCCGCGAGCATCGCGCGGACCTCGACGCGACGATCGCTGCGCTGACTCGCAACTGCGACAAGGAGCAGCTCTTCCACGCGCTGCAGCGCGCGGGTGTCGTCGCAACGCCCGTGCACGACGAGCTCGAGGCGCTGGCCTGCCCACAACTCGAGGCGCGCGACTGGTTCCACGAGATCACGATGGAGGGCGTCGGCACGCACCGGTACCCGGGCTACCTCGTGCGGATGCTCCGCACGCCCGAGGAGGTGCGTCTGCCTCCGTGCCGCCTCGGCGAGCACAACGAGGAGGTCTACCTCAACCTGCTCGGCTACTCGCGCGAGCGGTACGAGGCCCTCGTCGCGAAGGAGCTCGTCGGCACCTGCTATACCGCGGACATCCTCGCGAACGCCTAATCTCGGAGGGCGGCGAGCGACGAGGATGGAGGCGGCATGAGCGGACGTGGTGGCGCGACGATCCAGGTGGTGATCGGGGTCCTCATCGTCCTGACCGGTGCGGTCTGGATGCTGCAGGGCATCGGCGTGCTCGGCGGCAGCGCGATGACCGACCAGACGCAGTGGGTCGTCATCGGCGCGATCGCAGCGGCGATCGGCGCAGTCCTCGCGTACCGAGGCCTCAAGGCGCGCCGGGAACTGCCCTGAGCCACGTCCAGCGAGCGTGCTACCGTCCCGACGTTCGGTGAGCGGCTGACTCGGGAGGACGGCGCAGATGAAGTTCGCAGCGTGGCTCAACCTCAATCGGCCGTGGGACGCCGTCGTCGAGTCGGCGCGCCACGTCGAGGCGACCGGTTGGGACGGGATCTACGTCGCCGACCATTTCATGCCAAACGCCGAGGACACCTCCGGGCCGGTGCAGGAATGCTGGACGGCACTCGCCGCACTGGGCGCCATCACCTCGCGAGTGCGGATCGGCTCACTCGTCTCCGGCAACACCTACCGGCATCCCGCGGTGCTCGCGAAGATGGCGGCGCAGGTCGACATCATTTCGGGCGGACGGCTCGTCCTCGGACTGGGTGCGGGCTGGCAGGAGAACGAGCACGAGGCGTACGGCATCGAGTACCACACTGTCGGTGGACGAATGCGCCGCCTCGAAGAGTCCGCGCAGATCCTGAAGTCGCTCTTCACGAACGACCAGACGACGTTCGAGGGACGCGCGTACTCGCTCAAGAACGCGCCGCTCGCGCCAAAGCCGGTGCAGCCCGGCGGCCCGCCGCTGCTCATCGGTGGTGGCGGTGAGCAGCGGACACTGCGCATCGCTGCGCTGTACGCCGACGAGTGGAACGTCTGGGGCACGCCGGAGACCCTCGCGAGGAAGGGCGCCGTCCTCGACCGCCATTGCAGCGAAGTCGGCCGCGACCCCTCGACCATCCGCCGCAGCGCACAGGCGCTGGTAACCATCTCGAACGACCCAGCGGTGGTGGAACGCGCGAGGCAGCCCGGCCGTCCCGTCCTCGCGGGCATCGCCGAGGAGATCGTGGACGTTCTCGGCCGTCACGCGGAAGCTGGCGTCGACGAGTTCATCGTCCCCGGGATGAACCTCGGCGACCGCGCAAACGAGACGTACGACCAACTGATGTCGGACGTGATCCCGAAGCTGCGGTAGAACGAGTTGCAGCGAAATGACTGACATGACCACATCGCCGCCACCCGACGATGGGCCCGGCTTCGACGCTCCAGCGGAGAACGAAGACCCGTCGCGCGAGACGGCGAACCATCAGGCGGCACTCGAGCGCCAAGAGCGTGCCCGGCATCGCGAGCGCGTCCGCGACAGCGCGAGACGCGCACTCGAACGCCGGAGTGACCTGCTCGATCGCCTCCGCAGGACGTAACCGCCGTGCCTGCCTTCGGACTCAACCGCTTCGACTTCCGCACGCCGGATGCGTTCGCCCTCGACGTGGCCCGGGCAGAGTCACTCGGTTGGGACTACGCGTTCGTCCCCGACTCTCAGCTACGGCGGCACGACACCTACGTACTGCTGGCGTTCGCGGCGAAGGCGACCTCGACGATCCGCCTCGGGCCGCTGCTCGCGAATCCCGTGACCCGCCACCCGACCGTGACCGCCTCGTCGATCGCGACGGTCGACGTCGTCGCTGACGGGCGCGCGCTCCTCGGGCTCGGCATCGGCGACACTGCCGTGCACCTCGCCGGGCTGCGTCCGGCCAAGGTCGCCACGCTCGAGGCCTCGGTTCGCATCATCCGCACGCTCCTTCACGACGAAGGCGGCGGCGTCGAGGTCGGCGCGGCTCGTCCGGCACGACTGCCGCATCCGCGCCCCGTTCCGGTTTGGGTCGCCGCCGCCGGACCGCGCGCCCTCAAGGCGGCGGGGCGCACCGCCGACGGCGTGTTCCTCCGCGTGGGTACCGCCGAGGCGAACCTCCGAGCCGCCATCGATGCCGTCTACGCGGGAGCCATCGAGGCAGGCCGCGATCCTGCCTCGATCCGCCTCGGGCTCGTCGTCCACACCGCGCTCGAGGCGGACCCGGCGCGTGCGCTCGCCATCGGAAAGTCGATGGCCGCCGGGTTCTATGAGTACTCGCCCCACCTCTTCGAGATCGCGGGGCTGGCGTGGGATGGCCCGCCCGTGCACGAATTGCAGCACCTCGTGCACCCGGACTTCCACCATCACCCGGACCTCGTCGAGTCGGGCGGGCTCGTCGACTTCCTTCCAGAGGCCGCCGCCGACGCCTTCGCGTTCCGCGGCACCACCGAGGCGATCACGGACCAACTTGTCGCCACGCTCTCGCTCGGCATCGACTTCGACATCGTGGTGCTGCAGCCGGTGCCGAACCCGCCGGTTCCGCGCGGCGACGAACCCGACTACATGGAGCGCATCGCGCGCGACGTCCTCCCAGCCGCCCGGGAAGCGATCGAGGTCAGCCGGTAGCCCTGCCAGCGAGGCCGGCCGCGTCTACATGGCCTGGATGGTCGGGAGCACGTCCGCGAACGCGTTCAGCGACTTGACCGTCCCACCCCGTCCGAAGGCGACTGGTGCGAACGCCAGGTCGAGGATGCCGACGCCCGCCTCGTGGTACGGCTTGATCTGATCGACGATCGTCTGCGGCGTCCCGTAGAACTGGAACGCGGCATCGTTCGGAGAACCGCCCCCATCTCCGGCTGCGCGACTCGGACCCTCGCCCGCTTGCGCAGCGCGCTCGGCGGCTGCGCGTCGGGCGCGCTCGACAACCTCCAACGCCTGCTCGTCGTCCGGGGCGACCAGCGTGCGCGCGCGGTAGAGCACGTTCTCATGCGTCGGTGCCCAGCCCGCCTCCGCCGCCTTCTCCTTGTAGAAGTCGACGTGGTCCTTGACCACCGCGGGCGGCGCGAACCCAATCGCGAGGTTCAGGTGGTGCTTCGCGGCGAACTCCGCCGACTCCTTGCTGTTGCCCGAGTACAGGACGGGCGGGTGCGGGTCCTGGAGCGGCCGCGGCCAGACTGAGACGTGCTCGAAGTCGAAGTGCTCCGAGTGCCAGCTGAAGGGCTGCCGCTCGCGCCAGGCCTTGAGCACGAGGAGCGTGGCCTCCTGCGTGATCTCGCGGGTGTTCGGCATCGGCTGGCCGTCCGTCGAGTACGTGAACTGCTCGACCGGCGTTCCGCGGAGGAAAAGCGCGATCAGGCGCCCTTCGCTGATCGAGTCGAGCATCGCGAGCTCTTCGGCGAGTCGCACCGGATTGACGAGCGGCATCAGCGGCCCGAGGACGGCGATCTTCGCGCGCTTAATGCGCTGACTCACAGCGCCAGCGAAGACGATCGGGTTCGGCGTCATCAGTCTCGGCGAGAAGTGGTGCTCGGAGATGCTGACCCAGTCGAAGCCCAGCTCGTCCGCCAATTGGTACTGATCGAGCTGGATCTGGTAGCTGCGCGCCGCCAATTCTGGCTCGCACAGATCCGGAGGCACCGGCCAGCCGGAGAAGTCGACGCGCCCGGCATACGCCGTCGCACCGAGGAAACACACCCTCACTGCGCACCTCCACTGACAGGTTCGCGTGGCCGCTCGAACTGGCTCTGCTCCTGGACCCGACGCTCGATCTCGTCGGTCTGGCTGACGGTGCGCCGAAGAAACAGCGCAACCTCGGGCATCACGACCTCGCGGTACACGTCGACGTGGTCGAACCCGTGGTTGCGCCCGGCGAAGATGTGGAGGTCCGTGAGGACCCCGGCGGTGCGAAGCGCGTTGTGCATCGCCACGGAGGCCGAGGCGGGCACGACACGGTCGGTGCTGCCGTGGAGGAAGAACGTTGGCGGGAAGTTCGGTGAGACGTAGGTCATCGGTGCTGCGCGGCTCGCCTCGTCCGGATCCGGCGCGTCTCCGAGCAACGCATCGGCAGGCACGGTGCCATGTGCGCGTGCCTCGATGTGGAACGCGGTCGGTGGGTAGAAGGCGACCACCGCCCCCACAGAGCAGTCCGTCGCGACGTCTGCCTCCGGCTCCTCGGGGAACGAGCTGGCATCGGTGCCGGCCGCAAGCAACGAGATGTGCGCGCCCGCGCTGAACCCTACGAGCGCGATCTTGTCGGCATCGACGCCGAGGTCCCCGGCGTTCCGGCGCACCCAGCGGATCGCGGCGCGAGCATCGTGCAGCGCGGCCGGCCACGCAGCCTCCTCGGCGAGGCTGTACTGCGCCGGCATCGCCGTGAAGCCGGCGGCCTGCAGCAGCCGCGCCTGCGGCGCCAGGTTCTTGCGGGTGCCACGTCGCCATCCGCCCCCATGGAGCATCAGGACCGCGGTCCGCAGCGAATCCTGTGCATCCGGGTGATAGACATCGAGGTACAGCGGCGACCCACCGCGCTCGCCGTATTGCTGATCGTGCACTTCCTCCAAGTGACCCCTCGCTACCTGGCCACGGGCGGTCCGCACCTCGCGCACCACGCCCCAGTTGCCGGCGGCATCATAACAGCGATGTTCTGCTCAAAGGGCTGACGGCAACGCGCGGAAGCCGTCTCGCGGCAGTGATCGCGAACCTGCTACGTTCCCGCGGGTCGGGGAACGTGCGAGCGAAGGGGAGCGTGGATGGACTTCGAGCTGTCGGATGCTGACCGGCTGATCCAGCAGACGGCACGGCGCGTGGCGCACGATGTCGTGAAGCCGCGGGCTGCCGAGGTGGACGCCACCGCGACCTACCCGGAAGACTTCTTCCAGGCCTTCCGCGAGGCGGGACTCCTCGGCATCACCCTCCCTCGCGAGGTCGGGGGCGCGGAAGCGGGCACCGTCGCGCTCGCCCTCGCAGTCGAGGAGATGTCGCGCTACGACTGCAGCGCCGGCCTGATGCTCCTCCTCTCCTCGCTGTCCACGCATCCGGTGAAGTTGCACGGCAACGATGAGCAGCGGCAGCGTTACATCGGGCCCGTCGCACGCGGCGAGGTGAAGGCGGCCTTCTGCCTGACCGAGCCGGATGCGGGCTCCGATGTCGCCGGGATGCGATCACGGGCTGTGCGGGATGGCGACGAGTACGTGATCAACGGGCAGAAGGCCTACATCTCCGCCGGACCGGTCGCGGATCAGGTCGTGGTTTTCGCGAAGACCGATCCCGAGGCGGGCGGGCGGGGCATCTCCGCCTTCATCGTCGAGACCAGCACGCCCGGCTTTGAGGTCACTTCGGTCGACCGCAAGATGGGGGTGCGTGGCGTCCCGACGGGCACGCTGACATTCGACGACGTGCGCGTCCCGGCGGAGAACCTCGTGGGCGAGGAGGGCCGTGGCCAACGCATCGCCCTCGCGACGCTCAACTCGCTGCGGCCCGTGGTCGGTGCTCGCGGAGTGGGTCTGGCTGAGGGGGCGCTCGCGTACGCCCTCGAATACGCGCGCAACCGCGAGGTCTTCGGCGGTCCGCTCACCGAAGTGCAGGCCATCCAGATGAAGCTCGCGGAGATGGCAATAGAGATCGAGGCGGCGCGCCTGCTCGTCCTACAGGGCTGCTGGCTTATCGATCAGGGGCGGTTCGGTCCCGCTGAGGGCCACATGCTGTCCATCGCCAAGGCGTACGCCACGGAGATGGCGAATCGCGTCGCCTCCGAGGCGTTGCAGATCCTCGGCGCGCAGGGGTACATGCAGGACCACCCGCTCGAGCGCTTCTACCGAGACGCGCGCCAGCTGATGATCGTCGAGGGCACGTCAGAGATTCAGCGCGTCATCATCGCCCGAGCGCTCCTCGACTCGGACCTCGCGTACCCCTACTAGGAGTTCGCAGTCGTGGTGGCCACGGCCGAGGCATGGCTCATGCCTCGGCGGCCGTCACTTCGGACACTGTGAACGAGAACGTCTCGATCACCTGGTTCGCCAGCAGTTGGTCGCACATCCGGCGAGTCGCGTCTTCGGCAGCAGACTCGTCTGCGGCATCGAGCGTCACCTCGATGTGCTTGCCCACGCGCACGGACTCCACGCCCGCGAAGCCAAGCTCGCGGAGTCCGTCGCGTACGGCGAGTCCCTGCGGGTCGTTCACCAGCGGCTTGAGCATGACGTCGATGCGCACGAGGTAGGACGGCATCACTGGACCTCCGGCAGCGACTCGCCGGTCAGGCGGCGGTAGGCCTCCTGGTACCGCTCGCTGGTCTGCGCGACGACGTCGTCCGGCAGCGCCGGTCCCGGGGGTTGCTTGTCCCAGCCCGTGGCCGTGAGCCAGTCGCGCAGCGGCTGCTTGTCGAACGAGGGTTGGTCGCGGCCGGGCTCGTACTGGTCCGCCGGCCAGAAGCGCGACGAGTCGGGCGTCATCACCTCGTCGATGAGCGTGATCTCACCGTCGATGATGCCGAACTCGAACTTCGTGTCCGCGATGAGGATGCCGCGCTCCCTCGCAGCCTCGGCGCCATAGCGGTACAGCGCGAGCGAGCGCAGACGCAGCACGTTCGCCTGGTCGACGCCGACCAGCGCCTCTACCTCCGCGAACGAGATCGGGACGTCGTGCCCCTCGTCCGCCTTCGTGCTCGGCGTGAAGATCGGCTCGAGCAGCTGGTCGCACTGGCGGAGGCCGGGCGTCAGCTCGATGCCGGAGACGCTGCCGGTGCTCTGATAGTCCGCCCAGCCCGAGCCCGTGATGTAGCCACGGACGACGCACTCGACCATGACCGGCTCGGCCTTGCGGACGACCATCGAGCGGCCGAAGAACGAGGCGTCAGCGTCGATGCCGAGATCGCGCGCGTTCGCGGCGTCGAGGACGGCGATGAACGAGTTCGGGACGACCGCGCTCGTGCGGTCGTACCAGTACGCCGAGAGTCGGGAGAGCACTTCGCCCTTCCTCGGTATGCCGGTCGGCAGCACCACGTCGAACGCCGAGACACGGTCGGTCGCCACGAGCAGCAGCCGGTCATTGGGCAGCTCGTAGATGTCCCGGACCTTGCCGGAGTGCCTCGGCAGGCCGGGCAACGAGGACTGCAGCATCACCGGGGCCTGAGCCATAGCGGAATCCCTTTCAGTCGGCGTCCGGCCGCGAGCCGTGCTACTCCAGCAGACCGATGCGGCGGAACGATTCGTCGACGTGGATCAGGAACGACTCGGCGTCGAACAGCGCATCGAGCCGCCCGGCATCGAGGTGTGCCGTCACCTCGGGGTCGGCCTCCAGCAGACCCCGCAGCGGCGTCTCCTGCTCCCACGCCTGCATCGAGTGACGCTGCACGATCTTGTACGCGTGTTCCCTCGACAGCCCCGCCTCGACGAGCGCGAGCATCACCTTCGAGGAAAAGACGAGACCCTGCGTCCGCTCGAGGTTGCGGCGCATGTGCTCTGGGTAGACCACGAGGCCGTCCATGACGCCGGTGAAGATGTGCAGCATGTACGAGAGCAGGCCGGTCGCGTCGGGCAGGATGATGCGCTCGGCGCCCGAGTGGGAGATGTCGCGCTCGTGCCACAGCGCGACGTTGTCGAAGCCGGTCACCGCGTAGCCGCGCAGCGTCCTCGCGAGTCCGCAAACGCGCTCGGTCAGCTCCGGGTTGCGCTTGTGCGGCATCGAGGACGAGCCCGTCTGCCCAACCTCGAACGGCTCCTCGGCCTCGAGCAGCTCGGTGCGCTGGAGCCCCCGGATCTCGAGCGCGAACTTCTCGAGGCTCGCGCCGACGCCGGCGATGACCGCGAGGTAATAGGCGTGGCGGTCGCGCTGGATGATCTGGGTCGTGACCGGCGCGACTGCGAGGCCGAGGCGTCGGCAGGCGTTCTCCTCGACGCTCGGCGGGACCGTGGCGTGGGTGCCGACAGGCCCGGACATCTGACCGACGGCGACGTGGTCGCGAGCATGACGCAAGCGCTCTTCCTGCCGGTTCAACTCGTCGACCCAGACGGCCAGCTTCAGGCCGAACGTGGTTGGCTCGGCGTGGACACCATGCGTCCGGCCGATGCAGATTGTGCGGCGGTGCTCGACGGCTTGCCTTGAGACGACACGGCGCAGCTCCTCGAGCTGGCGCAACAGCTGTTCGGCGGCAGCGACCATCTGGAGGCAGGTCGCCGTGTCCCAGACGTCGTTACTCGTGACGCCGTAGTGCACCCAGCGAGACTCCGGACCCAGCGAGTCCGCGATCGAGCGCATGAACGCCGTCATGTCGTGATGCGTCTCGTCGATGTACCTGAGGATGTCCGGCACGTGGATGCGGGCGTTCCTCGCAATGAGGTCGGCATCCTCGCGAGGCACGACGCCCTCGTCGGCCCACGCCTGCACGATCGCGATCTCCACGGCGAGCCAGGTGTCGAACTTGTACTCGTCCGACCAGATCTCGGTCATCTCGGGACGGCTGTAGCGAGGGATCATCGCCGTCTACCCCTCCCCAGCCCTCTGCCCCAACGGGAGAGGGGGCGGGACAACATGTCTGCGCTCGTGGCTGCCCCAGCCTTCCCGTTCGTGGTGAGCCTGTCGAACCACGCCCTTCCGAGCCAGCGAACGTTCAGTCATTCGCGTACTCCTCGCGCACCGGCGCGAAGACCTCGATCAGCGTTGCGGGCTCGAGGGCGCGGACGTAGTGCGGTTCGTCGCCGGGGATGAGGTACGAGGCGCCCGGCCCGAGCTCACACTCGCGCGCCGCCTCGCCGTCGCCGAAGCGGAACAGCACGCGGCCTGCGGCGACATGACCGGCCTGTTCGTGCGGATGCGTGTGCCGCGGGACCTCGTGGCCAGCCTCGATGCGGATCTCGACCAGGGTCAGCCGCTCGCCTGAGACGAGGGTGCGCCGCACGACGCCCGGGAACTGCTCGATCGGCTTGGTGGCGTCGTAGGCGCGTTCGAAGGCCGCACGGACGTCCGAAGTCATAGAGCCATACCTTCCCCCGCGAGGATACGCCGCACAATCGCCCCACGGTGGCGTACGTGCACCTGGCGCGGTGTGGCGAGTACATCAGACATAACAGTCAGAGACCTTGCAGCCGCGTAAGCACGGGCGCGACCTGCGTCTCGCGGCCGAGTACCTGGCCAACACGCTCGAGGGCCGCTGCGAGGTCTTCGGTGGTATCGGCACGCAGCGTCGCGTGGCCTACCTTTCGGCCGGGACGGGCGTCCTTGCCGTAGTCGTGCCAGTGCCCCGCTGGGTCGCGCAGCACCGGCTCGACGTCTGGTAGGGCGCCAACCCAGTTCAGCATGCAGGCCTGCCCCACCATCCGCGTGTCGCCCAGCGGGAGCCCGACCACGGCACGGACGTGGTTCGCGAATTGGCTGGTCTCGCTGCCCTCGATGGTCCAATGGCCGGAGTTGTGGACGCGCGGGGCCATCTCGTTGGCGAGCAGGCCGCCGCCACAATCGAAGAGCTCGAGTGCGAACACGCCTACGTAGTCGAGACGCTCGGCGAGCCGACGGGCGTACCCGGTGGCCGTCTGCGTCAGCTCATCGTCGGCTACGGCGGGTGCGAGGCTGGCGGAGAGGATTCCCTCGACGTGCCAGTTCTCGACGAGCGGCCAGGCGCGGAACTCGCCGTCGTGGCCACGCACGGCCACCACGCTGAGCTCGCGCTCGAAGGGCACGAAAGCCTCGGCGATCAGGCCAACACTGCCCGCCTCCGCCCCGAGGGCTTCCCACGCCGCCTCGATGTCGGCCGGCGACTGGAGCCGGAACTGCCCTTTACCGTCGTAGCCCAAGCGCCGCGTCTTCAGGATGCACGGCGTCCCGATCTGCGCGACCACCGCCTCAAGCGATGCACGGTCCTGCACGGCGGCGAAGTCGGGTACCGGGATGCCGACCTCCCGGAAGAGCGTCTTCTCGTCCAAACGATCCTGCGCCACGGCGAGGGCTCTCGGGTTGGGACGCACGGGAAGGCGCTCCGCCAGCCAGTGCGCCGCCTCGGCAGGCACGTTCTCGAAGTCGAAGGTCACCACGTCCGCCTTCGACGCGAACTTCTCGAGCACGGCGGGATCGAGATAGTCGCCGACCAACAGCGGTGCGACCTGGCCCGCGCACGCATCGGCGGTCGGGTCGACCACGAGGAAGCGCAGCCCCAGAGGCATCCCCGCGATCGCCAGCATGCGAGCCAGTTGCCCGCCGCCGAGGATGCCGACCGTGGTCATGCGCGCGGGTCGTCGTGGGCCAGCACGTCGGACGTCTGTCGCTGGCGCATCGTCTCGAGGGCAGCCGCGATCTCCGGATGCTCGGCGGCGAGCATGGCTGCCGCAAACAGCCCCGCGTTCGCTGCACCCGCGCGACCGATGGCGAAGGTGGCCACCGGAATGCCCGCCGGCATCTGCACAATGGAGAGCAACGAGTCCATGCCGTTGAGCGCCTTCGACTGTACTGGCACGCCCAGCACGGGCACCGCGGTCTTCGAGGCGAGCATGCCTGGCAGGGCAGCGGCGCCGCCCGCGCCAGCGATGATGGCGCGCAGGCCTCGCCGGCCGGCCTCCTCCGCGTAGGCGAACATCCGGTCCGGCGTGCGATGCGCGGAGACGACCTTCACCTCGTACGCCACACCCAGCGCGTCGAGCTGTTCGGCCGCGTGCTGCATCGTCTCCCAGTCAGAGCGGGATCCCATCACGATGCCGACGAGCGGTTGGCCTGCCATCGCGCCCTCCGCCCCTACGAACCGCTCGGTCGTGGCGCTCGGGCGTCCGCCAGCGGGTCCGGACCGAGCAGAATCGCCGAGACGCCGCGGGCGATCCCGTTCCGCTCGTGCTCGTCTCCGAAGACCGCGGTGTCGTCGACGACCTGCGCGTAGTAGCGCACCACTTCTTCGACCGGTTCCGCCAGCGCCTCGAGGACATCCGCCGCGTAGTCCGCCGGACGGATGTTGCGGATCAGCAGCTCGCGGTTGCCCTCGAGGCCGTGCAGCACTTCCTCCGGCAGCGAACGGCGGCCGGGGCCCCAGGCCGCGATGAAGTGGAGGCAGGGCGACGGCTCGGGCTGCACGGGGAACGGCGGCAGCGCGTCGATGTCGATGCGGCGGCGGCACTCGCGCATCGGGCAGCGAACCTCCCGCATCATCGCGCTACCCGGCGCCGATAGCGGACTCGACGTCCGCGGCAATGTCCGTGCGGTAGTGCGCGCCCTCGAACGAGATGCGGCCCACGTTGACGTAGGCCCGCTCGCGTGCCTCCTCGACGCTCTCGCCCAATGCAACCACGCAGAGGGTCCGCCCACCGCTCGTCACGAGCATGCCCTCCGAGGTGCGCTGCACGCCGGCGAGGAAGACCTGCACGTCTGCGTCGACATCCTCGATGCCCGTGATGACCTTCCCGGTCTCGTGCGCGCCCGGGTAGCCGCCGGGCACCATCATCACGCCAACGGTCGCGCGCTCACTCCAGCGCACCTCGACCTCGTCGAGCGTGTTTGTCGCGACGGCCCAGCAGATCTCGAGCAGGTCGGACTCCAGCCGCGGGAGCAGCGCCTCGGTCTCGGGATCGCCGAAGCGGCTGTTGAACTCGACGACGCGCCAGCCGGTGTCGGTGCGCATCATGCCGGGGTAGAGGACACCTCGATACGGGCGTCCTGCGTCGAACATCGCCTTGACCGCACGCTCGGTGATCTCGCGCTCGATCCAGCGTGCGTCCTCGTCGCTGACCCAGCCGGGAGGCGAGTACACGCCCATGCCGCCGGTGTTCGGACCGAGGCCGCCGTCGAAAGCGGGTTTGTAGTCGCAGGAGAACGGCATGTGTCGTACGGTGACGCCGTCGGTGAACGCATGCGCCGAGGTCTCCGGCCCGCGCATCCGCTCCTCGATGACGACGCGCGCGCCCGAAGCGCCGAACGCGCCGTCGCGCATACATGCGTCGATCGCGTCGCACGCCTCCTCCGAGGTGTCGCAGACCACGACGCCCTTGCCCGAGGCAAGGCCGTCCGCCTTCACGACCGGGAACAGCCGGCGATCCTCGAGGGTGCGCACGTACGCCTTCGCACCGTCGGCGTCGTCGAACGCCTGCGACTCGGCGGTTGCGATGCCGGCGCCGCGCATCAGGTCCTTGGCGAACGCCTTCGACCACTCGATCTCGGCAGCGGCGCGGGACGGCCCGAACACGCGGAACCCTTCGACCACCAACCGGTCGACCACACCCGCAGCGAGCGGCGCCTCCGGCCCGACGATCACGAGGTCAGCCGCGACCCGCCTCGCGAGCGCCGCCACGGCCTCGACGTCGGTCGCGGCAACCTCCGGCACGTTTTCGCCGAAGTCGGACGTCCCCGCGTTGCCGGGCGCCGTCCAGAGCCGCGCCAGCCTCGGTGACTGCGCCAGCTTCCAGGCGATGGCGTGCTCGCGCGCACCGTTGCCGAGGAGGAGGACGTTGAGTTCGCTCACTCCCACTCGATCGTCCCCGGGGGCTTCGAGGTGATGTCGTACACGACACGGTTCACACCGGGCACCTCGTTCACGATGCGCCGCGAGATCGTCGCGAGGAGGTCGTAGGGGAGGCGCGCCCAGTCGGCGGTCATCGCATCCTCGGCGGTGACGCAGCGCAGCGCCACGCAGTAGCCGTACGTGCGGAAGTCGCCCTGCACGCCGACCGTCTTCGTGTCGGTGAGGACGGCGAAGGCCTGCCAGAGGTCGTAGTAGACCGCGGCCTTCTTGATCTCGTCCATCACGATCCAGTCGGCGGCGCGCAGGATCTCGAGCTTCTCGCGCGTCACCTCGCCGATGACGCGGATCGCGAGGCCGGGACCGGGGAAGGGCTGCCGGTAGACCATCTCGTCCGCAAGACCGAGTTCCTTGCCGACGCGCCGCACCTCGTCCTTGAACAGGTTGCGCAGCGGCTCGATCAGCGTGAGCTTCATGTCCTTCGGCAGGCCGCCGACGTTGTGGTGTGTCTTGATCTTTGCCGCGGCTGACGAGCCGGTGGAGGCCGACTCGATGACGTCGGGGTAGGTCGTGCCCTGCACGATGAAGTCGACCTGTCCGAGGTTGGCCGCTTCGGCCTCGAAGACGCGGATGAACGTCTCGCCGATGCGCTTGCGCTTCGTCTCGGGGTTCGTCACCTCGACGAGGTCGGCGAGGAAACGATCGCTCGAGTCGAGGTGGATGAGCTTCATCGACATGTGCTCGCCGAAGGTGGCGACGACGCGCTCGGCCTCCTGCGCTCGCAGCAGCCCGTTGTCGACGAAGATGCACGTCAACTGGTCGCCGATGGCGCGGTGCACGAGGGTCGCTGCGACCGCCGAGTCGACGCCGCCCGAGAGCGCGCAGATGGCCTTACCGTCGCCGACCTGCTCCCGAATCGTCTCGATCGACTCCTCGATGAAGTTCGCGCTGGTCCAGTCCCCACTGCACTTCGCGACGTTGAAGACGAAGTTGCGCAACAACTCGCCGCCCTGCGGCGTGTGCGCGACCTCGGGGTGAAACTGGATACCGAGGTAGCCCGCGTCATTCGACATCACAGCTACGGGCGAGTTGTCGGAGTGCGCGACGGCCCGGAAGCCGGGCGGCAGCTCGACGACGTGGTCGCCGTGCGACATCCACACCGGCATCGATAGGGGCAACCCGGTGAGGAGTGGATTCGAAGTGTCCGCGAGATTGACGACCGCGTGGCCGTACTCCCGGGATTGGGCGGGCGCCACGCGTCCTCCGAGCGTGTGCGCCAGCAGTTGCATCCCGTAGCACACGCCAAGGATCGGCAACTCGCTTGCGAGCACCCAGGCGGGGAGCGGTGGCGCGCCCTCTTCGTACACTGACGCGGGACCGCCGGAGAGGATGAACGCCTTCACCTTCAGGTGGTTCAACTGCTCGGGACGGACGTCCCAGGGGATGAGCTCGGAGTAGACGCCGGCTTCGCGAACGCGGCGGGTGATCAGCATCGAGAATTGCGAGCCGTAGTCGAGTACGACGACCGACTCGGGGGCGTTGGGCGCCGGGTTGAGGACCTGACCGGGTTCGCTGGCCTTCGCGATCTCGAGGTACGTCGACACCTCGCTGTCGCCGGAAGTGCGAATCCGGCCCGGAGGCGAAACCTCGGTGATCTGCGTCATTACTCGCCTGTGTCCGGGGGAGAGCGCCGCTAGAGCAGAATGGTATCGAGGGCCGCTATAGTCGGTCAATGAATCGCAGGAACGCCGCAACAGCGACGGCCCGCCCGGCCCGAGCGGCTCGTGAAAGGCCTCAGTGATGCCGCTCCTCACCCCGGAGGGTCTTCCCGAGATCGTTGCTGCACTGGAGCGAGGCGAAGTCGTCGGGATCCCCACCGACACGGTCTACGGCCTGGCCGTCATCCCGACAGACAAGGCCTCCCTGCGTCTCCTCGCTAAGATGAAGGGGCGCGGGAACAAGCAACCGATCGCACTGCTGATCGACTCGGTCGACGCCATCGCCGATTACGTCGAGGACCCAGGCGCCCTCGCGAAGGTGCGCCCCTTCTGGCCCGGCGCCCTCACGGCCGTCGTCCGCGTCCGCAAGGATGTCCCGATGGCGAACGTCACGCGGGAGGGCACGATCGGCGTACGACTGCCTGATGACCTCCTCGCTCGCTCGGTGATCGCGTCCTGTGGTGGCGCGCTCGCGGTCACGAGCGCCAACCGCCACGACGAAGCCCCCGCGCGCTCGGCGCAGGAGGTGCTCGACATCTTCGGTGACGAAGTCCCGGTCCTGGACGGAGGGCCGAGGCCGAGCGGCGTCGCATCGACAGTGGTCGACCTTGCGAGCGCGAAGCCGCGCATCATCCGCGAGGGACCGATCGATATCCGCGACCTGCGGCTGGAAATACCCGGACTCGAGCCAGCGGGGTCGTGACCGAGTCACGACCGAGTCCTGACCGAATCACGCGGACACGCGGCATGCTGCTCGCCATCGATCACGTCCAACTCACGATCCCGCCGGGCGACGAGTACCTCGAGGTCGCGCGCCACTGCTACGTCGATGCTTTCGGTCTCCGCGAGATCGACAAGCCCGAGGCGCTGCGTGCGCGCGGCGGCCTCTGGTTCGAAGGCGGCGATCCATCGAGCGGGCGCGCGTTCCAGGTGCACCTCGGCGTAGAGGAGCCGCTCGAGACGCGGCGTCACCCCGCCTTCGTGACGGACGACCTCCCAGCTCTGCGCGCGCGTTGCGAGGCCGCCGGACTCCGCACCGTCGACGACGTTCCGCTCGCCGGCCGCGAGCGTTTCCACGTCTTCGACCCTTTCGGCAACCGCATCGAAATGTTGCAGTGGACGTAACGAGGAGCCACATGCAACCCGAGACTCGCGTCGACTCGACGTAAGGGGCGACTTCCGATCGCCAACCCTGAACGACGCGGCCTATCCTCGGCAGATGCTGCTGCCCCGTCCCAACCCACGCGCCATCCGCACGACCGCCCGTCAGGCGCGAGGAGTCGCCTCAGCTGTTGCGCTCGTCACGGCCAAACGCACGCTACCCGTCGAGGATGGCGTTGCCGAAGTCCAGGGGTTGGAAGCAGGTGTCGAGATCGTGCGGGACGCGCACGGCGTGCCTCACGTGTTCGCAGAGTCGGCGGCCGATGCGCTGTTCGGCCAGGGATTCGTGCATGCACAGGACCGGCTGTTCCAGATGGACTCGACCCGATTGCTCGCGCAGGGGCGGCTCGCCGAGGTCGGGGGAGCGGCACTGCTCGGCAGCGACCGGTTCATGCGCCGGCTCGGCCTCGCAGAGCGCGCCGCTAAGGACTTCGCCACGACCGGAGACCACGAACGCGAGTTGCTGCGCGCCTACGCGCGCGGGGTGAACGCGGGCATCCAGTCGCTGCGCTCGCTCCCTCCGGAGTACGCGGTACTGGCCAGCGCTCCGGAGTCCTGGCTGCCGGAGCACACGCTGCTCCTC
Source organism: uncultured Dehalococcoidaceae bacterium (assembly GCA_964479165.1). Taxonomy (GTDB): domain Bacteria; phylum Chloroflexota; class Dehalococcoidia; order UBA2979; family UBA2979; genus CAYZJO01. The sequence goes on from CAYZJO010000006.1 coordinate 101,957, forward strand.
GGACGCCTCGTCCTATTCACCTTCGCCGGCAACTGGGATACCGAGCGGCTGCGCGAACAGCTGCTCGAGGCGCTCGGCCCCGAGCGGCTGGCCGAGCTCGACGTGGCCTACCCCGCCGGCGCGCATACCTCCACCGGCGGATCCTCGTCGTCCGACATGGCCGGCAGCGCCATCGAGCGCATGCTCAAGGCGTACCGCACGGCACTCGACGCCGGACTCCCGCGAGGCGGCGCCTCGAACGCGTGGGCAGTGGCGGCCGAACGGTCGTTCACCGGCGCGCCGCTGCTCGCTGCGGACCCCCACCTCCGGATGCAGATCCCGGCCTTCTTCCACGTCTGCCACGTGGCGGGCGGCGACCTCGACGCGGTTGGAGCCGGTATTCCGGGCCTCCCCGGCGTGTTCATCGGACATAACGGGATGGTCGCCTGGGGGCTCACCGCCGGGATGGCCGACGTCAGCGACCTGTACATAGAGGAAGTCGATCCGGAACACCCCTCGCGGTATCGGACGCCCGAGGGGTGGGAAACCGGCAGCACGCGCGTAGAGCGGATCGAAATCCATGGCGGCGACACCGTCGAGGAGCACGTCATCGAGACCCGCCATGGTCCGGTGATCGGTCCCGCGATCCCCGGGGAGTCGCGGGCCGTCGCGCTCCGATCGACCGCGCTCGAAGACGGCGGCGATCTCGCAGCGGGGTTCCTCGGCGCCACCTTCGCCCGCACGCCGGACGAGTTCGAGGCGGCGATCGGCATGTGGCCGGGCTCGACCTTCAGCGTGGTCTGGGCGTACCGCGATGGAGGCATTGGGTACCGGCTTTCGGGCTCCGTTCCGCAGCGCGAGCCCGGGGCAGGCCTGCTTCCATCGGACGGCGCCACCTCGAACGGCCCACCTCCAGCGTGGCCGGCGGCATCGATGCCTCGCCTCGTCAGCCCGCCCGATGGCCATGTCATCTCTGCCAACAACGCGCCCGGGAGCGCCATCGAGGGGATGGAACTCGGCGAAGAGTGGTGCGAGCGCTACCGGGCCGAGCGCATCGTCTCGATGCTCGAATCGCGAGCGCGACACTCGAGGGCGACGTTCCGCGAGATGCAACTCGATCGCTACTCGGCAGCCCTCGCGGAACTGCGCGACCTCCTGCTCACTGCGGATGTGATCGACGACGGTCGTATCGAGCGGCGGTTGCGAACGTGGGACGGGCAGACTGCGCCGACCAGCGCGGCTGCGGCCGTCCTCGAACTCACGTACATCGAGTTGGCTCGCACGCTCGTGACCCGCGTGGCGGGGCGGCACGGGAGCATAGTGCTCGGTGCGGGCAACGAGGGTGTCCCCTTCGCTGGCTCGACGTTCAGCATGCGACTACAGGGACGCATCCTTGAGGCACTGCGCGCGCCGCGGCAGCCGTGGCTGTCGGATGCCGGCGACCGCGATCGCCTCCTGCGTACGGCCGCGCAGCGTGCCGTCGCGACGCTTCGTGAACGCCAGGGACGCGAGCCCTCGGGGTGGCGCTGGGGCGCCGTCCATCGGCAGCCACTGCGCCACCCGCTACGCGCGATCCCCGCGCTCGGACGGCTATCATCACGAGGCCCGTACGAACTCGGAGGCGACGTGAACACCGTCTGGCAGGGTGGCTTCAGCCTTCTCGGGGGTCCCTCCGATCCCGGGTTCGCGCCCGTCTACCGCCAGGTCATCGACCTCGCCGACCTCGACCGCTCGACGTTCTCCGTTGCCACTGGCGCATCCGGCATTCCGGGCCATCCGCGCTACGACGACCAGGTGCGGGAGCACCTGCGGGGACGCCAGCGACCGTTGCTGTACACCCGGGATGCGGTCGAGCGTGCTGCGGAGCACCGCCTGACGCTTGTGCCGGGCGGTGCGGAGGTATGACGCCCGGAGCGCTTCACGCTGAGAGCCTCGCCGAGCGCGTCGAGCGTTACCGTCCGCTACTGCTCCGCGAACTGCGCGAGGTCGTGGGCGACGATCCTTCAGGGCTCTTCGCGTGGATGCGGTATCACCTGGGCTGGGAAGACTTCGAAGGCGTCCCCGTCGACGGGTCGCGTGGCAAGCTGCTGCGCCCCACGGCGCTCCTCCTCGCAGCCGAGCTGAACGGCACGGAGGTCGAGCGGGTGCTGCCTGCCGCGGCGGCGATCGAGCTGGTGCACAACTTCTCGCTGTTGCATGACGACGTGGAGGACGCCAGCCACCGCCGCCACGGGCGCGCCGCCCTCTGGACGCTCGCCGGCACGCCGCAGGCGATCAACACCGGCGATGGCATGTACACCGTTGCGCGCCTCGCGATGTACCGTCTGCTGGACCGCGGCCTGCCGAACGACCTCGTCATCGCGGCGATGCGAGAACTGGACATTGCCTGCCTCCAACTCGTGAGGGGCCAGTACCTCGATATGCGCTTCGAGGAGCGCAACAACGTGACGCGCGAGGAGTACGTCGCGATGTCCACTGGGAAGAGCGCGGCGCTGTTCGCTGCGCCGTTCGCCATCGGGGCACTACTCGCAGGCGCGACGGCCGAGGTCGTCGAGGCGTTCCGCGCCTACGGGAAGTGCACCGGCCTCGCGTTCCAGGCCGTCGACGACATCCTCGGGATCTGGGGCGACGAAAAGCTCACGGGCAAGCCGGTCGGCGACGACCTGCTGCTGCGCAAGATGACGTATCCGGTCATCGCGGCGCTCGAGGCCGGACCGGACTCGGCGCCACTGAGGGCGGGATATGAAGGCTCCGAGGGCGAGATCGACGTGGCCGCGCTCGCGCTGCTGGTGGAGCGGTTGGGAGGCCGAGCCGCGACCGAGGCGTTCGCCAGGGAGCAGGTAGCGCTCGGTCTGGAGGCGCTGCGGACGGCGGGAGTTCGCGTGGAGGCGCTGGCCCCGCTGCGCGAGTTCTCAGGAGCGGCCACCGAGCGCAGCGCGTGAATCGCTACGCTTTTTACACACCGGTGCAACATTTGCACCCTTTGAATCCGTTGCCGGGCGGTGTCAGCGCACCCTAGGATTCTGCGCGAGGTTCACGTCACGTTGGCGCTGGGACCTCGTCTGCGACTCCGTATGCCGACAGAACGAGACTACTGACGACGACAGAGGACCGCTGCCGAGGGGTGCCTGCGCAATGAACAAGAAGACGATCCGCGACATTGATGTCAGTGGTAAGCGGGTACTCCTGCGAACCGACTACAACGTCCAGGTGGACGAACGCGGCGTCTTGGACGACCGGCGTCTGCGTGAGTCGCTCCCGACGATCCACGCTCTGCGCGATGCCGGTGCAAAGATCGCGATCGTCTCGCACCGTGGCCGCCCCCGCGGACAGGTCGTCGAATCGTTGAGGAACGCGCCTGTTGCCGCGCACCTGGCGATGCTGCTCCGTTGCGACGTAGCGACGGCGACGGACTGCATCGGTCCCGAGGCGAAGGCCGCGGTCGACGCGCTCGAGCCTGGCGGTGTGGTTGTCCTCGAGAACGTGCGGTTTCACCCGGGCGAAGAGGAGAACGACCCTGACTTTGCGCGCGAGCTGGCCTCCCTCGCAGACATCTATGTGAACGACGCCTTCGGCACGGCACACCGAGCGCACGCATCGGTCGCCGCGATCACGGAGTGCCTGCCCTCGGTCGCGGGCCTGCTCATGGAGCGCGAGGTCGAGTACCTCGAAAAGGTGACGGTGAACCCGGAGCGGCCGCTCGGCCTCGTGTTCGGCGGCGCGAAGATGTCCGACAAGATCCTGATCCTCGAGAACCTGCTCGAGAAGGCCGACGTTATCTGCGTCGGCGGTGGGATGGCGAACACGTTCCTCAAGGCTCAGGGTCACGACGTCGCCCGGTCGCTCGTCGAGGATGACCGCCTCGATGTGGCGCGCGACATCCTCGACCGCGTCGCCCGGCGCCCCGAGCTCAAGTTCGTCCTACCGAGCGATGTCGTCGTCTCGGTCGGCGACCCGCAGGAGTGGAACGTTCGCTCCGTACCGGTCTCCGAAGTGCCCACGGGCTGGCGCATCCTCGACGTCGGACACGAGACAATCGAGGACTTCCGCGAGGCGTTGCGACCAGTGAGGACGGCGATGTGGAACGGCCCCCTCGGACTCTTCGAGCAGGCGCGCTTCGCTGAGGGATCACTCGCGCTCGCTCACATTTTCGCCGACCTGAACGCGACGACGGTCATCGGCGGCGGCGAGACGGCAGCGGTTGCGACGCGCGCTGGTGTCGCCGAGCGGATCAGCCACATCTCCACCGGCGGCGGCGCGTCACTTGAGATGCTCGAGGGCAAGACCCTACCCGGAGTGGCCGCGCTGCTCGACCTCTAGGGTATTTCCGTCGACTCGGGGAGGCTGGGGAGGACCCGCGAGGCGACAGGCCGTTAACGCGGTAACATCGGTCCATGGATATCGACCTGATTCGTCGCCTCTCCGTCCCAGCCGAGACGAAGGTTGTGCTGTGCGTGCTCGACGGCCTTGGCGGCCTACCCGGCCCGCGAGGCCGGACCGAGCTCGAGGAGGCCGACACGCGGCACCTCGACCGGCTCGCGAAAGAGGGAGCAGTCGGCTACTCGATCCCCGTCGGCTACGGCATCACGCCGGGTTCGGGTCCCGGGCATATGGGGCTCTTCGGTCTCGACCCGCTCGTCTACGACATCGGCCGCGGCGCGCTCGAGGCGACCGGCATCGACTTTGCGCTCCAGCCGAATGACCTCGCGGCTCGTGGCAACTTCTGCACCGTGGACGCGGAAGGCCTCATCACCGACCGTCGCGCCGGGCGAGTCGCGACGGAGATCACCGCGGAGATCTGCGAGACGTTGCGCAGCATCGAGCTTCCAGGCGTCGAGGTATTCGTGGAGCCGGTGCGGGAGCACCGCTTCGTGCTGGTCCTCCGCGGCGAGGGGCTATCGGACCAGGTCAGCGAAACCGACCCTCAGCGCGAAGGCGTGACGGTACCCCCGGCGCACGCGCTCGATGCGGCGGGGGAGCGGACCGCCGATCTCGTGAACGCGTTCGTCGAGGAAGCGCGACGCCGGATTGGCGGACGGGAGCAGGCAAATCACCTCACTCTGCGGGGTTGGGCGCCGAAGCCCGACCTGCCCCAGATGCCGGAGCTATGGAAGCTCCGCGCGGCTGCCGTCGCCGTCTACCCCATGTACCGAGGGCTCGCGCGCCTCGTCGGCATGGACGTCCTCGATGCAGGCACGTCGCTCGAGACGCAGTTCGAGGCCGTCAAGCGCTGCTGGGACGACTACGACTTCTTCTTCGTGCACTACAAGTACACGGACAGCGCCGGGGAAGACGGGGACTTCGCCCGCAAGGTCCAGGCGCTTCGCGACTTCGATCGCTGCCTGCCGGCGCTCCTCGATCTGCAGCCCAACGTGCTGGTGGTGACAGGCGACCATTCGACGCCGGCCGTGATGGCCGCGCACTCATGGCACCCCGTGCCACTGCTGCTGCACGGCGACCACGTCCGCGTCGATGCCCAGTACCACTTCTCGGAAGCGGACTGCGTCGCGGGAGGCCTCGGCACGATCCCGGCCAAGGAAGTGCTGCCGCTCGCCTTCGCGCATGCGATGCGGCTCACGAAGTACGGCGCGTAACGCGAACAGGACGGAGCCTGTCCGTGGCCCGCACGCCGATCGTCGGCGGCAACTGGAAGATGAACAAGACCCGCGCCGAAGCGCGCGAGTTGCTGCGCGCCCTTCGGGATGAACTGTTCGATTGCGCGGGTGTCGATGTCGTCGTGTTTCCCCCGGCGCCCTGGCTCGGCGACGCCTGCGACGCCTTTGCCGGTACGAACATCGGGGTTGGCGCGCAGAACGTGTATTGGAGGCACGCCGGTGCGTTCACCGGCGAGTTCAGCCCCGACCTCCTCGTCGGCACGGCGGACTACGCGCTGCTTGGGCATTCCGAGCGGCGACAGCTCTTCGGCGAGCTGGACGACCTGGTGAACGCGAGGCTACGCGCCGTCCTCGAGGCGGGCCTGAAGCCCGTGGTCGCTGTCGGCGAGACGCGCGAGCAGCGCGAGTCGGGCGCCACGTTCGAGGTGCTCGCGAGCCAGTTTGCGGGCGCCTTCGCGGGGTTCGAGGCGCTGCCGGACTCGGTCGTCATCGCCTACGAGCCGGTGTGGGCGATCGGCACCGGACTCACCGCGACCCCTGAGGTCGCGCAGGAGACCTGTGCAGCCATCCGCGAGATGACCGCGCGCCGCTTCAATGTTGGAGCAGCGGACGCTGTACGGATTCAGTACGGTGGATCGGTCACGGCGGAGAACGTGGACGGACTCGCGGCTCAGCCGGATATCGACGGAGCGCTGGTCGGGGGAGCCTCTCTCGACGCAGCCGCGTTTGCCCGCATCTGCCGCGCGTTCGCGGCATCAGTCTGAGGGAGCAGGCGATGCAAGCTGAGCGACACTTAGTCGCGGTCATCGGACCCACCGGGTCCGGGAAGACCGCCGCATCGGTCAAGGCCGCACGATGGTTGAACGCCGAGATCGTCGCGGCCGACTCGCGGCAGGTCCGGCGCGAGATGCGCATCGGCACCGCCGCCCCCACTGACGACGAACTCACTGCCGCGCCGCACCACCTCGTGGGCATCGTCGCACCGGACGAGGAGTGGGCGTTACCAGACTTCCTTGAAGCCGCGCGAGCAGCACTTGAAGACGTGTGGGCGCGCGGTAAGACGCCCCTGCTCGTTGGTGGCACGGGGCAGTACGTCTGGGCGCTCCTCGAGGGGTGGCGCGTGCCGCCCGTTCCCCCCAACGCCGCACTGCGCGACGAGCTCGAGCGGTTCGCCACCGAAGAGGGTTCGCAGGCGTTGCACGACCGCCTCGCAAGCAGGGATCCGAAGTCGGCGGAGCGCATCGATCCGCGCAACGTCCGCCGGCTGATCCGAGCAGTCGAGATTGTCGAGACGACGGGGTGCCCGGTCCCTCCCCTGGGGAAGGAACCGCCCGACTTCACCTGGAGTATCGTGGGCCTCGAGTGGCCGCGCGAAGACCTGCACGAGCGGGTCGACCGGCGTGCCGACGAGATGTACGCATCCGGCCTGCTGGACGAGACACGCCGGCTCATCGACCGCTACGGCCGCGATACGCGGGCGCTTCACACGATCGGCTACGCGCAGGCAGCCCGCGTTCTCGATGGCGAGTGGTCGGTTGATGAGGCGCTCGAGCGCACGAAGATCGAGACGCACCGACTGATCCGGATGCAGGGCAACTGGTTCTCGCGAGAGGATCCGCGCATCCACTGGATCGACGGTCGGGACCCGCGTCTCGCGGCGAAGGCGGTTGTGAGAGCGGCGAAGGCATCGGTACGATGAGCGTCTATGACGACTACTGTCTCGACTGCCACCCCTGTGAGCGCCGATCCTATCGGCACGCTGCCGTTCTGGAAGCTGCACGGCACCGGCAATGATTTCATCCTCGCCGCTGTCGATTCCGACGACGGGGTCGATTGGGCCGGCCTCGCCCTTCGGATGTGCGACCGGCACTTCGGAGTGGGCGCCGACGGGCTGATCCTCGTGCTGCCGTCAGATGTCGCTGATCGGCGCATGCGCATCTTCAATGCGGACGGCTCTGAGTCGGAGATGTGCGGCAATGGCATTCGTTGCTTCGTGAAGTACGTCCTCGACGACGGCCAGCTCGAGACGAGCGACGGTCGCATCACGGTCGAGACCGGCGCCGGCGTGCTTACCGCGGAGGCTGCGTTCGAGAGCGATGGCCGCGTCGACACCGTCCGCGTGGCGATGGGGCAACCGCACCTGCGCCCGGAGGACGTCGGCGCCCGCCTCGAGGCGGAGCCACCAGTCACGGACCTTGCGATCGAGGCCGCCGGCGACGATCTGTCGCTGACCCTCGTTTCGATGGGGAACCCGCACGCCGTTGCCTTCCTCGAGTCCGCTCCCGCGGAGTATGACCTCCACCGCACGGGACCGGCTGTCGAACATCATCCGCTCTTCGCAAACCGCACCAACTTCGAGGTGGTGCGTGTGGTCGACCGCGATCGCATCGAGATGCGCGTCTGGGAACGTGGCGTGGGTGAAACGCTCGCCTGCGGCACCGGCGCCTGCGCAGCCGTTGTCGCCTCGCGCCTGCACGGCCGCGTCGGCGATCGTGTGAGCGTCGATGTGCCGGGTGGCACGCTCTCGATCGAGTGGGACGGCGCTGGCGAGGTCTTTCTCACCGGGCCGGCAACCTTCGTCTTCAAGTCCGAGTGGTCCGAACGGAAGCCGCAGTCATGAGCATGGAGCGTCCGGCGATCGACAGCCTGCAGCCGATGCTGCGGAACGTCCCCCTCCGCCCACGCCCGTGGCGCGACCTGATGAGTCGCGACGACGTCACCTCGATTACCAGCGAGACGGTCGAACTCGCGCTCGTACCCCGAGATGGCCAGTTGCACCTCTTCTACGCCGTGAGTTCCGAGGAGGATGCCCGCCGGGACTTCGTTGAGACATTCGACGAGTTGGTGGAGGACATCGAGGAGCAGGGCTGGCCATACACGCGGATCGACCTCGTCGGCCTGCCGAACCGCATCTGGATCGAGACCCTGCTTGCGGAGGTGGACTTCCGTCCGTTCGGCGAGTGGATGGAGCTGGAGCGCCTCGAGATGCGCGACGACGAACCACCGCCTGAGATCCCGGACGGCTACACGATGCGCCGCGGTAACGAGGACGATCACGATGCGGTGATCGAGCTCGAGGCGCTGGCGCTGGGCGACCGGACGGACGGCGAGGAGGCCATGCGCATTCGCCTCGAGCACGCGCCCTGGCTCGGGATCCTCGAGCGCGACGGCGAGCTGGTGGCCTACGCGATCAATGGCGAGGTCCTCGGTGCGGAAGGACGCATCGTCTCGACGGCCGTGCACCCCGATCACTGGCGTACCGCTGCCGAGGGGACGATCCTCGCTGCCGCCGCGTACCAGCTGGCCTCTCGCGAGGCGACCAGGGCCGTGGTCGAGCTCTACCCCGACATCGGCGGCTCCGTCCGCGCTGCCCTCGACCGCGGTTTCGTCGCCGGCCGGCGCGGCGTCGAACTGCGACGGCCGACCGATGAGGAGACGCGACGCGAGCTGCGCCAGGCGGATCGCGTCACGGGTGTGAAGGCTCGCTTCGGCGGCTGGCGCTAGTCCACGCGACCACTGACACATCGAACGCCGCCGCGACTCCGCGGCCTCGGAAGGACCGTGCGATGAAGCTAGCCTCGCGAGTAGAGGCGCTACCTCCATACCTCTTTGCACGCATCTCCGAGCTGATCGCGCAGAAGCGGGCGCAGGGCGTCGACGTCATCTCGCTCGGCATCGGGGACCCCGACCTTCCGACGCCACCGCACATCCTCGAGTCGCTGAAGCGCGCCGCCGACGACCCCGTGAACCATCGCTATCCGGAGTCGGACGGGCTGCCGGAGTTCCGCGAGGCGATCGCTCGCTGGTACGAGCGCCGCCACCAGGTCGTGCTCGACCCCAACGGCGAGGTCGTGCCGCTCATCGGATCGAAGGAGGGCATCGGCCACCTGCCGCTGTGCCTCATCGACCCGGGCGATGTCGCGCTGATCACGGACCCCGGCTACCCGGTCTACGAAATCGGCACGATGTTTGCCGGCGGGGAGACGGTGCGGCTGCCGCTTCGCGAGGAGGACGGCTGGCTGCCGCGCCTCGACGACGTGCCGGCCGAGACCGCGCGGCGGGCGCGCGTGCTCTGGCTCAACTACCCCAACAACCCGACGGGAGCCGTCGCGGACCTCGCGTTCTTCGAGCGCGCCGTGGCATGGGCACGCGAACACGACGTGGTGATCGCGCACGATCTCGCGTACGCCGACGTGGCGTTCGATGGCTACGTGCCGCCCTCGATCCTCGAGGTTGACGGCGCGAAGGACGTCGCCATCGAGTTCAACTCGCTCTCGAAGGCGTTCAACATGACCGGCTGGCGCGTGGGTATGGCGGTCGGCAATCGCACCGTCATCGACGCGCTCACGCGGGTGAAGTCGAATCTCGACAGCGGCATCCCGCAGGCGGTGCAGCAGATGGCGATGACGGCCCTCGATGGCCCGCTGGACGCCGTAGCCGAACATAACGCGATCTACCAGCGGCGTCGGGACCGCGTGGTTCAGGTGCTGCGCGACCTCGGGCTGCGCCTCGAGCCGCCGAAAGCGTCGCTCTACGTCTGGGCACGGCTGCCCGAGGGCGAGCGCTCGTCCGCCGACTACACGGGCCGGCTTGTCGACGCGACAGGAGTCGTCGTCACGCCGGGGCGTGGCTACGGCGAGGCCGGCGAGGGGTACATCCGCATCTCGCTCACGACCCCGGACGACCGCCTCGACGAGGCGCTCGACCGCCTCGCGCGGTTCGCCCGGGGCGAGCAGGTGCTGTCGAGCTAGCGAATCCGCGCGCGCATCCTCAACGTATACTGATTGCAGCGAACGTAATCGCAGGGCGGAGAGCCCGCGGATAGGACAGGCACATACCTCGTAAGCGACCGTACCCTCAGAACTCCTCGTCGAACGGCAACGCGAGCGGCACACGCTCAGCCGCAACCGACGGCCGACCCTCGACACACTCCACCGCCACCCCACAGGAACGCGCGTTCCTCGTCGGTCTCGAGCATGGCCAGCGCGGCCTGATGAGTCCCGAAGAGTCGATTCGCGAGCTGGGCCGTCTCGCGCGGACCGCTGGCGCGCGCGTGGTCGGGCAGGCGACGCAGCGCCGCGAGGCGCCACACCCCGCGACGTACGTGGGCAGCGGCAAGCTCGAGGAGATCAAGGCCGCCCGCGACGAGACCGACTACGACCTCGTCATCTTCGACGAGCAGCTTTCGCCGGCGCAGCAACTCAGGCTCGAGTCGGCGCTCGGGGTGAAGGTGCTCGACCGTAGTTCGCTGATCCTCGACATCTTCGCCAGCCGCGCGCGGACGCGTGAGGCGTCGCTCCAGGTCGAGCTCGCGCAGCACGAGTACCTGCTTCCCCGCCTTCGAGGCCAGTGGCAGCACCTCGAGCGCATGGAGGGCGCGATCGGCCTCCGCGGTCCCGGTGAGACGCAGATCGAGACGGACCGCCGCCTGATCGGTGCGCGCATCTCGAGGTTGAAGCGGCAGATCGAGCAGGTGCGCCAGCAGCGCGCGCTCCACCGCCGACGTCGCGAGCGCACCGGCACGCCGGTCGTCGCGCTGGTCGGCTACACGAACGCGGGCAAGTCCTCGCTGATGCGCGCGCTCGCCGGCGCCGAGGTGCTCGTGGCGAACGCGCTCTTCGCGACGCTCGACCCGGTGACGCGCCGTATCGGCGTGCCGGGCAGCGACGCCGCGTTCCTGCTCACCGACACGGTGGGCTTCATCCAGAAGCTGCCGACGCAGCTCGTGTCCGCGTTCCAGGCCACCCTCGAGGAGCTGCACAACGCCGACCTGCTGGTGCACGTCGTCGATGTGACCTCGCCGGCAGCGGCGGCACAGGCCCAGACGGTCCTCGAGACGCTGGAGTCCCTCGGACTCGCGGAGCTGCCGGTGCTCACCGTCCTCAACAAGGCGGACGGGCTACTCCTGCCCGACGGCACGCTCGTCGAGGATGAGGCAGACCTTGAGCAGATCGAGATCGTGAACCCAGCACCTGGCGCCGAGGACACGATGATCGTCTCCGCGCTCCGCGGCTGGGGCATCGACGCGCTGCGCGACCGCATCGCCCTCGAGGTCCTCGGCGCCGCGACCGAGGCGGCCCCGAGCCGTTCCTACGCGCGATAGGGCGACGGCCGCTGGTCAGTCGCGCTCCCGCTCACAGACGATGGCGTACGGCTCGCCGCGGACGCGCGTGAGTGCGACGGTCAGCACGGGGCCGCTGCCCTCGAGGCGTCCGTTCAGGCGCTGCTCGAGCGCGTTTGTCTCGATGGCCACCCCGCGACGCATGACCTCGACGCGCGATGCCCCGAGGCGCTTTAGCGCATCGAGCAGCCGGCGCTGCGAGAACGGCAGCGAGGAGATCACGCGGAAGCGGCGCGCAAACGGCGTCGAGGTGTGCGCGTCCGAGGACACGTACGCGATCCGCGCGTCGAGTTGCCACGCGCCGATCTGCGCCGCGAGGACATCGACGAGGCCCGCACGCCCGACACCGGGGTCGGGGTCGTAGAGGTACGCGCCGGGTGCGGCGGGCATCGGCGTTGCGCTGGCCTCCAAGGCGTCGCCTCGCGCGAGCGTGACGCCAGCCGGTAGGATCGTCGCGAGCCGGGCACCGCGCGTTCGCGCGAGATCGCCGAGCCATGCCACAGCCTCGACGAGTGCGCCGTCGACGGAGATGAACTCCACCTCGGCGGCTGCGGGCAGCAGTGACAGCTCGATGCCCGGCGCGAGCTTGATGCCCGCGCCGGGGTACTCGGAGGCGATGCGGATCGCGACGTCGAGGGGCGGCGACCAGCGCGAGGGGTCGAGCGCGCGCCGCCCTTCGCCTCGCCGCGACGGGTCCAGCCACGCAGCGTCGACGTCCGACTGGCGTGCGTAGCCCTCGATGTCGGCCTCGACCACCTCGATGCGCTCGCCGAGACCTCGGACGGCGGCGTTCGCGTGGAGCATCGCGAGACGTGCGGGGTCGCGGTCGACGGCGAGCACCGGTGCGTGCTCAGCGATCGCGAGGGCGTCCGCCCCGGCGCCGCACCCAAGATCGGCGACGCGAACGCGGCCGGAGAAACGGGCGGCGGTCCACCTCGATGCCACTTCGGGAGACGCCTGCTCTGCGGCCTCGCGGTCGAGGAAGAGCGCGTCGGCATCGCGAAATTTGCCGCTGGCAGCGCGGCGCCCGAGGACGAGCGCGACGGCCGCGCGCGCCCGCCAGCCCTCGAGGCGACGACCAAGCCGTCGAAGCGCCGCGAGCTCGCCCGCGTCCTCGAGCAGGGATTTCGCCTCGTGCGTTGCTTCGACTCCTTCGGGAGTGCGGAGCCAGGCAATCTCGTCAGGGGTCACGTGGAGGCTAGCGGGGTGGCCGGAAGATGTACGTGTCGGGCGAGGTGAGCCAGTCGGCGGCGCCGAAGCGGAGCTTCAGCGCGTCCGCGACGACGCGGCGCACGCTGTCGGCCCCGGACGACACACGACGGAGCGCGGCGTCGTCTCGAGCGGAGGCGGACCGGAGGTCATTGAGCCACCGCTGGATGGCGCGGCCGATCTCCGTCTCACGAGCGACCGCAGCGAGCCAGTCGATGGGCGGATGCGAGCCCTCGTCGATGACGCAGCACAGACGGCAGAGCGCCCCCTCGGTCTCGCCAGCGACCAGCAGGGAAGTTGCCCCGCCGCTCGCGATGGCCGTCAGTCCATCGACCGACTGGAGGAACAGCGGGCGGGCGATGCGCTCGATGGCCTCGGGTGAGAAGCGCTCCGCCATGTTCGCCATATCGCCGAAGCGACGCAGCGGGTCGTGCAGGGGTTCCGCGTGCGCGACCGACCAGCGGACCTCGAGCGAGCGCCGAGCGGTGCCGTCCAAGAGTCGGGCGAGCGCCTCCGCCACGAAGATCGTCACGCGACCCTCGAGCACGGGGAGCCTCGCGTTGCCGTCGCGCAGCAGGGGGCCCCGCAACGACTCGGGCAGCGTGCGGACATCCGTCGCATCGACGACGAGCCAGCCGGAGAGGCGCTCGTCCTCGGCGATGAGGCCACCTGCGAGGACAGGCGGATCGACAAGCAGCAGCGTGGCGCGACGGGCGTAGTCCGGCCAAGGGTCCGAGGCGAGCACGGAGCGACCCCACTCGCGCGCCCGGTCGCGCTGGGCGGCAGTGGGGTCGTCGGTCATCGTGCCCTCGAGATCGTGCGGCCTCGGGGCCGCAGGGTCGCTACTCGTCGGAGAGGACGCCGGCGGCCTTGAGCGCTTCCTTGGCTTCCTCGACGGAGTGCAGGATGCGGCCCTCGTTGAGCGCGTCAAATCCATCGATGACGTCGTCGGAGATGTCGTTCGCGTAGCAGATGTTGAGGAAGTCCGAGCGCACAGCCTCGTTCGTGATGGTGAAGGTGTGCTCGACGACTTCCTGGTACGCGCTCCACGGCAAGGCCATCGGTGGTGTCTCCCGCCTGCTTCTCTATTCCGTCGTGACAGCTTGATGCCCGCGCCGGCTCGCCGGTCCGAGGCGGGTGGGGCCGGTCTCGGCCACATGCCTGCTTACCGTACCAGCGCCCGGGACTGCGGACCACCGACGGACGGGGGATGGCTCGGGCGCGGGCGGGACTGATCAGCCTTCCGTGCCGGTGCGCTCCGTCACGACCTGCCGGATGTGCGTGATGCGCTCCGGTAGTTCCCCGCTCTCGCCGGAGGCGCGCCCGGTTCCGTCGGCGCGGTCCGCGAGAGAGCGCGCGCCCTCGATGAGAGCGGCAGCGCCGCCATACGCCACGAACCACTCGAGGCCCTGGAGGACGGCGTGCAGCGCCCGCCGGTGCCGGTCACGCGCCCGCACGTAGCCCCAGGCCAGACCGGCCAGCAGTGCGGCCGCGGCGAATCGGAACTGCTGCTGTCCGTTCACGAGGACCCCCTCACGGAATTCATGCTACGGGGCATCGCGAGAGCCGTATACCCGCGCATGGCGGGCGCGCTCTGCGGTTACACTCGCGCCGATGCACGAGCTCCTGTCGGGCTGGCAGTTCGTCTCCGCGCGCGCCCTCGCGAACTGGCGCCTCCTCGTCGTCGCTGCGGCCGGCGTGGTCGCCGCGGCGACGCTGCTCGCCGCTGCTCCGATCTACGCGCAGAGCATGGCCGACCTCGGTCTGCAGTTCCGCCTCGACCGCGCGCTCTCGGACACGAGCGTCGACTCCTACACCGTCGAGGCGCTGCGACCCGCACACTCGGCCGACAGCGCCCGGCGTGACTCGCTGTGGACAGTTTTCGACCAACGGCTCGGTTGGCTCGGGGAACTGGTCAGCCAGGATCGGTCGGGACGGCTGACGCTCGCGATCGAGCGTCCAGACGGCGACATGCCGTCGGAGGCAGACTGGGCGACGTTCGTGTACGCCCTCGCGGCGCTCGAGGACACGACCGAAGTGGTCGAAGGACGGCTTCCCGAGGCAGACGCAACCGTCCCCGAGGTCGTCCTCCCGGATGGCTTCCAGCGGCACGTCGCCGTCGGTAACCGGCTGCACGCCCGCCTCGGCGGCTTCGACGACTGCCTGCGTCCACCGGCCTCTGAGGTCGACGAAGAGCGCGAGGCCGAGGTGCCATGTGTACCGACGACCCGCGTCGCGCAGTCCGCAGTGGTCACCGTCACCGGGTTCGTGCGCCAACGGGACACGGAGGATCCGCGCTGGCAAGTCTTCAGCGGCTCCTTCACCGCTCCGGACGAGCCGCTGTTCGTCTCCCTCGACGGCTTGCCCGTGGGCGACATCGCGCGC
The DNA here is from genome assembly GCA_964479165.1 of uncultured Dehalococcoidaceae bacterium. Taxonomy (GTDB): domain Bacteria; phylum Chloroflexota; class Dehalococcoidia; order UBA2979; family UBA2979; genus CAYZJO01. The sequence goes on from CAYZJO010000006.1 coordinate 117,266, forward strand.
GCAATGCGCGGCGAGGGGTCGATGCCCCTGCTGACGACTCCCGAGCAGCTTCGCGGCGCGCTGGGGCAAGCGATGTCGCTGACCGCGTTCCAGTACCGAGTCGGCGTCGTCGTCGATCCGACCGCGCTTCGCACTGAAGAGGTCGAGCGCGCGCTGAACGAGGCGAGTGCGCTACAGGCGGACGTGACAGAGCGACTGGGGCTCACGGCCTCGCCGTCGTTCAACGCGATCCGCACGCTCGAGCAGTTCCGCAACAGCCTGACCTTCAACCAGGTACCACTGCTCCTCATCCTGCTGCAGGTCGTGGGCATCGTCGTTTACTACGTGGTGATCGTGTCGTCGATGCTCGTCGAGCGGCAGGCCGAGGAGATCGCAGTCTTCCGCAGCCGCGGCGCTAGTACCACGCAGCTCGTCGGCCTGTACCTGCTGGAAGCCGCCGCGATCGCCGTGCCGGCGGCCATCGTCGCGCCGTGGCTCGCGTCCCTCGGCGTCAGCGCACTGGGCTACACGCCGACGTTCGAGCCGATCACCAACGGCCGCGCGTTGCCCGTTGAGGTCTCCCCGCTCGCATACGTGCTTGCCGTCGGCGGGGCGCTGCTCGCGCTGGCGGCGATGCTCTTGCCCGCCTTCGTCGCGGCTCAGCGGGGCATCGTCGACGTGAAGGCGCAGCAGGCGAGGCCACCGCGACGCAGCGTGATCCAGCGTTACTACCTCGACTTCGCCGCGGTGGCGCTCGCTGGCTTTCTCCTCTGGCAGCTCGACCGGCGCGGTTCCGTCTTCGATCCGGACTCGGTCGGCGGCTGGTCCACGGACCCGCTGCTCCTCCTCTCGCCGTTCGTCTTCACCCTCGCCGTCGCAGCAGTGCTCATCCGGCTGTACCCACCCCTCCTCCGCTGGACCGTGGCGCTGCTGCTCGCCGCGCGGGGGACGGCGGTGGCCGTGGGGCTGCGCCGGGCGGCGCGTTCACCTGCGGCCTACGCTCGCCTCATGCTGCTGCTGGTGATGGCGGTTTCCGTCGGCACGTTCGCCGCGTCCTACGGTCCCACCGTCGAACTGTCGCAGGCTGACCGGATCCGCTACGAGACCGGCTCGGGGTTCCGCGGTCAGCTCGCGACTCGCGCCGGCGTCAGCGTCGCCGATGCCGCGGCCAAAACCCGCGCCATCGAGGGCGTCCGCGATGTCGCGCTCGCGTACCGCGGGACGGTGACGACGGTCAACGGCGCCGCCGTGCCCGTGCTGGGCATCGATGCCGAACGGGCTTCCTCGATGCTCTGGTTCCGCGAGGATTTCGCGGGCGAGCCACTGGGCACGCTCTCGCGACGGCTGGTCAGCGCGGTCCCGTCGATCGCGGGCATCGAGTTGCCCGTGGACGCTACGGCGGTGGCCGTGAACGTTTCCGGATCGCCGGGCCGGGCGCGCAGCGTGCTCTGGGCCCGAATCCGAGACGCGAACGGGCGTTATTTCAACGCTCGGCTGGGACGGCTCGATTTTGACGGATGGCTGGCACTGGAGGTCTCGCTACCGGCCGATGCCACTGCGCCCGCAGTGCTGACCGGATTCCTCATCACGGACGACCAAGCGGCCGGTGTCCGTCAGGCGGGGTCGCTCTACTTCGACGACGTGGAGGTCGTACGCGAGGGTGGCGATCGGATCCTCCTCGACGACTTCGAGGGACAGTTCACCTGGTCGATGTTCGCACCTGTGCGGTCTGCAGAGTCGATGGACCTCAGCGACGAGCAGGCCGCCTCGGGTCGCCGGGCGATGCGCTGGTCATGGGGGCTGGGCATCACGGAGGGACGACGGCTGCTCGCAGTGAACGCCGCCAACGTGCCGCTCGCAGCCGTCGTCAGTCCCGGCGTCGCACAGTTGCACGGCCTCGAGGTCGGTGGCCTCTTCGCCGTGCAGATCGAGGGGCAGGTCGTTCCCGTTGCCGTACGTGCGATCGCAGAGTACTTTCCCACGCTCGACCCGACGCTTGGGTACGTCATCGTGAACCGTGAACACCTGGAGGCGCTCGCGCTCCTGCTCGACGCACCGGCCGAGTCCCGTGCGAACGAGGTCTGGGTCGACTTCACAGGACCGCTCGAGGAGCAGCGACAGATCGTCGAGCAGTTCTCCGCGGCGGGCTCTCCGCTCGATTTGACGGGGCCGCGTTCTCATCGGGACGAGCGCCTCGCCGCCGTCGAGGCGGACCCGACCCTGCGCGCCGGTGGGTCGGGCATCCTGACGGCGTCGTTCGTTGCCGTCCTCGCGCTGTCGACGCTGGGCTTCATCGTGACACTCGTCCTCGGTGCCCGCGGACGGACGCTCGAGTTCGCGGTGCTGCGGGCAGTCGGGTCGACGCGGGCCCAAATCCTGCGGTCGCTGGTCCTCGAGTGGGGCGTGGTGCTGGTGCTGGGTGCGGCGATCGGGGTGCTACTGGGACGCCGCATTGCGCGAGTAATGCTGTCGTTCCTGGACGTGACAGAGGATGGCGGACGCGTTCTGCCGCCGTTCATGGTTTCGACGGACTGGGTTGCGCTCGCGGTCGGTGGTCTTGTGTTGCTGGTAGCCACCGGTCTCGCCTTGGGGCTCGCCTGGGGCGCGACGATGCGCCGTGCAGACGCGCGAGAACTGCGCTACACGCGCTGACGAGCGCTCGCGAGCTTACTCGACGACCCGCAACACCCCCGCAACCTGACCTGATTCGGTCCGCAGGACGACACGATCGCCGGGAGCGAGGTCGGATGTGGCGGCGGCGAGCCGGAAGAGGCGGGTCCCACCGTCGTGCGAAACCTCGAGGGTCGCGGACGGTCCCTCGACCGTGATGCGTCCCGGTTCGATGCCGGCAAGTTGGCCGCTGCGGAGGACGCCGCCGGTGAGCGCCGGTGCGCCTCCGAAGCCCGTGAACCCACCGCCGGAGCGGACGGTCGAAGATGGAACCGAATCGAGCACGCGAGGGTCGACGAAACGCAACTCCGCGACGCCCGGTTCGCTCACGACCGCACCGAGGCGCATCCCGATGACGAACCCCGCCACCACGACGACGACCACCGCCAGTCCGAGGCTCCAGCGCAGCAGGCGAGGGGACGCGCTCACTGGGTCGTCTCCAACAGCACGACGCCGGTCAAGACATAACCGTTGTTGGTTCGCTCACCACCAATGAGCACCTGAGTGCCATCCTCGATTACCGCGGCATCGTCGAGTGGCGCAAGGTCCTCGACGGGCACGCCGGCGAGCAGGTCGAAGCGGACGGCGCCGCCTGCCGTGGCTAGCTCGAGGGACACGCCGTCGAAACCGGTGACGACGCCGCGGTGGAACTCCTCGGTCGCGGGTTCAGGGGGTTCGAGGCGGATCGCGATCGTGTCAGGACGCGGGTCGCGGCCTACGACGAATCCGCCGGCAAGTGCGAGGGCGAATACGACGAGCCCTCCGGCGGCGGCGAGCAGCGAGGTGCGGAGGGCGGGGGACAACGCGCCGCCTCGGCTCAGTCGCCGAGCAGCGTGTCGTAACCCAGTGCGCGGAGTTCCTCGACGTACTCGGAGCGCCAGCCGGGGTTGGGGATGCGGCGATCGCGCTCGCGGAACTCGCGGTGGTACCGTAGGTACTCTTCCTCGAGCCGCCGTCGCCATTCGTTCTCTTCGGCGAACGTGTCCGGATCGACCTCGTCCAGCGGCCGGTCAAGGTCCTCTTCGTCGAGGTCGAAGTCGTCGCGCCAGTACTCGGCGAGGTAGTCGAGCGACTCCTCGAGGTCTCGCCGGCAGTCGAGCATGTACGTCTCGAGCATCTGGTCGCCGTCGACGGGGGTGCCACGCAGCTTCACCTGGCGGGCGCAGTCGGCGCAGAGGGTCGTCAACTTGCGCGCGTCGCACTCGTCGCCGCGAGGGCAGTTACGGTGTCGCGGCGCGAAGCGATTCAGCGACGCCTGGCGAGAGTAGCCGGCGACGAGCTCCGTGAACTCACCTCCACACCGTGGGCAGGTGAGGCGGCTCGCGAAGATCTGATTGATCGCTTCTTCCCAGTCGATGCGCATGCGCCTCGCTCCAACAGCAGTCGGTTAGATCGATCGTAGAGGCCGAGTCGGCCCTGTCAATCGAGGATTCGAACGTCTATCGCTCGCCGGTCGCTCAGAGGTCGGCGGCGTAGGTACCCCACTGCCCCGGCATCTCCTCCACCTCGACCGACAGTCGGGTGATGTTCGTCTGCCCTCGCTCCTTGAGAGTCGCGATGACGCGGGCAGCGATCCACTCCGCCAGCAGCTCGGCCGTGGTGTTCTCGATCGGAAGTGGGACAACGTCCGCCGCGGGAAAGCGGTAGGAACGCCCCGCGAAGCTGACGACCCACTCGTTTTCGTCCTCGACGATGTCCAGCAGCTGCGAGTTCCGCTGCAGGAGGAACCGGTGGTCGAGTGCCTCGCATGCCCCACGGACCAGGCGCTTCACCTCGGAGAAGTCGATCACCCAGCCATCCGAGGTGAGGGCGCCGTTAACTCGGCAGCGAACGATGTAGTTGTGGCCGTGTAGCGGCTCGAGCTCGTCTCCGAGCGTCGCCATGTGTGCGGCCGCGAAGCGAAGGCGCACCCCCTCGACCGTGACCTGCCTCAGTTCAGCCACATGGTGCTCCACTCCGGACAATCGGAAGAGGCAGCCGGGTGGCTGCCTCTTCCTGACGGTGCTGGGGGACGCGCGTTAGATGACCGCGGCGTCCAGAAGCTCGTCCACAGTGCGGACGCGCGGCTTCGCCTGCTCTCGCGCTCGAACGAGACGCTCCTGCATCGAGACGCCGTTCGGGTTCTGGTAAAGCAGCCCGATCGGGATGCGCCCGCTGCGCGCGTGCGCGAGCGCGGCCTCGTGGTTCGATGGGTCGTGGTCCTCGGGAAGGCTGTAGGCCGCCGGCTCGATGCCCTTCTCGGGATTGCCCCTCAGCAGTTCATACGTGTCGTTGTACGTCGTGCAGGGCGACTGGACGTGCACGATCGAGAACCCGGGGTACTCCATCGCCTGCGTAATCGCCTGGGCGAGGTCGCGCGGACGCGACGACATCTGCGACACGATCATGTTCACGCCGAGACCGAGGTAGACCTCGAGCGGGTTGATCGGGTCGTCGACCTTGCCGTAGGGCGTGGTGGGCGTGATGACACCGAGCTGCGTCGTGGGGGACGCCTGACCCTTGGTGAGGCCGTAGACGCCGTTGTCCATGATCACTGCGGTGATGTCGAGGTTGCGCTTCGCCTGGTGGACGATGTGCTCGGAACCGATGCTGAGGAAGTCGCCGTCACCGGCCACCACCATCACGTTGATGTCCGGGCGCGTCGCCTTGAGACCCCACGCGATCGGGAGAGTGCGCCCGTGGATGCCATGCAGTCCGAAGGGCTGCGGTCCCTCCTGTAGATGCACGAGGTTTCCGGAGCAGCCGATGCCGGCGACGATCGCGGTCTTCTCGATCGGTTCACCGAGGCGATTGATGCGGTCCGCGAGCGCCAGCTCGATGGCGCGTACCACGCCGAAGTCGCCACAGCCCGGGCACCACTTGAAGTCGTAGTCGGGGTTGCGCTTGGTCATACGGTCGCTAGCCTCTCGCTGCCGGCACCCGCCAACTGGCTGATCTGCTCGACAAGGTCGCGCACCTTGAACGGGAGACCGGTGTACTGGGTGATCGATTCAGCGTTCACGCCCAGTCCGCGCAGAAGCAGCGACATCTGGCCGAGGTAGTTGAGCTCGGGAACGATGACGAGTTCCTTCGAGCGCAGCTCCTCGAGCATCTGAGGCGGGAACGGGTTCAGGTACATGGTGTAGTACCAGGCGATGTCGACGCCTCGCTCACGCAGCAGGCGGTAGGCGTTCAGCGACGCGCCCTTCGAGCCGCCCCACGGCATGAGCGCAATCGACGCGCCGGTGTTGTCGGATTCGAAGGTCTGGTCGTTCAGCACATTCAACTTGTTGAAACGACGCTGCGTCTTCTCGACGTGCACCTGCGGGAGGTGTGTCGTATCGCCTTGGTCGTCGTGCTCGGAGCCGTTGGCGACGTAGGCGCCGGGGCCGCCCGGCACCGGGAATGGAGTCACGCCGTCACCCGCGTAGCGACGATTGCCCTGCTCTCCCTGCGAGACGATGCGACGCTCGACCACCACCTTGCTGGTGTCGGGGCGAATGATGTCCTGCGTGCGCTCCGCGATTTGCGCCTCGGAGAGGATGATCACCGGGCCCTGGTAGCGCTCTGCCCACGCGATCGCCTTGGCGCCGGCCCAGAAGCATTCCTCAACGGAGCCGGGGGCGATGACCGGGACGCGCATGTCGCCGTGACCGGGGTTCAGTGCCGAGATGAGGTCGGACTGCTCGGTCTTGGTGGGTAGTCCGGTTGCCGGACCCCCGCGCTGAACGTCGAGCACCACGAGCGGGATCTCCGCGATCCACGCCAGCCCGAGACCCTCCCCCATCAGGCTGAGGCCGGGGCCAGCCGTCGACGTCATCGTGGTCTTGCCGCCGAAGCCCGCACCGATGAGGGCGTTGATCGTCTCGATCTCGGAGCTCGCCTGGCCGACGAACTTGTCGTCGCCGTGGAGGTTCTGCTCCATGAAGACGAGCGTTGTGGTGGCAGGTGAGATCGGGTAGCCGATGAACGAGTCGAGCCCACCGGCGATGGCGCCCAGCGAAAGCGACTGGAATCCGGTCACGAGGACCCGCTGCTCGGCGCCCTTCGGCGGAGGAGGGTCGAGGCTCTCGAGTTCGAAGCCGCTCACCCGCGCTGCCTCGTAACCGAGTTGCAGCGCCTTGATGTTCGCCTCGATGATCGCCTGGTCCGAGGCACGGCCCCGCGAGAAGCGGGTCGTGACGAAGTCGCTGAAGTAGCTCTCGGACATCGAGGCGAGCTGTGCGACCGCCCCGATCATGACCATGTTCACGGCGAGCTGGTTGCCCGTGCTGCGCGCGAGCTTGTCCATCTCCATGCCGAACGCGGGCCCCTGGTACTCTCCGGGCTCGAGCTCGAACTCCTCGGTGTTGTAGATGAGGATGCCACCCTCGCGGAGTTCCTCGACGTTGTTCTCGAACGCATAGCGGTTCAACGCGACGAGGACATCGAGGTCGTCACCGGGAGAGAGGACCTCGTCGGTCGAGACCCTGGTCTGGGCCAGCGTTGGGCCGCCCTTAATCTGGGAGGGGAAGGTAGAGAACGTCTGAACGTGATACCCCACCCGGGATGCGGCTTGCGCCAGGCTGTCGGCGGCCGTGACGACCCCCTGTCCGCCTTCTCCGGCGAAGCGGACGATCAAGTCTTTACTCATCGACCAGGCCTCTTCTGCGTTTTCTAGCGCGGAACCGGCGGGGAACGCCGGTCCCTTGCGGCTTGCGAGCGACGTGAGCGCGCGTCCGACACTGGCTAACCGGGCCGTTGGGCCTCGGCGAACCTAGCCCTAGTATCGGACGGGCGCGTGACTATCACAACGCCCTCATGCAGTGCGTTATCGACGCTATGATACAGCGCACGTCGCGGGCAAGCACGAACGTCAGCGATTCCGATGCAAAGCAAGGGTGGTTCGAGTGATCAAGGCGTATGTGCTTATCGTCACAAATCCTGGCGCAACTCGGCGCGTCGCGCAGGCGCTGAAGGAGATCAACCACGTGGACGAGATCCACGAGGTGATGGGCCCGTACGACATCGTCGCGGAGATCGTCGTTCCGAGCCTCTCGGACGTGCCGCCGATCCTCGCTGACCAGATCCGCACCCTCGATGGCATCCAGTCCACCACGTCGCTCGTGGCGTTCCCAGGGGAGTAGGGAGGGGGAGAGCGCCGCTAGCGCGCCTGCGCACGTGCCGGCCGCTCCAGTCGAGGGATGTGACGTAGCGCCGGAACCGTGAGGTAGAGCGCGACCGCGAACGCGGTGACCGAAAGCGCTCCGAGCGCGACCGACCACGGAGCCCCAAGCAGCTCGGCGATACCTCCCGCGACGAAACCTCCCACCGACGACAGGAACCACGTCATACCCCACACCCCGAGGACGCGCCCACGCACCTCGTCCGGCACGAGGACCTGCAGCATCGTCATCCCCAGGTTGAGGTAGACCGACGACGCAAAGCCGGCGAGGAAGAGCAACACCAGCGAGAGCGGCAGCGTGCGACTCGCCGCGAAGGCTGCGATCAGCAGGCCGAAGATCGCAGCACTGAAGAGCATGACCGGCCCTCGGTAGTCACCGGCGCCAAGCTTCACGACTGACAGCGTCCCAAGCAGCGCGCCGATACCGGCCGCGGCTTCCATCGCGCCGAAGCCCGTCGAGCCGACACCGAGGACGTCGCTCGCGAAGACTGGGAGCAGAACCACGTAGGACTGCCCGAACACCGACGTGAAGAACGAGAGACCGATGGTCGCGAAGAAGATCCGGTTGCGGAGGACGTAGCGAATGCCCTCGAGCATCCCACCATCGTCGCGCCCTCGTGCCTGTCCGCTCACGGGCGCGAGGCGCAGCGACATCATCAGCACCGCCGCGAGCGCGAATCCCCCCGCGGAGACGAAGAACGCCTGACCCGTGCCAATCACGGCGATCAGCACACCAGCCGCCGCAGGTCCGATGACGCGCATGCTGTTCCAGATCGCGCTGTTGAGCGCGACCGCACTCGGCATCACGCGCATGTCAATCAGCCGCGGAATCAACGCGAACTGGGCCGGGCCGGTCAGCGCGGCAAGAACGCCCTCGACGAAGGCCCACACGACGACCAGCCCCACGTTGGCGAGCCCTGTGACCGCCAGCACCGCGATCGCAAGGTGGTTCACGGCGGCCAGCGCGTACCCCACGACCAGGAGGCGCCGGTTGTCGAGGCGGTCCGCGAGCACGCCCGCGGGCACGGACAGCACGATCGTGACGACCGCCGAGACCAGCCCGATCGTGCCGAGCCAGATGGCCGAGCTGGTTAGCTCATAGACCAACCAGCCCGCTGCGATGAAGCGGAACTGGAGGCCGAACACCCGCGAGAGGTTCGCGAACCAGTACCGCCGGTACTGGGGATAGGCGAACGCACCCCAGCGGGGAAGCGGCTCCTCGCCCTCGCTCTCGCCAGCCTCAGCGGGACGCGACGACCAGGCCACCGGCAGGCCGACTCAGGACTGCGCCACGTGGGCGCGCAGGAAGTCGTCCAGGGTGCGCACGAACTCGGGCTCCATGTCGAAGAAGGTGTTGTGGCCCGACTTCTCGAGCGTGATTGAGCGCGCGGGCTCGATCTCCAGGTCCATCCGCTGAAGCGTCGCTGCATCGAGCACGGTCGAGCGTCCCCCGCGGATGAAGAGGATCGGGCGCGTGATCGAGCGCGCCTCCTCCCAGAGGTCGGCCGGAGCCCAGTGAATCGAGGCGTTGGGGTCGTACTTCGGGGTGACGCCGCCCTCGACCACCTTCAGCCTGCTCTCGCCGCTGAAGCGCAGAATCTCCGGGGGCGTGAATGGCGCGTTGGGACGCTGCGCCTCCATCCACGCCTCGATGCTGGGGAACACGGGATGGTGGCCGTCCGGGAACTGCTGTGCCTGGGCGGCCGGGTCCCGGGAAAGCGCGGGCGGAATATCGTTGGCGAGCGCTGCCAGCACTCGCTCCGGGTGCCGCGCCGTGTAGGCGATGGCGTTGTGTCCGCCCATCGAGTGGCCAATGAGGACGAACCGGTCAAGCCCGAGCGCGTCGGCGAACGCCTCCATGTCAGCGACATAATCATCGGTGCCATAGGCACCGGCTTCTGCCCACGAGGTGTCACCATGGCCGCGCTGGTCGAGCGCGATGACGCGGTACTCCGACGCGAAGTGCTCGGCGACGCGGCGCCAGGCGGCAGCAGACGAGCTCAGGCCGTGCAGCAGCACCATCGGAGTCGCGCTGGGAGTCGGCGCGGGCCACTCGAGGTAGTGGAAGGTGAGCCCACGGAGTTCGATCGTGCGCCCGTCGGGTCGGACAGCTGTCGTCATCGCAGGTCCCTCTCGAGGCATTCAGGAGGCGGGCGCCACGGTAGCACAACTCCCCACGCCCGCTGGGCAGAGCCTGCACCGGGTCGCGCTACGATACGCGGGAGAGGGGGTGCCTGTGGCAATCACGCTCGAGGCGGGCGACCAGGCTCCAGACTTCGCACTGCCGGATCAGGACGGGAAGGTGCACCGGCTCGCCGATTACGAGGGCAGAACCGTCGTGCTGTACTTCTACCCGAAAGACGACACGCCCGGCTGTACCAAGGAAGCGTGCAGCTTCCGGGACCGGCATGCCGAGCTGCAGGCGGCCGGCGCCGTCGTCCTCGGCGTCTCCGCTGATGACGCCGCGTCGCATCGGAAGTTCCGAGACAAGTACTCGCTGCCGTTCCCATTGTTGTCGGACGCCGAGAAAGAGGTGTCCACGGCGTACGGCGCGTGGGGCGAGAAGACGCTCTACGGCAAGAAGATGATCGGGATGACCCGATCGACGTTCATCATCGGGCCGGACGGGCGTCTCACGAAGGTCTGGAAGCGTGTCACGGCCGACGGCCACGGTGACCAGGTCCTCGAGGCTCTCGGCAAGCTCGCGGCATAGATTGAAGATGGACAAACGCCCGGAAGTCGTCGACTTCCGGGCGCAGTGCTGTCTACGACCTGCGACGCGGTTAGGCGGCGCGCTCCAGGTACTCGGTTACGACGCGGCCGCCGCATCGCGAGCATCGCAGCCCCGCATCGGTCTCAATCGCGATCTCCCTGAGCATGCCCTCGGCCGGCTTCACAACGTGGATGTCGCCCGGCCCGTGCTGGTCCGGGTGCGACTCGAAGTCGCCGAGGTAACGCGCGCAGGAGAAGCACTTCAACTCGCCTCGGAGGGTCGTCATCGTCGACCTCCTGCCTCTCATCAACGGATACCTACTACCGGTACCCCCTCTGGGTATGTGACTTTATACCCAGAGGGGGTATGCGTCAACCTTCGCCTTGTTCACTCGGCAGCATCGCATCGCTCGTGAGGAGAACGCATATCAGGTCGCGCGAGAACGTCACGAGGGAGCGGCGAAGCTGCGACGTCGTACCGCGCAGCACGGGCGGAGTGTAAGAATGAAGGATCCCGGAGAGTTCGCTAGGTGATGACTCCCGGTGACTCGAGATCCGTGCAGGACAGGGGAGGCGAGTGTGGAGGCAGGACTCCTGCGCGGGGTTCCGACTACCGGGCGAGAACCCGAGTGGATACTTCGCACTATTCTTCTTATGTTGTCCGCGCCTGATCGAATGCCCGCTGCGAACTGATACCGCTGACGGGGTGGACTGCTAGACTGAATCGCCGCATGAATGCCGCATGAGTGCTCCCCGGCGCGTCGCTCCGGGCCGCTGGTCGAATTCCGAGGGCAGCCGCAGTGACGACGACGAACAGCGCATCAGCCTCCACATCCTCGAACGCAGGACGCAACGTCCTCGTGGGCGTCATCGCACTGATCATCGGTGTGCTGCTCGTTGCAGTGGGTTTCCTGGGTCGCATGGTGACCGAGCCTGAAGCCGCAACGGCACCTTCGAGCGCTCAGCCCATCGCGTCCAGCGGAGGCGCGGGTGCTCTGGACTTCGGGGTGTTGAACGAGATCCTCAACATCCTCCAGCAGGACTTCGTTGAGCCGGAGCGGGTCAACGAAGAGTTGCTCTTCGAAGGCGCAATCAACGGCATCTTCACGGCCCTCGGCGACCCGCACTCGACCTACATCGACCCGACGACCTACGCGATCAGCCGCGACGACTTTTCCGGCGCGTTCCAGGGCATCGGAGCGACCGTGGCAGCCCAGGACGGTTATGTCGTAATCGTCCAGACGATGCCAGGCACGCCTGCCGAGGAAGCCGGGATCCAGGCAGGCGACGCGATCCTCGCGGTCAACGGCGAGGACGCTGCCGGCTGGACCGTGGACCGAGCGGTCCTGGCAATCCGCGGCCCCCTCGGAACGACGGTTGACCTCACTCTGCGCCGGCTGGACGGCAGCGAGGAGACGCTCACGCTCGTGCGCGACGAGATCCAGGTCGCCTCGGTCGACGCGCTGCCACCCGGTGGCGTGCTCCGTGACTCTGCGGGCAATGAGGCGCCCGACATCGGCTACATCCGCATTCGCTCCTTCACCTCGCGCACGCCCCAGGAGCTGAACGATCAGATCGCGGCTGCCGCGGAGCGGGGCGTTCGCGGTCTGATCTTGGACGTCCGAGGTAACCCGGGCGGCCTGCTGGTGGAAACCGCGCAGACTGCCGATATGTTCCTCGACGAGGGGATCATCGTGACGCAGGTGGATCGAGACGGAACCCAGCGATCGATCTCGGCCCGGGACGGTACCGTCACCGACCTGCCCATCGTCGTGGTCCAGGACGAGTTTTCAGCGTCCGGCTCCGAGCTGCTCGCCGCTGCGCTGCAGGACAACGGCCGCGCGACCGTGGTCGGGACGAGGTCCTTCGGGAAAGGCACGGTCAACCACGCCCGCGAACTGAGCAACGGCGGCGCCGTGTACGTCTCGATCGCGCGGTGGCTGACGCCGGCGGGCAACCAGATCGAGGGCGCCGGCGTCTCGCCGGACGTACCCGTCACGCTGACGGCCGACGACATCGAGGGCGGACGCGACGTCGCGTTGTTCCGTGCGATCGACGCGCTTCGGGCCGAGGCCGGCGCCGCGGCAGCGCTACCCTGATCCTCAACTTCACGATCACGGCCGTCCCGTCTGGCCAGCCCCACGTCGAGGTGTCGGCAACGCGGGCGCAGCTGCGACGGCTGAGCACCGAACACTAGCCGTGGCGAAGACGAAGAAGAAACAAGGAGCCGACGGCAAGAGCGATGCGACGAGCGCGACGCTCGCCGTCAACCGGCGCGCACGTTATGACTACGAGATTCTGCAACGGTACGACGCGGGCATTGTCCTGCTCGGGACCGAGATCCGCTCGCTCCGCGACGGCAAGGCGAACATCGGCGAGGGATACGCCCGCATCGTGGATGACGAGGTGTGGCTCTACAACGTCCACATCGCGGCGTACCTCCCCGCCCGCGAGAACCACGAGCCGACACGTCCGCGGAAGCTCCTGCTGCACCGCCACGAGATCGAGCGCATCCGGCAGGCGCTCGAGCAGCAACCCCGCAGCACGCTGATCCCGCTGCGCCTCTACCTCTCGAGGGGTCGCGCCAAGGTGGAACTCGGATTGGCGCAGGGGCGTCGTGCCTACGATAAGCGTCAGGCCATCGCGAAGCGCGAAAGTGACCGCACGATCGCCCGCGCGCTACGTCAGGCCCAGCGCTAGCCTCCCGTTCGCCGGCCTACTTCTTCCCGGCCCTCAGCGTCTCAACGGCCTTCTCGATGCGACGCTGACGCGTCTCGGCGGTCTTCGCACCCTCCACAGCGAGCACATGCCGGCTCTTGTTGCTGTACGACAGGCTCTCGAAGAAGCGCTTCGCCTCGGGGTCGGCGTCGAGCGCAGTTGCGAGATCCGGCGGAACCACAACCTCGCGCACCTCCGTGTCGAGTTCGAGCTCAATGTCGACTTCGTCGCCGGCTGCCACGCCCGCAGCCTCACGACGCTCCGCGCTGAGCGAGATCATGTATACGCCGCCCATCCGGGCGATGGTGCTTCGATACGCGAAGTCCCCGACCTTGACGTGGACCGCCGGGCGCTTGCCCGCGTCGAGTGCCTCGACGACCTCGTCGGGCACCTCGATGCCGGTCGTGTTCCCACTGCTGCCACCGACGATCGTGGTCCTGAATCGCACCACTGGATTCCCCCGTCCCACTTCGTAACGCCCGGCAAAGGGCGCGTTGCCTGTCTTATGGCGCCCCGTGGGCGCCCTCCTGGAGCGCGTGCGCCACAAGCGCGTTCGCGTGGCCATGACCAAGACCATGTTCCGACTTGAGCCAGTTCACGAGTTCCATGTGCTTGGTCAACGAGCTGGAGCGAATCAGCGCCTTCCAGTCCTCGATCGGCCTCCCGTACTTCTTCTCGATCGAAGGGAAGTAAGACGCGGGACCCTTGACCTTCTCGTCTGCCACGCGGACCTCCGTCTGAAGCGGTACCGCACGAAGCCGCCGCCCGGAGCGTCGGTCCGGGCGGCGGCGACACTCTACTGCTGCTGCCGAGCCTCGATGGCCGCGCGCTGACGCTCCTCCTGGGCGATGAGCTCCGGTGTCATCGCGTCGCCGAAGTCCGCGGTCTCGAAGATCTGACGGATCTCGAGCTCACCCTCCACGCCGGTTGGGTTCGGGCAGCGCTTCGCCCACTCGACCGCCTCCTCCAGCGAGCTGCACTCCCAGATCCAATAGCCGGCGATCAACTCCTTGGCCTCCGGGAACGGACCGTCGACGACGGTGCGCTTGTCCCCGGCGAAGTGCACACGCACCCCCTTCGAGCTTGGGTGCAGCCCCTCGCCGGCGAGCATCACGCCCGCCTTCACCAGTTCGTCGTTGAACTTGCCCATCTCCGTGAGCATCTCCTCGGTCGGCCCTGCGGCCGCCTCGGTGTCCTGGTCACCCTTGACCATGACCATGAAGCGCATCGTTCGTTCCTTCCGTGCGGGGCCCTGCCCCTGAGTGTTCGCGACCGGCCTCAACGCCCGGCTCTGTAGACACGTCGAACGACCGACCGCTGGATCGACACCTGCTGTGAAGAAATTCGTGATGGGTGCTCGGAGGCGGTACAGACAGCGTAGCGAGGTGCGCCCACCCCAACTGGCGGATCATCTTATGTCTTATCACCCCCTACCCTCCCGACGCTCCGTCGTCGCCACCAGCCGCCTCGAGGAGCCGCTTCAGCGTGTCGAGGTCACGCTGGACCGTCGCCGCATCCACCTCGAACTCAGCGACCGACATCTCGGGGCGATGGAAGAGCGTGAAGGTGACCTCCGAGCCCTCGCCGTTCGGCAGGACGCGGACCGGATTCGTCACCCTGACCCCCTTCTCCGGCGTGACCGTATGGTCCGCGACGCCGAGGTCGTTGCGATCGACGAACTCGATGCCTACCGCGCCGTCCGCTGTCTCGACGACCCAGCCATCGTCTCTGTCCTGGTGCACCGACAGCGCGAAGCCCGGCGCCCACTCGGGCAGCCGCTGCGGCGTCATCAGGAACTCGTAGACGTCCTCGGGACGCCGGTCGATGGACGCGTGGATCGTTCGTGAGGGCATCAGGTCCGACATCGTCACTCCGAGCGGCGTACGCGATGGAGCGATCATCCTCCTACTGCGTACCCTCCGGTCGATAGGGCTCGTGCACCAAACCGGGACCGCGGGCGAGCGAACCGCTCACAACCTCTGCCCGAGGCTGTAGCATCGCTCGCGCACTTCGCCTGAGAGGACCACCCGATGTCCGTGACCATCCTCACTGCCGAAACACGCGCGGCGTCCGACCGCGCACGAGTCGAAGGCGACGACCTCTGGCTGCCGGTGGACGAACTGGAGGCGGCGACCGGCTGGCACCTCGAACCGGAGGGACTGTGCCGCGATGAAGTCTGCGTCCCGATCTACGGCGATGTCGGCGGCGGCCTTGTCGAGGAGCGGGACGGGGCGGAGTGGGTGAACTTCGCCGGGTTCGCGCGCTACTTCGGTCTGCCGGTCGCGCGGGACGCCGAGCATGGTTCATGGTACTTCGGCAAGAGCGCGGCGGCGCAACGCAGCGCCCTCGAGTGGCTTGAAGCTCCCGACTTCGAACTCACGGACCTCGAGGGCCAACGACACCGGCGCTCGGACCATCGCGGGAAGAAGCAGTTCCTCGCAGTCTGGGCCTCCTGGTGAGGCTGCCGCTTTGACCTGCCGGTCTGGCAGGCGTTCCACGAGGAGATCAAGGACCAGGGCGCAGTGGTGATCACCGTCGGGGCGGACTCCAAGGGCATCGATGCGTCGCGGCCGTGGATCGAGGCCGCCAGTCCGACGCACCCGTCGCTGCTCGACCCGCACCATGTCGTGCCGGAGCTCTACAACACACGTAACGTACCGGCCGTCTTCTGGATCGACGAGAACGACCGCATCGTACGCGGCAACGACCCGATCTACCTCACCCGCCTCAACCGCGAGACGAACGAGCGCACGACGAATGAGCGCTATCTCGAGGCGATGCGGGACTGGGTGCGCAACGGCCCGTCGAGCATCTACGTGACCGAAAGCGCCGAGACCAGCCGCCGCATCGGTGAGTCGGACGAGGCGAACGCGCAGGCGATGGCGCACTTCCGCCTCGGCGTGTTCCTCGAGGAGCAGGGCGCGCACGCGGCGTCCGTCGAGCAGTTCAAGCGCGCGCTCGAATTGAAGCCGGAGAACTGGAACTACAAGCGCCAGGCCTTCAACCTCGGGGATATCGAGGCGGACTTTGGCACCACGCGCGAAGCGGCGTTCAACATCGGGATTCCGATGTACCCGCCGCTCGAACTGCCGGAGCCGCCCGCGTCCTGATCACGGCACGAGTGGGAGGATGGCGCATGGCCGCCGGACCTGAGCAGCGTTTCGTCGAGTCGCAGCGGGTGCGGATCTCCTACTGGGACTGGGGCAACGAGGACGCGCCCAACCTCGTGCTGGTGCACGGCGGCGGCGACCACTCGCGGTCGTGGGACCGCATCGCGGCCGCACTCCGCGACGAGTACCACGTGGTCGCACTCGATCTCCGCGGGCACGG
Organism: uncultured Dehalococcoidaceae bacterium; assembly: GCA_964479165.1. GTDB lineage: Bacteria > Chloroflexota > Dehalococcoidia > UBA2979 > UBA2979 > CAYZJO01. Next base: position 133,818 of record CAYZJO010000006.1, read on the forward strand.
CGACTCGGCGCCGACGCCTGGCGGGCACTACGGCCTGCCGGACAACGCGCTCGACGTGGTCCGCGTGATCGAGACGGTTGGTGCGCCAACCCGCGTCCTCGCGCACTCGTACGGCGGATCGGTCTCGCTGATCGCCGCGGGTACCTACCCCGAGATGTTCGAGGCGCTCGCGGTCCTCGAAGGCACCCACTCGCTCAACCCGCGTGACGAGGACGGCATGGGGCCGCACTGGCTGCGACGCTGGGGCGACCGCGTGCGCGGGTTCGAGGGCTCGGCGCCCCGCGTCTACCCGACGCTCGACGAGGCCGCTCAGCGAATGCGCGAGGCGAACCCGCGTCTCCCCGCGGACTTCGTCCACGAGATCGCTGCGTATGCCTCGAAGCCCGTCGACGGCGGTTTCGTCTGGAAGCACGACTTCTGGGTGAACGGCCGCACCTCGATGGAAGTACGGCGCGAAGAGCTGCCGCGCTTCTGGGAGGCGGTCGAGTGCCCGACGCTCCTCGTCTTCGCCGAGCGCGACCACACGACCTCGGGCCAGATGCCCGACGCCGAGAAGCACTTCCGCAGTGCGAAGTCGGTGCGCACTGCGTGGATTCCGGACTCGGGTCACTGGATTCACCATGACCAGCCGGAGCGGATGCTCAGCGAGGTACGTGCGTTCTTCTCGTCGCTGCGCTAGCGGTTCGTCAGGCCGCTCCCCAGATGCTCGGCGAGGCGCGTCGCGAGCGCGATGATCGTCTGCGAGGGGTTCACGCCACCCGCTGACGGGAAGACGCTCGCGTCGCAGATGTAGAGGTTCGGGTGGTCGTGCGACCGGAGGTTGCGGTCCACGACAGAGGTCGCAGGGTCGTCACCCATCCGGCAGCCGCCCATCGTGTGGTCGTTCCCCGACGCGACGAGCACCTCCTCAGCGCCCCCTGCCTCGAGGATGGCGCGCGCCTTCGAATGGATCGCGTCGCGCATAGCGCGCTCGTTCTCGTGGAAGTTGAACGTGACGCGCGCCCTCGGGACGCCCCACTCGTCGACGTCGTCCGAGAGCTCGACCCGGTTGTCCGCGTAGGGCAGGCACTCTCCCTCGGTACCGAGGACGGCAAAGTTCGGGTACTGCTCGAGGTAACGGACCAGCCGCGCACCCCAGAGCCCGGGCGCGGTCTTCGACAGCGCCGTCGCGAACTCGGCGGGGAAGAGGCTCGAGGTCATCCAGCTCCAGCCGCCCGCGAAGCCGCGCCCCGGCTGGGTCCCATAGTCATCCTGCGAGAGCAGCGTTCCGGGGGCCGTCGACCACATGTGGATCGGGCGGTTGAACCGGGCGAGGTGGCCCTCGGCGATGTGCACCAGGAGGTAGCGGCCGACCGTGCCCGACGAATTCGCGAGGCCGTTCGGATACGGGCCCGTCGCGGAGTACAGGAGGAGGCGAGGGTTCTCGACGCAGAACGCCGACAGGATGACGACGTCCGCCTCCTGCCGATGGGTCGCGCCCTCGCGCTCGTAGACGACGCCGCTGATCCGCCCAGCCTCGTCTGTCTCCAGCAGCGTGACGCGAGCGCGGTCGCGCACCTCCGCACCCGCGAGTACCGCCTTCGGGACGTAGCTGACAGCCATCGAAGTCTTCGCGCGGCTCTTGCAGCCCCACTGGCAGTAGCCATAGTTCATGCACGGCGATCGACCGTCGTGAGTGCCGGTGAGGATCGCGAGGGCATTCTCGGACCAGCGCATGCCGACTCGCTCTATGCCCCGAGCCACCACGATGTCGCGCGCGGTCAGCGCGTGAGGCGGCTGCGGGTACTTGCCTCGCCTCGGCCCCCAGGGCATACGAAGCGGCCCCGACAGCCGCATCTCGCGTTCGACCCGGTCGTAGTACGGCGCGAGCTCCTCGTACGAGATCGGCCAGTCGATGCCGACGCCATCGCGCGTCCTTCGCTCGAAATCCTCGGGCCAGAGGCGCAGCGAGACGCCGCCATAGTGCAATGTGCCGCCGCCGACTCCACGTCCGTCGCGCTTGTGGCCCTGCTCGATGCCCTCGGTACCGCCGACCCAGCGGCGGTCGTCCCAGTCGAACTTCCCGCGCATCGTCAGCTCGTCCTGGCGGAGGTCGTCGTCCGTGGTGAGCCAGTCGCCCGCCTCGAGGACCACGACGCGCCAGCCGGCCTCAGCAAGCTCCTTCGCCAGCACCGACCCGGCAGCGCCGCAGCCGATGATGCAGACATCGACGCGGCCCTCGTAGCGCCGCATCCGGCCGCGGTCGGCGGTGAGCTCGAGCGGCTTCACAGGACCTGGTACCCCGGCTTCCGATTCGCCCGCGCACGCACCTCCTCGAGGTCGAGCCAGATGTGACCGGGCCGGTACGACGGTCCGGGGTAGCCCATCTGCACCATGCCCCGAGGATCAGCGCCGTACGCGAGCAGGAGCGTGTCTCGCACGCGGACGAACCACTCTGCCGAGTCGAAGCCGTCGGGACCCGGCATGTCGCCGCCCTCGGCTGCGAGCAGCAGCTCGTCCTGCCGCGGCGAGTCGAGCTCCACGAAGGTCAACGAGTGTCGCTCGCTCGCAAGCGCCTCGAGCGCAGCGAAGCCCGCCGGGATCAGTTCGCCGCGAGGCAACAGCCCGACACGCTCATCGCCGCGTCCGAGCTGCTCGTCGTAGTGGGCATCGAGGAACGCGGCGAGCGTCGCCGCCGGCACGGCGCCGGGCAGGACTCGCGCTGCCACGGCGACCACGGTCGCCTCCTGGCCGACTCGGGTGACCGTCCCGCCCTCGGTCGCCGCTCGCTCGTGGAGTGCCCGTCGGAGGTCCGCCTCTACCTCGCGGGCATCGAGGCGCTCCCAGAACTCGGCGAGCGTTGGGTAGCGCTCGTCAGACATTCCAGAGCAGCCCCACGAGACCAAAGACGCCTGTCATCGAGAAGGCGACTGGCAGGAGCGGCGGTGGTCCGCTGACGAGTTTGCGCAGCGAGTAGCCGCCGACCTGGTAGCGCATCCCTCGCACGTGGAAGAACAGTCCCGCCAGCCCCTCGACGACGCCGATCGCCAGGAGCCCGCCAGCAATCCAGCCCCAGACGCCGTCGCGGGCCACGACGCCGATGAGGGCGCCCATCACAAACAGCGGCGTCGCGAAGACCGGGATCCACATCGCGAAGTGCTTGAAGGCGCCCGCCCAGTGGTACAGCGAGAGTTGGACCCAGATGCCGGCGTAGAGCACCGCGCTGAGCGCGAGCACCACCCGACCGGTGTCCCAGCCGTCCCACTCCGACACTTCGCACCTCCAGGGGCGTCCGAAGACGCATCACGAGCGTACGCCGCAACTCGTACGGAAACGTCGCGGTGTCACTAGTTGGCATTACGAATACAATGCAGGGCGCCGCTCGACCACTGTCAGCGGCGAGGAGGGGACACGAATGGACTGGGCTGACAACGAAGAGCAGGCAGCCTTCCGCAAGGAAGTACGGGAGGTCCTTGAGAACGGTCTTCCCGAGTTCTACAAGCGCCTCGCCCGCGGCGAGGGTGGGGGCGAGGAGGGCGCGGCAGGCGACTGGGTCGCTGACCGCAAGGCAGAGGACCCGGCACGTCGCGAGGCCGCGAAAGCGTGGGCAGACGCACTCGCCGCACGCGGGTGGTTCGCACCGCAATGGCCGAAGGAGTACGGCGGCGGCGGACTCTCCCCAATGGAGCAGTTCATCCTTCGCCAGGAGATGGCGATGGAGGGCGCGCCGACCGTCGGTGGGTCGGGCGTGAGCCTCCTCGGCCCCACGCTGATCGTTCACGCCACCGAGGAGCAGCGGAAGAAGTACCTTCCCGGCATCCTCTCGGGCGACGTCGTCTTCGCGCAGGGCTACTCGGAGCCGGGCTCCGGCTCGGACCTCGCCTCGCTCCAGACGCGCGCCGTGAAGGACGGCGACGAGTACGTCGTCAACGGGCAGAAGATCTGGACGTCCGGCGCGCACCACGCGGATGCGCTGTTCGCCCTCGTGCGCACGGACCCGGACGCGCCGAAGCACCGCGGCATCACGTTCCTCGTGATCGACGACATCAAGACGCCGGGCCTGACCATCCGCCCGTTGATCAACATGGCGTGGAAGCACGGCTTCAACGAGACGTTCTTCGAGGACGTGCGTGTTCCCGTGGCGAACGTCATCGGCGAGGAAAACCGCGGCTGGTACGTCGGCGCCACCCTGCTCGACTTCGAGCGCTCGAACATCTCGGGCGCGGTCGCGCAGCGGCGCACGATCAACGGTCTCATGGAGTACGTGAAGTCGGACGAGGGCAAGACGAAGTCAACCCTGCACGGTCGAGGCGGTTCGTCACAGGCACTGCGCAACGAGCTCGCCGAGCGCTACCTCGAAACCGAGGTCGGGTCGAACTTCTCGTTCCGCATCATCTCGATGCAGAACCGCGGCCTGATCCCGAACTACGAGGCGTCGACGGCGAAGATGTTCATCTCGGAGGCTGGCCAGAGACTGCAGAGGACGGGCACAAAGATCTTCGGCCTGTACTCGAACGTCTGGGACCCGGCGAGTCCGCACGCGGCCGCGAAGGCCACGTTCACGCAGGGCTACGTGACGTCGGTCCCTGCGACGATCGCTGCCGGCTCGTCCGAGATTCAGCGGAACATCATCGCGACCCGCGGACTGGGGCTGCCTCGCGGCTAGTCCTCGTACTGATCGGCCGGCGGGCTCCCGGGTACCCGGGAGCCCGTCTTGTTGCGGGTTTGATACCCACCCGGTTCTCCACCGCTGGGCACCCCTCGTATGCTCGCATCGAGGCACGCTCACCCCGAGCGTCGTTCTCTCACGTCCGATCATGAACTCGCTCAGCGGAGTGGCGACAGCCGTTGATGGAACTAAGCGCGCCTGCGGTCATTGAGAGCATCGACTGGGGTCGAACGCCGCTCGGGCCTCGCGACCGCTGGCCTCAGAGCCTCCGGACCGCGCTCAGCATCTGCCTGGGATCGCGCTTCCCGATGGCGATCTGGTGGGGGCCGTCTGGCATCCAGCTCTACAACGACGGCTACCGCATGATCCTCGGTAGGAAGCATCCGCACTCCATGGGACAAGTGGGATGGGAGTGCTGGGCAGAGATCTGGGACGTCGTCGGTCCGCTCTACGACCAGGTCATGCAGCAGGGCGAGCCCATCTGGTCGGAGGACCTCCTGCTCCTGATGGAGCGCTACGGATACGAGGAGGAGACGTACTTCACGTTCTCGTACAGCCCGGTTCGTGATGAGAGCGGGGAGGTCGGAGGCGTCCTCATCACCTGCGTCGAGACGACGGAGCGCGTCCTCGGTGAGCGAAGGCTCAATACGCTGAAGGACATCGGCGCGAGCGCTACCCAGAGCGTCGAGCACGCGTTCGCGCTGAGCGCGGAGACACTCGCACAGAATCCGCTGGACCTCCCGTTCGCGCTCCTCTACCGGGTCGATCAGGCTGAGGGAGACATTCGCCTGGCGGCCACCAGCGGAATCGACGCCAATCACCCTGCGGTCCCTGCGGGGTTAGGCATGGAGTCCGCGGACCCTGACGCGTGGGGGCTGCGAGAGGTCGCGAGGACGGGGCGGGCCGTACTCGTTGAGGGGTTGCCGACGCGTTTCGGTGCACTGCCAAGTGGTGGCTGGCCCGACCCTCCCACAGCCGCGCTGTCCCTCCCTGTCCTCTTGCCCGGCCATGACCTTCCCACAGCCATCCTCGTCGCGGCTGTCAGTCCTCGCCGCGCGCTTGATGAGTCGTACCGCGCGTTCTTCGAGCTGCTCGCCGGGCGCATCGCGGCCACGGTCGCCGAGACACTGGCCTACGAGGAAGAGCGACAACGCGCGGAGTCCCTCGCCGAGCTGGATCGCGCGAAGACGGCGTTCTTCAGCAACGTCAGCCATGAGTTCCGCACGCCATTGACCCTGGTCCTCGGCACCCTCGAGCAGGCCCTGTCGACGGATGGCACGAGCACGGCCGAGGGGCTGGCGGTTGCGTACCGCAACGGGCAGCGTCTCCTGCGACTCGTGAACACCCTGCTGGACTTCTCGCGCATCGAGGCCGGTCGCGCCGAGGCAGTGTACGAACCGATAGACCTTGGCAGCGCGACCGCCGAACTCGCGAGCGCCTTCCGTTCGGCTGTCGAGAGCGCTGGAATGCAGCTCTCGATCGACTGCCCGTCCTCCGCTGAGCGGGTGTACGTCGACCGCGATATGTGGGAGAAGATCGTTCTCAACCTCATCTCGAACGCCTTCAAGTTCACGCTCGAGGGCGAGATCGCGGTCTCGCTGGCGCCGGAAGACGGACACGCGGTGCTGCGCGTCCGCGACACAGGCATCGGAATCCCAGCGGATGAGATCCCAAAGCTGTTCACGCGATTCCACCGCATCGAGGGAGCGCGCGGCCGCACCTACGAAGGTTCCGGCATCGGCCTGGCCCTGGTGCAGGAACTCGTCCAGTTGCACGGTGGCTCGGTCAGCGTGACCAGCGAGGTCGGTGCGGGCAGCACGTTCGAGGTGCGCGTCCCCCTCGGCGCCGCACACCTCCCGGCGGATCGCATCGGTACGTCGCGTGAACTCGTGTCGACGGCCCTCGGCGCGCAGCCCTTCGTGGAAGAAGCGTTGCGCTGGCTTCCCGATGGCGTGGACGAATCCACACGTGCGGCGCGAACCGCATTCGACACCGCCCCCCTCCTGACGCCGCTCGACGAGGACGCCCGGCGGAGCGTGCTCATCGCCGATGACAACGCGGACATGCGGGATTACCTCCGCCGCCTCCTCTCGACGCGATACGAGGTGACGACCGTCGCCGACGGCGCCGCCGCGCTGCGCGAGATCGAGCAGCAGCCGCCCGACCTCGTGCTTGCCGACGTCATGATGCCGCGGCTCGACGGGTTCGAGCTCCTCGCCACGATTCGGAGCAACGAGCTGCTGCGAGCGATCCCGGTCATCCTCCTCTCGGCGCGGGCGGGAGAAGAGGCGCGCATCGAGGGAATGCAGGCGGGAGCGGACGACTACCTCACAAAGCCGTTCAGCGCTCGGGAACTGATCGCCCGTGTCGAGGCGCACGTGCGCCTCGCCGATGAGCGGTCGCGCGCTGAGCAGGTCCTACGGGAGAAGGAGGCACAGCTCGCCGCCGACCTCGCGAATGCCGAACTGCTGCGGAACATCAGCGCCCAGCTGATCGAGGGTGACCACGTCGACCGCCTCTACGAGCGCATCCTCGAGGGCGCGATGGCTGTCATGCATTCGCACTGTGCCGCCGTGCAGATGCTGGAACCCGATTCGGACGGCGGCGGCGGAATGTTGCGGCTCCTGGCGCACCGCGGGCTGACCGAGGAAGACGCCGACTTCTGGCACTGGGTCACCGCCACGTCACCGAGTGCGTGCGGTGAGGCGCTGCGCACCCGGCGGCGCGTCATCGTTTCCGACGTGGCTGCATCAGAGTCGATGGCCGGCAGCGAAGAACAGTCGCGGTATCTGGCGGCCGGAGTCCAGGCCATTCAGACGACGCCTCTCCTCTCGCGGAGCGGCCAGCTGATCGGCGCGCTGTCAACGCACTGGAGCCACCCCCACACCCCGCCGGAGCGCGACCTGCGCCTCCTCGACGTGCTCGCGCGACAGGCCGCGGATCTCATCGAGCGCCGGATCTCGGACGAAGCGCTCAGCGCGGCACGGGCGGACGCAGTAGCACGCGAACAGCGCGAACGTGAGAGGCTCCAACGCGCAGTCGAGCAGGCACCCGCTGCGCTCTGCCTCCTCACCGGGCCGGACCATGTCTTTACGCTGGCCAGTCCCAAGTACCTCGAACTCGTCGGCCACCGCCCGCTGATCGGACGGCCCGTCCACGAGGCGTTGCCCGAGGTAGCCCGGCAGGGCTACCTCGAACTGCTCGATCACGTGTACCAATCGGGTGAGCCGTTCGTGGGGACTGAGAGCGTGATCGAGTTCGACGACGAGCGCGGCGATTCGTCGTCGCGACATTACGTCAATTTCGTCTATGCCCCTACTCGCGACCGGGACGGGAACGTCGACGGCATCTTCGTTCACCTGTACGAAGTGACCGAACAGGTGGAAGCCCGGCTGGCAGCCGAGGCCGCGCGGTCGGATGCGGAGCGCGCACAGGCGGACCTCGAGGACGCGGTCCGGGCTCGCGAGGAGTTCCTTTCGATCGCCTCGCACGAGCTGCGAAACCCGGTCGCGGCGATGACGGGTACGGCACAGCTGCTGCGCAGGGCGCACAAGTCGGGCCGGCTGACCCAAGAGCGCCTCGCGACATACATCGAAGCATTGGAGGAAAGCGGCGCCCGGCTGGCGAATCTGACGAACGACCTCCTCGATGTCTCACGACTGCAACGAGGGATGTTGCCGCTCCGTCCGCAGGAAGTGAACCTCGCGGACCTCGTGCGCGACCTCGCCCGGCGCGGCGAGTGGCCGACACAGCGACTCGTCGTCGAGGTGCAGGAGCAGGAGACGACCGGCATCGTCGACCCGGACCGCATCCGTCAGGTGATCGCGAACCTGCTGGACAACGCGGTGAAGTACTCGCCGAGCCACACCGACGTTCGAGTGAAAATGTGGTCCGACGGTTCCGGGACGTTGCTCGAAGTGCGAGACTCAGGCATCGGGCTCCCGCCGCAGTCCCTCGAGACGATCTTCACCCCGTTCGGACGCGCGCCGAATGCCGCAGCGGCCAACATCCCGGGGCTGGGTCTCGGCCTCTATGTTGCGCGACGGATCGCCGAGCAGCACGGTGGACGCCTCTGGGCGCACAGCGAGGGCGACGGCAAGGGCACGACGATGTCGCTCTGGCTGCCGCGACCCGAGAGCGCACCATGGAGCCCGGAGTCTGCCGCTGCTACGGAGACCGCGCAGCATGCCTGACGCAAAGCGGGTGCTCGTCGTCGAGGACGACCCTGCGATTCGACGGCTCCTCGCGGACACGCTCGCCGACGAGGGGCACGACGTCCGCCAGGCAATGAGCGGGCCAGAAGCGCTCGACGTACTGGAGGTGTGGCTGCCAGATGTCATCCTCCTCGACATCGCACTTCCGGGCATGGATGGACGCGTGTTCCGGACACACCAGACGAGTCTCGCTCCGCCGGCCTCAGACGTGCCGGTGATCATCGTCACCGGCACGCACGACTACTCGCGCCTCACCTCAGAACTCGGCGCCGCTGCTCTGCTGCGCAAGCCGTTCGATCTGGATGAGCTGGTCGAGCTAGTGAGCCAGGTCGCCGGGTAGCAGCTGGCTAATCTCGGAGGCCGCATGACCAACGACGCACCCGACTACTCGTTGCTCGACCAGATCGGCGCGAGCGCGTCGATGTTCTACCCCCGCCGCGAGGCGTACCCGCCGCCCGAGGGGGCGACGGACGTGGTGATCGACGTCTCGCCGGGCGTGCACCTGGGGGCGCGGTTCTATGCCTTCGATCGAGCGTTTCCGACCCTGCTGTACTTCCACGGCAACGGCGAGATCGCGAGCGACCACGACGACATCGCGCTCCTCTACCGCGAGGTCGGCCTCAATCTCTTCGTCGCCGAGTTCCGTGGTTACGGGCGGAGCAACGGCACACCGACGGCAGCGACGCTCGTCGCCGACGCGCATCCGACCGCCGAGCAGTTCCACGCGCTGCTCGACCGCCTCGACTACGCGCCCGAGCGGTTCATCATGGGGCGGAGCCTGGGAGCCCATCCGGCGCTCGAACTGGCGGCGAACAAGAGCGAACGGTTCCGCGGACTCATCATCGAGAGCGGCGCCGGCAACATCCGCCGCATGCTCGAGCGCACGGGACTCCTCGATACCGAGGTCGGCGGCATGCTCGCCGCGGGGCATGAGGCGAAGGTGCGCTCGATCTCAATCCCCGCGCTGCTGATTCACGGCGAGCAAGACGAACTCGTGCCGCTGAGCACGGCGCATGCGCTCAGCGCGCTCCTCGAACACAGCCCCCATCGCGTCGTGACGATCCCTCGCGCCGGACACAACGACCTGCTCTGGCTAGGACGCGAACAGTACTTCGAGGCAATCCGCGAGTTCGTAGCGGAGACTCGCGACGCCTGAGCGGCTCGGCAACCTGCTACGTCACGGGCGCGGGGTGAACGTTTGCTCGCGCTCCTCGATCTGGTCGATGTGCATGCGGTAGTGGCGGTACACGCTGCGTAGCATCTGGAGCACCGTGAGGTCGCCCCAGCCCGTGTTCCGTCCCTTGCGATGAAGCGCGTGGTCGGGGATCGAGTCGATCAACTCGAGCGTCTGGCGGTGGCGCGCCAAGAGTTCCGCAACCAACTCGTCGAGGGAGCGCGGTTCGCGCGGTGGCGGGAACGGGTTGCGCTCCTCGACGTTGCGGTACTTGTTCCACAGTTCGGTGAGGTCGGGTTCCTGCTCGAACGCGGCCTTCACCGCCATCGCCACCCAGATCTCCTCGGCGACGAGCTGATGCTCGAGCTGCTGGAGCGCGGACCACTCGCCGGGCTGCGGCGGCTCCCGCAACTGAGCTTCAGAGCGCCGTCGCACGACTTCGACGAGTTCGTCGAGGTGTGATCGCAACTTCCCGACGAGGTCGCCCCGCTCCGAGAATTCCTCGGCCACTACGCGCCTCCCCGCGCCGCTACCCTCGAGGCAGCCCCAGTCCACGGGTGGCGACGATGTTGCGCTGAATCTCGGAGGTGCCGCCGGCGATCGTCGACGAGACCGAGCTGAGGTAGCGGCCCG
>CAYZJO010000007.1:0-140359 GCA_964479165.1 uncultured Dehalococcoidaceae bacterium
CGGTGCATCGCCTCGACCTGCGTCCGTTCGCCGCGTACTTTGCGACTCACTAGGTCTCCGCAGGGCCGGAGACGGCGCGGCTCGCATCGATCTGAGGCGCGAGGCATGGAACGCGGGCCGGCTAGCTAGCCCGCTCGGGAGGTGGTGGCGCAGTGGCGTTCATCGATGTTCGGGGCGACATCGCGGAGGGACGCGAGCCCTTCGCGCGGATCATGGCGGCTGTCAAGGAACTGGGTCCGGATGAGGACCTGGAGCTCGTGGCCCCGTTCGAGCCGGTGCCGCTCTTTGCGGCGATGGCCGATCGCGGCTTCACCCACGAAGCGGCCGAGGAGCCAGGCGGTGTCTGGCGCGTGACGTTCCGCCGCAAGTCCTAGCGAAGCCGCTCGAGCAGAAGCGCTCCGGGACGTTCCGAACGCGGCCCGTTCAGGAGAGATTGACCGTCAGGCGTCGGCTCGGCGTTCCAGTCTGGCCAGAGCGATCGTCTGTGCCGTGTCGTCGCTGGGAGAGCGACGCACCTCGATGTGGTCGACCCACTTCACACTCGTGTAGCAGTCCGCGCCCGGCAGGATCAGTCGCACGGGGCCGCCATGCTGCGCGCCGAGCGGCTCACCGCCGAGGTCGGTCGCGAGCAGTGCACGCGACGCGTCCGCCCTGGAGAGCGGCGTGCTGAAGTCGCCGGATGATACCTGCACGAAGGCCGCCTCCGGGCTCGCGCCGACGAGTTCGAGGACGGTGGAGAGCGATACGCCCTCCCAGTGCAGACCGGAGACAGCCCAGCCTTCGCGGCAGATAAAGTCCTCCGTGACCTCCGCGCGTGGCAGTGCGGTGAGCGCGGCGCTGTCGAGGATAGTGTCATCGCGCACCAGGCCATCAACTCGCAGCCGATGCTCCGACGTGTCCGACGGAGCGCCGCCGTGGACTGGTAGACTCGGGAGGATCTCCGGGTTCCCGTTCGCCATCGCCGTTCCCATCTCTCCCCAGTCGGCGTCTGCTGACGCACCGGCCGGCTGCCTCGAGTCAATCATCGCCAACCAAGTGCCGGCGCCACGTGAGTCAGGATCGACTCGAGCACGTGCGCGTTGTAGTCGACGCCGAGCTGGTTGGGGATCGTGAGGAGGAGCGTGTCCGCCTCCCGGATCGCCTCATCCTGCTCCAACTGCTTCACGAGGACGTCCGGCTCGGCGGCGTAGCTCCGGCCGAACACCGCGCGCGTGTTCTCATCGATGTAGCCGATCTGGTCCTGGCTCTGACCGCTCTGGCCGAAGTAGCGGCGGTCGAGGTCGTTCACGATCGGGAAGATGCTGCGGCTGACCGAGACGCGTGGTTCTCGTGCGTGTCCCGCTTCGGCCCAGGCGGCGCGGAAGGCGCGGATCTGCGTGGCCTGCTGGATGTGCAGCGGCTCGCCGGTCTCGTCCCACTTCAGGGTTGAGGTTTGCATATTCATACCGAGCTGCGCCGCCCAGACGGCGGTCGCGTCCGAGCCGGCGCCCCACCAGATGCGGTCGAGGAGCCCCTCCGAGTGCGGCTCGATGCGCAGCAGCCCCGGCGGGTTCTCGAACATCGGACGCGGGTTTGGCTCGGCGAATCCCTCGCCGCGCAACACCTCGAGGAACCGTTGCGTATGTCGCCGGGCCATGTCCGCGTCGGACTCGCCCTCGGCGAGCTCGAAGCCGAAGTACCTCCAGCCGTCGATCACCTGCTCCGGCGACCCGCGACTGATGCCGAGCTGGAGGCGGCCGCCCGCGATGAGGTCCGCCGCACCGGCGTCCTCGGCCATGTACAGCGGGTTCTCGTAACGCATGTCGATCACCGCCGTGCCGATCTCGATGCGTTGCGTGCGAGCGCCGACGGCGGCGAGCAGCGGGAACGGCGAGGCGAGCTGCCGGGCGAAGTGATGCACCCGGAAGTACGCCCCGTCTGCGCCGAGCTCCTCGGCGGCGACGGCCAACTCGACGGACTGCAGTAGCGCGTCCGAGGCAGTGCGCGTCTGTGAGTATGGTGTCGGCGACCAGTGCCCGAAGGAGAGAAACCCGATCTTCTTCATCAACTGAGTCTAGTCCGGAACGTTGGATTTCGGCTCGCGCGTCATGGTTCGAGGCTGTTCACCCGCCGGACATGCTCGCGGACCATCCGAGCTCCGTCGGGGCATTCCCCTTACTGTCTGGGGACGCACGACTGACTTCGCTATCCTCGAATGTGACAGCTTCGCTGCAGTGGCACGCGCTGACCGCGACGGCGTGACCAAACGACGCGGGCGGCGTCGCTCTTCGAGGGAGCGCGCGATGAGTGGATGGGACGATGCCTGACGTCATCGGGCGTCATGGTGCGCTTCCGGTGGTGGCCGTACGGGCTGCAGGTCGGGAGCAGCAGGTGGCGCCGCCAGGCGTTTGGTTCCCCGCCGTTGCGATGGCGGTTGCGCTCGTTGTTGCCGCTACCGCGGGACTCACACTCGGTGTGCTGGCTGCCCTCCAGCAGGGCGTCGCCGGCGAGCGGTGGCTGGCGACGGTTCAGGCACACGGTGAATTGCAGCTGTGGGGCTGGTTCGCTGTCTTCATCGGTGCGCTGCTCTTCGAGTTCACCGTGCGTCTCAACAACCGCCCGGCCATCCCGCTGAGGTCGCGCGCGATCGTGCTTGTGTGTTTCGGTGGCGGCGCGCTCGTTTCGGCGGTCGGCCGGCTGTTCGTCTATGAGGGTATGCAGGTCCTCGTCGTGGCCGGCGCGGCGTCGATGGTGCTCGGAGCAGTCTTGCTCCTCCTCATCGTCCTCGGAGTGAAACCGGCCCGCCCGTACCGTGTTGACTTGCATCCGCTCTTCTTCCGGTCGGGCGCGCTCTGGCTGCTGGGGGCGAGCCTCGCTGCGCTCGTCGCCTCGCGCGACGTGGTGCTCGGTGCGACGGCCTCCGGCGAGTCGCAGGTCGCCGCAGAGCTCTTCCTCCGCGGCTTCGTCATGAACGTCACGATTGCCGTCGCGCTTCGAGCGTTCGTCGGACACCTGGATCTGCCGCCGACGCCCGTGGCGAAACAACGCGTCGCCTGGGTACTGCTCAACGGCAGCGTCGTGGCGTGGGTCCTCGGAAGTCCCGCGTTCGGGCTAGCGGGCATGGCGTCTCTCGTGAGCGTCGCCAACCTCCTCTTCGCCGCGGCGCTCCTCTGGATTACGTGGGCTCTCGATATCGGTGGCGCGATCCGGCACTGGGGTCGCCGGGTGCAGCGGCCGCAGGTACTGGTGCCCATCGCCTGGCTCGGGCTCGTCCTCTACGCGATTGGACTATCGGTTCAGGCTGCCGTCGTGCTGGCGGGTGGTGCCCCGCCCGCGCTCTTCGAGGCCGGTGCGACGCGGCACCTGCTGATGCTCGGCTTCGTCGCGCCGCTGCTCATCGCGATGTCCCACGTAGTGCTTGAGCGCTTCCTCATCGGGCGGCTCGTCGCGGCGAACTGGCTTACGGGTGCGTTCGTGCTCCTGATGGTGGCGTGGCCGATGCGCGTGGCGCCCTCGCTCCTCGACGTCGGCGGCTGGGAGCTGAGGCAGGAGTTGATGGCCACTGCGGGCGTCCTGACCGTCGCGGCACTTCTGGTCGCGGCCGCCGCCACGGCGCAGAACGCGGTCGTCGCGGAGCGGTATGGCCGTCAGTTGCGGCCCTCAGGCGCGGGCCGAGCCGAACCGGCGATCGCGAGATTCGACGGGGCTCGCGGGCGGCCTCAACCGATCACGAGCACTCGGCTGCGCGAACTGGACGTTCGCGAGGACATCGCGGCGGGACGCGAGCCGTTCGCGCGGATCATGGGCGCTGCCAGCGAAGTCGGGCCGGAGGACGCGCTGCTTCTCATCGTGCCGTTCGAACCGGTGCCGCTCTATGCCCTGCTTGCAGCACAGGGCTTCGAACACGAGGCGGAACCGCACGCGGACGGCTCGTGGCGAGTCACCTTTCGGCGGCGCTCCGGCTGGTCTCCACACTGACGCGACGGAGCGCTGTTACCCGAACGCGACGACGAGCAGCGTGCCGACAAGACACACCATAGTCCCGACGGCTACCAGTGCCGTTGGGCGTTCCTTCAGGAAGCACATCGCCAGGGGCACCACCATCAACGGCGAAGTCGAGTTCAAGATCGTGGAGCGGGCCACGCCCGCCTCGGTGATCGCGAAGATGTAGAGGACGCTCCCGAGCGCCGTCCCCAGCACGCCGAGCGCGAGCACCAGCGGCAGGTCCGCGCGCGAGGGGAGACGCGTCAAGACCTCGCCGCGACTCGTGACCACGAGGACGAGGGCAATGACAAGGCCCCCGCTCGGGATGCGCACGGCCGCAATCGCGATTGCCTCGAGATCGCCCTGGCCCGCGGCGAGCAGCAGCGTCGCGATCGCCCACGCACTGGCTACGGTCGCGACGACGGCCACCGTCGCCAGCGCGCCGACATGGGCTCCCTGCGTGCCGATCACGGTGTCTCGGGAGCGTGCGGCAACGACGAGATACGTGCCAAGGACGACCGCGACTCCCCCGAACGCCAGTCCCCAGCTCATCCGCTCGTCGAACAGCAACACTCCGCCGACCGCGCTGAGACCGACCCATAGCGCGGTCGCCGTCGGTGCGAGACGCTGCAGGCCGACCCGCGGCAACGCGCGCACGTACGCGGTGTCGCCGATGCCGTACCCGATGCAGGCAGAGAGCACGATCGCCGCCACCGTGATCGGCGCGCTGCGAGCGAGATCGTCGAGGCCGCCGGTGGCGAGCATGAGCGCAATGACGAACGGAGACGCGATCAGGAAGCGAAGGGCGCTGAGGACTGCGCCGCTGTAGTTCTCGGCGAGCCGTGCCATCCCGACGCTGGTAGCCGCCCAACAGAGCGCAGAAGCGATGGCTGCTGCTTCGCCCAAGTCACAATTGCCGTCCACGACGGGAGACTTGACGGCCTCCCGAGTTGCCGGCGCTCGGTGCCCGCAGCGACGCCTGCCACGTCAGCACGAAGCGGTCACTCCGACCCTCGGATTCGCTCAACCGCGGTCGCGCCCAGTTCGCGCGCACCTGTGACGAAGGCCTGCGCTTCGCGCACAAGTGACTTCGCGACCTCGACCGACTTGGCGGCGGCTGGTGCGACGGGCTCCGTCGCCTTCTTCCCGAGGGCGAGGAGCGCCTCCGCGGCGCTCGATCCGCCGGAACCGCGCGCCTCTTCGATCGCCGCTGCGAGTTGCGCCTTTGTCATCCGGCTGCGGCGGGGGATCTCGAGCTCACGCGCCAACCGGTACAGCTCGGCACGCGTCAGCGCCGCAGGATCGGCACGTGGCTGGGGAGATGTTTCTGCCTCAATCGATTGAAGTCCAGCCGACGTGCCGGGCGCCACTCCTGACCTCCTAGCGAAAAAAACGAACGCTCGTGCGGACTATACGGTCACGGGGACCTCACGGGTGCGGCATGAAGAGTTCGCGGTTCATGCTCGTCAGGAGGTAGAGGAGGCCGTCCGTCCTTCGCGGAGGGCCTCGACATTCGCTGCAAGGTGCGCGTCCTCAAGCGCATCCTCGAGTAGGAGGGGACGCCCATCTTCCGAGGCCAGCGGGAGCCGCCAGTTCGGGTATTCGTCCTGCGTCCCGGGCATGTTCGGCTGGCGTTCATCCAGCAGCGCGTCGGTGAGGGAGGTCGCCGCCAGCAGCGAACGACTCTGACCGACGAACGCGTGCATCGCCCGCACGCGTTCCGCCACGCCGGCGCGGGCAGCGAGGAGGCCGCGCCGCTCAAGGGCCCTCGAGAGCGCCTCCTGATCGGCGCCATCCCGAGCTCGGTCGCGTTCCAGCTCCTCCTCCGAGGCGAAGACCCCTGCCCGCTCACGAGCGGTCGACGACGCTCCGGTCCAGAACCCGGCCGCGGTCGGCAGGTCGTGGGTGGTCAGCGAAGCCAAGGTGTGCGCCCGATACCGTTCGGGCGGCCGGAAGCTGCCGTTGGAAAGACGTTCGAACGGGAGGACGGCGGAGCCGTAGATGCCCCAGCTGCGAAGTGCCGTACGCACACCGTCCTCGACGGTGCCCAGGTCCTCGGCGATGACGCCAGCCGCCGCCCGAGCCGCCTCGATGGCGAGGCACGCGAGCATCGCCTGTGCGGGGTAACGCACGTAGGTTCCCTCCGCGGCGGATGCCCCCTCGGGGATCCAGTAGAGCCGGAAGAGGCCGAGGGCGTGGTCGATGCGCAGGCCGCCCGCGTGGCGCAGGGCTGCTCCGAGCATGCGCCGGTAGTGTTCGAACCCCGTTGCCTCGAGGCGTCGCGGATTCCACGGCGGCGCGCCCCAGTTCTGGCCCGAGGCGTTGAACGGGTCCGGCGGCGCGCCGACCGACATGCCCGCGGCCAGGTCAGCCTGCTGTGCCCACGCGTCGGCGCCTCCCGGGTCGACGCCGATCGGCAGGTCGTGGACGACCCCGATCGACATGCCGGCCTCGAGGGCTGACGCCTGGGCGTGGGCAAGCTGTCGGTCGCAGAGCCACTGCACCCAGGCATGGAACTCGGCTCGGTCTTCGAGCCCGGGGGCCCTGGTCGTGGCCACGCCCTCGGGGCTCCGGAACTCCGCCGGCCAGGTTTGGAAGGGCATGCCATATCGTTCTGCGAGCGCGCAGAAGGTCGCGAATCGCCGAAGCGGCTCGCCCTCGCGACGGCGGTACGCATCGAAGTCTGCGGACGGGCCGGCTGGACGGGGTAGGCGGTAGAGCCCCTCGAGCCCGCGCGTCTTCAACCGGAAGATCGAGTCGCGTTCAATGAGCGCCGAGCGGTTGAGCGCGCGGCCTTCCCCCGCGAGGCGGCCAATCAGTTCTTCCGCCTCCGTGTCTGTCGCAACCAGCCCCAGCACGCGCTCGAGCCGTAGGTAGATCGGATTGATGTACTGGCGGCTGGACGGGTAGTAGGGGGACGGCTGCTGAGGCTCAGTCGGCGCTGCGGCCACGGCGGGGCTGCTCAGGATGAAGTCGGCGCCGAAGCGTACTGCCGACTCCCGTCCCAGCGTGGCGAGGTCCTCGAAGTCGCCAATGCCCCAGCTCTCGCTCGAGCGGCACGCGTAGAGCTGGGCCATCCAGCCCCAGAGGCGCCCCTCGCCGAGCGCCGGACATCGCTCTGGCGAACGCAACACCAGGACGTCCTGCTCCCCCCCGGACCCGTGCAGCCGCAGGATGTGGTACCCGATCGGGAGATCCCGAGGCACCAGGAGTTCCCGTTGGTTGGCTCGCAGCGGGATTTCGAACGCCCTGCCATCGTCGGTTCGGACTTCGGCCTCTGTGAACGTCTGGCCTGCAGGCAGTCGTATTCGTCGCCGGGCGCCCCGAAGGACCACGTACGGCTCGAGGCGTCCATCGGTTTTCCCCTCGCGAAGTGCTTCCTCGGTCGCAGCGTCCGTACTTGCATCCACGCCGAGACTGGCGAGGACCGCGCGGAGCACGTCCACGTCCACCTCGACGTCCCGTCCGTCAGCAGCTCGATAGCTCGAGGCCACCCCCTGCATCGAGGCAAGGCGCTGCAGGTCATCGGCCATCGGCGGGTCCTGTTCCCTGCTCGCCGGCATGAAGTGGTGACCGTCGCGGTGACCCCACAGCGCGGTTGTCTCCGTGGCTCCTCGGTGGCTCAGTCAAGAGTATCTTCTGGGTCCGCACGCACCGGAGGTCCGACGTTGAGCGATCGCGAGTCCTGCGAGTTCTGCGCCCTGCTCGAATCTGGGCCCACGGAGACGTGGGTTCTGGAGAGCGACACGGCCGTTGCGTTCCTCGATCACCGCCCGCTCTTCGAGGGCCATTCTCTGCTCGTGCCGCGCGAGCACTGTGAGACACTCGCGGACCTTCCGCCGGACTCGGTTCCTGCACTCTTCGCCGAGGTACAGCGCCTGGCCCGCGCACTTGAGGCAGCGATGGAGGCTGAGGGATCGTTCATCGCGATCAACAACCGGGTGAGCCAGAGCGTGCCGCACCTCCACGTGCACATCGTCCCGCGCCGGAAGGGTGACGGTCTTCGTGGATTCTTCTGGCCTCGGAAGCGGTTGGATCGAGAGCAACAGCAGGCCGCCGCCGCGCGCATCCGGCAGGCCCTTGGTGACCTCGATTCACGTGGCGGAGCGAGCTAGGTCTGGACCCCGAGCCCCTCGCCGCACGCACACACGAGCGCAGCTCACCGCCAGAGCCCCGGACGTCGAGTCGAGCAGCCGCTATGGGTGGGGGAAGTCGCGGGGCGAACAATGCCTGGTTACGGCGTGCACCGCTCTGTGCGGACCGCGGCTGCGACATCTAGCGGGTCGTCCTTCACTCGATAGAACGCGCCCAGAATTGCGCCGTAGATGAGATGCGCCGAGAGGACCGACAGCGGCGTCCGCCTGCCGTAGTTCAGCCCGAGGAACCCCGGAGGCTCCAGTTGGCGAGTCGGCGTGGGACCGCGCTGCTCGCTGGCCATCCGAGGGTGAAGTCCGGGCAGCATCGGCATCACGACGAGGAGCACGAAGAGGCCGTGCACGAGGCCGATTCCTGCCCCGAGCCACCACGTCGCACGGCGCCAGCTCTCGAAGGCCCCCGCATAGATCAGCGACAGCCACCAACCGTTCAGCAGGTGGACGGAGAACCCGATCACCTTCGCTCGGTCACGGTCCGGGGTGAACATCGTTCCGAGCATGAAGGGGAGGCTCATCCGAGTGAGACCGAGCCCCTGGGAGCTCGACATCCAGCCGGTCAGCACGACTGTCCCGACGAAGCTCCAGAACCCGGTGCTCGCGAGGTTCGGGGCGTGGCTTCGATGCGCGGCATTGTGCTTCACGCGTTGCCTCCCGCGGAACGCAGTACTGTCACCGCGTCACTGGTCCCTCCCGGCCCGTGACTGCGCGCGTGAGGGCGGCGCTTCTCGGCGGCACTCCTCCAGGGTCAAAGCAGCGTTGATCAGCCCGACGTGCGTGAACGCCTGTGGGAAGTTGCCGAGGCCCGCCCCCGTGTCGGGATCGATCTCCTCAGCGAACAGACCGACGTCGTTTCCATACGCGAGCAGCTGCTCGAATGCCTCGGTGGCGCCGTCCACGTCTCCGGCGCGAGCCAGGCACTCGACCGCCCAGAAACTACAGATCCCAAATGCCCCCTCTCCCGGAGGTAGCCCATCGTCGGTGCGCAGGTAACGGAATACCAGCGGACCGCGCGCGAGTTCAGCGCGGATGCGGGCCAGTGTGCTTTGCATCCGTGGGTCGGCGGCGTCGACATAGCCGTGGAGTGGGAGGCTCAGCAGGGCTGCGTCAACGTTGTCGCCCTCGAACGCCGCCGTGTACGTGCCCAGTTCCTCGTTGAAGCCTCGCCGCTCAACCTCTTCCCGGATGATGTCGCGTTCGCTTCGAAACTCATCGACGCAGACCCGCACAAGGCCGGCCTCGTGCATCCGCACCAGCCGATCGAGAGCGACCCAGCAGAGCGCCTTCGAATGCGTGTGGTGCACTCGTTCCGAGCGGGCTTCCCAGATGCCCTCGTCCGGCTCGCGCCATCGCCGGCAGACCGTGTGCCCGAGGCCGTCGAGCAGCTTCGCCGTATCGCGGTCGAACCGGCCGTCCTCTTGAGCGAAGCGCCAGACTGCGTCGAGCACCTCGCCGTACACATCGAGCTGAAGTTGGTCGCGCGCCTCGTTGCCGATGCGAACCGGCCGCGAGCATCCGAACCCCGAGAGGTGCGGCAGTTCGACCTCGGGAAGGTCCGCCCCGCCGAAGACGTCGTAGAGCACCTGCAGCTCGGGCCAGGTCAGCCGCGTGGCGTGTAGCATCCAGTTAAGAAACGCAGTCGCCTCCTCGTCATACTGGAGCGCGAAGAGCGCTCGCAAGGTGAGCGAGGCATCCCGCAGCCAGCAGTAGCGGTAGTCCCAGTTGCGCTCACCACCGAGGTGCTCCGGAAGCGACGTCGTGGGGGCGGCCACGACGGCGCCGGAGGGGGCGTACGTCATCAGCTTGAGGGTGAGCGCGCTCCGCACGACAGCCTCGCGATATGGCCCGGGGTACGAACAACCGCCCGCCCACCGGCGCCACCACTGGACCGAGCGCTCGACCTTTCGCCGCGCGACGTCGCCGAGCGGTGGCACCACGGCCGGCGCCTCCTCCGTGTAGGAGAGCGAGAGGTAACGTCGGTCGCCGGCTCGGATGCATGCGCTCCCCGACGCGCTCGCCCCGTCGGGCGAGAGAGCGAGAGCGATCTCGCTGCCCAGGATGAACGCACTCCCTGCCGCCTCGCCCCAGATTCCGAGCGCACCGCGTTGGCGCAGCCGCGGATGCCTCCGACCGTAGTCGGGGCGCGGCTCGTAGGTGACCTCAAGTTCCACTTCCCCCTCGAGGCCCTCCAATTCGCGCAGGACCTGGTGTTCAGGGGTGAGCCGTGCGCGCTTCTCCCGCTCCTCGGCTACCGGCATGAGATCGCGCAGGGCGACCGCTCCCTCCGCCGTCCGAAAGACCGTTTCAAGGACGTTCGTGTCGTCGAGGTAGCGTCGGCCGACGCTGAACGCCTTGGTCGGGCGGATCCGGAAGTGCCCCCCGCGCCGCGGGTCGAGCAGCGCGCCGAGGAGCGAGGGGCTATCGAAGCGAGGGAAGCAGAGCCAGTCGATCGAGCCATCGAGCGAAACGAGAGCCGCCGAGCGACAGTCACCAATGAGGGCGTAGTCGCCGATCGCGTGGGGTCCGCATTCGCTCGGGTTGCCCTCGCCCTCGCCGCCCATCTCAACTCCCTCGCGTCCAAGTCCCGGCGTAGGTCGACCAACGCTCAGCACGTGATGCGAGGTCGGCGTTGCTCTCGTGGTTGACAGCAGAACCGCTACGCAGCAGCGCGCTCGGCCCGCTCCGGGACCGCACGTGCCGTCTCCCCCGTGTCGAGCGATGCCAGCGCGACGAGGCGTGGCCGAAGACCCTGAGTGCTCTATCCCCATGCTAAAACCAATGAAATTTGAGATACAACGAGCCCGGCCAGAGCGGTGTGCGGGGCGCGTGAGGACTTCGGCGTGCCCTCGCAAGCGTGGGACGTGTCGTCGGTCAACCGGTGCCCATAACGAACGTAGGGTCGCCGTCCACTCTGTCACAGCGAGCAGCGGGTGGGACGAAGCCGGCACAGCTTCGCCGATTGGGGATCCGCGACCTACTCTCGAAGAACACGTAGCCTCTCGAAGAACACGTAGCGTGCCCGCGTCCGATCGAGCGGGCACGGGGACTGCCGACGCCCGCGCGAGCGAGGTCGGCGCTGGCGGCGGGACTTGATCGTCGTGACATGCTTTCGGCGCGACGACGCGCGAGCGGAGGTGTGCCTTGAGAGTCGAAGTCGAAATGTTCGAGTGGCCCGCGGTGTCTCTCGCCCCCGGCGCGGAGGTGCGCTTCGTCCACTACATCGTGGATGCGAACGGTTCGCTGATTGATGCCGCGCATTGGTACGGCATGAGCGCTGCCCCGGACACCTCTGATGTTCGCGTTGACCGACCGTTGACGGAGAAGGCGGTCGAACTCACAGCCGAAGGCGGCCATCGACCGCGTGCGGAACGGCCGGAGGCTTCGCGCTACGACTGGTATGCCGTGTGGCGGAATCCTCTCTCGACCTGGGTTTCCTTCCGCCCGCGGATGCTGATGGCGCCAGCCCGATGATTCCCACAGGTGGTGAGTACTACTTCCTCCACGACAGCGAGGGCCGCGTGCTCGCGGTTGTGCAGCGGGCGAGCCTCCGCGCAGATGAGGGGATCGAGCTCGGGGTACGTCCAGACCCGTTCCCCGGGCAAGGTGTCGTCGAAGGGGATCTGCCGGATCGCGTCGAGGACCTGCCGGATCTCCTGGAGACCTTCGACCTCCGAGTCGATATCGCCACGGGACAGGTGACCGCGCAGGTCCGGGAGACCGCTGGCTAAGCGCCAGCATCGCCTTGCCGGCCGCGTTGGAGTACGTTGGCCAGCGAACGGCAATGGGTGTACCAAAAATTGATCTGGCGTGAGCCGGGGCGCGGGCGATGTCGGGCGCTCGCATTCTTTCCGGCTTGGCCGGCCTAAGTAACGTTGCCCGTCGACTCCGTTCCCCCGCGGTCTAATGTGGGATCGAGGGCGAAGCAGCGCCCGCTGGAATTGTGAGACGAGCCATGAGCGAGTTGGACTTCGTGCGCGAGTTGGGACAGCAGTTGCGCGTGGACTCGGTTCGCCTCGCGGACTGGGCGTCCTCAGGGCACCCGACGTCGTCGATGTCTGCTGCGGACTTGATGGCTGTCCTGATGGCGCGCCACCTGCGCTACGACTTCTCACGGCCCGACGACCCGCAGAACGACCACCTCGTCTTCTCGAAGGGGCACGCTTCCCCGCTGCTGTACTCCATGTACCGCGCCGCCGGCGCCATCGAGGATGACGAGTTCCGGACGTACCGCCAGCAGGGAAGCCGCCTCCAGGGCCACCCAACGCCGGTGCTGCCCTGGGTGGACGTGGCCACGGGATCACTCGGTCAAGGACTGCCGAACGCCGTCGGCATCGCGCTCGCCGGGAAGCGACTGGATCAACTGCCCTACCGCGTTTGGACACTCTGCGGCGACAGCGAGATGTCCGAAGGCTCCATGTGGGAGGCGTTCGAGCACGCCGGGTACTGGGGCCTCGACAACCTCACGGCGATCATCGACGTGAACCGGCTGGGTCAGCGTGGCGAGACGATGTACGGATGGGACCTCGGAGCCTACGCGACTCGCATTCGGGCGTTTGGCTGGAAGACCATCGAGATCGACGGGCACGACGTCGAGGAGATCGATCGGGCGTACACGGAGGCGGCCGCGACGCGGAACCAACCGACGGCGATCATCGCCCGCACCTTGAAGGGCAAGGGAGTCCCAGGCGTCGAGAACGAGGAGGGCATGCACGGCCGGCCCCTCCCCGATGCAGCAGCCGCCATCGAGGCGCTCGGAGGGCTCCGTGACCTCCGCGTTGAGGTGCAGGCGCCGACAGACGGAGCCGAGCCACATCGGTTCCAGACGGGCGAGTCGACCTCCGTGGCGTACGCGCTCGGGGAGAAGGTGGCTACGCGGAAGGCATACGGCGACGCGCTCGCGGCCCTCGCTGCGCGGCGCGGCGACGTCGTCGCGCTCGATGCTGAGGTCAGCAACTCGACCTACGCGGAGATCTTCGCCCAGGCCCATCCCGAGCGCTATTTCGAGATGTTCATCGCCGAGCAGCTGATGGTCGCGGCAGCCGTCGGGATCCAGGTACGGGGCTGGAAGCCCTTCGCCTCGACGTTCGCTTCGTTCCTGAGCAGGGCCTACGACTTCATCCGCATGGCCCCGATCAGCCGGGCGAGCATCCGGCTGTGTGGCTCGCACGCTGGCGTGTCGATCGGCGAAGACGGTCCGTCGCAGATGGCGCTCGAGGATCTGGCGATGCTCCGTGCGGTGCACGGCAGCACTGTCCTCTACCCGAGCGACGGCAACCAGACGGTGGCGCTCGTCAACGAGATGGCCGACCGCGATGGCGTGGTCTACATCCGGACGAGCCGCCCCGCTCTACCGGTGCTCTACGGGCCAAACGAGTCGTTCCCCATCGGAGGGAGCAAGGTCTTGCGTGCCTCCGAGGACGATCAGGTCACCCTCGTCGGCGCGGGCGTCACGCTCCACGAGGCGCTCGCAGCCGCAGACCGTCTGGCCGACGAGGGCATCCGTGCGCGAGTCATCGACCTCTACACGGTCAAGCCGATCGATGCGCAGACGCTGCGGGACGCCGCCGGCGTGAGCGGTCGCATCGTGACGGTCGAAGATCACTGGCCGGAGGGCGGGATCGGTGAGGCTGTGCTCGATGTCTTCGCGGAGGACGGCCCGCGCCCCCGTATCCGGCGGCTCGCGGTGAACATCCTCCCCGGCTCGGCCAGCCCGGCCGAACAGCTGGCGGCCGCCGGCATCGATGCGGAGCACATCGTCGAGGCTGCCCGCCAGCTCGTGCGGGGATAGCCGGACCGGCGAGTCACTGACGCCGAGCGCCACCGATAGCGCTGACTCCGCGCGGCGGCCTGACCTCGCGAGCGCATCCACCCGCGCAAGTCACCACCGATCTCCCCGAGACTCGGGCGTGACCTCGCATTTCCGCCGGGAATCGCGAGTCGTATGACGTCGCTGCGGGGGTGCAGGGACGCCCGGGGTATGCTGGGCCCAGGATGCGCGCCAGCCGGGGCCATTCGTCGCTCCGACCGTCGACCGACCTCCTGCGCGGCGAGGTCCGTGGAGGCGCGTTCGTAGAACGGAGAGCGGCATGCAATTCCAATCGATCAACCCGGCGACCGAGGAGATCGAAGCAACGTTCGACGAACACACCTCGGACCAGGTAGAACGCGCTCTCGCCGACGCTTTCGAATCTTTCAAGCGTTGGCGGACGACCAGCCTCGAAGAGCGCGCCAGTCTCATGGGTCGCGCCGCGAACTACCTGCGCGCCAACAAGTCTCGATTGGCGGAGCTGATGACGGCCGAGATGGGGAAGCCCATCCGCCAGTCGGTCGCCGAAATCGAGAAGTGCGCCTGGTGCTGTGACTTCTACGCCGAGAACGCCGCCGTGTTTCTCGCGGACACGAGCGTTGCGAGTTCCGCGGCCGAAAGCTACGTCGCGTTCGACCCGATCGGCCCCGTGCTCGCGGTCATGCCGTGGAACTTCCCCTTCTGGCAGGTGTTTCGCTTCGCAGCGCCGGGGCTGATGGCCGGGAACACGGCAGTGCTGAAGCACGCTGCCAACGTGCCGCGCTGCGCACTCGCCATCGAGGAAGTCTTCCGAGAGGCCGGATTCCCGCACGGCACGTTCCAGTCGCTGCTCCTCCCCAGCGAGCGGGTCGCGGGCGTGATCGAGGACGAACGCATCGCGGCTGTCACCCTGACCGGTAGCGAATACGCGGGCTCGAAGGTTGCGGAGACGGCTGGCAGGGCGCTCAAGAAGACGGTGCTCGAACTGGGAGGCTCCGACCCGTTCATCGTGTTCGCCGACGCCGACCTCGAGGCCGCGGTCGGCACGGCCGTCAACGCGCGCTACCAGAACGCGGGTCAGAGTTGCATCGCCGCGAAGCGATTCATCGTCTGCAACGACGTGGTGGAGGAATTCACGGAGCGCTTCGTGGAGGCGGTGCGGGGGCTCCGAGTTGCCCCGCCGTCCGATCCCGGGACTGACATCGGGCCGCTGGCCCGCGACGATCTCCGGGTGTCCCTCGAACAGCAAGTGGAGCAATCACTGGGGGCGGGCGCCGGGCTCGCCATCGGCGGCCAGCGAGCGGAAGGCCGCGGCTACTACTACGCGCCAACGGTGGTGACGGGCGTGACGCCGGGGATGCCGTTGTTCGACGAGGAGACGTTCGGCCCCGTCGCCGCCGTCGTCCCCGCCCGAGACACCGAGGACGCGATCGCGCTTGCGAATCGGTCACGCTACGGCCTCGGCTCCGCCCTCTGGACCGAAGACGTCGAGTCGGCACGGCGCTGGGCGCGCCAGATCGAGGCTGGCTCTGTCTTCATCAATGGCATGGTGGCATCGGATCCACGGCTCCCCTTCGGCGGAATCAAGCGAAGCGGCTACGGGCGAGAGCTCGGCGAGTACGGCATCCGCGAGTTCGTGAATGTGAAGACCGTCTGGATCGGGCCCCAGCGGGATCCAACGGTGCCGGCGGCCGAGTAGCCCGGTCTCCCTTAGGCGAAATCGGGCCGGCGATGATTCTGGCGTCGTCACGCGGATGGTGCGTGTCAGCCAGTGGTGAAGGGTTCCGCAGGTGAAGGCAAGCGAGCTGTTCGTGCGCTGTCTCGAGAACGAAGGCGTTGAGTACGTCTTCGGGATTCCGGGCGAAGAGAACCTCGACCTCATGGACGCTCTCTCCATGAGCTCCCAGGTGAAGTTCATCACCACCCGCCACGAACAGGGCGCCGCCTTCATGGCGAACGTCTACGGACGGCTCAGCACCTACCCGGGCGTATGCCTGGCGACCCTCGGTCCCGGCGCGACGAACCTCGTCACTGGCGTCGCCGATGCGCAACTCGACCGCGCTCCGCTCGTCGCCGTCACCGGCCAGGCGGGCCTCGACCGCGTGTTCAAGGACTCGCACCAGTACCTCGACGTGATGGCGCTGTTCAGGCCGATCACCAAGTGGAACGCGAGGGTGGAGATCCCCGAGACCGTGCCCGAAATCGTGCGCAAGGCGTTCCGGCTCGCGCGCCTGGACAAGCCGGGCGCCACGCACATCGAGCTTCCGGAGGATGTCGCGGCGGCAACCGTCAACGAGTCGCCGATCCCCGTGCGGCGCACCAACTACCCGGTCGCCCGGCCCGAGAGCGTCGCGCGGGCGGTGGACCTGCTGCGGCAAGCAGAGCGCCCGCTCATCCTTGCCGGCAACGGGGTCATCCGCCGGCAGGCGGCGGATAACCTGACCAGGTTCGCGCGGCTCGCCCAGATTCCCGTGATCACGACCTTCATGGGCAAGGGCGCCATCGATTACCGCGATCCCCTGGCGTTGCCCGCCATGGGGCTCCACGCCTCCGATGCCTCCCTCGGCATCATCGGCGAGGCCGATGTCGTCTGTGCCGTTGGCTACGATCTCGTGGAGTGGGCGCCGCAGGTCTGGAACAAGGGCAACGCTCACGCCATCATCCATGTCGACAGCATCGCTGCCGAACTCGACCGCAACTACGTGCCTGCTGCCGAGGTCGTCGGCGAGATCGGGGATAGCCTCCGCGCGCTCACTGCGACACTCGACGGCCCGGTGCCGCAGTGGGATTGGCAGGACTTCCGTGCTCCAGGTGCGGCGGCTGATACTGGGAGTGACGCCAATGGAGCGTTCCCGGTGCAGCCTCCGCGACTGATTCAGGACCTGCGCGATGCCCTCGCGGACGACGACATCCTGATCAGCGATGTCGGCGTGCATAAGCTCTGGCTCGCGACCCGCTTCCCTACCGCACAACCCAACACCGTCGTGATCCCGAACGGCCTCGCTTCGATGGGCCTGGCGGTCCCGGGTGCGATCGCGGCCAAGCTCGTCCATCCGAGCCGGAAGGTCGTCGCCGTCACGGGCGACGGCGGCTTCATGATGAACTCCCAGGAGCTCGAGACGGCCAAGCGGATCGGCACCGCGCTGGTCGTGGTGGTCCTCGTGGACAACCGCTACGGGATCATCGAGCTCAACCAGCAGCATCGCTTCGGTCGCACCTTCGGGGTCACCTTCGACAACCCCGACTTCGTACCCTACGCCGCCAGTTTTGGACTCCCCGCGTTCGCGGTCGACCGCACCGAGGACTTCAGCCCGACCCTCCGGCGTGCCCTCGATCTGGACTCACCGAGCGTCGTAGTCGTCCCGTTCGACAGCAGCCGGTCACCCGCGTCCCTGCGCTAGCTGAGCCCGGTACCGCCTGCCTTCCTCCGTCGAGCCGATTACTGTCGCGCACTTGCGCATCGTGTAATCGCAGCCTCGAATCTCTCCCGCTCAAGAGGAGAGCCAGGGGGAGCGCTCAGCTCCGCTGCAGCTTCGCGCGCTTCACTGGTGAGCCTCGCTGGCGTAGCCGTCCGACACCGGTATTGATCCGTCTTCTCATCTACATGTGTTAACGCGCCTTGACAAGTGCTCCCCAATGGTGTTCGATCCCGCTCCGCGCCGGATCTCTTCTGCTCAGACGCGTAAGCAGTTGTTCACAATATCTGGTAGGAGCGACTGGGCTCCACCGCAACATCTTGGGGATAGCCATGCGCATCGCTCGTCACTTCACCTCCGGTCACGACGCATACGAGGGGGTCGGCTTCGAGCCCCGAGAGTCGCGCATCGTGAACCCGGATGGCTCCGTCGTCTTCGAGGAGACGGGCATCCTGATGCCGCAGGGCTGGTCCCAGGTGGCGGTCGACATCATGGCGCAGAAGTACTTCCGTAAGGCGGGCGTCGCGTCTTCGCTCCGACGTGTGCCGGAGCACGGCGTCCCCGAGTGGCTGTGGCGCGCCGAGCCCTCGAATGGTGCTGGCACCGACGACACCGCCAACGGCGGCGAGACCGACGCGCGCCAGGTGTTTCACCGTCTCGCGGGCACGTGGACGTACTGGGGCTGGAAGCACGGCTACTTCGACACGGAGGAGGACGCTCGCGCCTTCTACGACGAGCTGTCCTACATGCTCGCGACCCAGCGCACCGCACCGAACTCGCCACAGTGGTTCAACACCGGCCTGCACTGGGCCTACGGCATCACCGGCCCTGCCCAGGGCCACTGGTACGTCGACCCGGCCGACGGCCAGCCGCACCGCTCGACGAGCGCGTACGAACGCCCACAGCCGCACGCCTGCTTCATCCAGTCCGTGAGCGACGACCTCGTCAACGAGGGCGGCATCATGGACCTCTGGACCCGCGAGGCGCGCATCTTCAAGTACGGCTCCGGGACCGGCTCCAACTTCTCCAGGATCCGCGGCGACGGCGAGCGGCTCTCGGGCGGTGGCAAGTCCTCGGGCCTCATGTCGTTCCTCAAGATTGGCGACCGCGCCGCCGGCGCGATCAAGTCCGGAGGCACCACCCGCCGCGCCGCGAAGATGGTCATCGTCGACGTCGACCACCCCGACGTCGAGGAGTTCATCGACTGGAAAGTGAACGAGGAGCAGAAGGTCGCCGCCCTCGTGGCCGGGTCGAAGGTGATCCGCCGCCACCTGCGCTCCATCTTCGAGGCGGCCGCCGAGGACCGCGACCCGCTGACCAACCGCGGTCTCCGCCGCTCGGTCTCCCGCGCGCGCCGCGATGGGGTGCCTGAGGGCTTCATCCAGCGCGTGCTCCAGCTCGCCGAGCAGGGCGTCGACACACTCGACTTCGCCGAGTTCAGCACGGACTGGGAGGGCGAGGCCTACATCACCGTCTCGGGGCAGAACGCGAACAACTCCGTCCGCGTGACCCACGACTTCCTCGAGGCTGTCCGGGAAGACCGTGAATGGGAGCTGATCCGCCGCACCGACGGCAAGACGCACAAGACGCTGCCAGCACGCGCGCTGTGGGACCGCGTCGCCCGCGCGGCGTGGCACTCGGCCGACCCGGGCGTGCAGTACGACACGACGATCAACGAGTGGCACACGGCGCCCGAGGGCGGTCGCATCAACGGCTCGAACCCGTGCTCGGAGTACATGTTCCTCGACGACACGGCATGCAACCTCGCGTCGATCAACCTGCTGCGCTTCACCGACGCCGAGACCGGCCGCTTCGATGTCGCGGGCTTCGAGCACGCGACGCGCCTCTGGACGATCGTGCTCGAGATCTCGGTGCTGATGGCGCAGTTCCCGAGCCGCGAGATCGCGCAGCGCTCCTACGACTACCGCACGCTGGGCCTCGGCTATGCCAACCTCGGCGCGGTGCTGATGGTCCTCGGCATCCCGTACGACTCGCCGCGCGCGCTTGTCTGGGCGGGCGCTGTGACCGCGATCATGACCGGCGCCTCGTACGCGACGAGCGCCGAGATGGCGGGCGAGCTCGGGCCGTTCCCGCGCTTCGCCGAGAACCGCGCGGCGATGCTGCGCGTCATCCGCAACCACCGCCGCGCCGCACACGACGCACCGCGCGACCAGTACGAGGGCCTGACCGTCTTCCCGACCCCGCTCCGCGACGAGCACTGCCCGCCCGAGCTCCTCGAGGCGGCTCGGACTGCCTGGGACCGCGCGCTGTCGCTCGGCGAGAAGCACGGTTACCGCAATGCACAGGCGACGTTGATCGCACCGACCGGCACGATCGGTCTGCTCATGGACTGCGACACGACGGGCGTTGAGCCGGACTTCGCGCTGGTGAAGTTCAAGAAGCTCGCCGGTGGCGGCTACTTCCGCATCATCAACGAGTCGGTGCCGGCCGCCCTCACCAACCTCGGCTACTCGGGCGAGCAGATCAACGACATCGTCGACTACTGCGCTGGCACGGGCGTACTCGAGGGCGCGCCGCACGTGAACCGCGAGTCGCTGCGCGCACGCGGCTTCACCGACGAGACACTGGACCGCCTCGACAAGTCACTCTCGACGGCGTTCCACCTCACGTTCGTCTTCAACCGCTGGACGCTCGGCGACGACGTCTGCCGCGCGCTCGGCTTCACGGACGAGCAGTTGGCCGACCCGATGTTCGACCTGCTCGGTGCGCTCGGCTTCTCGCGCGAGCAGGTCGAGGAGGCGAACGACCACATCCTCGGCCGCATGACCGTCGAGGGCGCGCCGCACCTCCGCCCCGAGGACTACCCGGTCTTCGACTGCGCGACGAAGTGCGGCAAGTACGGCACGCGCTTCATCGCCCCGATGGCGCACGTGCGCATGCTCGCCGCAACGCAGCCGTTCCTCTCGGGCGCCATCAGCAAGACGATCAACATGCCGGCGGAGGCGACTATCGAGGATGTCCGGGCGGTCTACGACGCGGCGGCGGACACCGCCGTGAAGGCGCTCGCGCTCTACCGCGACGGCTCGAAGCTCTCGCAGCCCCTCGCGGGCTCGCTTGCCGAGGTGCTCGACGACGAGGTCGATGAGGCGCTGGAGGAGGCCGTCGAGCAGGCGGCGGCGCCCGCGGATCAGCACCCGGCCGTCATCGAGGCTGAGCGCATCATCCGTTCGATGCCGCGTCCGGCCCTTGAGCGGCTACTCCGCATCATGTCGGAGAACCCGCAGGGCCTGCGCCGTGGGGAGGAGGAGAAGCTGCCGGCGCGCCGACACGGCTACGCTCAGAAGGCGAAGGTCGGCGGCCACACGATCTACCTCCACACCGGCGAGTTCGAGCCGCGCGAGGGTGAGCGCGAACCGCGCCTCGGCGAGATCTTCATCTCGATGTCGAAGGACGGCGCCGCGTTCCGCAGCCTGATGAACTGCTTCGCGATCGCCGTGTCGATCGGCCTCCAGCGCGGCGTGCCGCTCGAGGACTACGTCGACTCGTTCACGTTCACGAAGTTCGAGCCAAACGGCCTCGTGACGGGCCACGACCGCATCAGCATGGCGACGTCGATCATCGACTACGTCTTCCGCGACCTGGCGGTGAACTACCTCGGCCGCGACGACCTGGCGCATTTCGGCCCGGTGGACATCAGCGCGGACTCCACCGCCGAGGACGAGTCGGCCTACGCGATGGAGCCGCCGGCCGTCGGCGTTGCGCGCGCCGTCGAGGCCGGCGACGGCGAAGGGGCCCCGGCGCCCATCCTCGAGAGCGAGCCCGCCCTCCCGGCCGGCACGCCTGCCGATTCGGTCTACGCGCCCGCACAGGCTTCAGCGGCAACGGCGACGGCGAGCCTCCCCGTCCTCGACCGCCGCACGATGGCCCGCCAGCGAGGCTTCGAGGGCGACCCCTGCGCGGAGTGCGGCCAGATGATGATGGTGCGCAACGGCACCTGCCTGAAGTGCATGAACTGCGGCGCGACGAGCGGGTGCAGCTAGGAATCCGTTGAAGTGACCGGGGACTCTGATCGCACTGTGCTCACGAGAGTGGGGTAGAGGGACACGAGGGGGACAGCAAGCCGCCGAGCCGCCAGAGAGCACATCTCTGAAGCGGTCGGCGGCTTCCCTCTGCAGCTCCGGGAGAACGTTCGACTCACGTATCCGCCGTGATGCTCACCGGTGAGCGGCGAGCACCTCCTGCACGACGTTCATCGGCACCCGTGGCCTGGCTTTGTGCATGGAGCACTCATCAACCCAACGCCGTTCTTCTCGACGTAGGCCGTATTGAGAAGGCAATCCAGCGTCGGGGCCGGGTGCTGGCGGAGGACCCCGGCCAGGTGAGGCGTCACACTTCAGCTGCCATCGCGGCCCCTGCGATCGCTTCCTGCTCCTCCGCGCCCTTTGGGATGCCCGCCGACAGGTTGCGGTTGCCCCCGCGTGTCACGAGGATGTCGTCCTCGATGCGGACACCGATGCCGCGGAACTCGCGCGGGGCGTCCGAGTTGGGCGCGATGTAGAGTCCGGGCTCGACCGTCAGCACCATGCCCGGGCGCAGCTCGATGGGCTTGTCGCCGACGCGGTAGCCGCCGGCGTCGTGCACGTCGAGGCCGAGCCAGTGCGAAGTGGCGTGCATGTAGTACGGGCGGTACGCGCCCTGCTTCTTGATCGTGTCGACCCGCCCCTTGAGGATGCCGAGGCTGCGCAGGCCGCGGACGAGGACATCCACCGTCGCATCGTGCACGTCCATCAGCGTTGCGCCGGGCTTCGTCGCGCCGATGCCGGCCTCCTGGGCGTCGAGGACGATGTCGTAGACGGCGCGTTGCTGCTTCGTGAAACGGCCGTTCACAGGCCACGTGCGAGTGATGTCGGCGCTGTAGTGTTCCCACTCAGCGCCGGCGTCAATGAGCAGCAGGTCACCGTCCTCGATGCGATCGCGGTTGGTGACGTAGTGCAGCACGCAGGCGTTGGCGCCCGCGGCCACGATCGAGGGGTAGCCATTCCGGGGCGAGCCGAGGCGGCGGAACTCGGACTCGAGGAGCGCCTGCGCTTCGTACTCGTACATGCCGGGGGCGGTCCCGCGCATCGCCGCTTCGAAGCCCGCGGCGGTGACGTCGATCGCCTGCTGAAGCGCCCGGACTTCCTCAGTCGACTTGATCAATCGCATCGAAGCGACGAGCGGGGCGGGGTCAGCGATCTCGAGGACGGCGTTCGGGGCCTGGCGTCGCCGGCCGACGGCCGCCGAGATGAGTCGTTCGAGGCGTTCGTCGGAGCCAAGCGAAAAGTAGATCGTGCTCGCCTCGACGAGGAGCTGCGGCAGCCGCGTCTCGAGTTCGTCGATCGGATACGCCGCGTCCGCACCGAACTCCGACACGGCGCCTTCGACGCCTGCGCGGGGTCCCACCCAGATTTCCATCTCCGGGTCGCGAGGGCGCGCGAAGAGGACATAAGGCTGCTCATGGCCGGGACGGAGCACGGCGACGGAATCGGGCTCGTCGAAGCCGGTCAGGTAGTGGAACGTCGAGGTCTGGCGGAACTCGTAGTGCACGTCGCCGTTGCGCAGGACCTCGCGGCCGGAGGCGAAGACGGCTGCGCCGCCGCGCATCGACCGCATGAGCCGCGTGCGACGCGCGGCAAAGGTCTGCTGATCCATCGTCGGGTCTCGCTTTCCGGTGGCACTCAGACCCTGACGGTCGACGAGCTTCGCGTGTCGTGTCAAGGGCGGCGGTCAGGCGAACGCGAAATACCGCAGCCAGATGTAACCCGAGGCGATTAGGAGCGTCCCGACTACGGTTATGGAACCCCACCGGAAGAATTCCCAGAACGAGATGGGCTGTTCGGCGCGCTCCGCAAGGTTCGCGACTAGCACGTTCGCAGAGGCGCCGATGATCGTCAGGTTCCCACCCATATCCGCGCCGATGGCCAGCGCCCACCAGAGCACGTGCGACGATGTCTCGTCGATCGTGTCGATACCGAGCGCGAGCTGGTCGATGATCGGCAGCATCGTGACCGTGTACGGGATGTTGTCGATGACGCCGGAAAGCAGCCCGGACATCCACAGCACGAGGAACGCGGCCGTCGTTTCTGAGCCACCCGTGAGTTCGATGGCGCGCTGACCAACCTCCTCGAGGATTCCCACGTGCTCGAGGCCCCCGACGACGATGAACAGCCCGATGAAGAAAAACAGCGTCGACCACTCGACGTCTCGCAGGGCTGCGTGCGGATCGGCGCGGGTCACCAGCAGCAGCAGGGATGCCCCCATGAGCGCGACGGCTGCCGCCTCATAACCCAGGGCGCCGTGGAAGAGGAATCCAAGAATCGTGAGACCAAGGACGATGCTGCTCGTTCGCAGGAGCCCGGGGTCCGTGATGACCTCGGAGTCATCCATCTCCATGACTCGGGCTCGAAGGCGGTCAGTGGTGCGGAGTTCGGAGCGTCCGAAGAAGTAGGCAACGAACAGGAAGAACACGAGGCACAGGATGGCCACGGGCGCGAGGTGGGACGCGAACTCGCCAAACCCGATACCTGCGTGCGCTCCGATGATGATGTTCGGTGGGTCGCCGATGAGTGTTGCCGTGCCGCCGATGTTCGAAGCGAGCGCCTGGGCGATGAGCATTGGAACGGCGCGCACTTCGAGCGTCTGAGCGATGACCAACGTCACCGGCGCGATGAGGACCACCGTCGTCACGTTGTCCAGGAACGCTGAGATCCCAGCCGTGATCGCGCACAGGAGGATCGTCACCTTGATCGGGCTGCCGCCGGCCGCCTTCGCCGCTCGGATGGCGAGCCACTGGAAGACGCCCGTGCTCGCCATGGTGTTCGCGATGATCATCATGCTGGCGAGCAGAATGATGACGTTGAGGTCGATGAACTCGAACGCCTCTTCGGTGGTGAGGACGCCGGCCGCGATGACGACCGCTCCACCGACGAGGGCGGCGGTGGTCTTGTGAACGCGTTCAGAGACGATCAGGGCATACGTGGTCACGAAGATCGCGACCGCGAGGGTTGTATCCACGCTCTCCGCCTACAATTCGCCGAACCAGCGCGATTGGTGCGCGAACCACTCAACGAGCGGCACGCAGAAGGCGGTCGGCGGTGTGTCGAGCCGTCTCCAGCGGGCGAGCGTAGCGCAGAGATCCCTTAGCGGCTGCGCCCCGAAGTCAAAGCGCGCTCCACCCCGCGCGCACTGCGATCACGAGGAGCCCCAGCGCGAAGAGACGCGTGAGCGGGCCCTCACCGAGGCGGCGATTCAGGCGTTGCCCGATGGGGTTCCCCGCGATGACGCCTGCCCCGAGCCAGAGCGCATCCTGTACCGGCGGCCCGAAGTTTCCGGCGAGCGCGTGATACCCGACGACGACCGTCGCGAGGGAGGTGATGGCGACGTGCGCCGCAGGCACCGCGAGCGGATGCGGCATGCGCATGATCCGGGTCGCAATCGGGACGTAGAACGGCCCGCCTCCGAGTCCGGCGATCGACGCGACGAGCGCCGCGATGCCTGCGGCGATCGAGCTCCGGACTGGCGGGACCGTGTAGAGGTACGTGTCGCCGCGTCCGTCGGTGAACTCGCGCTGCCAGCCTCGCGGGAGCGGATCGACGAACGCGGCCCTCGGACGCCAGGTGAGGTAGATCGCGAGGACGAGCAACAGCGCCGCGATCCCGAGCGTGAACAGCGAGCGAGGCAGAAGGCCCGTGAGCACGGCGCCGAGCAGCGCCCATGGAATCGAGGTGACCCCGAGCAGACCGGCGACGCGCCAGTCGACGCGGCCCGCTCGCCCCATGACTCCCGTCGAGATACCGCTCGAAACCGCGACGACCGCCAGCGAGGCGGAGGTGATCTCGGCGGGCAGGGCGTCCGGATAGCGGATCAGGAGGAAGGGGGTAATGAGGAACCCGCCGCCGGCGCCAATCGCCGTGGCGTACGCTCCGACGAACAGCCCCAGGCCGAAGAGCGCGGCGGCTTCGACCGGGCTCATCCGGTGGTCGTGTCGGTGGCGAGAGGGTGGGACACGAGGCGAGCCTAGGCACGCCTCTGCACTACCTCAAGCGCGAGAATTCCCACCGGATCAGTCAGAACAGGCCGCGCGAGTTCTCGAGCACCTCCTGCGGGTACGTCGTCCCGACGATCCCCTTCGCGATCATCGCCTCGTACTCCTCGCGCGAGTATCCGAGGAGGTCGAGGTAGATCTCCTCGTTGTGCTCACCGAGCCGGGGTGGCGGGATGCGGACATCGTCGGGCGTCTTCTCCATCTTGAAGAGGTACCCCGGATAGCGGTGGGTGCCCACGGTTGGCACCGTGATCTCCTTGAACCAGTCGCGTTCCCGCAGCTGCTCGTCGGCGAGCGTCTCCACCTCGTTGCGCACGGGAGCAGCTGCAACGCCCGCCGCCTGGAGCGAGTGGAACAGGCGCTCTTTGTCGCAGGAGCGGGTCAGCCGTGCGATTTCGGCGTCGAGCTCGGTCCGGTTGGTGAGCCGGTCGAAGCCTGCGGCGAAGCGCGGGTCGGTGGCCAGTTGCGGTTCACCGAGGACGCCGCAGAGCGCCGCGAACTCCTCGTCACTTCCCACATCGAGCGCAATCCACTGGTCGTCGCCGGCAGTCGGGTAGACGTTGTGCGGCGCGTGGTGCGGATGCAGGTTGCCCTGCGGTGGCGTCACGCGCTTGTTCATCGAGTAGTCGAGGATGAACTCCCCCAGTGCCGGGAGGAAGGACTCCGCAAGCGGCATCTCGATCTGCTGGCCCTCGCCGGTGCGGTGCCGGTGCCGTAGTGCCATCACCACGGAGAGCGCGCCCATCACGCCAGCCATCGCGTCCGCCGTGAAGGCGTCGCCGGTGTACTCGGGACCGGCGTCCGTGTACCCGCGGATGTAGTGGTGACCGATCATGCCCTCGACGTGCGTGCCGAACGCGCGGTAGTTCTTGTACGGCCCGCTCAGGCCGAAGGCCGGCATCCGCAGGACGATGATGCGCGGGTTGACCTCCTTGAGGTCGTCGTAGGTGATGCGCGCTTTCTCGATGGTCACGGGAACGTTGTTCTCGATGAACACGTCCGAAACGGCGATGAGCCGAAGGAACGCCTCGCGTCCTTCCGGAGTCGTGACGTCGGCGGTGACGGACTTCTTGTTGCGGGAGTGCGCGTTGAACGTCGGGTTGCGGTTCCAGCGGTCCTCGCCCGGGTCGAAGTCCGGGTAGGCGCCCAGGAGCTGGCCCTGCTTCGCCATCGTGATCGCCTGCTCGGAGGTGATGACGGAGTCGCCGCCGCGGGAGTAGGGCTGGATGCGGTTCATCGGCTCGACGCGGATGATCTCCGCGCCCCACTCGCCGAGGAGCTGCGTGACGTGCGGACCCGCCCAGACGACGGTGATGTCGGCGATGCGGATGCCCTCGAGCGGTAGCTTCGCGGTCTTTGCCATGACGCCGTTCCCTCCGGTGGGTGTAACCGCTTCCCTGCGGCTACGGTGATGTTGATGCGAGGCGCCGTCCTCAGATCACGCCGAGCGACCGCAACGTGCTCAGTTCCTGCTTGGTATAACCGAGCCCATCGACGTACACCTCGACGTTGTGCTCGCCGAGTAGGGGGGCGCGTTTCGGCTGCGGCCGCGGCGACGCCGACATGATCGTGGGGCGTCCGGGATACTCGAGGGGACCGGTCGCCGGGTGATCGATGGTGTCCCAGACACCGCGCGATCGGTAGTGCTCGTCGTTGCTGAGGTCCTCGGTGGTCATGATGGCGCCGGAGAGCATGCCGAGCTCCTGCGCTCGCGCGATGATCTCGACCTTTGGGTTCTGCATCAGGAACGCGAGGTAAAACGCCTCGACCTCGTCGACGACCTCCTGCGGGATGAACGCTGCGGGCTTGTGGATGTCAGGGTTGGCGGAGAGGTCCTCGCGGCCAATCAGCGTGAGCAGTGCGGGGAGACGGTTGCCGGCCCCGAGGATGTTCACGTAGCCATCGAGG
This sequence comes from uncultured Dehalococcoidaceae bacterium, assembly GCA_964479165.1. GTDB lineage: Bacteria > Chloroflexota > Dehalococcoidia > UBA2979 > UBA2979 > CAYZJO01. Next base: position 27,268 of record CAYZJO010000007.1, read on the forward strand.
CAGGGCCGGACACCCGAGCCCATGCGGATCAACGAACCGCCCCGCTTTGATGGGTAGCCGACGTAGGAGGCGGCTGTGAGATACGGCGTCCGCCGGTCGCGGAATCCCGTCTGGCACTCATACACCGCGAGGTCGACGTAGTCCCCTTCGCCACCCATCTCGACGCGGAAGCGCGCGAGCATCGCTGCGTAGGCTGCGGCAGCGCCGGCGTGGTAGTGCGCGGTGTGTCCGCCGAGCTTGATCGGCTCCTTGTCGATGTGGCCGTTGTTCTGCAAGGGCCCGCCCATCGCCTCGAGCGTGATCTCCGTGCCGCGGTAGTCCCGGTAAGGGCCGGTCTGTCCGAACGGCGTGATGGAGACCATCACGAGGTCCGCCCGGTCTTCCGCGAGCGCTTCGTAACCGAGCCCCCACTCCGCCATGCGACCCGGCGCGAAGTCCTCGAAGACGATGTCGGCGTCCGCAATCAGGCGGCGCACGATCTTGCGGCCGGTCAGACTGGCGACATCGAGGGTGACCGAGCGCTTGTTGGTGTTCAGGTGGAGGAAGAGGCCGGACTTCTCGGGGTGGGGATCATCGTCCTTGAACGGTCCGAAGCGCCTCGAGGGATCGCCGCCCGGCGGTTCAACCTTGAGTACGTCTGCGCCGTAGTCGCCGAGCAATTTGGCCGCGAACGGTCCGGCAACGTTGGTGGTCAGGTCGAGTACGCGAATCCCCTCGAGCGGGCCGGGCATCGCCACCTCCTGCTGCGCCGGGCTCGAAGGGGTGGGTGGGAGCAAGGGACTTCGAGCGGCGGCGCGACCATAACGGGCATCGGGCAGGCGACGCAAGGCTCGTAATCGAGCGGCCTCGCATCCGTGATATCTGCGCGCGTGCTGCACGCGCCCCGGTCAGGTTCTGCGCCCTCATACAACGCGCTTATTCGTCCCATCGTGTCGTTAACCTACGGTCGAGGCACACACACGTCTTGTCGTGACAGGCGGGACGCGCGTTCGGATGGGTCATGCGACAAGCGACTCCCAGCGAGCCCTCGGCCACTGCAGCCACCGCGGGTGATGCCCTGCGCGTCGACCTGATCACCTCACGCGACGACGTCGAGCACCTCGCAGACGCTTGGGACGCGCTGTCGCAGGCAACGGTGCACGCTTCACCCCTCTCGACGCACGCCTGGTTCACGAGCTACCTGGATGAGTTGCGAGCCTCTGGTGACGGCCGGCACTCCGCCTGGAGTTGCTTCGCGGCATCCGCCGGAGGGCGGCTTGTCGGAGTGATGCCCGTTCAGGACTCGCGGCGTCTCGGCGGGCTGATGGGTCGCGAACTCCGTGTGCCGGGCGGCTACTACATCCGGTCGGGCGAGCCACTGCTTGCAGAGGACCGCGCGGGCGAGGCGCTGAAGGCTCTCGTCGACGCCGCGGGCGAGCGTTACCCGCGGGCGTCCCTCGAGTTCGGCGGGGTGCGTGAACACGGTGCGACGTTCGCCGGCCTCGGGTCGCTACCCAGCGTCCGCGCACGACGCGACGCGAAAGGCGCCCTCATCCGGATCGACGGGACAGCCGAATCGTGGCTCTCCACTCTCAGCCGGAACCACCGGAAGCACCTCAACCGCGGCGGGCGCCGCCTCGAGGAGGCATACCCCGGGTCGGTGGCGTACCGCGTTGTCGGCGGTCCTGATGCCGCGCGGATGCTCGACGACTTCGTGCGCGTGGAGGCGAGCGGCTGGAAGGGGGGAGCGGGTATGGCGCTGTTCGCCACGCCCAGCCAACTCCGCCTCTACCGGCGGATGTGCGAGCGATTCGCGGCCCGCGGTTGGCTCGAGTGGCACATCCTCGAGGCCGGCGGGAACCTCATCGTCATCGACATGTGGATCCGCGTGGGCCGGACGATGGCCGGCCTGTTCACCGCCTACGACGAAGAGTTCGCCGTCTACAGCCCCGGCGCACTCCGCCTGCGACGCAGCGTAGAGGAAGCGTTCGCCTCGGGCACCGTCGACCTCATGGACGTGCTGGTGGCGAGCCCCTGGACACAGCACTGGAGCATGGAGACGTACGACTACTACCGCGTCCTCGTCGGGACGGGCAACCCGCTCGCACTCTGGATGGATGACGCCGCTGTGGCGGCGCGACGCGCTGGCCGCGCCGTTCTTCCGACCTCCACTCGCCGGCGCGTGGTCGACCTCCGGCGTTCATACGCGCGGTGGCGCGTGCGCCGACAGTAGTCGTAAGCCGCGCTCGAGGAGCGTGTGGTACCCCCGGCAGGACTCGAACCTGCGCACACGGTTTAGGAAACCGATGCTCTATCCACTGAGCTACGGGGGCGTCTGGTTATCGTACCGGACGCGGGGGTTCGTCACGTAGGGACAAGGCTCAGAGAGGAACGGATGGTGGAGATGAGGGGGATCGAACCCCTGACCTCCGCATTGCGAACGCGGCGCTCTCCCAGCTGAGCTACATCCCCATCCGTTCGATCAGTATAGGAACCGGCCCCACCGAGCCGCAACGAGGCTAATCGAGCAGGCCGGGCAGCGGGTCGATCTCGACACGTTTCGCCTCGAGGTCCACGCGTTGGACCACGTCGGCGATGGCGGGGATGAGGGACTCGCGCCCGTCGGGGCGGCGGACGAGGTAGACGTCGTTTGCGCCGGTCCGAAGCACCTCCGACAGCGTGCCAACGGACTCGCCGTCGATAGTGACCACCTCGAGGCCCACGAGGTCGCTGACGTAGTACTCGCCCTCGGGGAGGGCCGGCAGCTCTTCTGCCTCGACTTCGAGCTCGACGCCGGCGAGCGACTCGGCGGCGGTGCGGTCCTCGTAGCCCTCGAAGAGGACGCAGGGGAAGCCCTTCGGGGTGGCGACATCGAGGATGCGCCGCGGCTCGCCCTTGATAAACAACGTGGCGCCCTTGCGGAATCGCTCCGGGTTGGATCCGTAGGGGGTCACCTTCACGTGCCCCTTGATGCCCCACGCTGCGTTGATGCGCCCGACGGCGGCGCGGCCCTCGGAGCCGGGCGCCTGTTGCCGCTGGCCGGGGGAGGGCTTGCGAGCGCGAGGCCGGGGAGCGGGCCGTCGAGAGGTCACGCGGAGGACTGCTCCGTGGCGGCTACTCGATGCTCAGCGTCGCGCGGACGTTCGCGCGTGTCGCGGCGACGTGCACGATCGAGCGCATCGCGTTGGCGATGCGACCGTCGCGGCCGATGACGCGGCCCTTGTCCTGCTCGTTGACGTAGAGGTGCAGCACGATGCGGTCGCCCTGGTCCTCTTCCTCCACGCGCACCTCATCGGGGTGACGGGCGAGGGCGCGCGCTAGGTACTCGACGAGCTGCTTCATCTGGCGTCGCCTCGATGCTACTCGGCGGCCGGCTCGGCCTGCTCGGCGTCGGCCTCAGCGTCTGCGGGCGTCTCGGTGGAGGCGGCCTCCGCAGCGGCCGCTTCGGCCGCAGCAGCTGCGGCTCGGGCCTCGGCTTCGGCCTGCGCGGCAGCGGCGGCTGCTTCCTGCTCGGCCTTCGAAGGCTTGGTGGCGCGTTTCGGCGGCTCGACATCCCAGAGGCCGTTCTTGTGGAACAGGCGGTGGAGCGTCTCGCTCGGCTGCGCGCCGTTGTCGAGGTAGTGCTTGAGCCGCTCTTCCTTGATCTCGAAGACCTTCGGCACAGCGCGGGGGTTGTAGTGGCCCAACACCTCGACGAAATCGCCGTCGCGCTTGGCGCGCTGGTCGGCGACGACCACGCGGTACGAGGGCTGGTGGGCTTTCCCGGTGCGGCGCAGTCGGATCCGGAGCACGGCTCATCCTTCGAATAGAGGCGCCACGTCAGCGCCTCGGTGTGTACATAGTGTATCGACAGACTGGCGAGGAGGGCGAGGCGAACGGCTCGCCGACCATGAGCCCATCCAACGCAGCCCCGCTCGAGTCGGTTAGAAACCGAGCATCCGACGCAGGCCGCCGCCACCCTTGCCGGTGGTCATGACCTGCATCAGTTTCTTCGCTTCGCGGTACTGATTCAAGAGCCGGTTCACCTCGGCGACGCTCGTGCCCGAGCCGTTGGCGATGCGCTTGCGCCTCGAACCGTTCAGCAGGTCGGGGTTGCGACGCTCCTGCACGGTCATCGACTGGATGATCGCCTCGCTCTTCTTGATGAACGCCTCGTTCATCTCGGCGATCTGCGCCTTGTCCTTCAGCTGCGCCATCCCCGGGATCATGTCCAGCATCGAGGTCAGCGACCCCATCTGCTTCACCTGGTCGAGCTGCTGGAGGAAGTCCTCGAGGTCGAACTGGCCGCTCTGGATGCGCTTGGCGACTTCCTTGACGTCCTGCTCGCCCATGGTCTGGCGAGCCTTCTCGATGAGCGTCATCACGTCGCCCATGCCGAGGACGCGCGAGGCGAAGCGGTCCGGGTGGAAGTCCTCCAGCGCGTCGAGACGCTCGCCGGTCGTGATGAACTTCACCGGGAGGCCCGTGACCTCGCGGACGGAGAGCACGGCGCCGCCTCGGGTGTCCGAGTCGACCTTCGTGACGACGATGCCCGTGCCTTCGATCGCCTCGTCGAACTCGCGGGCGATGTTCACCGCCTCCTGACCGGTCATCGAGTCGACGACGATCAGCACCTCGGTGGGGTCGATCTCGTCGGCGAGCTCCGCCAGCTCGTCCGCGAGGTCGTCGTCGAGGGCGACTGCGCCGCGGGTGTCGACGATGACGGCGTTCACGCCGAGGCGCTCGGCCTGTTTCAGGGCGCGCTTGGCGACGTCGGAGGCTTTCGCCTCCTTCTCCTCGACGTAGACCGGCACATCGATCTGCTGGCCGAGCACCTGCAGTTGCTCGCTCGCGGCCACGCGCTCGAAGTCGGTGGAGACGAGCAGGGGGCGCATGCCCTCGTTCTTGAGACGCAGCCCGAGGCGGGCGACGAGCGTCGTCTTGCCGCTGCCCTTGATGCCGCAGACGAGGATCTTGGTCAGCGCGCCGCCCGTGCCCTTGCGCAGCGGCTCGGCGTTGCCGCCGAGGACCTCGACCAGTTCCTCGTTGACGATGCCAACGACGGTCTGGCCGGGCGTCAGCGACTGCAGGACCTCGGCGCCCAGGGCGCGCTCACGGACGCGCGCGATGAAGTCGCGCACGACCTTGAAGTTGACGTCCGCCTCGAGCAGCGCCACGCGGACCTCGCGCATCGCAGCGTCGAGGTCCTCCTCGCTGATCTTCCCCCGCGAACCGAGGCGGCGGAACGTTCCCTGGAGTCTGTCGGAAAGTGCGTCCAGCATTGTCGGTCAGTGTAGCGGGCGGGACGGTCTGCCGTCTGATCGTCTGCCGTCTGATCCCTCCCCCGCTCGCGGGGGAGGGTTAGGGTGGGGGACCGCCCACCTCGACGCTAGCCAGGTGCTCGGTGTCCTCGAGCACGCTCTCGGCCCAGCGGCGGACGTCCTCCACGTAGTGCTCGGCGCTGTCAGACCGCACGTCGGCGACCGTCCGCGTCCACTCGACGCCCTCGACCTCAGCGAGCTTCGGTCCGCGGGTGATGCTCCAGCCCTTGCGCGAGCCCGAGGATGCTCCCCGCGCCCGGCGTCTGGCCTCCTCGGGCGTGACACCCTCATGCACGAACTCGGCGAGGAGGCGTCGCACCTCCAGCCAACCGCGCCGCGAGTACTCGTTGTGCTGGAGCATCCACGTCGGGACGCTGAGGTGGTGCGCGGCGTAGTACGCGGGCGACGCCAACTCCAGCAGTTGGAGGGCGTCGAAGCGTTCGCGGCATGTCTCGCCGGGGTCGAGGGCGGCGCCGCACTGCGGGCAGGTATTCATCGCTCGAGGGTACGAACGAGGCGCCCTCGCGAGCGCCTCGTTTCTTGTCTGCGAGCGCGCAACGCTACTCGATGCCGCGCTCCGCGAACATCGCGCAGAGGTCCGCGAGGCGGCACGAGAAGCCGTACTCGTTGTCGTACCAGCCCATCGTCTTCGACATCTTGCCGCCGTCGAGCAGCATCGTGGCGGGGAGGTCGAAGATCGCGGAGCCCGGGTGGCTCTTGAAGTCGCTCGAGACGAGCTGGTCGTGCTCCACGTAGAGCACGCCCTTCATCCGGCCCTCCGAGGCCGCCACAAACGCTTCGTTGATCGCCCCCGCCGAGGCAGGGTCTTTGAGGTCGGTCACGAGGTCGACCACGGAGACCGTCGGAGTCGGCACACGGTAAGCGATGCCGTTCATCCGTCCCTCAAGCTCGGGCAGGATCTTGCTGACGGAGGCGGCGGCTCCGGTCGACGTCGGAACGATGTTGACCGCCGCTGCCCGCGCCCGGCGCAGATCCTTGTGCTTCGCGTCGACCAAGTTCTGGTCGCGGGTGTAGGAGTGGATGGTCGTCATGAAGCCGCGCTCGATGCCAAACGCGTCGTGCAGCACCTTCACCATCGGAACGACGCAGTTCGTGGTGCACGAGCCCGGCGAGATGACGTGGTGCCTCGAGGGGTCGTACTGCTCGTCGTTGACGCCGAGGATGACCATCCAGTCCTCGCCCTTGCCGGGCGCGGACAGGAGCACCTTCTTCACGCCATCTCGCAGGTGCAAGGCGGCCGATGCGCGGTCGGTGAACTCGCCGGTAGATTCCACGACCACATCGACTTGCGCGCTTCCCCACGGCACCGCCGCTGGGTCGTCGCCCGTGAAGACCTTGACCTCGCGGCCCTCGACGGCGAACGAGTCCTTGCCGTCCTCGATCTTGGCCGGGAAGCGACCGTAGTCGGAGTCATAGCGCAGCAGGTGGGTGTGCATCTCGACGGGAGTTCGTCCGTTGATCGCGACGATCTCGAAGGAGTCGCGATGGTTCTCCCACCAGGCACGGAAGAACTGCCGACCCGTGCGGCCGAACCCGTTGATGCCGACTCGAAGCGTCACGCCAGTCCCCCTTCTGCATGAGTGGATGTGTCACGGCACGCAGACGGGATCGCGGTGCCGTGCCGCAGCGCGCAGTCGCATTCTACGGAGCGAGACAACGTCGAGGGACTGCGCGGCGTTGCAGGGTCGTAAGAAAACGCCTCTCGCGTCGGAGCGAACGTAATCGGCGTCAGCGGTCGGGAGTGCGTTCTACAGCAGGACCCGCCGAGCCGCGTCCGAGGACTGGCGGCGAAACTCGACCAGCAAGTGGCGCCGGCGGCCGTCGGTGTCGGCCCATTCTTCGAGGCGGCAGCGACGGTCGTCGTCGAGCAGCGCCTCTGCGGCGCGGACGTGCTCGACAGCCTCGGCGCGCAGGTCGGGGGATGCGGGGAAGAGCGCCTGAGCATGCAGCGCGAGGTGGAGTTGCTTCGTGTCGATGCGGAGCAGCCAGCCGTAGAGCAATTGCGCCCACCCGAGATGGAATGCGTGGTCGCCGAAGATCAGCGGGTAGCGCTGCCTCGAGGCCTCGGCGGCGACGAAGAGGGCCGTCGGCCCGAAGTTGGGCCGGCCGAGGTCGCTCGCGCCGCGATAGATGAGGCGCAGATGCTCGTCGCGTGAGATCGCGTCACCCGCGAAGTAGTGACCGAGGCCGACCTCGTCCGCCTTCGCCTCGTTGTTGCGGGCGTAGCCCTGGTGAGCCCAGCGCTTGAACTCCTCGTACTCGGTTTCGAGTGCGGCCTGAGCCGCGACCAGCTCCACCGCCTGCCGGATGAGCGGCAGCGCCGACTGGTACGACCCCTGCCTCACGAGGCCAGCGGCGTCCGTCGCGGTGGTCAGCGCGCGGCTCCAGAGCGAGGCGTGGGCGGCCATGCGCATCGTGCGCGTGGCGGGCGAGTAGCCGCTCGCCGCGACGCGCGCCTGGAGCGCCAGCCCGGCCTCGAGGAGCCGCACATCCTCGGAGAGGAGGAAGCCAGTCTGTCGCCACGCGTCCTCAGCATCGGGTCGGAGCCCGGGAGGCTTGCCCGGCAACCGCCAGTCCTCGGCCACACGCATCCCAGAGACGCGCTGCGGCGGGTCCGCGATTGGCATGTCGCGGAGGATGCGGAAGTCGTCGTCACCGTTCGTCACAGGGGCGCTCGCTAGCGTGCGATGGGAGCAAGCGCCGCGCCCCCGGGGTACAGCGCCGTGCCGCCGAGCTCCTCCTCGATGCGCAGCAACTCGTTGTACTTCGCAGTGCGGTCCGTCCTCGCGACCGCGCCCGTCTTGATCTGGCCGACGCCGGTCGCGACGGCAAGGTGCGCGATCGTGGTGTCCTCGGTCTCGCCCGAACGGTGCGAGATGACCGCGTTCCAACCGGCGTCCTGGGCCATGCGGATCGCGGCCATGGTTTCGGTCAGCGTGCCGATCTGGTTGAGCTTGATCAGGATGGCGTTCGCCGCCCGCTCCTCGATACCGCGACTGAGCCGCTCGATGTTTGTAACGAGGAGGTCGTCGCCGACGAGCTGGACGCGATCGCCGATTCGTGAGTTGAGCGACTGCCAGCCGTCCCAGTCGTCCTCCGCCATCCCGTCCTCGATCGAGATGATTGGGTACGCGCTCGTCCAGTCGGCCCAGAGGTCGACCAGTTCACTCGAAGTGACGTTGCGCCCCTCGCGCTCGAGCGCGTAGTGGTCGCCGCGCCACAGCTCGGAGGTGGCCGGGTCGAGGGCGATCGCGACGTCGGAGCCGGCGCGTCTGCCGGTCACGTCGATCGCGTGCAGCAGCAGCTCAACGGCCTCGCGATTGGAGCCGAGGGACGGCGCGAAGCCTCCCTCGTCACCGACGTTGGTGTTCAGGCCGCGCTCGCCCAGAATCTTCTTCAGCGCGTGGTAGATCTCGGCGAGCCACTGCACGGCCTCGCGGTACGTCCTCGCGCCGACGGGTACGAGCATGAACTCCTGGAAGTCCGTGGAGTTGGCAGCGTGGGCGCCGCCGTTGAGGACGTTGCACATCGGCACCGGCAGCACCCGCGCGTCCACGCCCCCGAGGTAGCGGTACAGCGGCTGTCCGGTCGCGGCAGCCGCCGCCTTCGCGACGGCGAGCGAGCAGGCAAGGATGGCGTTTGCGCCGAGGCGCGCCTTGTTGGGCGTCCCGTCCGCGTCGATCATCACCTGGTCGATCTCCGCCTGGTGTGTCGGGTCACGATCGAGCAGTATCGGGGCGAGCGTGTCCTCGACGTGGCGCACAGCGTCGAGGACCCCGCGGCCGGTGAAGCGCTCCATGTCGCCGTCGCGCAGTTCGACGGCCTCGTATGCGCCCGTGGAGGCGCCGCTGGGCGCGATGGCGCGGCCGAGCGATCCGTCATCAAGGCGGACGTCGACCTCGATGGTTGGGTTGCCCCGCGAGTCGAGCAGTTCACGCGCACGCACGTCGACGATCCGCAATCGGTCCTCCACTCGCTCAGGGCGCGGGCGCGCCACCACCGCGCACGATCATCGTCGAGGCGTGAAGGGCGGACAACCGACCGGGTCAGCGCGGCCGCTCAGCGGGCGCGCGGGTGGACGTTCTGGTAGACCTCGCGGAGGTGCTCATCCGCCAGCTGCGTGTACACCTGCGTCGTCGAGACGTTGGCGTGGCCGAGGAGCTCTTGAACGTCGCGCACCGAGGCGCCGCCGCGCAGCATGTGCGTCGCGAACGAGTGGCGCAGGGTATGGGGCGTCACGTGTGCGGTGATGCCCGCCGACTTCGCGTACTGACGGAGGATGAGCCAGAACCCCTGGCGCGTGAGGCGTTCCCCGCGCCGGTTCACGAACAGCGCCGTCTGTGGCCGGTTCTTCAGGAGCCGCTGGCGCGCGTCGTCGAGGTAGCGGTTCAGCGACTCGACGGCCTGCTCGTAGACCGGGATCGTGCGCTCCTTCGAGCCCTTGCCCACGCAGCGCACGTATGCGGGCGCCGGCGAGAGATGCAGGCTGTCGAGGTTGAGCGAGACGAGCTCGGTCACGCGCATGCCGGTCGCGTACATCAGCTCGAGCATCGCCGCGTCGCGGATCGCCTCGGGCGTGTCGCTCTTCAGCGGCTCGTGCAGCAGCGCATCGACCTCGTCGACGCTCATCGGCTTCGGCACCGGCTTTGGTGCGCGCGGACTTGATACCGCGGCCGTCGGGTTCGAGGTGATGTCGCCGTGGTCGAGGAGGAACGCGCAGAACGACTTCACGGCCGCAACCTTGCGGGCCACCGTCGCCTTCGCGTACTGGCGGTCGTTGAGCGCGCGGATGTAATTGACGATGACGTCCTTGTCGAGCTGCGCGAGCGACTCGATCGGGACATGGCCGTTGCCGGACGAGCGAGTGAACTCGGCGAATCCGGTGAGGTCGTTTCGGTAAGCGTCGAGGGTGTTCTTCGAGGAGCCTCGCTCCGCAGACATGTAGTGCAGGAAGGCATCTATTCGATCATCCACGCCTGCGCCTCCCATGACTCCGCGGGGCGTCGCCCTCGAGGCTTGCTTCGGCGTTCTGCTGCCGGGGGGTGCGCGCCTCGGGCGATGGGCCACCCGCTGGCGGACCATAGCGAAGCAGCAGCGCTCCGGTCTAGCAGCAGACCATAACGAGTTATTCGGGTATAGGCCGGTCGAACCCGCCCGGGCCGACCAGCGGTACGAACCGGCAAGGTCCCAGCGAGCGCCGCTCGAGGCGGCCCCCGTGCTTCGTCAGTGCCAGCAGCTCCTGCGCCTCGCGGGTTCCGACCGGGATGACGATCCGCCCGCCGTCGCGCAGTTGCTCGACGAGCGACGACGGCACTGAGGGTGCCGCTGCAGTCACGATGATCGCGTCGTACGGCCCGTGCTCGGGCGCGCCGAGCATGTCCTCGGGCGCGGGGAGGCAGCGGACATTCGTGATGCCAAGGTCGGTGAGCGTTTGCTCCGCCTGCTCGCGCAGCTCGTCGACGACCTCGACACTTACGACCTCGGCAGCGAGGCGCGCGAGGATCGCTGCCTGGTAACCGGAGCCCGTTCCGATCTCGAGGACACGCTCGGAGCCGGTGAGGTCGAGCGCCTCGCTCATCATGCCGACGATCAGCGGCTGCGAGATGGTCTGCCGGTGCCCGATCGGCAGGGCAGAGTCCTCGTACGCCTCGTACCGGAGCTCGAAGGGGACGAAGCGCTCCCTCGGAACGGCACGCATCGCCTCGAGGACACGCGGGTCGCGGACCTGCCGCGCGACGACGCGTACCATCTCCTCGGCGTCCGGCTGGCGACGACGCATCGTGGTCTCCGTTCGGGATACTGCGCGGGGCGAAGTCAGAGCGAGCGCTTCACCGTCTCCGCGAGGGCGCGTGTGAACCCGACGGTCGCCGCCACTTCCTCGACGCTCGCCTCGCGGATGCCGCGGACGGAGCCGAACTTCCGCAGCAGCGCGCGCTTCCGCTTCGGCCCCACCCCGGGAATCGTGTCGAGGACGGACTTCGTCGCCGCCTTGCCTCGGACGTTGCGGTGGTACGTGATCGCGAAGCGGTGCGCCTCGTCGCGCACGCGCTGGACGAGGTAGAGCGCCTCCGAGGTGCGCGGGAGGATGATGGGATCGTCCATGTCCTGGACGAAGATCTCCTCCTCGCGCTTCGCGAGACCGCACACCGGGACATCGCGCAGCCCCAGGTCGCGCATCACGTCGAGCGCCGCGCCGAGCTGCCCCTTGCCGCCGTCGATGATCACGAGATCCGGCACCGCGTCCCACGGCGAGGGGGCTTCGGGTTCGCTGGCCTTGACCTCGGGCGTGGGTCGCGCCTCGGCGCCGGCGATCACGTCCTCGATGTGCTGCGGCTCGGGTAGGGGCTGCGTCGCCGGCGTCTCCTCGAGGGCCACGTCGACGGCAGCGCCGTGCTGGAGCTCGGCGCGCCGGCGCTCGGCGACGCGCTTGAAGCGTCGCGTCAGTACCTCGCGCATCGAGGCGAAGTCGTCCTGGCCGCTGACCGTCTTGATGCGGAAGCGGCGGTACTCGTTCGTCGCTGGCGCACCGTCGATGAAGACGACCATCGAGGCGACCGTGCTCGTGCCCTGGATCGTCGAGATGTCGTAGCACTCGATCCGGGCGGGCAGCGTCGGGAGGTCGAGCTCGTCCTGCAGCATCGTGAGGGCCGCGTGCGTCTTGTCGCGATCGGCGAGCCAGCGCGTACGGTGCTGCTTCAGCGCCTCGCGCGCGTTCTCCTCGGCGGCGCTCACGAGGCCGCGCAACTCGCCGCGCTCGGGCACGCGTAGCTCAAGGGCACGCCCTCGACGCTCGCGCAGCATCGTCTCGAGGTCCTCTCGGTCGCTCGGGTTGACCGAGAGCAGGATCGTGCGTGGGACGTAGACCGCGCCCTCGTAGAACTGCGCGAGGAACGCGCCCATCACCTCGGCGTCGCTCTCGTCCGCCGTGCCATCGAGCATGAACGAGTCGGTATCGGCGACCTGCGTCCCGCGGACGAAGAACACCTGCACGCATGCCTCGTCGGCATCGCGAGCCAGCGCGAAGACATCGGCGTCGAGCGGTGAGGTGGACGCCATCTGCTGGCGCTCGGTGACCGTCCGGATCGCCTTCGCCTGGTCGCGCAGGCGCGCTGCCCGCTCGAATTCGAGCGCCTCGGCGGCGGCCTCCATCTCCGACTCGACGTGCTGGAGCACCTCGGTGGAGCGACCTTCGAGGAAGAGCATGGTCTGGCGGATGACCTCGGCGTACTCCTCGGGCGTGCAGTACGCCGTGCAGGGCGCGATGCAGCGCTTGATGTAGTAGTCGAGGCAGGGCCGAGCGTCCGTACCCGTGATCGTCTTGGTACAGGAGCGCCAGGGGAAGAGCTTCTTGGCGACGTCGAGCGCCTTGCGCACCGAGCCTGCCGAGGCGTACGGCCCGAAGTACCGCGCGCCATCGTCCTCGACGCGACGCGTGATCGTGACGCGGGGCCACGGGTTCTGGACGTCCACCTTGAGGTACGGATAGTGCTTGTCGTCCTTGAGGCGGACGTTGTAGGGCGGCTGGTGCCGCTTCACGAGCGTGGCCTCGAGGTGCAGCGCCTCGGCCTCCGTCCGCGTCAGCACGTGCTCGAGCGTCTGCACCTGCTCGACGAGCGCGCGCACCTTCGGCTCGAGGCTGCGGCCGGATCCGAAGTACGAGCGGACGCGGGCACGCAGGTTCGTCGCCTTCCCGATGTAGAGCACGTCACCGCGAGCGTCGCGCATGATGTAGACGCCGGGCCGCTCGGGGAGTGCGCGTACCTGCTGCGCGATCGAGACGCGGGTGGGAGTCGGGGAATCGCCGTTCACACATCCATTGTAGGCCGCGCCCAGGCGCTATCGTTCCCGCGCGAGGGGAGGGCGCATGCGTCACGAGGAAGGCGACTTCAGAGGTGAGCGCGGGCTTCGCATCTACTGGCAATGCTGGCTGCCGGAGGGCGCGGCCAGGGCGGTGCTCCTCGTAGCCCACGGGTATGCCGAACACTCCGGTCGCTACGCCAACCTCGTTGAGTACTTCGTCCCGAAGGGCTATGCGGTCTACGCGCTCGACCATCGAGGGCACGGCAAGTCCGAGGGCAATCGGGTCGAAGTGCTCGACTACGACGACTACCTGCGCGACCTCAAGACCTTCTACGACCTCGTGCGCGAACGGCAGTCCGAGCCGCCGTTCCTCGTTGGGCACTCGATGGGCGGGAGCATCGCGATCGCGTACGCCATTCAGCACCAGGCCGAGCTCGATGGGCTCGTGGTCTCCGGCAGCGGCATCACGCTGCCCGGCCGTCCTCCCGTCGCTCGACCGGCGAACATCGAACTGGCGGACACGCTGAGCCGCGACCCGCAGGTCGCCGAGGCGTACCGCAACGATCCGCTGGTCTACCTCGGTCCGCGCCCGCAGACGACGATCGACGCCATGCGTGGCGTTGCCGAACGCACCGCCGAGGGCGCGCGAACCCTCACGCTGCCGCTGCTCGTGATGGTCGGTGACTCCTCACCGCTCGGCGAAGGACCGCGCGGGCAGGACCTGCACGACACCGTCGCCAGTGAGATCAAGCGGATCCACCACTACCCCGAGCTGCTGCACGAGATCTTCAACGAGCCCGAGCATCGCGAGGTGATGGCCGACATGGAACGCTGGCTCGAAGAACGTCTCGCCGACTGACGCACCCTCCCGGTGGCGTCAGTCGCCATCGAGGCGCCGGCTGCGCGCACGCTCGACGGCTCGCTGCCAGCCCGCGTAGCGCTCTTCGCGCTCGGCCTCATCCATGCGCGGTTCAATCACGTCGAGGTCATGTGAGCCGACGTCGGCAAAGTCCTGCGCGTCGGCCCAGAGGCCGACGCCGATGCCCGCGAGACCGGCCGCGCCGAGGGCCGAGACCTCGAGCTCACGCGGCCGGTGGAGCGGGATGCCGAGCATGTCGGCCTGGAATTGCATGAGGAAGTCGTTGCGGCACGCTCCGCCATCCACGCGGAGTTCGGTCAGCGGAGCGCCGGCGTCGGCGACGACACAGTCGACGAGGTCGCGGGTCTGATACGCGATCGCCTCGAGTGCCGCGCGGACGAGATGAGCACGCTCGGTGCCTCGCGTCAGGCCGACGATCGTTCCGCGCGCAGCCTCGTCCCAGTACGGAGCGCCGAGCCCGGCGAACGCCGGCACGAGATACGCGCCGCCGGTGTCGGAAACGGAGGTCGCCAGCGCCTCCGACTCCGCGGCGGTCGAGATCAGTCCCAGCCCGTCACGAAGCCACTGGATCGCCGCGCCCGCGACGAACACGCCGCCTTCGAGGGCGTAGGAGCGGGGACCGGCACCGGCCGCCACGGTGCTGAGCAGACCGTTCGTTGAAGTGAGCGCATGGCTCCCGGTGTGCAGCAGCAGGAAGCAGCCCGTGCCGTACGTGTTCTTCGCGTCGCCACGGTCGACGCAACCCTGCCCGAACAGCGCGGCCTGCTGGTCGCCCGCAACTCCCCGGATGGGGATCGACGCTCCCAGCAACTCAGGGGAGCTCGAACCGAAGTCGCCGCTGGAGGGGAGCACTTCGGGCAGCAGCGCGGCGGGAATCTCGAAGGCGGTAAGCAGCTCGTCAGACCAGCGCCGCGCGTGGATGTCGTACAGCATCGTGCGCGAGGCGTTCGTCTCGTCGGTGACGTGCGCGCCGCCGGTCAGTCGATGGATCAGCCAGGAGTCGACCGTTCCGAAGGCGAGCTCGCCTCGTTCCGCGCGTTGCTGCGCACCAGGCACCGCGTCGAGGATCCAGCGGATCTTTGAGGCGGAGAAGTAGGCATCGATGACGAGGCCGGTCGCGCGCTGGACCAGAGGCGCCAGCCCTCGTGCCCGCCACCCTTCGCAGATGCCGGCGGTCTGGCGGGACTGCCAGACGATCGCGGGGTAGACCGGCGCACCGGTCGTGCGATCCCAGATCAGCGCCGTCTCGCGCTGGTTGGTGATGCCAATCGCCGCGATGTCGGATGCCCGGAGCTCAGCGTCAGCGAGCGCTGCCTGGGCGGCGGCGAGCTGCGAACTCCAGATCTCGCGAGGGTCGTGCTCAACCCAGCCGGGGCGCGGAAAGTGCTGCGGAAGCTCCTGCTGAGCGAAGCCGCGACGCTTCCCGTGTTCATCGAACACGATCGCCCGTGAGGACGTGGTTCCCTGGTCAAGCGCCAGCACGTAACCCGGCACGCGCGCCCTCGATCACAGTCGCCTGGGGTGGGACGGACGCGCGAGTCTCGCACGTATCGGGGAAGGAATCGAGGAGAATGGTGCGCCCGGCAAGATTCGAACTTGCGACCTCTGCCTCCGCAGGGCAGCGCTCTATCCACTGAGCTACGAGCGCACGACTGACAGGAACTACAACGCGGACATGGTGCCGAAGGTGAGACTCGAACTCACACGAGGTTGCCCTCACTACGCCCTGAACGTAGCGCGTCTGCCTATTCCGCCACTTCGGCTGGCTGAACGACCCGTTTGCCGGCGTCGCGCGTGAAGACCGCGCCGGGCGGTTGGTGGGCGGTACTGGACTCGAACCAGTGACCTCTCGCGTGTGAAGCGAGCGCTCGTACCAACTGAGCTAACCGCCCGCGCCGCTTCACGCGTCGCCATGATTAGATTACAGCCCGCGCGGTCCGAGGCTCAACTGCGGACGGCGACTCGGACTACGGCACGGCGACATCAGTGGTCTCCCGCTGATCGCCGCCCGCGCTGACCAGCCGGTACGCATGAATGGCCGCGAGCACCGAGACGGTCGCAGTCCAGGCGATGAGGGCGACCTGGAACACGACGTGGAGCGGCCTCAACTCGCTCGCGGCGAGTGCTCCGTCGAAGAAGCCGGAGATCGCACTGATGAAGCTCGCGGCAGAAAGCAGGCCTGCGGCCCCGATGGCGACTCGTCGGGGTGCTCGAACCGCGAGGAGCGTCATCAGGATCTGGAAGACGATCATCGGCCACGGCGCGGCAAGCCGGGCCTTCGCGCTCCACGCTTCGCCTAATGTGTTCACGTCCGTCGCCACCGCGATCAACCCACCCACGAGGTCGAGCGCGAGTAGTGCGCCGACAGCAGCGACGAGCCAACGCCGTACGTTCGTGTCCACGCTGCGTTTGTAGAAACAACAACGGCAGCCGTCAACGAGGCTCCGATGAGCATCCGCCTGTCCGACATCGGTCCGTCGGACCTCCAGCACTACGCCAGCGTGCCGATGCGCCTCCTCGTGGAGTCGGTACTCGAGGTCGAGTCAGTCGACGGCGGGCTGGGTGGCCTGCGGCTTGTCGAGCGGGCGGTCGCGTCGCCCTATCTGAAAGACTACGACCTCGACGGTGGTGGGCCGCTCGATTGGCCGCAGCAGTTCGACCTGGGCGACTGGCACCTCGTTCTCGCGCTGGAGGGCGAGCGGGTCGTCGGAGGGGCGGCCTCGATGCCGGGTACGCCCGGCGGCGGGCTCGGAGATGTCGCGACCCTGTGGGACATCCGCGTGGCGCCCAACTCCCGGCGGCGCGGCATTGGCCGCGCGCTGCTCGAGGACGCCCGCGAGTCCGCCCGTGCCCGCGGCTTTGTGGCGCTGCTGGTGGAGACGCAGAACGTGAACGTGGGCGCATGCCGGTTCTATCAGCGCGCAGGCGCCGATCTGGTGGCCATCGACAGGCTCGCGTACCTCGGGCAGCCGGGCGTCGAGCACGAGGTGCGCCTCGATTGGGCGTTCGATCTCCGCGAACGGTGAGTCGCGAGCGTCGAGTCAGCGGCCCGGCTCCGCCTCGAAGGCGAGATCGGCGCCGTGCCGCAGCGTCCGGACCGCGATGACCCGAGGCCAGGCGAAGCGACGGAGGAAGCCCGGCTCCCCCGGTTGCGGCCCATCGAGAGGTGAGAACAGCGCCTTGAGCGACCGCGCGCCCTCGGGAGTCGCGCCCATCACGCGGTAGGCAGCCCGCGCTGTCGCCGCGGAGTCGGTCGCGACGAATTCGACGCGGACATCACGCGCGAGCGACGACACCGCCGCGCCTCCCTCGCAGTCCACCTCGAGGAGTCGCAGCACCTCGGCGGGCACGCCGGCGCGATGTAGCGCTGCCACAGCGGCCTCGACGGACGGCGTGCGGATGGCGGCGGCCGCGTTGCCCGCGAGGAGCGTTGCCGCCAGCCAGGCGACGCCGCCCTCGCCCTCGACGCAGACCACGCCGAGGCCGCGTGGCATGTCGTAGCGCAACTCGGTGCTCTGGCCGGGCACCTGGAGTGTCGGCGCCGGAACACCGAGCTCACGTCGGGCGGCCTGCGCCGCGGCGAGCAGGGTCGCAGCATCGGAGCCGCGCCCCTCGCCGCCGAGGAGCACGGCTGCCCCCTCGATCGCCTCGACGCGTTCGGCAAGGGATGTCGCCCAGCAGGAAGCGAGGCCTTCCAGCGCAGCGTCGACGTCGACGACGTGCTCATGCGTGGACGGGGATGGCTCGGTCCCAGGCACGTCCGCGCGCCGCACGAACGCCCAGAGGTAGTCCGGTCCGCCCGCCTTCGGGCCGGTGCCCGAGTGCTTCATCCCCCCGAACGGCTCGATGCCGACACGCGCCCCCGTCGTCGGACGGTTCACGTAGATGTTGCCCGCCTCGACTGCCCGCGCCGCGCGCTCGATCGTTCGAGGACTGCGCGAGTAGATGCCGGCGGTCAGGCCGTAAGCCGTCGCGTTGGCGAGGCGGTAGGCCTCCTCCTCGTCGTCGAACGGGGTGAGGGCAAGGACCGGGCCGAAGAGCTCCTCGGTGGTCGTCGTGGCGGACGCGTGTCGCTTGGCGGGGATCTCGACGAGCAGCGGGCCGAGCTGCAGGCTGGCGGGGTCACCCGCGGAGGGCTCGTCGAACAGGTCGAGGAGGACCCGTCCCTCGGACCGCACCGTGTTCACGACCTCCCGGAGGCGGTCGCGAGCCTCGGCGTTGATGACAGGGTTCATCTCGGTGGCCGGGTCATCTGCAGGGCCAACCCGGAGGCTGCGCGTGGCCTCGATGAGGCGGTCGCGCAGTCGCTCGAAGATCGGTCGCTCCACGAGGACGCGCGAGGCGGCCGAGCACTTCTGGTTCGCGTGTCCGAACGCGGAGCGGACGATGCCCGCCACGGCCTCGTCGAGGTCAGCGTCGGCGAAGACGAGGATCGGGTTCTTGCCGCCCATCTCCGCGACGAGCGCCTTCATGCCGCCGTCCTCGAGTGCCACGCCCGCCACGGCCTGGTGCATCCACGTGCCGACTGCGCGCGATCCTGTGAACGCCACCATCGAGACGCGCTGGTCCTCGACGAGCGCTTGCCCGATGGTCTCCCCGCGACCCGCGAGATAGATCAGCGCGTCTTGCGGCACGCCCGCCTCGTAGAGAAGCGCGACCAGCCGGAGGGCGATCAGGGGGGTCTGTTCGGCGGGCTTGAGGATGACCGCGTTGCCAGCGGCCAGCGCGGCGACCGTCATACCGCAGGGGATCGCGAGCAGGAAGTTCCACGGCGGGATGACGGCGACCACCCCCTGCGGTTCGATGCGGTCACCGAACGAGCCGAACAGCGACTCGGCCTGTGTCGAGTAGTACTCGAGGTAGTCGATCGCCTCCTCAACTTCGGCGTAGGCGTCGGCGCGGTCGCGACCGCCGCCATGCACGCACCAGGCAGCGAACTCCGCCGAGCGCTCGCGCAGCAACTCCGCCGCCACGCGGAGGATGCGCGCGCGTTCCTCGACGGGCGTCGCCGCCCACGCCGGCTGCCCACCCCGCGCCGTCGTGATTGCGCGCTCCAGCGCCTCGGGTCCCGCGAAGTCGACGTGTCCCATCGGTGGGCCGGAGGGATGCGACGGGCTGAAGATGTCGAGCATCTCCTCGGCGGGCAGCAGGTCGGGGCCGGCGCGCAACCGGTAGCGCTCTCCCCAGCGCTCGCGGGTCTCCTCGAGCGCGCGTTCGAAGCGCTGGCGGAACGCTTCGTCGTGCCACTCGGCGGCAGGCTCACGAGGAAACCCGCCAACCTCGGCGGGCGGGCCGGCATCCGGGGGCTCTCGGCGCGGCGGAGGGCGCAGCAACTCCTCGACCGTCGCGCCGGAGCGGCTCTGCAGCAGGAATCCCGCCTGCGACGAGTTCTCGAGCACGCGCCGCACGAGATAGGCCATGCCGGGCAGCAGCTCGCCCACGGGCACGTAGTCGCGAGACGGCCAGCCGAGGCGCGCGATGGCGCGGCTCATCCCCTCGGCCGTGCGGTAGAGCGTCTGGTGCTCGACGGCCCCGGGCGGCAGCCCCGCCGCCTCGCGCAACGCCTCGGCGACGGCGTGCGCGCGCGCGTTGTGGCTCGCGACGGCCAGGCGGAGGTGAGGGTGCGCCTCGATGAGCCGCGCCGTGAGCCGCTCGAACTGCGCATCGGTGGCGGCTTTGTCCGTGTGCACGGGGGCCGGCCAGCGGTTCGCGGCGGCGGTGATGACCTCGTAGTCCCAGTACGCGCCCTTCACGAGGCGGACCTGGAACGGCGCCGCGCGCTCATGCCCGAACGCGACGATGTCCTCCGCGTGCGCCTCGGCGTCGCGGAGGTAGCCCTGCAGGACGATGCCCGCGTCGGGCCAGTCGCCGAGCGGCTCCCCGTGTGCGAACACGGCGCGGAACGCGTCCCACGTCAGGTCGCGGTAGGTGTACTGCTCGAGGTCCACCGCGAGCCCGATGCCCGCCTCGCGCGCAGCGCTCCCAATGGCCTCAAGCGGTCCGCGTACCCGCTTTACGGTGCCGGCGGGGTCAACCGGCGAGAAGTGCGACGTCAGCGACGAAAGCTTCAGCGAGATCTGGAGCGCCGGGATGTCCCCTGCCGTGCGCTGGCCGGCAGCCGGGTCGTGGCTCAGCCGCTCGATCAGCCCAAGGTACGTCTCGAGGTACGCGCGTGCCTCGGACTCGCTGAGCACCGCCTCACCGAGGAGGTCGAATGAGGGTGTGCGCCCGTGCTCGCCGAGGTAGGCGATCGCCTCGCGGATCGACTCCTCGCCCGGGGGCGTGATGAAGCGGCGCGCGAAGACCTCCGCGGACCGGCGCGCGGACTCTCCGACGAGACGCGCCGGCAGGTGCTCGTCGCGCGCGATCCGCAGTAGCCAGCGCAGTCCCCGAGGCAGGCCGGGGAAGTCGGTGGTGCCGAAGTACTCCTGCGCGAGCCGTTTCGCCTCGGCGCCGCTCGCGTCGAAATCCAGCGAGGCGAGGACGTCCATGTAGCGCAGCAGGCGGCTCCGAAAGCGCTCGTCCGCGACGGCGGTCGTCAGCAGCCAGTCCTCGATGCGCTCCGCCGGGCCGGGTCGGTAGTCCTCGGCGGCATCAAGCAACGCGCGACCCAGCTCCTGGGTGCGCGCCTCGATGCCCTCGTTTGGAGCGGGCGTCCCTGGCATTCGACCCCCCGTGCCAGTTGAGCGTGTACCGCCGCGAGTGCCGAAGGATATCGTCACCGCGTCGAGGCGTCGTTAACAGTCGCGGAGGACGGGCAGAGCGTGGCCATCAACGCACCGACTCGCTGCCCGTGGCCCGGCGACGACCCGGTGATGATCGCGTACCACGACCTCGAGTGGGGCGTGCCGTTGCACGACGACCGCGCCCTCTTCGAATTGCTCGTCCTCGAGGGTGCGCAGGCGGGCCTGTCGTGGCGGACGGTGCTCCACCGCCGCGAGGGCTACCGCGCCGCCTTCGAGGGCTTCGAGGTGGAGCGAGTGGCTGCGTACGGTGAGGACGACATCGCGAGGCTACTCGCCGACCCCGGCATCATCCGCAACCGCGCGAAGGTGAACGCGGCCATCGCGAACGCGCGCGCCGTCCTCGAGGTGCAGCGCGAGCACGGCTCGTTCGACGCGTACGTCTGGTCGTTCGCGCCACCACCGAGGGAGCACCGACCGCCGAGCGTCGACGAGGTCCCTGCTGAGACCGAGGAGTCGCGAGCGTTGAGCCGGGCGTTGCGCAAGCGCGGCTTCGGCTTCGTCGGCCCGACGATCTGCCATGCGTTTATGCAGTCGGCAGGCCTCGTCGACGACCACCTCGCGACGTGCTTCCGCGCCGCAGAGCTTCCGAAGTAGCGGGTCAGCCTCGAGGCGCGCGCGCACGAGCGGTAGGCGAGAACCAGCGCTGCCAGACGAAGTACGCGACGGCAGCGAGGATCGCGAGGATGACCCCGTACTGGAGGTAGTCGGCGTACTCGGCGACCGTCTCCCAGTTCTCGCCGAGCTGGTAGCCCGCGATCACGAAGATGCTGTTCCAGACGACGCTGCCGATGAGCGTGTACAGGGTGAACGGCGCGAAGGCCATCCCGCTGAAGCCGGCGGGTAGCGAGATCACGGAGCGGACGAGCGGCACGCAGCGGCAGATGAGGACGGCGGCGTTCGCGTGGCGGTCGAACCACTCGTCCGCGCGGTCGAGGTCGGTCTCGGTGATGCGCAGCCAGCGTCCGTAGCGCGCGATGAGGCCGCGCAGCCGATCCTGCCCGAACCATACGGCGAGCCCGAACAGCACCCACGCGCCGACGAGCGAGCCGGCCGTCGCTGCCGCGATCATGCCGAGGACCGTCGCGTCGCCACGGCTGGCGTAGAACCCCGCGAGGCTCAGCACGATCTCGGAGGGGATGGGCGGGAAGAGGTTCTCGATGGCGACGAGCAGCGCCACGCCCGTGTACCCGAGCGCGTCCACGACATCGATTACCCACTCGGTCAGCGTGTCGAACAGGCGGCGCTGCTCCTCGAGCCGCGGCCCTCGCTCGAGGGCGCCTCGAACCAGCCTATGGGCGCGTGAGTTCGGAGGCTATGCCGGACGCCTGTGAAGCAGATTCTTCGCCATCAGTCGATGTGCCTGAGCTCCACGGTCTTGATGGCGTCATCGAGCACCGACTCGTAGTCTGCGATTGTCGCTCCATCGCCCCATGCCAACAGTTGGAAAG
The DNA here is from genome assembly GCA_964479165.1 of uncultured Dehalococcoidaceae bacterium. Lineage (GTDB taxonomy): Bacteria > Chloroflexota > Dehalococcoidia > UBA2979 > UBA2979 > CAYZJO01. The sequence continues at coordinate 49,442 of CAYZJO010000007.1, forward strand.
CCCAGACGTGATCGGGCTCCGAATCTATCGTCAGTTGTGCGTCCAACACTCCACCCGGGCGATCACCGGTGCAGCGGACGATGTCCGCTCGTACTCTGCCATGCTCGAGTTCGCGCTGCCCGGCTACCGCCCCCCAGCCTTCGACGTCCCACTGCCCACAGCGGTCTTCGGGACTAGCTGATCGCCCGGCGATGCCGCCGAAGGTCAATCGGGCAACTTCGTCCTCCTGTCTGAGCACGTAGATAGGGAAGTTTCGATCTCCAAAGTTGTCCCAAGAGTCGGGAACCGAATAAGAGTAGTCGTGCCCCGATGATCGACCGGATGCAATCTGGCGGTCCCCGCATCCGATCAAGAGAATCGCGGCAACGACGATGCAGACTTCCAAGGCGCTTCGACTCACGAAACCGTGATTCCCAGGCTGCGGACGGCGATACTGAGGAGGGCTAGTATCAACCAGAGATGGAGGAAGGGTCTGGCTGGGCCAATGATCGTGGGAAGGGCATTTTCTACATACTCCTTCCGAAGAAGTGTAGTGAACGAAACCGCGAGCACGGCAAGCCATCGTGTCGCAACAGTCAAAGCAGCGAGCCAGATTATCGTTGCCACGCTGCCTACCGTCGTCAAGCTGGCGAGGAGGGTGACGAACCCGGTTGGCCACATTGTAAGTCCAGCGCTCAGGCTGAAGCCGAACGCGAATGCGTAGCGTCCAAGCCCCCATCGCTCCCACTCGCGCGGAACCCTCCAGAGACTGCCTGGGAACAAGTGTACCGGACTCAGTAGACCGAGGATCGTGACCGCAGCGAGCACCCCTACGGCAATTCGCGGTGCAGGCGCGTACAGCCACGCAACGATGAGAAGCGGCGTAAGAAGCGCCGCACCCACGACCAAGCCGGTTCCGAAGCCAGCCAAGCCGCCTAGCCAGTGCACAGTGTTGATAGGCCCCCGACCCGGAGGCCGAGCGATCACGTAGATCGCGTTCTGTCCTCAGGGCGTCTCCAAGCTTGCGAGCCCGACGAGAACAGATAGAACGGCGATCGGAAGAGTTGGCTCTGGTATCGCGAACGCCGACCAAGCCAAGAGTGGCGTGGCGACAAGTAGGGCGTATTTCGCCACCTGTGCTTGTGTTCGCGACCTGTTCAAGGTCGGAATGGTCATGCCGCCCTCCGTCTCAGGAACCTGGTAGCGACTTCGCGACACTTCCCGCACCCGCCACCACAGGAGAAGTCGTGACCGCCGCAGACGCAACCGTTGCCGCATGAGCCTTGGTGACACTCACAGCACTTCACCTGAGTACAGTAGGAAGAATTGCACCAGCATGCGGCGCCGCCACTCCCACATGAGGTCCCTCCTGGCACGCATCCACTCGGGCACCCGCCACCAGTCGGACACGTGCCGCTGCAGATGGGGCTCGGTGACTTGCAGCACCCCGCTGTGGTGTGGCCCGCCTCGACATCGAGTCGGCCAACAGTTGCGGCGGCCACGAAGCCAAAGGTCGCTGCCGCCGCCTTGGTCAGGAATCGCTTCCGCGTGAGGCGTACGCCGGTACTCTTTACAAAATCGTCCACCACTACACCTCCAAACCGGAGGCCGCTAGCATCAGAGCCTCACGGCGTACTGCCCCTGCCTTAGTGAACATCTCGGCGAGGTGATCGCTATCGTTGATCATGCCCTTATCTACTACTGTTCCTTCCATGTCGATTGCCACGAAGAATGGTGTGACTATGACGTTCCATTCGTTCATCAATGTTCGATCTCTATCTGGTATATACTGCGCCGTCTGTGGTGAAGAATTCGCCCATTCTGCTATTGAGGCATCATCTCCAGCAACAAAAGACAGTAGGCTGATATTCTCGTAGTCATCGAGGAGCGCTTCGAGAACCGGCTTCACAATATTGCATGGTTCACAGTCTGTGGAAGCGAATTCAACTATAACGCCACCAACCTCGGCTGGAATAAGAATCGCTCTGCCAAAGTAATCGAGCATACTGATAGGCTCGACAGTTGCACCGATCTGCGGTCCTTGATTCTCTCGCGCTTCTGCGGTCTTGAGGTACTCCTGTCCAAAATGGTGGAACAGAAGGAAGACAGCGACGATCAGCGTCAACACGAGAATCCAGAGGGCAATGTAGCTAGCTAGAAAGAAGAAGGACATTTCTTCGACCGCCCTTAAAATGAAGAACTTCTGGTTTCCTTGACTACTACTTTCGCGCGGCCAGCAGGATTCGCCGTCGTCTTTCAAATGATCCGACTTGTTCCAGTAGCGCGAGACTCAACAGGATGGTCGTTCCGATCGCAACGCCAGCCCAAGCCGCTGGCTCAGTGATCCAGACCGCCGAAACTGCGATCGCATCGGCAAGCATGAGCACCGTCGGGGGTGCAGATACCCCTACAAGCACGAGCGAGCGAGCTAGCGCGGTCGTCGAGAGGCGATCCGCATCGATGCTCCCGAAGCAGCGGCAGCCAACCTCTACGCCCCGAGCGCGTGCAACTGTGAGAACCGCCGCGAACGTCACAGCCAAGGACGCAGCGATCACCGCGAACAAAGTCGGGAGGAGGCCAATCAACAGCGCGAGGCCTGTGATCCCTTCGAACGGCGCGATAGCTACGGAGGTGCACCGCGCGATTCGCTGTGGGAAGCCGATCGCTATTAGGAAGGGGCTCGACCGTTGAGCGCTGTAGGAGCTTCAAAACGGCGGCGGCGAGAAGGATCGTTCCTGCGGGCTGTCAGAGAGAAGATTACGTAGGCGGTCATCGCACCCTCCGATCCTTCGTCGGGCAAGCGACCGATGTGCGAGAACGATAACGTACGAAGTCAATGGTCAGGAAAGACATGACTGGTCTGTCATGTGAGAGCCCATCGGTCGCTCGTGCACCGACACTCAGCCAGAAGCACTAGAATCGCGCTAAAGCCCCAACTCGACGCCCGGACCGAACCACCCGGCTGGAAGCAGGAGAGCAGCACATGGCCGATACGTTGAACAGCTTCGGGGCCCGCGCATCACTCGAGGCGGGCGGCGGGACGCACGAGGTCTACCGCCTCGACGTTGCCGCCAGCGCGCTCGGCGTCGACCTCGCGAAGCTGCCGTTCAGCCTCCGCATCCTGCTCGAGAACCTGCTGCGCCGCGAGGACGGCATCGCAGTCACGCGCGAGCAGATCGAGGCCGTCGCGAAGTGGGACCCAACGGCCGACCCCGACACCGAGATCGCGTTCATGCCCGCGCGCGTGCTGCTCCAGGACTTCACCGGCGTTCCCTGCATCGTCGACCTCGCCGCGATGCGCGACGCGATGGCCGAGATGGGCGGCGACCCGAGCAAGATCAACCCGCAGCAGCCGGTCGACCTCGTGATCGACCACTCGGTGCAGGTCGACCAGTTCGGCGCCGACATGGCGTTCATGTTCAACGTGGAGAAGGAGTTCGAGCGCAACGAGGAGCGGTACCAGTTCCTGCGCTGGGGCCAGACCGCGTTCGATCACTTCCGCGTCGTCCCGCCCGGTACTGGGATCGTGCACCAGGTCAACCTCGAGTACCTGGGCCACGTCGTGATGCGGCGCGACGGGATGGCCTACCCGGACACGCTCGTCGGCACCGACTCGCACACCCCGATGATCAACGGCCTCGGCGTCGTCGGCTGGGGCGTCGGCGGGATCGAGGCCGAAGCGGCCATGCTCGGCCAGCCCGTCTCGATGCTGATCCCGCAGGTCGTCGGTGTGAAGCTGACGGGCCGGCTGCCCGAGGGTGCCACCGGCACGGATCTCGTGCTGCGCGTGACCGAGCTGCTGCGCAGCCGCAACGTCGTGGGCAAGTTCGTCGAGTTCTTCGGTACGGGTCTGTCGCAGTTGCCGCTCGCCGCGCGGGCGACCATCTCGAACATGTGCCCCGAGTACGGCGCGACCGTCGCGCTCTTCCCGGTCGATGACGAGACCCTGCGGTACATGCGCTTTACCGGTCGCGACGAGGACATCGTCGAAGTGACCGAGGCGTACTGCAAGGCGCAGTCCCTCTTCCGCACGGACGCCACGCCCGATCCGGTCTACAGCGAGACGCTCGAGCTCGACCTCGGGTCGATTGAACCCAGCCTCGCCGGGCCGAAGCGGCCCCAGGACCGTATCCCGCTCAGCGAGGCGCAGACCTCCTCGCGCGCGACCATCGCCGAGGCGCTCGCGGCCGGCGCGAGCCCCGAGGGCATCCACGTTTCGGACGGCGTGGAGTATGACCTGACCAACGGCTCGGTCGTCATCGCCGCGATCACGTCCTGCACCAACACCTCCAACCCAGAAGTGATGGTGGGTGCGGGGCTGCTGGCGAAGAAGGCAGCCGAGCGCGGTCTGCGGACGAAGCCGTGGGTGAAGACCAGCCTCGCGCCGGGCTCGAAGGTGGTGACGGAGTACCTCGACGAGTCCGGACTGACGCCTTACCTCGACGAGCTCGGCTTCAACCTCGTGGGCTACGGCTGCACGACGTGCATCGGCAACTCCGGCCCGTTGCCGGACGAGATCGAGGCGGCGGTGCAGCAGGGCAACCTCACCGTGGCAGCGGTGCTCTCGGGCAACCGCAACTTCGAGGCGCGCGTCCACAACTCGGTACGCGCGAACTACCTCGCCTCGCCGCCCCTCGTCGTCGCGTACGCGCTGGCAGGGCACATGGACGCGGACCTCGTGAACGACCCGATCGGCGACGATGCGGCGGGCCGCCCGGTCTACCTCCGCGACATTTGGCCGACGCAGGCCGAGGTGATGGGCGTCATCGAGTCTTCGATCCGCTCTGAGATGTTCCGAGAACAGTACGCGGATGTCTTTACCGGCGATGAGCGCTGGCGTGGCCTGGAGGTGCCGAGCGGGCAGCGCTTCGCCTGGGACGACAAGTCGACCTACATCCGCCGGCCTCCGTTCTTCGACAACCTGCCGCGCACGCCGGAGGATCCGCAGGACCTGAGGGACGCGCGGGTGCTCGCCGTCCTCGGCGACTCCGTCACGACCGACCACATCTCGCCTGCCGGCGCCATCGCGAGGACCAGCCCGGCGGCGCAGTACCTCGATGCGAACGAGGTGCCAACGAGTGCGTACAACACGTACGGCTCTCGCCGCGGCAACCACGAGGTGATGATGCGCGGCACATTCGCGAACGTGCGGTTGCGGAACCAGCTCGTCGAGCGCGAGGGCGGCTGGACGCGCCACCTGCCAGACGGCGAAGAGATGTCCATCTGGGACGCCGCCGAGAAGTACATGCAGGAAGGCGTGCCGCTGATCATCCTCGCGGGACTCGAGTACGGCTCGGGTTCGTCCCGCGACTGGGCGGCAAAGGGGCCGGCGCTGCAGGGAGTGAACGCCGTCATCGCGCAGAGTTTCGAGCGCATCCACCGCTCGAACCTCATCGGGATGGGCATCCTGCCGCTCGAGTTCGTGAATGGCGAGAGCGTCGCGTCGCTCGGCCTTACCGGCCGCGAGCGCTACGACATCGAGGGCATCGGCGACGGCATCACGCCTCACAAGCTGATGACGGTGCGCGTCCTCGGTGATGACGGCAGCGAGCGCACCTTTACCGCGCGCTGCCGCATCGACACGCCTCTCGAGGTCGAGTACCACCGCCACGGCGGCATCCTGCGGTACGTGCTGCGCGAGCTGCTGGAGGCATAGCCATCGGGTAGTGCGGTCCCGGCTCGGACGTCCCATACTCCCTCCCTGACGTGTCAAGAACACGTCAGGGAGGGAGTTGGCGGTTGCCCACGAGGATGGTCGTGCTGACGACGGCGGTCAGCCTCCTCGCGCTAGGGGTAGCCTGCGCCAAGGGGACGGCTCCGAACTCCACCGTGTCGCCGACAGTGTCCCCCGCTCCTCCGTCGGTCACGCCGATACGCTCCGCGCCGGTTCAGGTCACCGCTGGAGTGATCGTCGAGTACTGGGATCCGGCGCAGTCCGGCTGGATCTTCGTCCTCGACACGGCGGAGCATGACACGACTGCCGAGTGGGCGGCCCGGGTACTCCTCGTCGACCCGATGGCACGGGAAGTCCGTGGTCGACTGGTCCTCGGCCACATGCCTCACGCCGCTCTCTCGCCCGATGGGTCGATGCTGTTCCTTGCTATGGAAGGTCCCGTTCGCGGAGAGCCGGAGCTCACCGCGATCGACAGCGCAACCGGCGGGCTCCGCTGGACGACAAGGCTGCGTCCGATCCAGACGACCGTTCCTAGTCACCTGCGCCACATGGAGGTTTCAGCGGACGGCATGCTGGTCTATGTCGCCGCCTACTCCGACGAGACCGGTGAGCTCCGGCCCACGATCATCGACGCCAGCACTGGTCAAGAGTTGACTCCGAACGCGAGGCGCGGGTCCTGTGGCTTCGCGATGTTCGTGAGGCCGCCATCAGGGCCGGGGATGCTTGGTCGCTGCGAGAACGGGGTGTTCGAGTACGGGCTCGGAACGGAAGGATCGCGAGTCGAATCTCCGCTCGGAGTCGACGCCCCGGAAGATGGGGCCGACGTCCCCGTCGCCGGGCGGCGCCGGCTGACCTCGTGGGGCGTGGATCGCGCGCGCGACCTGCTCTATCTAGCCACGGGAGACGGGCAGATCGCAGCGGTCTCGCTCGACGAGGGTGGAACACCCGTGCCGGAGTGGCGCGATCTGGGGTTCGCCAACCGCAAGCGCGTCCCCGGCGAAGTCGTCGTCCCCTTTGCGCCGATGCTCGTGTCGCCCGACGGTCAGCGGCTCTACGTGCCGGTCCGCGATGGTCCGTGCGGTTACTGTGGCAGCGTGTCGGGCAACGTCATCGAGGTGCGGGACACGGCCACCGTCGAGCTGATTGCCACGATCGAGCCCAGCACGCTCGTCACCGACGTTGTGCTCAGCCCCGACGGCTCGCGCCTCTACCTCGTGGACATCGATGCCGGACCCCTCGTCGTCATCGACACCACAACCCTCGAGGAGGTCGCGAGTATCGAGATCGGTGCGCGCACGCCGGCGACTCTGCTCGTGATGCCCTGAACGAACGCTGGTTGCCGACATGCGTAATATCCCTTCGGCGTGGGCGCATGAACGAGGGGGTGCGACGTGGTCAACGGGCAGGGCGGCACGAACGGATTCGGGCCGCTGCACGGCATTCGGGTGCTCGAGTTCTCGCAGATCGTGGCGGCGCCGGTCTGCGGCTACCAGCTCTCCGACCTCGGCGCGGACGTGGTCAAGGTCGAGCCGCCGGAAGGCGAGCAGACCCGTCGGACCGCAGCCGTCGTTCCGAACGAGAGCAAGGGCTACCAGGCGCTCAACCGAGGCAAGCGCAGCCTCATCGTCGACCTGCACCAGCCCGAGGGCCAGCGGCTCATCCAGCGAATCATCCCGACATTCGACGTCGTGCTCATCAACTACCGCTTCGGCGTGGCGGAGCGCATGGGCATCGACTACGACACCCTGCGGCAGTACCGCCCGGACTTGATCTACTGGCAGAACACGGGCTTCGGGGAGCGCGGACCGGAGGCGTACCGCGCGGGGTCCGACATCGTGGCGCAGGCGTATTCCGGACTGATGGCGCTCGACGCGAAGACCAACGACGACGGCGCGCCCGACCTCATCGCCAGCCCGGTTGCGGACATCGCGAGCGGTATCGGCGCGGCGATGGCGATCTGCGCCGCTCTCTACCACCGCTCGCTGACGGGCGAGGGACAGCGGCTCAGCAGCTCCCTGTTGCGGACGTCCCTGGTGCTGATGGCCGGGTCTGTCATGCGCGAACCGGTGCACGATGCCGTGGTGCGCGACCCGATGATGGAGCAGGTCGCGGCCGCTCGGGCCGAGGGCGCGTCGTACCCGGAGATCCTCGAGGTGCGGCGACGCCTCCAGAACCTGCGCACATCCTTCCGGCTCTATTACGGCGGCTACCGAGCGAAGGATGGCGGGGTCGTCCTGGGTGCGCTGACGAAGGCGAACCGTGACGGCATGCGCAAGGTGCTCGGCATCTATGGCGAGGAACACTCGGACGACGAGGGCTACGACGCCTACGACCCGGCGAACCAGGCGCGTGCCGAGGAATGGAAAGCGTTCATCCGCGCGAAGTTCCTCGAGCGGACCGTCGAGGAATGGGTGAAGGCGTTTGACGCGGCGGGGGTGCCGGTCGCGCCGGTGCAGTTCCCCGAGGATATGGCGGACGATCCCCAGGCCATCGCCGACGGCATGATCTGCGAGCTCGAGCACTCGGTGACCGGCCCGCAGCGGGTGGTGGCGCCACTCATCAGCATGTCGAAGACGCCGACATACCCGCAGCGCGCTGCGCCCGCCCTCGGGGAGCACACCGCCGAGGTGTTGATCGAAGCAGGCATCGAGGCCGGCGAAGTCTCGCAGTTGTGCGCTGCGGGGGTGCTGTACCAGCGGTAGGGGCCCTCACCCCCAGCCCCTCTCCCCAGAAGCGGGGGAGAGGGGCGGTCGGTCGGAATCGGGGGTCAGGCGTCGCCGGCGGGTTCCGCAGACGGAGTCGTTCGCGGGTACTCGGGGAGCGGCGTCGGACGCTCGGGCGGGTCCGGCTTGCGGGCGAGGATGAAAAAGATCGAGCCGGCGAAGGCGAGTGCGGCGATCACCGTGAAGCCCGTCTCGTAGTTGCCGAAGCGGTCCGCCATGAACCCCGCGAGGACCGGGCCGGTCACGGTGCCCGCCATCACGATCGTCGATGAGACGCCCATGATCATGCCGAAGTTCGCAGTGCCGAAATAGTCCGCGCGAATCGCCTGCATCAGGGGACCGCGGATACCCCACGCCAGGCCGTGCAACGCTGCGAAGCCCGCGACCATGAAGATGTTGGCCGCGAACGTGATCAGCAGTAGCCCCGCCGCGTGCATCGACATGCAGATGACCGTGATGAGGCGCTTGTCGAAGCGGTCACCCAGGAAACCGCCCCCGATCTGGCCGACCATTTGCATCGCCTGCATCGCGAGGACGACGCCGCTGGCGGCCGTGAGTGAGAACCCCTTGTTCTCGTTGAGGTGTGGCACGAGGTGCACCATCACCGCCGACACGACGAGCAGCGCCGAGCCGTGGCCGAGCGAGATCAGCCAGAAGGCTGGGGTCTTCATCGCCTGGCGTGCGGTGAAGTCCTCGGAACCGTCCGCCGCGACGGAGCGTGCGTTCCTCGCGCCAGCGGCGAGGGCGGCCGCGCGTTCCTCGGCGGTCTCCGGCGGCAGCCCATCGACCGTGTCGCCATAGTCCTCGGGGCGGAGGCGGATGCCCTGCGTCATCGGCAGACCGAGCGCGATGATGATGATCCCGCTGACGAACGCGGTGCTGCGCCAGCCGAACTCCTCGAGGCAGTACACGACGATCGGCGCCATCAGTCCGCCCACCGAGAAGCCGATCTGCGAGATGGCGAGCGCCTTCGCTCGATGACGGTTGAACCAGCGGACGAGCGCGACCGTGACCGAGAGGAAGCCGCCGAGGCTCTGCCCGATCGCCATCAGGAAGTAGGTGGCGTAGTACCAGGGAAGCGAGTTGATCTGACTGAACAAGATGAAGCCGACACCGAACATCACGATCCCGATGCGCATGATCGCGCGCGGCCCGAAGCGGTCGATCATCCAGCCCTGGAACGGCCCAAGGATGCCGCTCTCGAGGCGAGCGAGCGAAAAGGCCGCAGAGAGTGCGGCCTTGCTCCAGCCAAACTCGCGCCCGAGCAGCACGATGTAGGCGCCTGTGGCGCTCTGCAGCAGCGCGCCACCGAGCACCTGGATCCCGCTGCTCGCGGCCACCATCCACCAGCCGTAGAAGACGCGCCCCTGCGGCCGGACGGTACGGTTGAAGGATTCGCGGATCGACGGCATCGGCCGGGAGCCTCGGAACACCCCTGGTCAGCGGATGCGGAGCATCATGCATCAGAAGCGCGGCACAGGCGAGCGAAGCGCCGGATGGGTGACATCCGGCGCTTCACAGACCCTCGACCAGCGCTTCGTGGCTACGAGGCGGCGAACTCCCGGCACTTGATCGCGCGCTCGAGGTCGTCGTTCGCCTCGCGGAGCGAGCGCCGCAGGATCGGCAGTTCGTCGTCGCCGAGTGAGCCGAGCAGTGCCTCCGACTTCGCAAGGACTTCGCGTTCGACGCGGTAACCGGGGAACAGGTTCGCGAAGTACGATCGTGTGAACTCGTTCTCCCGCGCGTCGAAGGTGTCCTTCACTTTCGCGAAGAACTCATCGACGTAGGGCGTGAGCAGGTCGCGCTGGATCCACCAGTGGAAGCCGCTCATCGCCGCGGCCGTGAGGTGCAGCGAGCCGTAACCCTCCTCGTGGAAGCGACGCCACGCCTCGGCCTTCACGGCGGCGTCGGGCGCGGATACCTCGCAGCGGAGCAGCGCGCGCTGACCGCGGTCCGAGGGATCGCGTTCGCGCTCGGCCGCGACGCGTTCGCTCGCGCCGGGCAGCCCGTGCGCGACGAAGCTCGCGGCGAGCGACCAGCGCATGTCCTGATCGATGGTCAGGCCGGGCACCGTCAGTTCGCCGTCGGCGAGGCGCGCGCAATGCAGCACGTCCTCCTCCGAGATGGCGGTCCCGAAGAGGGTGCGCGCCCAGATGATCTGCAGATCGCCCTCGGGCGCCTGCTCGAGGGCCGACCACGCCGTCTCGAAGACGCGGTGCGCCGAGGCCTGGCGCTGGTCCTCGGGGACGTACCGTCCGATGGTGGCCGTCGTCGTCGCGAGTATGGTCTCGATCAGCTCGTGGTTGGTTTCGGTCGTGACCTTGTCGGCGACGAGGTCGAGGTAGTCGGTCGACTTCAGCTGCTGGTCGCGGACCATGTTCCAGAGCGCCTGCCAGATGAGCTGGCGCAGCAGCGGATCGTCGATGCGGTCAAGGCGTCCCCGAACGTACTCGAGCGAGGTTTCGTCGAGCGCGACCTTCACGAAGCCGTGGTCGTTGTGGTTGGGGAAGACCATGTCCGGCGCCGCCTTGCCGATGGCCTCGGGCACGTCGGTGCTCGGCCCGTCGATGCTGGCGCCGATGGCCTCGATGACCGCGCGGCCGTTCTCGTCACGGACGAGCGCGATGTCCAGGCGGTGTGGGCGGAGCGTCGGGTGCTCGGGCGGGGCGGTCTGCTCGATCGCCATCGAGGTGAGGCGTTCGCCATCAACCTCCCAGGACGCCGCAACCGTGTTCAGCGATGGCGTCTCGAGCCAGACGCGGGCCCACTCGTGCAGGTCGCGACCGACACCCTCGCTCAGCGCGTCGAGGAACTGCGAGAGCGTGGTGTTCCCGAAGGCGTGCCGCTTGAAGTAGAGCCGCATGCCGTCGCGGAAGCCCTCCATCCCCATCGAGGCGACGAGTTGCTTGATGACGGCTGCACCCTTGCCGTAGGTGATGCCGTCGAAGTTGAGGAAGGTTTGGTCGGTGTCGGCCACTTCGCCGGCGATCGGGTGGGTCGTGATCAGCTGGTCCTGGCGATAGGCCCAGTTCTTCATTCCGGAGTTGAAGTCCTGCCACGCGGTCTTGAACCGCGTCCCTTCGGTCATCGAGAGGTACGCCATGTAGGTGGCGAAGCTCTCGTTCAGCCACAGGTCGTTCCACCACTTCATCGTGACGAGGTTGCCGAACCACATGTGTGCCATCTCGTGGAGCAGCACCTCGGCACGACCGAGGCGCTGTGTCTCCGTCGGTGGGTCGCGGAAGACCAGGCGCTCGCTGTGGGTGACGGCGCCCACGTTCTCCATCGCGCCGGCGTTGAACTCGGGCACGAAGATCTGGTCGTACTTGGTGAAGGGGTACTCGTAGTCGAAGAACGACATGTAGAAGTCGAGGCCCTGCTTGGTCACCGTGAACAGCTCGTCGATGTCGACGTGCTTCACCAGCGACTTGCGGCAGAAGAAGCCGAGTGGGATGCCTCGATGCTCGTCGCGGAAGGCGTGGTATGGCCCTGCGACCAGGGCGAAGAGATACGTGCTGAACGGCGCGGTTTCCTCGTACTTGCGGGTGAGGAGTCCGTCGCCGGCTGGTTCGCGTGAGACCTCGCGGCTGTTCGTGATCAGCTCCCACGCCTCTGGGGCGGTGACGGTGAGGGTGTAGCGAGCCTTGATGTCCGGCTGGTCGAAGCCCGGAAAGAGACGGTGGGCGTCGTACGGTTCGAAGTTGGAGTAGAGGTACTCCTCGCCGTCCTCGGGGTCGATGAACTGGTGCAGGCCGTCGCCGGTGTGGTCGTAGTCGTGGACATAAGCCACGCGAACCGTGTTCTCTGAATTGGCCTGCAGCGCCGAGCCGGGGAGGGTGAGGCGGTAACCGTTCCAGTCCGGCGACTCGATGCGTTGCCCGTTGACCTCGAGGACCTCGATGGTCTTGCCTCGGTGGTCGAGGAACAGGTCGCCGCCCTCGCCAAGGGCAAACGTGATCGTGACTTCGCCTCGGTAGGTCTCGCTCTTCGGCGTGATCGAGATGTTGAGGTCATAACGAACATCGGAGACGCGACGGGCGCGTTCTTCTGCCTCGAGCTGCGTGAGGACATCGCGCGCAGGAGTTGCGGAGGTCGTGGTCATGACGCCGCCGTTTCGTGCTGTAAATGCTGTGAGTTGGAGGCCGATCCTCCCGGCTGGCAGTGTAGCGAACGACCGGCCGCAGGCTGATCCCATGTCGAGGGCTTGCCGGATGGGGTAGATTACGCGCGCGTTCAGCACCTATCGAGGCAGCACTGCAAGGGAGCAATCGAATGGCGACCGCGAAAGAGTTGCGCGAGGCGATCGCGAAGAACCGCGAGACGCTGAAGCAGGCGCTCGAAAGCGTCTCCGGGAAATGGGAAGAGACCATACCCGGCGACGAGTGGTCGCCACGTCGGGTCGCGGAGCATGTAGTCGGGCAAGAAGTGAACTACGCGAACCGCGCTGCCGGCATCCTCGGCGGGAACCCGGTCCCGTCCCAGGAGTGGGCCTTCGAGAACGCGCAGGCCGCGATCGATGCGCTGAGCAGCGTCGGACCCGAGGCGGACAAGCGATACGCGTGGGCCGAGGACCGCGACCTCGCGAAAGCCGACGGCAACAACCGGACGCTCCAGGCAACCATGGAGAGCGCGGCTAACCACCTCAACGAGCACGTTGGGCAGCTACAGAAGGCGCTCTAACGAACACGCGACCGCGAACGACGAGGGGCGCTCAAGCGCCCCTCGCTGGTCTCGATCCGTGCTCGTGCTGCGCTACATCTCGATCTTCTTCTCGCCCGAGAGGTAGCCCTCCGGATCCTCCTCGAACTCCAGCCGGCAGCCGCGTCCGCAGAAATAGTACGTCGTCCCCTTGTACTCGAAGGAGCCGCCCGGCGGGTTCCGGGTATCGACGTTCATCCCGCAAACCGGATCGACGGCCGTACTGCCGCCGCCTCGGATCCGTTCGATGAGGTTCATCTGCGCCTCCCGTGTTTTCCCTCGCCTCGCTGTTTGAGCCCGCGTCGATCAGGTTACCGGCGCACGGTAGCGCCGCCGCCGGCATCTGGAGGCAGTGCGATGTCCACGGCGACCCCGCGGTGGTCCGAGCCGGCGAGGTCGAACACAGCTTCCCCGGTGACCGCGACGTCTCGCACGAGCACGTGATCGATCCGGAGCCCGAGCCCGTACGCGGAGAACGTGGCCGTCGGCCAACGATCAGAGGCCGCGATACGCAGGCCGGTCTTCCAGAGGAAGCCCGCAAACGTCGGGGAGAGCGACGTGGCGTTCAGGTCGCCAACGACGATCAACGGGCCGTCGGCGGCGGCCGCGGCGCCGGTGAGCAGCTCGTGCTGCTCGAGGGTGATCGCAAACGCCTCGCCATCGAGCGGCGGCATCACGTGTCCCGCGATCAGCGTAATTCGCTGTCCGTCAACCTCGAGGGTGGCCGTGAGCAGGTCGCGATGGCGCTCCTCGCGTGGCAGCCGGAGGTGTGCCCCATCCTCGAGTGGCAGCCTCGAGGCAACGGTCACCCACGGCTCCTCAGTCGAGAGGCGGTACGGGTAGGCAGCGGCGAGCGCGGGCGCCACCCCACTCAGATCGTGCCGGAGCTCTTGGAACACGATGACGTCCGGCTGCTGGGCGAGCACGTCGCTGGCGAGGTCCTCGAGGCGCTCGTTGCTCATCAGCACGTTCGCGGTGACGACGCGGAGTTGGCTCGCGTCCGGGGGTGCGTCGCCCGGTAGTTCGAGGAACAGCAGCGTCGGGGCCGTGGTGAGTACCAGTACCACGAGCAGCGCGCCGCCGGCCAGCAGCGAGAGCACATGCCGGCGAAGGACAAGTGCTGCCGGCATGAGGACGAGAAGCGGCACGGCCACATAGGGCACGAAGTTCGCCACGCCATCGAGGGCCCACATGGACCTGCCGCCTCGCCAATCGAGTTTGCGCTCGGAGCGCCGCGCGTAGGGCACCTATGATCGCACAGCCGCGCGGGTGAGTGGCCAAATTCCCCTGTGACTCGCCTCGGATGTGGAGGGGCGATTGCTGCGAGCAGCGTGGGACTGGGCGTCGCCGGACTCGGTCCACTCGTGGCTGCTGAAGCGCATCCCGGGGTGGTCGCGTCCGCTCGTCCGATTAGCGCTCGCGCTCGTCACAATCGCCGTGGGGGATCTCCTCACGGGCGTGCTCATCGACAACGGCTGGACGATGCCTGTCAGCGCGGTGACGGCGCTCCGGATACTGACCGCGCTGCCGATCCTGCGGTTCCCGTTCGTATCGCTCCTTGTCGCACTCGAGGTCGATAAGTGGGACTGGTACTGGCTGGATGCCGGCCACCGAGGCGCCGAGTTCGAGTCCTTCTACAACCGCTGGGACAAGGTCCTCGACCAGTTCGTGCTGGCCATGGCCGCTGCCGTTGCATCGGGATGGCGCGACCGCCGCATGCGTGGGCTGGCGCTCGCCGCGTTCGCCTGGAGGACGCTCGGGGTGGTGGCCTACCTCGCCACGGAGCGCGGGTGGCTCCTCGTCGTCTTCCCGAACGTGTTCCAGACGCTGTTCTTGATGTACCTGGTGTACTACCTGCTCTCCGGTCGGCCTCTGATGCTACGCAGCCACCCGGCCGCGCTCGTCGCACTGCTCGCGGCGCTCGTTCCCAAGGTGATCGAGGAGTACTTCATCCACGTCCTGCACGACCGTCCGTGGAACGTCATCGCGCTACCGACGCCCGGCCTGATCGAGCCCTTCCTCTGGGCTTCAGCGACGTACCTGCCCGCTGTTCTCGTCGTCGCGGTGCTCGTCCTGAGGCGTCCAGGTCCGGGGGCGAGCGGGGATCGCGAGCAGCAACTCGGTGTCGCGTGAAGCTCCGTCTCGTGGATCGCCGAGGGCCGAGGTGACGGGTTAGCGCGACTCCACGCTGGGCGCGGGCTCCCTCGCTGGGGTCGACTGCCCCCCGCGCCGCACGACGAAGCGCAGCGTCGAGGTGATCACGAGGAGCGCAGCGAGCGCCCACCAGGTCAGTGCGTACTCGAGGTGGGGCACCGTGTTCTGGTAGCGCACCCAACCTCCGAGCGGGTAGACGTCGGCGCGGGTCGGAAGGATCGTCTCCGTCCGCTCGTCCCCCTCGAGGACACCCCAGGGCTCCGCGTCGTAGGGGAGTGTCGCTGACATCGTGACCGGGTCGAAACGGTTCCAGCCCCCCTCGCCGGTCTGCGTCCCACCTACATCCTCGGCCCATCGTGCGAGGCCCATGACCCGCACCAGGTCGCCGCCTTCGAGTGCGGCGAGTACATCGTCCCGAGCATCGAGCGGGTACCAGCCCCGGTCAACGAGGACTGCGCTGCCGTCGGCGCCGACGAGCGGCACGACCAGTTCCTCGCCGCGCACGCTCTCACGGAAGCGGGAGGTGACGATCATGATGTTGTCGGTGTCCCAACGCCCTTCCAGATCGACTCGATGGAAATCAATCTCGTCCGGCGAGAGTCCTCGCGTGGCCGCGAAGTCCAGTGCGGGGGCGTCGGTTCGCTCGCTGAACGCGGTTTCGAGCAGCTGCTTTTCGGAGTGGCGGCCCCACTGCCAGAAGCCGAGCGTCACCAGTACGGCGACAGTCAGGCCGATGAGCGGCAGCAGCACCCAGGAGGATAGGCGAAAGCTCACGTAACCAGTCTCAGCCCGCCGGTGATTCGAGGCAACGCCGGTCGGCCGTGATGGGCCGTTATGGCGCAGCAACCTCTCGCTCGAGGCCGGAGAGCCGGTGCGCGTTCTCGATGAGGCCGTCCACGTCGGTAAGTTCGGCCTCGATGCTGAGGTGGTTGCCCTCGCGTGGCCGGACTCGCCACTTGATGTTGTCGTAGTCCGCGCGCTCGATGCGGGCGACCTCGCTCCACGGGAGGTCGTGGAGCACGCGCCCCTCGTGCAGCGCGAGGATGCGCTCGTCCGTCAGGACGATGGCGGTCGGAGTGCGTCGCCAGGTCAGCATCACGACGGGGAACATGCACGCTGTCACGACGAACAGGAAGGCGGCGAACCCGAACGCTTCGAAGGAGCGCGTGAGCAACCCGATGACGAGCGAGACCAGTCCCACCAGCAACGGCAGCGCGAAGGAGGCGTTGTTCCACCAATGAGCTTCGAGGACGTGGACGCTTTCGACGCCCGAGACCGCGTCGACGACCGCGCTGTCCCGGGGACGAAGCACGGGTGGTGCACCGTCGTTAGCGACGCCATCCAGGGGGCGGTCCATCGAACTGGATTCAGGCCTTCGGGGACGCGGGAGGATTCGCGGAACCGCCCGGCTGGATCGGCGCGAAGCGCTTGATCTCCCGCACAGGTGCGGCCTCGTTGCTACGCGAAGCGCGGAAGAGCCGGAGCCGATCGCGAGCGATCCTTGCTGCGGGCGCCAGTGCAGCCATGGCCGGCACCCAGACGTGAACGGGGCAACCCATCGCAGCCTCCTCGCTCGACACCTTATCGCGAGGCGGCGCTCGTGGCGAGTCGAGACGACTGTCGGGTCGCAGAGGTCCGCTGCGGATGCGACGATGACGCCGTCGTGCCGCGACGGCGTGCGCGAGGAGGTCACGTGCGGATCACGGTGCTCGCAGGCGGGGTGGGTGCTGCACGCTTCCTGGACGGTCTCCTCCGCGTCACCGATCCCTCGGAGGTCACCGTCGTCTGCAACGTTGGTGACGACTTCGAGTGGCATGCGCTGCACGTCTCGCCGGACATCGACAGCGTCGTCTACACGCTGGCGGGCCTCGAGGGAGAGCACGGCTGGGGCGTCGATGGCGACACCTTCGTCGCCCTTGAGGAACTCGAGGCGCTGGGCGAGGAGCGCTGGTTCGCGATCGGCGACCGGGACCTCGCGACGCACGTCCTGCGTACCTCGATGCGACGGGCCGGCGCCACGCTCTCCGAGGCGACGGCGCGTATCGCGTCGGCGCGCGGTCTGCGCTGCAAGCTGCTGCCCGCGACAGATGATCCGGCGCCGACGCTCGTGCACACGGATGCGGGGACGCTAGCGTTCCAGGAGTACTTCGTTCGGCGTCGGGCGACCGACAGCGTCACGGGCTTCGATCTCGCCGCCGCTGAGCGGGCTCGCCCGGCTCCCGGCGTCCTGGAGGCAATCCGCGCTTCTGATGCGCTGCTCATTGCGCCGAGCAATCCCTTCGTCTCCATCGGGCCGATTCTGGCGATCCCGGGCGTCCGCGAAGCGCTGGCGCAGTCGAGCGCGCGCCGCGTCGCGATCAGCCCCATCGTCGGCGGCGCTGCGATCAAAGGACCGGCGGCGGACATGCTTCGCAGCACGGGCCATGAGGTGTCGGCCCTCGGCGTCGCGACGATTTACGAAGGCTTGCTCGACGTGTTCGTGATCGACGAGATCGACGCGGACCTCGCGCCCGCGATCGAGGCGCTCGGGTTCGAGTTGGCGGTGACGGACACGATGATGACGAGCCGCGAGCGGCGTCGGGAGCTCGCGGAGTTCGTGCTCGCTCAGGCCTCGAGATGAGCTCGTTGCCCGTGCGTCCGGTCGTCGTGGTGCCCGTGAAACGCCTGGCTGATGCGAAGTCACGGCTGGCGAGCGAACTCGACGAGGCGGCGCGGAACGAGCTCGTCGTTGCGATGCTCGAGGATCTGCTGACCGCGCTGCGCGAGGTGTACGACGGCCCGGTCATGCTCGTCTCCCCTGAGGACGAGTACGTCCGCGTCGCCTCGCGTTTCGAGGCCGTGTGGGAGCGCGACGCCGGCGAGGGCTACAACGAGGCGATGCGACACGCGGCCCGGACAGAGCAGGTGCGCGAGGCGGGGGCCATGCTGATCCTTCCTGCGGACTTGCCGGGGGCTCGGTCGTCGGACATCGCGCGCTGCATCGAGGCGCTGGGCGACAGCCAGGTAGTAGTGGCGAGCGCTGTCGACGGCGGGACCGCTGCCCTCGGGCTCCGCCCCGCGCAAGTGATCGCGCCTGCGTTCGGGCCGCAGTCAGCGGACCGCCACCGCGAGGCGGCGCTCGCCGCGAGCGTCTCGCTCACCGTGCTCGATGCGCCGTCGCTCGCGCACGACATCGACACGCTCGCCATGCTGTCCGACGCGCCAGCGGAGTTCACGCCCGGTCCGGCGACGACGCGGTTCATCGAACGGCACCGCGAGCAACTCGGGCATGCACATGGGGAAGAGGCGACGATGACGAGCGAGGCACTGGAGCGCGCCATCCGTGGACGCCGGTCCATCCGCGGGCTCGAGGGCCCTCCACTCAGCGAGAACGACGTCCGCGGTCTCGTCGAACTCGCGCTCCTCGCGCCGGCCCCGCACCACACACGCCCGTGGCGCTTCGCGCTCGTGGCTGCCGAACGACGCGAGGCGCTGGCAAATGCCATGGGCGAGGCCTGGCGCGCGGACATGGAGCGCGACGGTGTGCCTGAGGTGCAGCAGGAGCGGGCCCTCGCCCGGTCCCGCCGCCAGATCGTCGAAGCGCCGACGCTGCTCCTCGGCTGCGTGGTAGGCGAAGGACTGCGGGTGTATCCGGATGAGCGGCGCGATCGGGCGGAGTGGACGCTCGCGGCGCACTCGTTCGGGGCGGGAATGCAGAACATCCTGCTCGCTGCCTCGGCCCGGGGGTTCGGGGCCTTCTGGATCTCGGCGCCGCTCTACGCACAGGAGGCCGTCCGGCGCGCACTCGACCTCGATGAGTCGTGGGTCCCGCAGGCCTGCATCGCGCTGGGGCACCCGAACCCTGATTATCGGCCGTTCGACCGTCCCTCGCCGGACCTCGGAGCCTCGTTCGTCATCCGGTAGACCAGGACGCAGAGGGGCGACGGCCGATCGGCCGTCGCCCCTCTGGGCGTCAGCGCGGGATGCGGCCTAGAGGCATCGCACCACCAGCGGTACGTTCGTCGGCAGCCCGGCACCGTAGAGTGAGTTCCAGCCGGCGTTCACCTGGGCTGGCGCCGCTGGGATGAGCGTCACCCAACGCCCACCGCTGATCGTCGAGATCGCCTGCCGCGAGATCGAGCAGCCGCCGCTCGACACTGCGTCGATGAGCTGCTGAGTCGAGCCACCGGAGAAGACGATCAGCGCAAGGCCGTTGCGGTTGATGGAGCCGCTCACGATCGTCCCGAGTGGGCGTTCGTAGACGAAGATCGACTCTGCCGTTTGCCCGTCGACGTTGGTCAGCACGACCGGAACGCCGCCCTCCTGTGCCCGTGCGGGAGTGCGAGCGCGCACCTCGGTCTCACTGACGCGGTTCACGTTCGAGGCGTTGGTCCCGCCGATCGTGAGCGTCAGGCCCGTCGAGAAGTTGGTGCCTCGGATGACGATCTCGGTCCCGCCACTCGTCGGCCCGTTGATCGGCGTAATGCTGCTGATGGTCGGCCTCGCGCCCAGGTAGGTGAAGCCGTTGCGGAGGGTCGTGGCGGACGTGCCAGGAACGGTGACGCTGACGTCCACCCGGCCGGCGGCCCGTGCCGGCGTCACGGCAGTGATGGTGGCCTCGTCGATGACGACCACCGAGGTCGCGTTCGAGTTCGCGAAGCGGACCGTGGTCCCTGACGCGAAGCCTGACCCGCGAATCGTCACGGACGTGCCGCCGGCCACCGGACCGGAGTTCGGCGTGACGCTCGTCACGGCGACGGTTGGCGTTCGGTACTCGAAGCCGTTGGCGAGCGTCGCCGACCGGCCGTCCGGGTTCGTCACCACGACGTTCACCCTGCCGTTGGACGAACGGGCCGGTGTCCTCGCGGTGATCGTCGTCGCGTTGACGACCACGACGTTGGTGGCTGCATTCTGTCCGAAGGCGACTGTCGCGCCCGCGACGAAGTTGCTTCCGCGGATCGTGACGGACGTGTTGCCGGTCCTCGGACCGTTGTTCGGGGTGATGGAGGTCACCGTCGGCGAGGCGGCGACCGTGTAGGTGAAGCCGCCGGTGAGCGTCGCCTGCTGGTTGTCGGGATTGCGGACGAGGACTACCACGGAGCCCGCCGAGGCGCGCGCGGGTGTCCGCGCCGTGATCGTGGTCGAGTTCACGCGGACAATGTTCGTCGCGTTGTTGCCCCCGAACGTGACCGCGACTCCGGGTGCGAAGTTCGTGCCGGTGATCGTCACCGACGTACCACCCGTCGTCGGGCCGCTCGGAGGCGAGACACTGGTGATGGTCGGGGAAGCGGCCGTGTCGTAAGTGAAGCCGTTGCTCAGGGTCGCGCTCTGACCGTCGGGGTTCGTGACCGTGACGTCCCGGTTGCCGGCAGACCGAGCCGGGGTGACCGCCGTGATGGTGGTCGCGTTCGTTACGTTCACGCTGGTCGCGGCCGCCCCACCGATGGTGACGGTCGCGCCACTCACGAAGTTGGTCCCGGTGATGGTGACTGATGTGCCACCCGTTGTCGGTCCCTCGTTCGGGGAGATGCTGGTGACCGTGGGCGACGGGCCCTGGTAGACGAACGCGCCGGGCACGGTTGTGCTGCCCTCGCCTGCCACGATGACGGTGACGGGCACCGCCCCGGGCGCGTGTGCAGGGGTGACCGCCGTGAGCGTGCTCGCGCTAGCGACGGTGACGTCGGTGGCGTCGATGCCGTCGAACTGCACCGTCGTCGCGCCGTCCACGAAGTTCGTGCCCGTGATGGTGACGGTGGTACCCCCCGCCGCCGGTCCTGCGCTCGGCGAAACGTTGGTGAGAGTCGGTGCGGCGGCGTTTGCCGTCTCGAACGCGATCAGCCAGAGGCCGAGGGCGGCCACGGCGACGATCGTCAGTAAAGTCAGCGGTCGTGATGGCGCGTCTCGGCGCGAGCCGGCGGGAGCAGTCGACATGCGGTCTTCCTCGTCCACATTGCGGGCGTTCGGCCCATCCCAGTTTCTGGTCAAACTAACGCACACTCGCGTAGCGCGGTTCCCCGATCTGTAGTTCCGGATATCCTAGGTTCGTTTTAACCGACCGCAGTTTACGTAGACGTTAGAGAAGACGATGATTGTCGGACCGGTTTCGTCCGGCGGCGGCGAGCACGAGGGACAGCCATGGGATTCGAGGGTGGGGGCGGCGGGATGCGCCGAGCTGGCATGGGCGGGCCCCGCGGGCCCAAGCCCTCGCTGCGCACAGCGTTCGTCTCGCTCAAGCACAGGGACTACCGCTACCTGTGGTTCTCGCAGCTCGCCTCGTTCACCGGGATGCAGATGCAGCAGGTCGCGCGCGGCCTGCTCGCGTACCAGCTGACTGGCAGCTACACCGCTGTCGGGGTCGTCCTGATGGCCTGGGGCATCCCGCAGTTGCTGTTCTCCCTTGTCGGAGGCGCTGTCGCCGACCGCGTAAACAAGCGGAACCTGATCATCGGCGTGCAAACTGGCACGGGGACGTTGGCCCTGCTGGTCGCCCTGTGTATCTCGACCGACGTGATCTCGATCCCGATCCTCTTCGTCTCGGGGCTCGCTCAGGGCACGCTCTTCGCCTTCAACATGCCGGCTCGCCAGGCGCTGCTCGCGGAGCTGGTGCCGCAGGACCAGCTGATGAACGCGATCGCGGTGAACAACGTCGCGATGAACGCGACCCGCATCATCGGTCCCGCGATCGCCGGCGTGTTGATCGCTGCATGGGGCATCGAGGCCGCCTACTACACGCAGGCGTTCATGTATCTGTTCGTCCTGGCGTTCCTCTTCCGGCTGCCGCCGAGCGAGTCCCACCTGGCCGGCGCGGCGGACCGAGGCAACGTCATCCAGGAGATCGGCGTCGGACTGCGCTACATCAGCAGCTCCAGCACGCTGCGGCTCCTGATGCTGATGGCGTTCGTACCGACGCTCCTCGGCATGCCGTACATGGCGGTGCTGCCCGGCTTCGCGGTCGATGAACTGGGTCTCGAGCCGGGAGCCTACGGCTTCATGTTCACCGTCACGGGCGTCGGCGCGATCGTGGGCTCGCTCATCATCGCGGCGATGACCGCCTTCCCGAGGAAGGCAGCGCTCCAGGTGGCCGTCGGCTTTGGTTTCGGCGGCTCGCTGGTCCTGCTCGGACTCGCCTCGGCGGGCTTCGGATACGTGGGAGCGCTCGGTGCGCTCGTCGCCCTGGGTTTCTTCTCGACGATGTACCAGACGCTGAACAATACGATGATCATGGGCGAGACGCGGCCCGAGCTGTACGGCCGCGTGATGAGCGTCTATATGCTCACGTTCAGCCTCTTCCCGCTGATGTCAGGTCCGATCGGCGCACTCGCGGACCAGATCACGGGCAAGACGACCTTCGTCGTCCTGGGGAGCGGGATCCTCGCGTTCATCGCACTGACGGTGCTGGTGAACCCGAAGTACGTCCTGCGCCGCTCGGAGCAGCCGAGCTTCGAGCCGGCGGGGCGGCGGCCCGCCGGAGAACCTGCGCCGGTCGCCGGCGACAAGTAGCGACATCTCCGGAAGATCGAGAAAGGGGAGCGATTTCGCTCCCCTTCCTGCGTCAGTCGAGTGGCAGTCCTTCGCCTACTCGGTCTGCCAGTACCAGCGCGGGCCCACGCCGTAGGTCGCGAGGCCGTAGGCCCAGGTGCCTGCCACGAGGTCCATGCCCGCCCAGTTGGCGTGGAACGCGTGGTTGTCACGCGAGACGAGCAACTGGAGCAGGGCGGGGCCTTCCTCGATGTAGCGGTCCTCGAACTGGTGGAACAGCTCGGTGCGCTCGGCGAGGTCATAGGTGATGAGCACCTTGTCCATGATCTCGTCGGCCCAAGGGCGCTCCCACGACTGGTAGTTGCGGCCGCCCTGCGAGTGGTAGTACGTCCGGGCGTCGGCGACGGCGTTCGGCACCATCGTGTGGTGGTAGGTGCGCGACTCGAACTCGCGGGAGTTCAGCAGGTTGGTGAAGGACGCGTAGTCCGTCACGGGCGTGATCTCCATCACCATCTCGGGGAAGATGCCCGCCCAGTGCTCCTTCTGCCGGACCGCGGTGTCGAACGAGAGCCCGGAGGCGGCAGTGGGCTGGTTCTTGAAGCTGATGCCCGCGCCCCCCGGGTACCCGGCGGCGTCCATCCGCTTCACCGCCTCGGCGATGTCCTGCTCCTTCGTGTCGGGGTTGTAGCCGGGCTTCGCGCCGATCTCCTCGGAGCTGTAGGACTCCGCGAACATCACGTGGAGCGGACCGCTGTACAGCCAGCCGGGTCCCCACGCCGAGGCGAGCGCCGGGTAGTCGATCGAAAGTTGGAGCGCCTGGCGCACGCGGTCGTCCGCAAAGAACGGCAGTTTCGTGTTCACGGCAAAGTGGTTCCAGCCGAAGTTCGGCTGACCGAACCACTGCGCGTCCGGCACCGAGGCACGGACTTGTGGCTCCTCGTGCGGCTGAACCGTGGTGAGCGCGCTGATCTCACCCGTGAGGAATGCCGCCACGATGGAAGCGCGGTCGGAGATCACGAGGTTTTCGAACGTATCGTAGAGCGGCCGGCCGCCTTCCTCGGCGGTGCGGTAGTAGTCCGGGTTTGGCTTGAAAACCTGGCGCGTGCCCTCGACGAACTCGGTCTGGATCCAGGCGCCGGTGCCGACGAACTTCAACGGGTCGCTGTAGCCGATGTCGTCCTGCTCGCGCGGGATCATCTGGGCCCTCGGGTCGGCGAAGGCGGCCATGATGGCGCTGTTCGGGGAGTCGAGGACCAGCTTCACGGTCAGGTCGTCGACGACCTCCGCGCGGTTCAACCCGACGAACTGGCCGGCACGCGCATACTTCGTCGCCTCCTCGGGGTCGAGGAGGCCCGCCTTCCGTTGGATGCTGTAGGCCACGTCCTCGGCGGTGAAGACGCGGCCGTTCACCGGCTCGATGTTGTGCGTCTTGATGCCGGGCCGCAGCTTGAGCACGATCTCGAGGCCCTCGGGGTCAGTGATCTCGTATGACTCCAGCAGGTCGGGGGTGAGCTCCATCGTCCAGCCATTGGCGTACACCAAGCGGTCGTTGATCAGCTCGTGGTCGGACCCGGCGATCGAGATGTCCGGGTCCTGCTGGCGGGTCGTGTCGTTGTCGAACCGGCGGAACGTGCCGCCGGGGACGAACGGTTTCTCGTTGATCGGCGTGAGGCCAAGCGCCGGGTCGAAGCCCGGGGCGCGGGCGATGGTGGGCAGGCCCGCCTGGCTCCCACCCTGCGAGGCGCCGGTTTGAGCGGTTCCTCCAGTGCCCCCGTCCGTGCTACCGCCACCGCCTTCATCGTCCCCGCTGCCGCAGCCGATGAGCGCCGCGCCCGCGAGGCCCGCGACACCAACGCCGGTGCCGCGAAGCATCGCCCGGCGACCGAGGCGACGCCTCGACCAATACGTTCCCTCTGACATCTGACCCTCCATCCCGGGCAGGTGCGGGCCGCCTCAGTCGGGGCGTTGACCGTCACCTCCGCGCGGTCGAACGCGTTTAT
The DNA here is from genome assembly GCA_964479165.1 of uncultured Dehalococcoidaceae bacterium. Lineage (GTDB taxonomy): Bacteria > Chloroflexota > Dehalococcoidia > UBA2979 > UBA2979 > CAYZJO01. The sequence continues at coordinate 74,128 of CAYZJO010000007.1, forward strand.
AGGCGAGCAGTCACTGATTACGCAAGTAATCCATTACGCGCGTGAGTGGTTTGAGGTCACAAAAGCGTCACAGTGAAGCCAGTTGCCGTCGGGCAGATGCGTGCCGAGCACGACATGCGTGTTTGCCAACGGTCACAACGAATGCCTATAGTCCCGCCCAATCGGCCGGGCGCGATGATGCGAGAGGGCGGCCAGCTCGTGACGAAGTACATCATTCGCCGAGTCGTCGGCATCATCCCGACGGCGCTGCTGCTCCTCTTCGTCGTGGTCGTGCTCGTCGAGATGATTCCCGGCGACATCATCGATCTGATCCTCGAAGAGAAATTCTCTGCGGACGAGGAAAGCCGGCTCATCCTCGAGCAGCAGCTCGGGCTCGATCGGCCGCTGCCCGTGCGCTACCTCGAGTACGTCGGCGGCGTCGTCACGGGAGACTTCGGCAACTCGCTCTGGACCGAGCAGTCCGTGAGCGGACTCATCCTCGGCCGCGCGACTGCCACCATCGAGATCGGCACGCTCTCCATCATCATCGGAACGCTGGTTGGCATCGCGGTCGGAACGCTTTCCGCGATCCGGCAGGACACGTTCCTCGACTACCTGCTTCGCAGCGTGTCGATCCTCGGAATCAGCGTGCCGTCGTTCGCGATCGCGACCGCTGTCGTCGTCTTCCCGGCGATCTGGTGGGGGGTTGCGCCGAGCCTGCGCTACGTCGGGTTCAGCGAAGACCCGATCGCGCACATCAAGATCATCCTCCCGCCCGCGATTGTGCTCTCCATCGGGCTATCCGCGTCACTGATGCGCCTGACGCGGACCACGATGCTCGAGGTCCTGCGGCAGGACTACGTGCGCACCGCGCACTCCAAGGGGCTGCGTGAGAGGTCAGTCATCTTCAGGCACGCGCTCAAGAACGCAATGATCCCGGTCATCACCCTCCTTGGCCTCCAGGTGGCGTTCGTGATCGGTGGGTCCGTGATCACCGAGAGCGTGTTCGCGATACCCGGCGTGGGACGCCTCCTCTTGAGCTCGATCGCGAACCGCGATTATCCGGTGGTGCAGGGAATCGTCGTGATCATCGGGCTCTTCGTGATGACGACGAACCTGGTCATCGACCTGTCCTACGGGTGGCTCGATCCGCGAATCCGCTACGGGTAGCGGTGGCCGCGCCACGCGAGTCGAGACGACGCCGCTCACGGAGCGGACGAAAGGCACCACGATGGCCACGCACGGTGTGACCGGCGGACAGACAGTAGCCATCCCCATCGAGCCAGAGTCGAGGCTCCGGCACTGGGGCAGCGAGACCGCGAGCTTCACGCGGCGTAAGCCCCTCGGGGCATTCGGCGGGGGCGTGATGGTGGTGCTCGTGGTGATGGCTGTCTTCGCCGACATCATCGTGCCATACGACCCGCTGGCCCACGACGCGAGTGTTGCCCTGACTGCGCCTTCCGCGAGCCATGTTGCCGGCACGGACCAGTTCGGCCGGGACATCTTCAGCCGGATCGTCCTCGGGGCGCGGACATCGCTCTATGTGGGGGTCGCCGTGACCGTCTTCTCGATCGTCCCGGCCGTGGCGCTCGGGATGATCAGCGCGTACTTCGGTGGCTGGGTCGACTACGGCCTGCAGCGGATCGTCGACACGATCCAGTCCGTGCCATACCTCATCCTGCTGATCGCGATCATGGTGGTGCTCGGTCCGAGCCTGCTCAACGTCATCCTGGCGCTCACCTTCCGGAGGGCGATTGTCGAGAGCCGGGTGATGCGCGGAGCGACGATGGGGATCCTCAACCAGACGTATGTCGATGCGGCGCGTGCCATCGGGGCGACGAACGGGCGCATCATGGTGCGGCATCTCGTGCCCAACATCATGCCGACGGTGATCGTGATCGCCTCGATCGGGTTTGGCGGCGTGATCCTCGCCGAGGCGTCGCTCAGTTTCCTCGGGTATGGCGTGCCGCCGCCGACGCCCTCGTGGGGTGGGATGCTGGCCGCTGACGGGCGTGCCTACATGTACGCTGCGCCGTGGATGCTGATCGCTCCGACCGTGGCACTCGCGGTCACGGTCTTCGGCGTGAACATGTTCGGGGATGCCCTCCGCGACGTGCTCGACCCGCGCCTTCGGGGTGCACAATAGCGCGAGCCCCCGGGGCGAGGTCACGAGGCCGCACAATGCCGATTTACGAGTACTACTGCCCGGACTGCCACGGCGTCTTCGAGTTGCTGCGCCAGGTCCGCGAGGCCGCGCAGCCGCAGCCGTGCCCGGAGTGCGATGCCTCGTGTGACCGCTTGATGCCGACGTCCCTGCAATTGCGCACGCTCCGCGATGGCGTGCCTCGGCGCCTCCCGGATCGGGGGACGTACTGGCACCTCGGCAAGGAGGTGTCGGCGCCGATCCGTGAGCCGGTGCCGATGGGGGAGCACCCCGAGCTGTACCGCAAGAAGCGAGGTCCAGAGCGGCCGCCGACGGCCGAGGAGCTCGAGGCGTTCCAGGAGCAACACCTCCGCCGCCTCGAGGACGAGGCCGAGTCCGTCGCTTCAGGACGACCGCCGGTGCGCGATCTGCACGAGGAGCAGCGAGTCGGCAAGTTCGTCAAGCGTGTCCGGGATACGGCGGCGCAGCGGAAGGCGCTCCAGCGGAAGCGGCCGAACGCCGAGACCACCCCTCGAACGCGCAGCGGTCAGCACGGCACTCCGGGTGCGCGCAGCCCGAACGCGGACTAGAGGATCTCGCTGCGCATCGCCTCGCGGCGCGCCATGTCACGCGCCGAGTCAAGGGTTGCGAGGACTCCCGTTGGGTCGGGGATACCGGCGAGCGTGAAGTTCGTTGCGGCGCCGGCCGTCTGGCAGCGAAGACTGCCGTAGTTGAATAGCGTCTGCATTGGTCCCTCGCGGCTGACCGAGACGTCCTCGATGTCGATGAGTTCGGCCGAGGCCAGTGCGTGGTGGAACCAGTGCTGCCTAAAAGAGTCGATCAGGCGCTGGTTCGTGATTACCCAGATGTCGTTCTGGAAGCGGTACCAGGTGAAGTACGCGCGCAGTCCCCAGAAGATCGCCCACACCGCAGCCACCACGTAGATCAGGACGCGTGCAGCCCCTTCGATGCCCTGGTTCCCCGCCAGGATGATCGCGAGGATAGGGGGCAAAACCGCGATCACGATGGCCGCGGCTACGCTCGGCCACATGTAGATCCAGTGACGGCGACAGTAGGCGACGACCTGTTCACTCGGCTGCAACGTGAAGGGAAGCTTCACCACGGTCCTCCCGATCCCACCCCCAGATCCTAGCGACTTCGCGAACGTGATGGTGAGCCGACACGTCTGCACAGCGGGCAGGGTCGCCGACGATCATGCGGACTGGACATGAGGACTGGCAGGAATCACTCTCAAGGGGGACGCTTCGCGGGTGTCGTTCGGGCAAAATCGAATGGCAAGGAGGGCACAGGCAAATGGCGGTGCTCCTCAGCGCTCGCAACGTCACCAAGCGCTACGGCTCGGTCCGCGCACTCGACTCCGCCACGTTTGAGATCGAGGAGGGCGTGACCGGGCTCCTCGGCGCGAACGGCGCCGGCAAGAGCACGAGCCTCAAGCTGTTCCTCGGCTTGATCCGTCCGGACGAGGGTTCGCTCGAGTTCCTCGGTGTGCCTGTCGGCCGTGACCCGATCGCCCGCGAGCGCATCGGCTACATGCCCGAGTACGACTGCCTCCCGGCGAACATCCCCGCCGCCGAGTTCGTGACCCACATGGCCGAGGTCAGTGGGCTGCCTCGCGTCGAGGCGCGCGTCCGCGCGACCGATGTACTGCGGCACGCTGGACTCTTCGAGGAACGTTACCGACCGATCGGCACGTACTCCACCGGCATGAAACAGCGCGTGAAGCTCGCGCAGGCGTTGGTGCACGACCCGGTGCTCGTGCTGCTCGATGAGCCGACCGCAGGCCTCGACCCGATCGGGCGCCGCGAGATGCTCGACCTGATCGCCCGCACCGGGCGCGAGTTCGGCATCAGCATCGTGCTCTCGTCCCACCTGATGGGGGACGTCGAGCGCACGTGCGATCGAGTAGTCGTGCTCGATGCGGGGACGGTGCTCCGTGCGGGGCCGGTCTCCGGGTTCACGCAGGAGACGGAGACGCTGGTCGTCGAGGTGGCCGAGGGCATGGAGGCGCTCGCAGGCGCGCTCAACGCCCGCGGCGTGAGCGCGCGCATCGTCGGCCCGCAGTCGTTCGTCATCGACGAGGCGCGCGATCGAGACTACGACGCGGTCCGCGACGCCGCCGTCGAGTCGGGTGCGTTGCTCTACCGCCTCGCACCTCGCCAGCACGCGCTCACCGAGATCTTCGAGGGGGCCGTGGAGGCGCCCTCGACTGTGGCGGCAGCGACTGCCGCGTCTGGTGACGCCTCGTGACGACCGACGGAGCGCCCGCCTCTCCCACGGGCGAGGTCTTCGACCTCGGTTACCGGCGATACGAGGGCGTTCGCGAGGGTCGCTGGCGCTCGCGGAAGGCGATCTGGCGGGACGGCGTGCGCACTACGCTCGGCCTCGGGCGCGGTCTCGGGCAGAAGGTGCTGCCCTGGGGTTTCATCGCGCTGACGTGGCTCCCCGCTCTGGTCATCGTCGTGATCAGCGGGTTTATCGCCAACCTCGGCGAAGGCTTCGACAACTTCGAGGGACCGTCGTACGCCGCCTACTACGAAGGCTCGATGGTATTCGTGCTGCTCTTTGCTGCGACGGTCGCACCGGAGCTCCTCTGCCCGGATCGCCGCAGCGGCGTCATCACGCTCTACCTCGTACGCCCGCTCTCAACGCTGGACTATCTGGCATCACGCTGGTTCGCGTTCCTGACGGTGATGCTGGCGATGGTGTGGTTCCCGCAGTTGGTGATCTTCGCGTGGCGGACGCTGTCGGCCTCGAACCCCCTCGACGAGCTCGCGAGCGAGTGGACGATTGTGCCGCGCATCCTCCTTGCTGGCTTCGTCCTCGCCGCCTTCGCGACCACGCTTGCCCTGGCAGCGTCAACGTTCACCACGCGGCGTGCGTGGGCCGCCGCCGTCATGCTGGGCGTGATCTTCGTCAGCACCGCGGTTTCCGGGATCGGGCAGGAGGCGGCCTCGGGCGACGCAGGCGACTGGTTCTCGCTGCTGAGCATCCCGGATGTCCTGATCGCGGTCTCGAAGTGGATCCTCGGCGAGGCTACCGTCACCCCGTCGACCCCACTCGAACCGGAGATGTACGCCGTCTGGGTCGCCCTCCTCACGGCGCTCTGCGGGCTATGGCTGTGGTGGCGCTACCGGAGGCTCTCGCTGTGACCCTCAGCCTGGCTCCCGGCGACGTCACGGCAGGGCGAACGGGCGCCGCCACGATCACGGTCGAGCACGCCTCGAAATGGTTCGGTAGCGTCGTCTCCGTGAACGACGTGTCGTTCGAGATCGAGCCCGGGGTCACGGGGCTCCTCGGGCCCAACGGCGCCGGCAAGACAACACTGCTGCGCATGATCTCGGGGCTGACCGCGCCGTCCGAGGGTCGCGTCGCAGTCCTCGGCGAGCCGGTTCGAGGCAACCCCGCCATCTACTCCCGCTTGGGCGTGATGGCCGAGCACGAGTCGGTGTACCCGTTCCTCAGCGGGAGACGCTTCGTCGAGCTGAACGCGCGCCTCCAGGGCGTCGACGACGTGAGCGGCGCCGTGGACCGCGCCATCGAGGCCGTCGATCTCGTTGAGGCGCAGCACCGCTCACTCGCGGGCTACTCGCGAGGGATGCGCCAGCGGATGCGCCTCGCTGCGACGCTCGTGCACGAACCGGAGGTGCTGCTCCTGGACGAGCCGCTCTCGGGTACGGACCCCCGCCAGCGGATGCACCTCCAGTCGCTGATTCGACGCCTCGCCGACGCGGGTCGCACGGTTGTCGTCTCGTCGCACATCCTCGAGGAGGTTGCCCAGATCGCGGATCGCATCGTGCTGCTGGTTGCGGGGAAGGTGGCGGCGTGGGGCGACTACCGCGTCATCCGCCAGAAGCTGAACGAGCGGCCGTATCAGGTGCGTGTCGAGGCGGGCGATGTCCGCCTGCTGGCTGCGGGGCTGATGCGCGTCGAAGCCGTCGAGTCCGTGACGGTCGACGCGGTGGGGCGGCTGCGCATCCTCTCGAGGGATGTGGCGGCGCTCCAACGCGCGCTGCCGCTCGTCGCGCGGGACCTCGACGTGCGGCTGCTGCGCATCGAGCCGCTGGACGACACGCTCGACTCTGTGTTCGAGTACCTCGCCAGCGGGCGGCGCGAGGCGTGATGCAATCGCTGCCGCTCCTCCTCTCGTTGTCCGTGCGGCAGCTCGTCGGCGGCAAGCGCATCTGGATCATCGTGCTCCTCGCGGCGATGCCGGTGCTCGCGGCGCTGCTGTACCGGCTGCTGTCGGATGGCTCTGAGGCGACCGCGTTCGCCGACGGCGTCCTCGCGCAGCTGGTCGTCGCCACCGTGCTGCCGCTGGTGATGCTGATCCTCGCGACCGCCTCGTTCGGCAACGAGATCGATGACCGCACCCTCGGCTACCTCGTACTGAAACCGATCCCGAGGTCGGCCATCGTGGTGCCGAAATGGCTCGCTTCCGTGCTCGTGGGCGGGGTGCTGATGGGCGCGGCTTCTGGAGTGGCGTTGCTGCTTATCTCCGAGAGCATGGCAGCGGCGCTGGCCGCCGCGCTAGCGGTCTTGCTTGGGGCGGCGGCCTACGGCTCGTTGTTCACGTGGGCCGGCCTCGCGATCAAGTTCGCGCTGCCTGTCGGCGTGGCGTACGTGTTCGTGTGGGAGGCGTCGCTCACCGGCCTCCTCGGCGGCGTTCAATATCTCAGTGTGCGGGAGTACACCCTCGCGATCGCCGCGGGGCTCGACGAGGGGCTCCTTCGCGACGGGGGGATCGAGTTCGGGCTGACCGGCGGCCTTGTGGGCGCGGTCGTCGTGAGCGTGATCTTCGTGCTGCTGACGGTGCGCAAGCTACGTCGGATGGACGTGCCCTAGGCGTTCTTTCGTCTTTCCGACGCGGCATTCTCCTACTGCCGAGCCCGCTTCCTCCTGCCGATGATCAGCGGAGGGCGGAGCGCGTCCAGCCGAGGGCGCGACCGGTGGAAGGAACCACGATGGAGCGGGTCAGCGTCTCGGAGGCGGCGAAGCGGCTTGGCGTGAGCGCCTCGACGGTGCGCCGTCGCATGAAGTCGGGCGAACTCGAGAGCGAGCGCGAGGACGGGGCGAACGCCCGCGTCTGGGTGCTGCTCGGCGAGCGCGCCGAGGACAGTGGCGAGCTCGAGCCACCTCAGCCATTGCGGTTCGCGCGGCCAGCACTTTCCACCTGGGCCCCGGCAGTCGGTGTCCCGGCCGCGAGCTGGCCCACCGCTGCCTCCCGAGCGCCCATCTCCCTCGAGGCGGAGCGCGCCGCTCGTCGAGGCGGTGGTCCCAACCTTGGGTTTGCGTGGGGCGCGCGGGATCGCCGGACCTACCGCTGGCTCACGGCCGGCAGTGAGGCAAACCCCGTCTTCGGCGACCTGTCCCGCGCCGCGCGCTACCACGACCGCAGCCAGGCGCTCGCGGCGATCCGCATCGCGCAGGCGGACGCCGAGCCGACGCAGGTATTCGTCGAGGTGGAGGACAATCGCGGGGTCGCCTGACCCTGACGGCCTCCGTCACGCGCCGTATCCTCCTCGCATGCGATAGGCCCGAGGGGGAGGGTGCGATGGCAGGGGACACTGCGGGTACGAGCCAGTCCTCCGACGCACCTTCACGCATCAGCGCCGAGGCGTTCGGCCGGGGGTACGACCCCGTCGCCGCCGCTCGGCGCCTCACGCCGCGCATCCGCGACGCAGCGTCAGCGATCGAGACGGAACGCCGCCTCCCCTCGGACCTCGTCGATGCACTGCGCAGCGCCGGGTTGTTCCACGTCGGCGTCCCGCGTTCCATCGGCGGTCTCGAGTGCGACCCGATGACGCAGTCCCGCGTCGTCGAGGAGGTTGCGTACGCGGACGGCTCGACGGGGTGGTGCGTGATGCTCGCTGCGCAGTCTGCGAGCTTCGCCGCGTTCATCGACCAGGCCGAGGCACGGCGAGCGTGGGGCACCGGCGGCATCATTGCCGGGACCGCCCGCCCTATCGGACGAGCCATCGCGACGAGCGAGCCGTCGGACGGCTTCATCGTCTCTGGACGTTGGCCGTTCGCTTCAGGCAGCACGCACGCCGATTGGTTCGCCGCCGAGTGCAAGGTCTACGACGGCGATACGTTGCGCCGGACGGAGTCGGGCGACGAGGTCACGCGCATGACGCTCGTGCCCGCGTCGGAGGTGAGCATCCACGACACCTGGCACACGACCGGCCTCCGAGGCACGGCCAGCAACGACTTCAGCATCGACGGCGCATTCGTTCCTGCATCCCGTTGTTTCCAGGTGCTCGTCTCGGAACCAAAGCACCCGTGGCCCGTCTTCCGCGCGCCTGCGCTGACGTTCATGAACCACGGAGCGCACGCGCTTGGTGTCGCTCGTGCCGGCCTCGAGGCTGCGAACGAGATCGCGAGGACGAAGGCGGGCTGGGGCGGCGTGCCGCTGCGCGAGTTCACCCGTGTTCAGGCGACGGTGGCCGAGGCGACCGTCCTTGTAGACTCGGCGCGGACTCACCTCTATGCGGTGGCCGCGGAGCTTCACGCCTCGGTGACGGACGGCCTGCCGGAGTCGCTGCTGGCCGCGCGGCGCTCCCGTTTGCGACTCGCCTCGGCGTACGCTGCCACCTCGAGCGTGCGCGCAGTGGACCTGCTGCACGGGCTGACCGCGGCCTCTGCGATCTTCCAGTCGAGCCCGATCGAGCGAGTCTTCCGCGACATCCACACCGCCGCCGCCCACGTCATGATCGGCCCGCTCGTCTACGAGGCCGCAGGTCGCGTCGAGCTCGGGATGGACGCGTCGTTCCCGTTCTTCTAGGAAGTCGCGTGCCGGTCACCCCAGCTCTGCCGCCAACACCTCCCGCGCTTCGACCAGGCGCTTGAGACCGTCCGCGGGCGATGCCATGGGCGGGGCGGCCAGGGTGAGTTCCGTGGCGCCGAGGGACTGCGCGCGCCGTGCCTGCGCCCGCCAGGCCTCCGGGCCGTCGTCGAGAAGGATCACGCGCATCGTGAGGCCGAAGGTGGCCGGGTCGCGGCCGGCCTCCTCAACGTAGCGGCGTAGGTCGGGGAGGACGGGCTCGGGGTCACCCATCGGTGTCCAGCCGTCTGCGAGCCTCGCCGCGCGGCGCAGGACGTGCTCGTCGGTGCCCGATCCGATCCAAATCGGGATGGGCGGAGGCGTGCGGTTAAGCCCGATGCGGTCGAACGAGTGGAAGCGTCCCTCGAAGGTGACGAACGGCTCCGTCCAGAGGCGGCGGAGCAAGGTCAACTGCTCCTCGAGGCGCCGCCCGCGCGTGCGGTAGTCCGCGCCGGCCGCGCGGTACTCCGCCTCGTTCCAGGAGACGCCAACCCCCAGCTCGAAGCGTCCGCCGCTGAGGATGCTCAGCTCTGCCGCCTGCTTCGCCACGACCGCGGTTGGGAAGAGCGGGAGGATGAGGACCGACGTGCGGAAGTGGATACGCTCCGTGATCGCCGCCAGGTACGCGAAGAGCACGAACGGATCGTGGAACGGGCCGACGTAGGTGATCTCCGGCCGGTCGTCGAGCCGCCCCGGCTCCACGCTCAGCAGGTGGCCGCCGATCGACACGGTGTCGAAGCCGGCGCCGTCCAGCGCCTGTGCGGTATCACGAAGCAACGCGGTGTCATCGACCGCGCGCAAGGGCAAGCTCGTACCGAAACGCATTCCCACCTCCAGCTCGTCTGATGGCCAACCCGGTGCGCGCGTGGATGCCGGCAAACCTCGCGAACTGCGTTCTTGTCACGTGAATGTAGCCCCTCCTCACGGGTGGTCGGGATGCCGGTTGTACGGGCGAGCGGCGACGATAGGACGCAGTTCGTGAATCGGAAGCGCGAACCGCTCCCGCTCCCACCCAAACGCGGGAACTACCCGGCGGTTATCCCGAAGGGAGGCCGACATGACGACTTCCGCACCGGTCAAGTGGTCCGAGGTCAGTGACACACTTCACCAGCGTTGGCCGAACATCCCCGGCGAGGAGATCGACGCGACTGGCGGCGATCGAACTCGTTTGATGGCTCTCCTGGAGTTCAAGCTGGGCTACGGGCCCTCGATGGCCGCCGACGAGGTGGATCGAGCACTCGCCGCCGCTCCGCCTCCTCCGTGGGAGTACGACACCGCGAAGCAGAAGCGCGGATTCTTCGGCAGGTTGTTCGGCCGCGACTAATCGCGGCAAGGAGCACGGGACGAGGCGCTGACCCCCGAAGCGTCTCGTGCGCGGGAAACGAGGCGAAGCCGTCGGCTTCGCCTCGTCTTCTCGGCCGCTTCCGACCTAGATCTGAACGCTTGCGAGGAAGTCGCGCACCAGCGGCTCAACCGACTCACGTTCGCGGAACGCACCGCCGTGGTCCGCGTCCGCGACGATTTCGAAGCGTGCACCGAGTCGCGCCATTCCCTCGCGAGCCTGCTCCAGCCACGGCTCGAACGAACCCGCATAGCAGAGCTTCGGTCCGCGGAACGGCCGGCCGGCCTCGAAGGGCACGGCCATCCCTCCCAGCCGCGTGGCGAACGCTACCACGTCGTTGCGAGACTCGACGGCGGCGCGGAACTCAGCGAAGCGCGCGGGGGCCAGGGTCGGTGTGATTCCCCAGTAGCCGTCCCAACCATCGGCCAGCAGCGCCGCGGCCTGCGCTTCGAGTTGCTCGGCGTCGGGCTTGAGGAAGACGGGCACGCCTCCGCCGGCGATGAGCGACCGCACGCGCTCGGGGCGTGTCTGTGCAAACGCGGCCGCGAGTTGTCCACCGGCCGAGTAGCCCCAGATGTGCACGACCCCGAGGTCGAGCGCGTCCTGCACACGGGCCAATTGCTCGACGAGCCTCGGATAGTCGCAGTCGGCAGGAGTGCGCGGGGGGTCGCTCTCTCCAACACCGGGGGTGTCGACGGCGACGACACGGAAGTCGCTCGCGAAGGCCCCGATGTAGCCGAACTCGTCCCACCGCCCCGCCCAGTCCAGTAGGCCGGGCAGCAACATGAGCGCCGGCCCGTCGCCCGCCACGAGGCAGTGGAGGCGTAGCCCACCGACCTCGATGAACTTCGACTCCATCCCACGACTCCGAGGCTACGCGCGCATCACTCGGTGATGGTACGCCTCGGGAGTGCGTTCAGGAGGTGTCGAGTTGGGCAGCGAGCCGCCTCGGAGCAACAGTGCGGTACGCGTCCTCGACGAGCTCCTCGACCTCACCCCAGTCGATGTCGGGAACATCGAGGTAGACGCCGAGCCAGCCGCGGCCGCCGACGTACTTCGGGACGAAGTACCGGATCGGATCGCGCGCGACGTAATCCTGCTGCGCGCCGGGCGGGGCAGCGCACCAGAAGCCGAGCCGGTCATCGTGGTGATGGTCCGACAGCGTCACGAAGAGCCGCTTGTCTCGGACGAACCACGCGGGCTCGCCATGGCTCACCCGCTCGGTCGCTTCGGGCAGCGACAAGCAGATACGTCGCAACTCCTCGAGAGGATGGCGGCCGTCCGTATCACGTTGCGCCCGCGTCAGCGTGACCCGCCCTCATCGCGCCGCGTGGCGAGCAATTCGAGTTCCCGCTCAACGAATTCGATCTCGTCGAGGGCGGCGTTGCGATCCGGGTCGTCCCCACAGCCCAGGATCGCTCGCGCGTCCGAGAGCCGTCGCAGCAGAACGGCGCGGCGCTCGCTCGCTCGAACAGCGTTGGGGGTTGTGTCTTGGTTCATCGATCCAACCTAACACTCGCCGGTTCGCTGCTTACGGCGTCGGACTGAGGGCGTCCACGGCGGGCAGGAATACCTGCTCGTAGTAGGCGTCGCGCCGCTGTGGCGTGCTGGTGAGCTGCACGAGCAGCAGGCGTCCCTCGTGTTCCGTCAGCGCGAGATCGACGCTCTGGCCGAGGTCCACGATCTCGTAGAGATCCCACGTGAGGAACTCGGTCTCCCGCTGGCCAGCAGGCTCGAATGGTACGTCGACTCCCATCTGGGCGGCGACTTGCGTCAGGATCATGTCTGCCGTCAACCCGGGAGCCACGACGAAGGCGAGCACGACCAGCGGCGACTCCTGGTACACGCCCGGCAGTACCTCGGTCCAGCCCTGGGGGACGAGCCCCGTGACGCCGACATCCTCTCGAGTGGTGGCTACCATCTCGACCTCGAGTTGGTCGGCTGTGAACGCCAGTGGCGGAATCTCATCGATGCAAGCCGAGTCCGGCGCGGACTGCGGGTCGTCGAGGAAGGCGTGCATCATCGTGGTGCCGCACTCGTGCGAGGCGACGACACCGTGCCCCGTGGCGGGGAACACGAAGAAGTGTCCGTTCGACAGACTGGCGGCGACCGCCTCGCCCCAGCTGGGTGGCGTAATTGGGTCGAGCTCGCCGGCGAGAACCAGTGCCGGGATCTCGCTGGTGACCGCGTCGTTCTCCTCGGGCGCTGGCTCGCCGGCGTCCCAGCGCTCGCACAGCTCGAACACGCCGCCGCCGAGAGTCGGCGACGCCTCGAGGAAGCCGCGCATCAGCGGGTGCTCCGCGAGGCTCTCGGCGACGCCTTCGGGAGATCCGAACGGGATCTCCTCCTGGCACTGCACCGCGAGCTGCATCCCCGTGCTCACGAGCTCGAGTTGCGCGAGGAACGCGCCCTGCAGCAGTCCGATGGTCCCAAAGTTACCCTGGCTCGCTTCGAAGACAATCTCGGGCAGGAAGGGCAGCAGCTCAGTGGCATACAGGGACTGGAAGACGAAGCCAACGAGGCCGTTGCCGCTCAGCTCGCTCTCCACTCGTCGGGCGTTCGTCGGATCGACGATGGTGACCGACGCCGGCTCCGCGTTGAGCTGGTCCACGAGGTCGAGGAACGTTGCCTCGAGGTCGGGGAAGCGCTCGGCGCACGCGTCGTCCGACTCGCAGGCCGCGAAGAGCGCTTCGATCGCACGCGTGCCGTTGGCTGCCGTCTCCTCGTAGAGGTTCACCTCGAGGGGGTACGTGGCATCCAGCACGACGGAGCGGATGCCGTCCGGAGTGTCGCGCATGGCAGTGAGCGCGAGACGGGTGCCGTATGACTGTCCGTACAGGTTCCACTCGTCGAAGCCGAGCGCACGGCGCAGGTCGTCGAGGTCCGCCGCGGACTCGGCACTGTTGAAGTTCGCGAAGTCGACGCCCTCATCGACGAGGCGCTGCCGGCACTCGTCGATGACGCGCTCCGCCTCGGCCGCGAGTTCTTCGTCGGACTGGTCGGATCCGATCGTCTCGCGCACCCACGCAACCCACTCGTCACACCCCAGCGAAGGCTCGGAGAGGCCTGTCCCACGCTGGTCCACGATCACCAGGTCGCGGTTCACCACGAGCGGCTCGAAGAGGACGGGGTACGCCAGCGGCACAAACTCGAGCGCACCCTGACCGGGACCACCCGAGAGGAAGACGATCGGGTCTTCGGCTGGGGCGTCGTTGGGCGTGCGGGCGATACCGAAGTGCAGGCGGATGGTGCCGGCTGCCGGGTCGGCGCGGTTTGCGGGCAGCTCCAGGACACCGCACTCGAACTCGACGTCCGCAGGCGTCTCGACGCTGCACTCGCCCCACTCGACCTCGGGCGCCGGTCCCGCAGGCGACGCGTCTGCCGTCGCCGCGGCCGTCGCCTCGGGAGTCGGGGTCGCCGTGGAATCAGGCTCGTCGTCACAGGCGACGATCGTTGCGATAGCGGTGGCCAGGAGGAGTGCGCCCATGGGACGCCACGCGAGCCGGTGCCAGGAGATGCGCATTCACGTTCCCTTCGACTCGCCGGCGCGCGGCGACATCGTTCCACGTTACGCGTTGCAGCCAGCGGCACCAATCAGGAGTACCCCGAGCGGCTGCGCGACGGGCTTCGCCTAACCGAGAGACAGGAAGATCTCGCGGATCTCCTCCCGGAGCGCGCTGTGTCCCGCCCAGCGATCTCGTGCGCCGAAGTCGATCAACAGGTTCGCGTTCCAGAAGACGAACGTGCCTGCCAGCCCGCAGTCGTCGAGGCGCGATCGCGGTGGTCCCGACGACGGCGTCTCCCAGTCCGCACGCAACGCCTCAGGCGAGGCGTACACCCACAACGTGAACTCCGGCCAGTCCGGGTCACCGCCATATCCGGCTGGTCCATAGACGACGGCCTGTGCGCCGCCTCCAGCACACGTCCGTGTCTCTGGCTGAGGCCCGTAGCCGATGCCTGCCGCTGCCAGCGCGGCTACGAGGTCTGCGCCGCCGAAGGGCGACCCGTCGGCGGGGGCGGGAACCGAAGGCGATGGCGTCGGGGTGACCGTGACGTCGGTCGTCGGGGTACTGGTCGGGGTAGCCACCTCGGTGGGTGCGGACGTCGGCGTTGGTTCGACGGTCGGAGTCGGGGAAGGCGAAGGCGTCGCGGTCTCCGCCGCGGCTGTCGGCGACGGAGTTGTGGGCAGGGCAGTCGCCTCGATGGGTGTTGCCTCCACGGTCTCGACGCGCGTTTGCCCGGCGACGAGTGCTGTGGGGGCCAGATTGACGACGACCTCTCCGTCGCGCACCTCGACCGGGTGCCGGTCCAGATCGCGCGTCGCGGGGCCGGCGACCCGAGCGCCCTGCTCGTTATACGTACTGCCCTCGCAGGGATCGCGGAACCAGCCGCTCCGCCCCTCGAACTCCACATCCGGCTGCCACGGCACCCAGCAGTCGGAGTGAGGGTCGCGCGCCGAGAGGGCGATGAATTCGCCGGACTCGAGCCGCACGAGGTGGAAGACGAGCGTCCCCTCGAGGACGTAGTCGCCGCCCTCGACCGGCCGATCGGCGACGTCGCCGTCCGTGTACGTGGTGATGCTCATCAGGGCGTACTGCTCCACGCCCCCGGCGTTGAACTCGTCGTCGCTGCCGTTCCCGGCGCAGGCGACGAGGGCAAGCGCAAGCGTGACCAAGAGCGGTCGAGTCAGGAGACGGGACACGAGGATCTCCCTCGATTGTTGCGATGTGACGCGGCAGCGCTCAGGAGGGACGAAGCACTCCGAGCGGCCAGCCGTGGGCTAAGAGGCTAAACGGGTGGGCCGAGAAAGGCGAGTTTCTCAGAGACGAGCGACGAGCTCCCGGAGGAGCGGCTCGATCTCGCGATGCGGTGCGCCCTGGCGCGTGAGCACGAGGGCGGCTCGCGCGAGCGATCGGAGAGTGCCGTCGGGCGTGACCACGACCGGCTCCGGCTCCTCTTCGTCCTCTACCGGCTCGATGGGCTCGGGTTCTGGCGGTGGCTCGGGCCGTACGGTGGCAGCGATGCCGTCGAGCAAACGCTGCCAGGGGAAGAGGAACCCCGGATCGGACTTCCCGAGGCGCTGCCCATTCGCGAGGTCGTCGTGACCGATGTGGCCGCGTGGGATGGGCCGGCCGGGTGACTGGTCCCAGGAGGGGATGCGCACCGACGGAATCGGTGCGCGTCCGAGTGACTGGAGCTTCTCGTTGATGTGGTTCGCGAGCCAGATGCAGGCCTCGACGGTCTCCGGGGTGAAGTCGTCGAAGTTGGCATTGACGTCGTCGGTGAAGTTCCCGAGGCGGTCCCGGCCCATCGGCTGGGCCACCTCGATGGCGACGCCGTGGATGGCGGCCGGGATCGTGCCGGGTGCTCCGAAGCCAGCGGACCACGAGCTGTAGCTCTCCCACCACCGCCCGAACTGCACGATCTCGATCCGTCCGCCCTTGCGGAGATCTGGTCCGACGACGAAGTCCGCGGAGCCGCCCCAACCGCCTCGATCGTTCGCCGGGTTCGCGAACCAGTTCTCGGTCGCTGCGACTTGCCGGTCCATCGAGGTCGCGCCGCGCGTCGCGTGCCACTGGATCTGCGCGATGTCGGCGGCTCCGCGTGGCCTTGGGCGACGGGTGAAGGGGAGTGCGGGCGGGTGAGCGTTGCGGATCTCGAACTGCATCGCGCCTCCTCTACCTTCCGTGGGCCGCGGCGCTCGGGTCCGGCGAGATCCCACCCTCCGGGGGCCACCAGCCCGGCGGGAGTCTCGGGAGCCGATCCTCCGGGTGGAGTGCTCGCACCCTCGCGCACGCCTCGACGGCGCCGGGCGCGCCCGCGAGCGGGGCCGCAGGGTCGCCTACGATTCGATACCGCTCGGCGGCCGCAGCCGGCACGCTTTCGTGGCACACGAGTTCGCCGAGCGTCCTCGCGCCCGCGTTCCAAGCCTGCACGAGAGAGGCCGCCAGCGCGACATCGACCTCGTGCGGCACGTCACCAGTCGCGGCGAGGACGCCACCCGCCTCGCCCAAAGCGACCATCTCCTCCGCGAACGAAGGGCCGCGCTCAGGCCGGCGAGCGCCGTGGCAGGTGAGACACACCAGCGCGCCGAGCGGCGCCTCCGGCGTATGGAGATCGCTTCCCGCGATCCCGCCGTACGTGGCCCAGCCTCGCGGGGTGCCGTGACCAGCGTACAGCGCGAGTGCGCCACCGAGCCTCAGCCCATCGAGGACCGACTGGCGCGACGCCCGCGACGAGTCCCAGCGGTACACAGTCGCGCTGGCTCCGAATCCCGCGTCGAGGTCGTCGAGGAGGCTGCGGTACCGAATGTCCTGTCCGCCGAGCAGCAGCACGGGGGTACGTTGTGGCGGGCGCGCTGCGACCTCGGCGAGGGCCAGGATGGCAGCCCGGAGGCCGTCATCCGCGGGCAGCCAGCCGGCAGGGACCCGGCGCTCGACCTCGTCGAGGACGAACGGGCCCGGAAGCGCCGCTTCGGCGCTCTGGTTCGGGCTCGTGACGAGGAGTATCGATGCGGCCCCGCGCAACGCTGCGCGCCAGTGATCGCCGATGTCCTCTGACGCCACCAGCCGCGCGCTCGCCCCCGCCGAGTGCGCGGCGGCGAGCGGCTCCAACACGGGCAGGAGGCCGCGCGGTGCAACGGCGACCCAGGCTCGAGTGACCTCCGTCATAGCGCTCGCATCGTCACGCAAACACGGCGGCGGCGTACGGCTCCCACGCCGTCGTGTCGCGGGGCGGGTCGCTGTTGAACTTGCGGTTCCAGTAATCCTCGATGATCGAGGCCTGCTGCTCGCGGTTGAAGCTGTCGAAGCTGCCCTCCGCGG
This sequence comes from uncultured Dehalococcoidaceae bacterium, assembly GCA_964479165.1. Taxonomy (GTDB): domain Bacteria; phylum Chloroflexota; class Dehalococcoidia; order UBA2979; family UBA2979; genus CAYZJO01. The sequence continues at coordinate 91,257 of CAYZJO010000007.1, forward strand.
CGATCAGGTCGTTCTCTGTATAGCCGTAGCCCTCTCCGACGAACTGCGCCTCGAGCGCCTGGACCATGTAGAACGGCCCCTCGACGACGCCCTGCCACACGTGCGTGAGCTCGTGCACCAGCGTCGGGAGATCGACTTCGTCCCATGAGGCGAAGTTGATCAGGTACATCGTCGTGAACGGTCGCTCGCCATTGCACAGCTCGATCAGGTCGACTGCGGGGTGCATCACCGCGACGCGGACCTTGTCGAGGTCGACCGAGCTGCCGAACACGGTCTCGGCCACGTTGCGCTCGGTCGGCGAGAGCGGCCGGTACTCGCCCGGGATCCATTCGAGGATCAGCGTGAACGCGAGGGCGATCGCGCCACCGCCGGCCTCAAGCGCCGCGCGCATGACGTCGACTGCCGAGCGGCCCAGTTCACGGAGCGCGTTGAAGTACCTGCGGGCGGCGTCCTCAACGAGGGAGGTGGCCGCCTCGACGATCTCGTTGAGCGACCTTCCGAGGGCGTCGAGCGCCTCGACCAGCGCGCGGGCGGCGTTGCCCGGGTTGAGCAGCGCATCCGCCATGAGCACCGTGAGCGTCGCGCCAGCGGCGAGCAGTTCGCCGACCACCGCGCGCACCAGTTCCGCGCCCCGCGCGATGGACCACGCGAGGAGATCGGCCGCCGCGGCGCCGGCGCGGATCAGGCCGCGGACTGCGGCGCGGACGCTCTCGAGCGCGTCCTGCTGCACCCAGAGGAGCACGTTCTCGACGGTGCGTCCGCTCTTCGCCAGCAGTTCCGCGGCGAGCTCGAGCGCAGCCGCCCCGGCCTCGGAGGCCCACTCGATGATCTGGCCAATCGCCATGCCTGCGGCGTTGATGCCCTCGATGACCTGACGGAGCACCGTCATCGAGCGCGATGCCGCCCAGTCAAGCGCCTCGCCGATGGAGCGGCCGACGGTGCCGAGGGCGTCGACGAACTCGCGCCAGGCGACGGCTGCGACGCCCTCCGCCTGCGACAGCACCCACTCGACGACATCGCCGATCGGGCCCATGTGCGCGAGGACGGCCGCGAGTGTCCGGCGGAAGACCGCATAGCCCTCCTGAAGCGCGGCGCCGAGCAGCGAGGCGACCGACGTCCCGATCTCGATCGCGGCGGCGACGAGGCGTCGCGCCATCTGCCACGTGTTCGACATCGTGGACAGCGCGAACTCGGCGAGCGACTTGCCCGCCTCGAAGAGCGCGCGCACGGCCTGCTGGAGGAGCGACGCGCCGAGCTGGGCGAGCGCCTTCGTCATCTCGACGAGGGTCTGACCCACCTGGATAGCGGCCGTGATCACCTTGCGAATCGCCTCGATGCCGGCCTGCGCGAGGTTCACGATGAGATCGGCGATCGTGCGCCCTGCGTCGAGAATCCCGGCGACGACCTCGCGCGCGACACCCGCAGCCGCTGCAACGAGGTACGCGGCGAGGTCCGCCATGCTCTGACCGATGCGGACGGCCGAGGCAACGGCGGCACGGAGCAGGTTCAGCGCGCGGGTGCGGACCTCGTCGAGGATCGACGACAACGACCGTCCGAGGGCTCGCAGCGAGCGCAACACGTTGTCGACGAACCCGAACGGGTTCGTCAGCGCCGCAACCATGATCTCGCCGACGGCCCGGCCGATAGCGAGCATCGTCTCGACGGCGGCTCGCACGAGCGCGAAGCCGAACGCGCCGACCTGGAGGAGGACCTCACCGATCGACCGCCCGAGTTCCACCAGCGCTCGAACGGTCGCACGGAACGCGGCGATGGCGGCCGTCGCGACCGCCCCGATCACCTGCGCGATCGTCTGGCCAATCGCGAGAACCGCGCCGACCAACGATCGTGCCGCCTGCACCGTGAACGTGGCGACGGCCGAGAGGACCTCGTGGAGGCTTCGGCCGATCGCGATGGCGGCTCGCACGACTTCCTGGATCGCCCGCGCGCTCGCCTCGAGGGCGCCGAGCAGCAGTTCGCCCAGCGCCTTGCCGGCGGCAAGCACGGCGCGAACGAAGTCGCGGAACATCTGTGCAGTCCAGTCGGCGATGGCGCTCAGGGCACTCTTCACCGCGTTGACGATGCTGCCCACCGTGTCGACGATAGCGTCGACGACGCCTGTGACGACATCGACGATGGCTTCACCGATCCCCTCGAAGAAATTTCCGACGTCTTCCAGGAAGCCGTCGTTCGGACCGGGCGGCTCGATGCCGCGCTCCCGCATGTAGCGCCCGGCGTCCGCCAGCCACCGCCCGAGTGCATCCGCCGCCGCGCTGTCGACGGTCTGCCCGTCGTCCTCGAGAAGGAAGTCGCGCATGACGGCGCGTGACTGCGCCTGCGGCAGCATCGAGGCGCCCTTCACGACCCCGATCGCGCGACCGCTGTCGCGGAGCGCCCGTACGATCTCGCGCCGGTCGCCCTCAGGCGCACGGCTCACGGTGTCGAAGAACGTGAGGCTCTGGTCGGGCGTCTCGATGAGGTCGGCGTAGGCGAGTGCGAAGGTGCGGCCGCTAGTCGGACTCTCGTTCCGCAGCGCGACGTACGCGCTGCCGAACTCCGCTGGCGTTACGTTGAGCCGTCGGATGGCCTCGGGGTTGATCGAGCCGCGGTCGAGGGTCGACAGCCGCTCGTTGATTGGCGCAGGGCGTGTCAGCGAACCGGGGCGAGTGAGGCCGCCTGTCCGGCCGAGCCCGCTTGGACGAATCTGGAAATCGGGTGACATCGCAGGGTCCTTGTCGTGCCAATCGCCAGCAACGGTTGGCTGCTACGGGTTCGGATTGAGCGGTGAGACCACGGAACCGATGATCAGCGGGGTCCTCACCATGTCCGTGACGATCGGGCCCAGCCGAGAGGGGGGCGGTTCGACGTAAACCGCAACGTCTCCGCTCGAGAGCGTCTTCACCGAGAGGACGGCGGACGGTCCGTCTCCGCCCGTACTGCCGAGGTCGAGCAGGGTGGTCGTGTTCCACAGGAAGCGGTCGAGCGCGCTGTGGAGGCTGCGCGCGAGATCAGCGCTGACGCCGGACTGCGGCGCCCAGTGCGTGATCGCGAGCGTCGCCGCCCGGTCGAACGGGTCGAAGGCGACCGTCACCTCGACGTTCACCATGGCGCCGCTGTTCAGGCGCACGGTGAGCCGGTGTGCGCGGTTGTGCGTGCCCGAACCGTCGTGCCGGTAGCCTGTCGTGCCCGCGAACGTGGCGGACTGGAAGCCCGGCGTGCCCGAAGCGAGCGCGCTGCGCAGCCGGTTCGTCGCCGCCTGGAGGACTTCCGAAAGCGGGACAGTTGGTCCCGATCCGCCTCCCTGCCGCCACGGGGTGAGCCTGCGCGCGGCCGTCGCGCCGCGCTCCCAGAACGCGACGCCGTGCTCGAAGTCCGAGAAGCGGTTCGGGCTCGGCTCGGAAGCGGGGGCGCTGTCCCCCCCGGCGACGGCGATCGCGCCGAGGCGCCCACCGATATGGGTGACGACGCCGGACTCCACGAGGCCGGTGCGGCTCGCCGCGTCCAGCCGCGTGACGTCGAGGGCCTGCGGCAGGTTGACGACCGACGAAGCGGCGCCACCGACGATTGCGGTCGATGGCAGTTTCACCACGTCAGCCGCCAGCCCGATCACGGGTTTGCGCAGGCTCTCGGGCCGCCGGCTCCCGACTCGCCGGTCTGGGATGAGCTCGTCCGTGATCGGGTAGCCGAGGGACGGATCGCGCTCGGCGCCGCCCGCGGTCCAGAGCTGGTGGATGAGCCCGTGGACCTCGTGAGCGCCGGTGGCCGGTGTCCAGTAGATGGAGCCCGCCTGGAAGTGGTTGAAGCGGCCGATCCCGTCGGCCGTCGCGGTCTCGTCGGTGGTGGGGTAGCCGAGGACCGACGCCTCGGCACCGAGCGCGAGGTAGCGAGCGCGAATTGCGCCGTGTACCTCGAACACCGACTGCTGCCGCGGCAGGTTCTCGACGATCTCCGGTCGCAGTTCGGGGCGGACCCCGGTCGTTCGACCGATCGACTCGATCTGGGGCGACGCCTCGATCCGCTCGGTCGCGATGGCGTTCACGTTCACGGCGCGCTCGAGGCGCCCCAGCGTGCGCTCGCCGCTCGCGGCGGCTGTCGTCGTGGCTCTGGCGGTCAGCATCGTGTTGGCAACAGTCGAGGCTGTCGTCGCTCTGAGGGTGGCCAGCGTCTCCTCGGGCGGGTGCCAGTAGAGAGAGCCGTGCTCGAAGTGGTTGAACCGGCCCACGCCGCCTGGGTCCCGGCCGACCGTCTCGTCGGTGGTGGGGTATCCGAGGAAGGAGCGCTCCCACCCGAGTTCGGCCCAGCGATCGCGGATTGCGCCGTGCACCTCGTGCGCCCCGGTGTGCGAAGTCCAGTAGATCGAGCCGCGCTGGAAATGCCGGAACCAGCCAACTCCGTCGGGACAGGCGGTCACCGCTCCCGCGGTTGCGCCCAGCAATCCCGAGGCGCCGCCCAGTTCCTGGTACTTCGCGTTGATCATCGCTGCGGCGATGGACTGCAGCGTGCCGGCCGCGACCAGCTCGTCGATGAGGCTGCCGAGGTGCCCCCGGTCGGCCTGAAGTGCGATTTCGCGGATCGAAGTGACGAGCTGTGGGCCCGCGAGCACTTCGCGGCGCGGGTCGTCCTCGTCGGGCGACAGGTCGAATGCGCGGAGGTGGGGCGAGATGTCGCTCAACCCTCGGTCGAGGAGCTCGCGAGCGGTCAGAAGCTGGTTCGTCATGCTACCTCCCGGACCTATGCCGAAGTTCTGGATCGACTCTGTCATCCGACCTGGCGACTACAGACCGTCGACGGACAGACATGCCGAACGCGCAGGAACGTGAGGATGGCTCACCGCCCCGCGGTCGACCGACGAAGGGTGCAGGGATGTCGGACAGCAGGCGGGCGGACGTCGGCCCAATGGGCGGGCCGAGGGAGTCGTCGGAAGGCGCTGTGGAGGGAGCTCGTGAGCGGAGATCGAGCATGGGCGTCCGTGCCCTCGTTGCGCGCACCTTCCAAGCGGAATGCAAGGGATGATACGCGCTTCGTCAAGCAGTCCCATGAGCGACTTCGACGGCGAGCGACGGCCGTGGTCGGCTGTGATTTCCACGACCGATCCGTGGCACGAGCGTTGGGGATGGTCTGCCGCTAGCTCGTGGGGGCGGTGGTTGGCGGAACGAGGGCTGAGTCGTCTCGACCGTTGGCGCCTCGTCCCTCCTTCTGGGCCGAAGGCGCCGTGTCGAACTCCTCGCGGAGCGCCTGGAAGCGCGCCGCGAGCGGCTGAGGCCAGCCGGCCGGAGGCGGCCCCGCCTGCTCGGGCCATGTCGACGCCTTTCGGGAGACGGACTGCCCCGCGAGGTATCCGAGGTGGCGGTACGACTCGAACTGCGGCTGATCGAACTGCTGGTCGAGCGTGGAGTCGTACGGGAACATCGGGTTGCCTGCGAGGTACTGGACGAGGTCTGCGGTCAGCGAATCCTCGACGAGGCCGGTCTTGATCAGGACGAACGTGCCCTCCGGGGGTGGTACATCCCCGTCGCCGGCAACGCTCCCGTACCGGATCTTCCCGACCGCGAAGTACGAGAGCACGCGGCCCGTCTCCGGGTTCCTCAGGAGCGGCTTGAGCGATGGGATGTTCACTTCGACGCCGAAGTCCACCCGAGCCATGCGCAGCGCCGTGCCGAGGTTGCCGAGTGCGTCGGTGCCCTCGATGGACTCGATGTCGGAGGAGACGGCGACGATGTAGCGACAGCGTCGGCGAAACAGCTCGTAAACGCCGAGGTTCTCGAAGTGCCCGCCGTCCGAGAGGTAGATGAAGTCATCCTCGCGGTTCGCGTTGCCGAGCAGCTCGCGCAGGTAGAGGACGGCGGGAATCGAGTGGACGGCGCGCGAGAGCGCGCCGCGTGCCGCGGGACGCCGAGGATTCCGCACCCAGCGGCCGATCCGGACGTTGAAGATCGTCGTGAGGATGCTCAGCGTGCCAGAAGTCTTCTCGCCCATGTTCGGTGCGACCGCCGCTCCGGAGATCGAGGCAGCACGCGCGAGGGACATATCGCCGATCCCGTCCATCGAGTCGGTCGGCGACCAGCGCGAGAGCGCCGAGCCGCTGTACACGGGCGCGATCACGAACGAGTCGGACTTGCGCTCGGGCAGCTTGTCTCCGCGGCTGCCGGGGATGTTGAGGGTGGCGCAAATGAGAGGGTACGGCGCAGCCGGCTCAGCGGAGGTCGCCAGCGCCGTCACGGTCAGATCCGGTCGCGTCCACACTCGGTGCCATTGCGGCACCGTTTGGGGGGCGTGTTCGGCGCGGGGCGGCCGCGCGCCGATAATCCAGGTCTGCTGCAGGCGATCCTCGTAGACGCCACTGAGTGACAGCACGTTGAGCAGCACGCCGCGCTGCAGGTCGAGCGTCAACGGGAAGAGGAGGATCGCGGCGAACGCGGCGGCGATCGGCAGCGCCATCCAGGAGCCGTTCTGGTCGAGCGTCCTCCAGACTACCCACGCGCCAAACACGGCGAGGCTGAAGAGGATGAAGTACCCGCCGAAACCGAACAGAGCTCGCGCGATCCTGCCCTTCCGGTTCCCCGACGCCATTCGCGGCATCCCGACCCCGACCATCAAGGAGGCGATGGCGGATCCGGCCGCGAGCCACCCCCGGAAGACGTTGCGGAACGCCTCGCCCTCCGCGCCGAAAATGGCGCGGCTTGCGTCGAAGAACCACGCCCCGGCCCCCACGAGCATCGCGATCAGCACCGCGCCGGCGCCGCTCGCGATCGCATTCAGGATGCGGGGCGCCCAGATCGCTCCGGCCCGGCGCGCCCACGTCGCGACCACGAGACCGGCGGCGATGAGGGCGAGTCCGAAGGACAGCCACAACCACTCGATCGGTCCGCCCCGCAAGTAGAGCAGGAGCGTCGCTACGAATGGCACCGCGAGGAACGCGAGCGCGCCGAGGAGCGGCCGTCGATCCCAGGCCATCGTGGAGAAGCCGAGCGCGATGAAGGCTCCCGCGACGAGCGACGGCGCGAGCGTGACCAGAAGCCGCCGGACCCACAGGCTGTCGGCGTCGACTCCCACCTCGGGCCGCGCCATGTCGACGGCGGTCCGCAGGAACATCGCCTCGACGACCAGAACGGCGGCGGCGCCGAGGGTGGCTGCGAGGACGGCTGCAGCGAGAAACGCGGCGCGACTCCGCGCAGCGGGTGGCAAGAGCGCAATCAGCATCCGAAGAAGGAGCACCCAGAGCACGACGAGCAGCGGGCTCAAGGCGAGAAGCGGCGCCAGCCACTCACGGTCCGCGGCGTCGACGGCCTCGGGGAGCGCCTCCCACGACCAATGCCACGCGCCAGCGATGAGCACGACCGCGATGCCGAGCAACGGCACGAGGAAGAGCAGCCACAGCGCGACCGTCGAGACGAAATACCGGCCCACGAGCTGCCAGGTGGCGAGGTTCAGCAGTCCGAACCCTCCGGCGATGAGGTTCGCGTACTTGCGCACGTGCCACAGGGCGGGCGTCTCGTTGCCGTGGATGCGTGCCGCCGGGCCTGCGTCGGTCGCTGCGACAGCTGCCGCCGGTCGTACGACGGCAAAGGGGAAGCGATCCGCGTCAGACCCGAGCCGATTCAGCCCCACGTACGGGAGTTCCTCAGCGCACAGCCCGGAGAACGAGACGCCGACGTATCCGCCGCCCGACACCGTCGACAAATAGTCGGCTGGCTCCAGCAGGCCGTTCTCAGACAGGGCCTGCAAGACCCCCAGAGAGAACGTCGCGGAGCGCATCCCGCCACCCGACAGCGCGATGCCGTACAGGTCGTTCGTAACCGCCGGGCGCGTCGGCGACGGGAGGCTTGCGCGGCCATACCGGCGGTCGTTCTGCGTCTGCCGCCGCGGCCCGATCCATTGGTCGATCTCGGCCGCGAACATGCGCTCGAAGGGCGGGTCCAGGAGGCCGAGGCGGTTGTCGTAGATGCATTCGTGGATCTTCGGGGCGCCGCCCCGGTCTTCCCACTCGAAGAACACCGCGGTGCGGGTCGCGGAGAGCGCGGTCAGTGCCGCATCCGTCCACAGCACCTGCCCGCCCGCTGCGCCCGTCGTGGCGAGAGCCGACGCCCAGACGTCACGCGTCGCCATCTCGCGTTCGGTGGCGACGAGGACCACCGCCTGGAAGGCACGGGCTGCATCCGAGGGCTCGCGCGGTGCGTTGCGGGCGGTGAGCTGGACCGCAACACCGAGCCGCAATGCCTCGAGGGCGTCGGCGATGGGGAGCCGCAACTCCCACGGCTCGCCGTCCACACGGCTTGCGCTCGGGAGCGTGCCGGTCACGTGACGATGGAAGAGGGAGGTGTCGCCTCCGGGCAGGACGTCGCTTGCCGGGACGAACGGGGAAGCGGCGTCCTCGAGGGATCGCAGCACGTACCGCGCGCGGACGCTGAGGATTATGGGCGAGGCGATTTCCACGAGGCGGCCTCCCTGCTGCGCCATCGCACCCTCGGCCTCCCGCGGCCCGCCGCAGGAGGTCGGGACTGCGGGCCAGCGGCCGGCACCGATCGGTCCACGAACTGGTCGCGTGGCTCCGACCTTAACAACGTGGCGCAGGCCCTGAAGGCGGCCTGATGCTAGGAGCCGCCGGATCGGACCGTCAACGTGGGCCCGGCACTCACTCTTCGCCGGCTTCCAGGAAGCGCACGACCTCTTCGACCCCGAGTGGGTGGTCGTACAAGCCGGCTGTGATCGAGCCCGCCTCCCGGCGACCCTCGCAGAACGAACTGGCGCACCGTCTGGCGGCCAGGAGGCGAGGCCTAGACGGTAGCGATGGCACCGCAGCGTCAGCGTCAGTGCAAGCGCGTCGCGACCGAACGGCAGCTGGCACAGCGCCATCACCGTGAGCAGTCCCACGAGCGCGAGCGATACAGATCTCGCCTGCGATGAACGCTGACATGACGACATCCTCCGCGCCGATCGCTGTTTCGGCCCAGCCAAGGTTTGCTCGCGCTCGTCCTGGGCGCGCTGCTCGCCGGGCGCGCATGTGGGTAGTGGTCGCAGCCTTCTTCGAGGGCGGCACCCGCATCGAGGCGTGCCTGGTGCGAGTTCCGGCCGCTCCAGCGGAGGCGGCAGAGGGCCGCGTCTGGAATTGCCGCTCGGAGTGCGCCGGCGAGCGGAGCGCCCGGTAACGTCCACGCCGCCTCGGGCTGGTACGTGCATGTGAACGAGCCACCACCGCGGCACGAGGCTCGTCGGGATTCTGCAGGTGCGGCGCCAGTCCCGCGTGGCCAGGCCGTCGGTCTGCCGTGCGTTCACGGCAACGGAGTCTCAGCGCACGACCGTGGCCGGAGGACGGCGAACGTCCCCCGGCCTGGCGCGTCTTCCCTACACCGGCATCACTGCCAGCGGGCGAAGCTCCACTGCTCGACGACGCGGCCGTCCTTGATGCGATGCACGACCAGTCCATCGGCAGTCATCGTCCGGCCGGTAGGAGGACGGCCCTCGTACCAGCCGGTGTGACGACCGTGAAACCGCACCTGGCTGATGACCCGGTCACCCGATGCCGTCATCTTGGAGATCGAGATGCTCGGTTCCGAGAATCCGGCGAACAGGTCTCGACCGGGCCGTGCGGAGCGGTGACATCCGCTCGCGTCCCTCGCCGGCCCCAGCATTTCGAGCTCGGGAGCGAAGACGGCCTCCGCCTCGGCCTCGTCCCGGTACTCGGGCGGCGTGGCGAGGAAGCGGAAGGCGCGCAGCGCGATCTGCCGGTTGGCCTCCGCCTGCTCGGGGAGGCGGTCCGAGATCTGGATCGTTGCTCCATCTGTGATTGCGACCATGGCTGGCCTCCTCTCCTGTGGAGAGTCTCGCGCCGCGAGGAGGCCGCGCCTGTCAGCCAGTGGGGTGGTGAGGCGACGTAATGCGAGGGACGAGCGCGTCGTACCGTGGACGACACGCTGTCGGCCACTTGGCCGACGCCTGGCCGACTCAGAGCTTGATGAGGCCCTGCTGGAGCGCCTTCGTGACCGCCTCGGTGCGGCCGCTGGCGTCGAGCTTTCCGAAGATGCGAGCCACGTACGTCTTCACGGTGCTTTCGCTGAGGTTGAGGCTGGCCGCGATTTCCTTGTTGCCGCGGCCACGAGCAAGCTCGCCCAGCACCTCCAACTCCCGTTCGGAGAGCAGGGGGCCGACGGGGACACCCCGTCCGACCGTCGCGACGCGGTCGAGGACGCGGGCTGCGACGCTTGGCTCGATCATCGACTCACCCTGGTAGACGGCGCGGATTGCCTTGAACAGATCCTCCCGCGACGTGTCCTTGAGCAGGAAGCCGCGTGCGCCGGCCTCGATGGCCTCGAAGATGTACTCGTCCGTGTCGAAGGTGGTGAGGACGATGAAGCGGATATCGGGATGCTCGGCGCGGATGCGGCGCATCGCCTCGACACCATCCATCCGAGGCATGCGCAGGTCCATGAGAATCACGTCCGGACGGAGGGAGGCGACGCGTTCGACGGCAGCCTGGCCGTCGCCTGCCCAGCCGGCGACCTCGAGGTCCTCCTGGCTTTCGAGGAGCGCGGAGATTCCGTCACGCACCACGGTGTGATCGTCCACGACCATGACTCGGATTGGCATGTTGCACCCGCCCCCGATGACACTGGCCGAAATCCTAGTCGGCCGGAATGATCGCTTCTACTACGGTGCCCGAGCCCTCGTCGCGTGGCCGGATGTTGAGCGAGCCGAAGAGCTGGCGTGCGCGCTGCTGCATCCCGCGGATCCCGAACCCGCTGTTGGCCTCGCGCTCGGCCTCGGCGGCCCGGAGCCCCCGCCCGTCGTCGCTCACGGTAAGGCGCAACACTCCGGGCAGGTATGCGAGCTCGACGTCGACGTTGGCGGCGTGCGCGTGCTTCCGGGCGTTCATCAGCGCCTCCTGACCGATTCGCAGCAGGGCGGTCTGCACCTCGCTGCGGAGCGCACGAGGGCGGCCGACCACGACGAAGCGCCCCTGCTCCGGCCCGTTGTCCGTGAAGCGGGACACCTCGCGGTCCAGCGCCTCGTCGAGGGAGTTCTCGGCGAGGCGCGCAGGCAGCAGGTTCCAGACCGAGCGCCGCGCGTCCTGGAGCGCCTCTCGCGCGATGTCACGTGCTCGCGTCAGGTGCTCCAGCGCTGCGGCCGGGTCATCGTCGAGTGTCTGCTCGAGTGCCTCGAGCTGGAGGACGATCGCGGTCAGCCCCTGGGCGATCGTGTCGTGGACCTCGCGTGCGAACCGGTTGCGTTCCTCGATGACGGCAAGATCGCGCGTTTGCTCGAAGAGATTCGCGTTCTCGATCGCGACGCCGAGCTGGTCGGCGAAGGTTTCGGCGGTGAAGCGGTCGGCTTCGATGAAGGCCGCCGGCTCCGGGCTCCGGATGTCGAGGACGCCGACGATGAGGTCGCCGCTGCGAATCGGAACGGCGAGCTCGCTGCGCGACGTTCCATCGAGCGGGTCCGCCGCCTCACCTGACAGGTCGGCGATGAGCACGGGCCCCTTCTGCTCGGCCGCGCGTCCGACCGCACCCTCACCGAACTCGAACCGTCGAGCCTCGCCCTCGCCTGCCGCGGCGGGAGAGCGCACCAGTTCGTTCGTTGCGTCGTCGAGCAGGTAGACGTCAGCCGCCGAGTAACCGAACGTCTCGCGCAGCAAGCCGCCGATCGAGGCGAGCAGCGACTCGAGGTCGCGCAGCGCGCCCACCTCCTGCGCGACGCCTGCGACCGCGAGGGCGCGTCGGTTCAACTCCGCCAGTTCCTCCGCACGTTCCGCGGCCTCCTCGTAGAGGCGCCGGTTTTCGGCGGTGCGCTCCTCGACACGCCGTTCGAGGGTGGCGTACGACTCCTGCAGGGTGGCCGCCATCACGTTGAAGCGCTCGGCCAACGGTCGCAGCTCGACGTCCACCTGCGTGTCGACTCGGTGCGCGAGGTCCCCGGCGGCGATGCGGTCCGCGCCTTCCGCCAAGTTCCCGAGTGGCATCAAGAGGCGGCGCATCACGAGGATGAGGAAGAGAACCGCGAGGATGCCGCCGAGGACGAGGCCGAGCAGGGCGAGCGTCCCGACCTGACGAATCGGACCGATGACCGTGTCCCAGCGCTCCTCCGTGATGACGCCCCAGCCGATCCCCGGCACGGGTGCGAAGCCGGAGACGGTCGTCTCACCGTCGCTCCCGTCGCCGATGACGGCGCCCGCACTTCCCCGGACCGCCGCCTGCACCGCAGATTGGCCAAGGAGCGACCGTCCGATGAGCCCTGCGTCGCGGTGGAAAATGGCGCTGCCGTGCTCGTCGATGATGTACGCGGAGCCGGTTGAGCCCGCTCGCAGTTCGGCGATGTCTCGGATCATCGGCGCGGCCAGCGACACGCCTCCGACCAGGATCGCCTCCATGCCGCCTTCCTCGCCGAGAACCGGCACGGCGATCATCACGAAGTCGACGCCCGTGACGGGGTCCGAGAAGACACTCGACGCGGTCGGGCCGAGCAGTGACCGCACGGCGCGGAGCTGCGAGCGGTCCGGGTACTCCAGCCACTGCGGCATCTTCGCGAGCCACGGTGGGTCCGATGCAACGACGACGCCCTCAGGCGTGTAGAGCAGTGCGCCGAGGTCGTACGCGTTCAGCGGGCCACGGCGGGCATTCGCCAGCGCGGTCTCGATCGCGAACGCGCGATTCGGGTCTGGTGGTGTGAACACCGCCTCGGTCGCGGCATCGAGCAGGGGCGCGACCTGCGTGGCGAAGCGGTCGGACAGGCGCGCTGCTGCTACCCGCGCGAGCTCGGAGTCGCGCTGCGTCACGACCTCCTTGGCGATGCGGTCTACCGCGTTAACGCCGGCGAGGCCCGCGAGGACGAGCACTAGCAGCAGCGGCACGAGGACGGCGAGCAGACTCTTCCCGAGCAGGCTGCGCCAGGGCCGCCTCCACAGGCGGCCGCGCGGCCTAATCGAGTGCGCCGCTTCGGTAGACCTCGTCGACGATCGAACCGTCGAAGACATCTGTTACCTCAATGGGTACGGTGAGCGAGCCGTGCTCCGCGAGCAGATCGATCAGGGCCTGCCACTGGTCGTGGCTGCCTCGCCCGATGCCGCCCCCGCCCGCGGCCGCGAGCTGGGTTTCCAGTACGTAGCTCTGCTGGTCTGGATCGACGCCGTCCGTGTTGGGCAACGTTACATCGATCGCATCGTCAATGTGGTCGGAGGCGAACATGGCGCCGCGCAGCACCGCCCGTACGAAGGACTCCACGAGCGCCGGGTCCTCCGCGAGCAACGACCTGCGCGTGACTACCGTCTGGCCGATCATCGGCACACCGAAGTCGGCCGGGTCGATCGCCGCCACGTCGTGCCCGGCGCGGCGGAGGGCGTAGGGCTCGCTGCTGAGCTGAACCGGGTACGCATCGAGCTCGCCCCCGAGGAAGCGATTCAGGTCGTCGGACGCGACCTGCTCGACAGCGACGGCGGACGCGTCGACCTGTTCGTTCGCGAGCATGCCACGGAGGGCGGGCAGCGAGGCGGAGTTTGCACCGACCACCCGTCCGGCGAAGTCCGCCGGTCCTTCGATCCCCGACCCGCGGATGACGACGTAGCCCATGTCTCCCCGCTGCCCGATGACGGCGATCGCGACTACATCGAGCTCAGCGCCGCCGGCGGCGCGCTCCGCATGACGTGCGATGAGGGCAGCAGCAGGCACGCTTGCGAAGGTCGCCTCGCCAGCCTCGACGGCGCTCAACGGGTCGCTCTCGCCGGATGGCACGACCGCCACCTCGAGCCCTTCGCTGTCGAAGAAGCCCCGCGCCTGCGCGACGTACACCGATACGGTGGGGAGGTTCGCATGCTGCGAGGGGTCACGCATGAACACGACCTCGCTCTCCCCGTCCCCACAGGCGGCGACGAACAAGGCGCAGAAAAGGAGGCCCAGATGGAGCGGGAGTCGCATGGATTGATGTAACGGCCGGGCGTCGTGCATGACTGCGAGAGTTTCCCACGCGCGACCCTCACCGTCGCTGTCCTCCAAACGGCCGACAGAGCGTCGGCTGTTCGGCGGACGTGCGCGTTCTGAAGGTGGCGATACTTGCTGCGTGGATGCCTCACGTATCCGAGTCGTCATCGCCGACGCCAGCGACGAGGTTTGCCACGCGCTGCGACGGCTCCTCAGCCGAGCACGGGACATCGAGGTCGTCGGCATCGCGCAGTCGGAGGCCAGCGCCATCGAGGCGCTTCACTCGGAACAGCCGGATGTCCTGCTGATCGACTTCAACCTATGCCACGCAGTCGTGCTCCGGCCGCACACGCCACTGGACGGGGAGCCGTCCGCCAACACGAAGCCGCTCGTCCTGGTGGTCCATCCCTCGGACGCGGCGTCGCTCGGTGACGTTGCCTGGATGCTGAAGGATTCGGGCGGGGGCGAACTGCGTCGCCGCATCCTCGAGGTCGCCGGCCGCACGCCGCACAGCGACGAGGCTGCCGCGAACGAGGTCCCATTCCAGAGCTGAACTCCGAGACTGAACTCAGCGGCCGGACGGTGCCCGCCCGAGCAAGTCGGGGGCGCTCAGTCCCCGGTTTGCTTCTCGATCGCGCCCTGGTCCTCCAGCCAGGCCCGCGCAACCTCCTCGGGCGATTCGCGCCCCAGTTGTACGCGGCCGTTGAGGTCCGTGAGCACCTCCGAAGTGATCGACGCGCTGATCCTCCCCAGCAGTTCCGTGAGCGGAGCGCCGTGAGCATCGACGATCGCCGTGCGGATCGCGATCGCGACGTTCTCGGCCGGTTCCAGCTGACGGTCGTCCTCGAGGATGACCCAGTCGTTCGCGGCGATCGCGGCGTCGGTGGTGAAGAGGAGGGCGACGTCTATCTCGTCATTCGCGAGCGAGGTCACGCGCGCGCGGAAGTCGAGAGGGAGGAACTCCCCGAACTGGATGCCGTACACCTCGCGGAGACCGACCGCGCAGAACGGGCGTACCGGGCACTCGGGTGGCGCCCCGAAAGTGAGCTGGCTCGCGATGGGGCCGAGGTCGCTCAGCCGGAAGATCCCACGACTTTCCGCGAAGTCGCGCGTGACGACGAACGCGTTGGTCGCCTCGGCGGGCGCGTAGGGGAGGAGGGTGACGCCTCGTTCCGCGAGCAACTCGCTCGCGCGCTCAGAGTTTGCATCGCTGTCGCCGGAAGGCTCGCCGCCGAGGAAACCAAGCAGGCTACCGATGTACTCCGGCACGTAGTCGACCTGTCCGTCGAAGAGCATCGGGAGGAGCAGTTCGCGCGTTCGGCCCGGCTGGATCTGCGTGACGTCGACCTCGAATCCTGCGTCGCGGAGGGCGAGCGCGTAGATCCAGGAGAGCACCGCACTCTCACCGAAGTTGAAGGCGGCCGCCCGGATCGGCGCCGAGGCTGGGGGGTTCGCGGGGGTCGATGGTGCATCCTGCTCGGCCGTGCAACCTGCGATTGCGAGCACCGCGATGACTGACGCGACCCACAACCCACGGCGTATCACGCCGGGGGTGCGTGCAGCGTCGATGGACCCGCGGCCATGCCGGGCCGGCTGCGTGCCAGGGCCATCCATGCGGCTCTCGCTCTAGTACTACCTGAAAGTCGAGAAGCGAATGTACTGGACGGTCGGCCCTAGAGGCACGCGGTAGGCGCACCGTCGTTGCAGCTTCCTCGCGGGGGGCCCAGAGCGGATTACGCCGCCAGCGCCATCGAGAGGTCGTCCACTCGCGAGCAACCCGGCTGGCCGGCATGCAGTCGCCCGCGCATGAATTGCAGCAGCAATTCGACTACGACTTCGAACTGCTCTACGTGCACGAGGTGATCGGCGTTGAGGATGGTGGTGAACCAAGCCCGGTCGAACGACGCTGCGACCTCGCGGCAGTCCTCCGGTGTCGTAAAGGTGTCGTGCTCGCCCGTAAACACCAGAGCCTCGGGGCCGGGGGTGTGGTGTAGCTCGATGGACTCATGGTGAAGCAGCCGCCGCGTGTTTGCGGCGTACTGCCGCAGCTCGAGGTTGGTCATCTTGCGGACGCCGGTGCGGAGCACCCGCTCAGCCAGGTCGCGCCTGTCAACCCGGACGGTCGGGTCGCTCGAGAGCAGGCCCTCGATCACCATGTCCGCGAGGACGGTTCGGTTGCCGGCGAGCGCCGCAAAGACCGACTCGGCGACGCGAGCACGGAGGCGACGCGGGATCTCCTTCATCGTCCCCGCGAGCGCAATCCGGCCGACCCGTTCTGGGAAGCGTTGCGCGAGCCTCAGCGCTGCGGGGGTGCCGTACGAAGCGGCGGCGACGTTGACCCGATCGAGGCCCTGGTGCTCCAGCATCTGCCTCAGGCACTCCGCGAGGAAGTCTGCGCCGTACTCGGGGGGCAGGACGCCGGAACGGCCCATGCCCGGGGGGTCGACGAGGAGCACGGTGGTGTGCGGGGCAAACGTGCGCGCGAAGCGGGTCCATGAGTCCATCGTTTGGAAGGCGCCGCTGACAAACAAGACGGGCTCAAACTCTGGCGCCGGATGCTTGATCACCCGGTACTGGTAGCGAGCGCAGCCGTACTGGAGCTCGTACTCGAGTGTTCTGTTCGCGAGGTCACAGGCCGGAGATGTCATCGGGATAGTGTCCGCTCGAGAGGGTCACGCTTGTTGCTCTCATGTTGCGGACGCCGGCTCCGCCTCGATAGGCCTTCTTAGTCGGTGAAGTCCCCATGCTTGTAACGGCGTTCCCGTAGAGCCGGTCGGGTGTTCCCGCAATCCCATCAGAGGCGATAACTTGGTAAGGGTTGAGCGCGGATTATCGTCCTCACGTACCCGAAGGCAGAGCAGGATGCCGCCGCGCCCACGCAGCAGTTCGGCCGGACACCGGGTTTCACAGCCCTGTGTCTGACGCACTCCCCCGGCTGTCGCTCCGTGTGCAGATCGTCCTGCTGATCTGCCTCGTCGCCCTGCCGGCGCTTGCGCTGCTCCTCGTCAGCGGCCTCCAGCGACGCGACGCCGAGGCCGCACGCGCCCGCGCCGATGCGGTCAGCGCGGCGCGCACCGTGGGGGACGCATACCTCGAGGTCGTCGAGACCACGCGCTCACTGATGAGACCGATTACCTCCGTGGTTGCTCAGCGAGGCGCGCTCGAGAACGTCGAGCCCGCGGAGTGCGTGGTGTTCCTCGCGGGCTATCTCCCGCCCGAGCCGGCTTACGCCCAGGTGCTGATGGCGACGCCCTCCGGGGCAGTGCACTGCGGCCGCGAGGCCGCTGTACCCGCGATCTCGTTCGCCGAGCTTCCGGTGTTCCAGGAGGCGCTGGGGACGCCGGAGACCGTGATCGGCACCTACCAGGCCGACCCGCTCACCGACCGGCCAGTGCTTCCCATGGCCCAGTCGATCCTCGGCTCGTCGGGTGAGGTACTCGGCGTCCTCGTCTTCATGATCGACCTTGCGAGTTTCGACCTGGCGAGCGCCATCCAGCAGTTGCCGGACGGTACGTTCGCGACGGTAGTGGACGTGAACGGGGTCGTGCTCGCACGTCACCCGGAGGTCGCGGGGCTCGTGGGCTCCACGATCGAGGACGTGGCGACGTTCGAGGAGATCGTCGCATCGAGTGAAGGCACGTCGCAGGCGGTCAGCCTCGAGGGGGTTGCCTCGCTGCTCGGTTACTCGAGGCTTGGTCCGGAGGGGCGTGCGTTCGTCATCGTCGGGATCCCGGAGGACGTCGCGTTCGCTGCTGCGAATGCAGCGCTGCGACTCAACCTCGCGCTGCTGGCGCTCGTCTTCCTCGCGGGAGTTGCCATTGCCTGGGTAGGAACGGAGCGCGTCGTCACGGCGCCGCTGCGCCGCGTGATCCAGACGGCCTCCCGGCTCCAGGGCGGGCATCGCGAGGTTCGCGTCGGCAGGCTCCATGCCCCGCAGGAACTGCGCGAACTCGGCAGCGCGTTCGACGAGATGGTGGCCGCGCTCGAGGAGCGCGAGCGAGAGGTCAACGAGCTGAACGTGACGCTGGATCAGCGCGTCCGTGAGCGCACGGCCGAACTCGAGAATGCGAACAAAGAGCTCGAATCTTTCTCCTACACCGTGTCGCACGACCTCCGCGCACCGCTCCGGGCGATCAACGGGTTCGCCGAGCTGCTCCGGACGCGCTACGAGCCCGAGCTTCCCGAGGAAGCGCGCGGCTTCATCGCGCGTATCCAGGGCGGCGCTGTGCGCATGGGTGCGCTCATCGACGACCTGTTGCAGTTCTCTCGGATCGCGCGTGGCGAGGTGGCGCGCCGCCCCGTGGCGCTGGACGTCCTGGTGCGTGAGGCGATCGACGACCTTGGCGTCGCCGCGAACGGTTCCGTGGAGTGGCGCATCGGCGACCTCGGCACCGCCGCCGGCGATGCGGGCCTGCTGCGCCAGGTGTTCGCGAATCTCCTCGAGAACGCACTCAAGTTCAGCCGGGGACGGCACCCGGCGGTGATCGAGGTGGGACGCACCGAGGTCGACGGCGAAACTGCCTACTTCGTTCGAGACAATGGTGTGGGCTTCGAGGTAGAGGACGCGCGCCAGATCTTCGGCATGTTCCAACGCCTGCATCTGCAGGAGGAGTTCGAGGGAACCGGTATCGGCCTCGCGATCGTCGAGCGCATCATCACCCGCCACGGGGGTCGCGTCTGGGCGGAGGCAACTCCTGGGGAAGGCGCCACGATCTACTTCACGCTCCCGGCCCCGTCCGCCGAATCGGACGCGTAGCCTGCGCGAGCGTTGCTTCCGGGGTCAGCTGCGAATCGCCTCGACCTGTTGCGCCAAACGTTCGAGGTCCGCGGGCACGAAGAGCTCGGCGCCGGGCGTAAAGAGGTCGACCTCTTCGTCGCCGAAGTGGCCCCGGAAAATCCAGTCCAGCTGACGAACGTTGTCGAGCAGCGCCGCAAGCGTCTCGGGCGAAACGTCGGCGCGCAGCGCGTCGAGCTGGGCCCCGATCTGGCTCTGGACCGCCACGACATCCTCGTGGTGATGGTCGAGAGACGCGAGCACGGATTCCAACAGCGCGCGCCGCTCACGGATCCGATCGTGCTGCACCGTCAACTCGTCGATGAGTCGATCGTCCGAGGTCAGTGCGCGGAACGCGGGGAAGACAACTTCCTCCTCGCGTGCGATGTGCGCCGCGAGTTCCCGCTCCATGAATGTGCGCAGCGCGCGCAGCTCGCCGAGCATCGTTGGCACGAGACCCTCGTCCTCGTAGACGACGGCCGCTTCGGTTGCGCCACGCGCGGCGGCCACGGCCTCGGCTATCGCCTCGTGCTCGCGAACCAGTTGAGCGAAGGGCTCGGGTAGGGACACCGTCCAACCTCCTGACCGGGCAGCCCGCGGAGTGCTCGTCCGGGCAGCCCTTTCCGGCCTCGCGCTCAGACGAGGCCGTGCGAGAGCATTGCCTCCGCCACTCGGATGAAGCTCGCCATGTTGGCGCCCCGCACGTAGTCACCGGGCGTGCCGTACATGTCGGCGGTTTCGGCGCACAGGTGGTGGATGCTCTGCATGATCTGTTCGAGGCGGGCCTCGGTGTACTCGAACGTCCAGGTGTCGCGACTAGCGTTCTGCTGCATCTCGAGGGCGGACACGGCAACGCCGCCAGCGTTGGCCGCTTTCCCGAGGCCGAAGGCGACCGAGCCCTCCTGGAAGATGCGCGCGGCGTCCGGCGTGCAGGGCATGTTGGCGCCCTCGGCCACGGCGACGCAGCCGTTCTTCGTCAGGGCGACCGCATCGTGTCCGTTGAGCTCGTTCTGAGTCGCCGAGGGGAACGCGAGGTCGCATGGCACGAGCCAGATGCACCCCTTCGGCACGTAGCGGGCCCGCCTGTTGCGCTCCGCGTAAACGGAGATACGCAGGCGCTCCCGCTCCTTGATCTCCTTGAGCAACTCGAGGTCGACGCCAGCCTCGTCGTAGATGTAGCCATCGGAGTCGGAGCAGGCGATGACCCGCGCGCCGAGCTGCTGCAGCTTCTCGATGGTGTAGATGGCGACGTTCCCGGAACCAGAGACGACGCACGTCTTGCCCTCGATGTCCTCGCCTCGTGCGCGAAGCATCTCGCGCATGAAGAAGACGGAGCCGTAGCCGGTGGCCTCCTTGCGCACGACGGAGCCGCCCCAGCCGAGGCCTTTGCCGGTCAGGACGCCGGACTCGTACTGCTTCGTGATCCGCTTGTACATCCCGAAGAGGTAGCCGATCTCACGCCCCCCGACGCCGATGTCACCGGCGGGCACATCGCGGTACTCGCCGAGGTCCCGCGAGAGCTCGAGCATGAAGCTCTGGCAGAAGCGCATGACCTCGGAGTCGGAGCGGCCTCGCGGGTTGAAGTCGGCGCCACCCTTCCCACCGCCGATGGGCAGGCCGGTGAGAGCGTTCTTGAAGGTCTGCTCGAAGCCGAGGAACTTGATCGTCCCGAGGTAGACCGAGGGATGGAACCGGAGGCCGCCCTTGTAGGGGCCGAGCGCGCTGTTGAACTGCACCCGGAAACCCCGGTTGATGTGGATCTCGCCGTTGTCGTCCTCCCACGGCACGCCGAAGATGATCTGACGCTCCGGTTCGCAGAGGCGCTCGATCATGCGCTGTTCCGCGAGCTCTGGGCGCTTCGCCAGCACCGGGCCGAGTGAATCGAGGACTTCCCGGACGGCCTGGTGGAACTCCACCTCGCCCGGGTTCCGGCTCACGACCGACTGGTAGATCTCTTCGAGCCGTTCTGCCGACGACAGCATCCGTCCCTCGTGTTCCAGATCAACGGAGCACATGCTCCCCAGCGTCTATACATAATCGCGGTCGCAAGCGCCTCGGGCTAGCACCCGGGTGTGCATCGCCCGCTGCTCCGCCTTCCCGCTCTTCGAGGCGGGCGACCTATGTGGCTGTTTGGAAGGGGAGCGAGGGGGCGTCATCCGCAACAACCGAGGACGGACGACCGTGAGCCATCCGCGTCTTCGAAAGAACGTACCGTACTTCAGCCGTGAGCGCACCACGGAGGAGGTCCCGCATCGCGGGAGCCCCGGCCGTGGTGCGCCGTTCTCGCTGCTCACTGCCGCAGCGAGGGCGGCGGCGTGACGCCGCGCAGCTGACAGAGGCCTTGTGCCTCGATGTCGAACGCGCGGTTGAACCGCGCCCGATAGTTCTCCATTGCAATGGTGGCCACGAGCTCCACGAGCTCGGGCTCGGTGAAGTGAGCCCGAGCTGCATCGAAGGTGTCATCGCTCACATCCGCGGGGGTGCGAGTCATTCCTTCCGCCAGATCGAGCGCTGCGCGTTCGGCGGGGCTGAACAACTCGCTCGTGCGGAAGGACTCGAGTGCGGCGATCTTCTCGTCCGAGGCTCCGGCGGCGCTGCTCCCGGCAGCGTTCGTGTCCATTCAGAAGGGACAGCCCACCATCTCGGCGGCACGAAGACAGACGAGCGATCGAAGTTCTGCGCTGAGCAGTCCGCTCTTGGCGGGAGCGGCGCCGAGGGCGCGGCTGGCCTCGAGGATCGCTGGTGCGTAGGCCTGGATGCCGGTCCCGATGGGCGGCTGCCCAAGCCACTCTTCGCCAGCCTCGAGGACGGGGCGCAAGTTGCCGGGGACCTCGTCCTTCGTGAGCGGGCGGATGCGTGCCATATCTACCTCCCAGGTGTGCGCTGTGCTCCGGCGGTCGCGTGCGCCGAGCCTACCTTGCCGCACCTGCGGCGTGGCGCTGTTCACCCGGGTATGAGCCCATTGCCTCGCCAGCCGTTGGAGGAGCGGAACGTGCGGACGACGTGCGTGGAGAAGCACCACCGCGGTGGACGGGTGCGGCGGTTTCCGCTTAGGATGCGCGCGCAAGCGCAGTGGTGCCCAAGAGGCGGCTCAGACATCGATGTGAGTCACCGCCACGCGCGCCGTGTGTCGGCGGCGACACCTCGCCCACGGCACGTTGGCTCTTCGTTCGTGTGTGTGCCTGGAGCGTCGATAGCCCGACGCGGTTGGCCGTGACGATTCGTCGCCACGACGAGCTTGCGCCGGTGGCTGCTGCTCAAACGCGCTCAGCTACCGCAACGACCCGCGGAAGCCGGTGACTCGCCGGTGCAACCGCCTGGTGCCCACTAATTGTGGTGCGGCCGGGCGTGTACGTCGTCACGCGTCGGGCCACGGGGAGTCTGCGATGGAGTTGCTGTACCTGTCCCTTGCCGGGGGGCTGCTGGCGATCGGCTTCGCTGCCGGCTCCGCACTTTGGGTGCTGCGGCAAGACCCCGGCACCGACGAGATGCAGGCCATCGGCACACTCATCCGCGATGGGGCGGCAGCCTTCCTGCGGCGCGAGTACACGGTGCTGGCGGCGTTCGCCGTCGCTGTTGCGGTCCTGCTGGCGGTACTCGTCGACTTCGACGTGACGGGACGATTCGAGGATCGCGGCGTCATCAACGAGGGCCGCTTCACTGGCTTGCCACGGATGGCGCTGTCCTACTTGTTCGGCGCGGCGGCTTCGGCGACGGCCGGAGCGGTCGGCATGTACATCGCTGTCCGCGCGAACGTGCGGACGGCGGCAAAGGCGAGGGCCGGACTGAACCCCGCACTTCGAGTCGCGTTCTCGGCCGGTGCCGTGATGGGCATGACGGTCGTGGGTATCAGCGTCACCAGCATTGCGGCGCTGTACCTCATCTTCGAGCACTTCCAGCCGCTGATCGGCTTCGGCTTTGGCGTCTCGACCATCTCGCTCTTTGCACGCGTCGGCGGCGGCATCTTCACGAAGGCGGCAGACGTCGGCGCTGACCTTGTGGGCAAGGTCGAGGTGGGAATCCCCGAGGACGACCCGCGCAACCCCGCGACGATCGCGGACAACGTGGGGGATAACGTCGGCGACGTGGCCGGTATGGGCGCCGATCTCTTCGAGTCGTACGCCGTCTCCGTCATCGCGACGATGTCGATCGCGATGCTCGCCGTGAACGGCATCGGAGAGAATGGCGTGTTCAATCCCGAGCACGTCGAGAACTACTGGTCACACGCGTTCGTTCTGCCGTTGGTGGTGATGGCCATCGGCATCGTCTCGTCGATCGCGGGCACGTTCCTCGTGCGCACGGGCGAGAACGCCACGATGGGGCGTCTGCTCTGGGCGCTCCGCACCGGCATCTTCGGGGCGGGCGGCCTGGTGCTGCTGTTCAGCGCCGCCCTGTTCCCGGCGATGGGACTCGACTTCCGCCTCTTCTGGGTCGTGCTCATCGGCCTCGCTGCCGGCCAGATCATCGGGACGATCACGGAGTACTACACCGCGCACGAGTTCCCGCCCACCCGCAAGCTCGCCTCTCAGTCGGAGGCCGGTGCGGGGCCGGTCGTCATTGGCGGAATGTCCCTGGGAATGCTTTCAACGGTCTTCCCGATCCTGACCGTCGTCGCGGCCGTCATCATCACCTACGAACTTGCCGGTCTGTATGGCATCGCACTCGCCGCCGTCGGCATGCTCTCGACGCTCGGCATCACCCTCGCGACAGACGCCTACGGGCCGGTCGTCGATAACGCGGGCGGGATCGCCGAGCAGTCGCAGCTACCACCAGAGGTGCGGGAACGAACCGACGCGCTCGACGCGCTTGGGAACACGACCGCCGCGACCGGCAAGGGCTTTGCGATCGGTTCCGCCGTGCTCACGGCGCTCGCACTGCTGGTCAGCTACTCCCTGAGCACCGGCGTGTCATCGTTCGACCTGCTGGACGTGCGTGTCCTCTCGGGCGTGGTGATCGGCGCACTAATGCCGTTCATGTTCAGCGCGATGACCATCGGCGCCGTTGGGACCGCCGCGATGGAGATCGTCGGCGAGGTTCGCCGGCAGTTCCGCGAGATCCCCGGCCTCATGGAGGGGACGGCTGAGCCCGATGCCGCTCGCGCCGTGGACATGGCGACCAAGGGTGCGCTACGCGAGATGCTGGTGCCCGGCACGCTCGCGGTCGTCGTGCCGATCGTCGTCGGGACCACGCTCGGTGCGGAAGCGCTCGGTGGCGTCCTCGTGGGCGCTATCGCGGCCGGCTCGCTCCTCGCGCTCACGATGGCAAACGCCGGCGGCGCGTGGGACAACGCGAAGAAGTACATCGAGCAGGGCGAGCACGGCGGCAAGGGCTCCGACGCGCACAAGGCCGCCGTCGTCGGCGACACCGTCGGTGACCCGTTCAAGGACACCGCCGGTCCGTCGCTGAACACGCTGATGAAGCTGATGGCGATCGTCGCGGTGATCTTCGGACCGCTGTTCCTTTGAGGCGTCTTCTGTTCCCGTAGTCGAACTCCTTCGGCCCGCCCCTTCAATCGACGCTTCTCGAGTTCGCGAATAGCTGCCTCTGGCGAGGTCGAGGCGCGTCGTTGCGCGTACTCCTGTAAGCGCACCGGGAGATACCCCCCGAGGCCGACGCAGCGCCCGCTGGTGTCGCGCAGACTGGCTCCATCAGCCGAGCAGCGATAAGGAGCCATCCCATGTCTCAACTGCGAACGTCACCACGCTCCGACCACCGACCGGACGCCACGACTTGGCCGCCGGCGCGTCGTAGCGTGGTCGCCCTCTTCGATGACCCGCGCAACGCATCCGCCGCTGCGGGCGCGCTTCGCGTGTCGCACCCGGACCTCGAGCCTCGCGTCACACGGGAGCCGGCTTGGACGCCAGGGGCCGGTGCGGAGCCGCGTGTCGTGGAAGTGAGGACAACCGACGACCGCAGCGTTGCGCGGACGCTCGCTGCCGCCCGTGCAGTGCAAGTCGTCTACCGCGCCGGTGCGTGGACCAACGAGCGCCTCCTGCCCACTGCGGCCTAACCTCGAGGGCGCATTGACCAGAGCCACCTCCGCCCGAACGGGACGGTTCAGGAGGGCGACAGTGCTCGAAGGTGTTCGGCAGGTGGGAGCCCGTCAGATCGCGATCGACATTGCGATCGCGGCCGGCGTGGCCTCCGTCGGACTGAGCCAGACACTGCCGTTCTTCCGCGGTGCGCGCGATAGCGGAGCATGGCCGCTCGTACTTGTGGCGGCGCTACCGCTCGTGGTGCGGAGCGTGTACCCGTGGTTGACCTTCGCCGGGACGATGGTCGCGACCGGTGCCTATCTGCTGCTGGGGCATCACGGCGCCCTCGCCGTGCTGCCAGCAGCGGGTTTGGCGCTCTATACCATCGTCTCCGCAGGCGAGCCTTCGCGGCGCAGAAGCATCGGAGTTGCCCTCGCGGCAACCGCTCTACTCGCGGTTGCGGCGTTCATCGGCGACCCCGGACGGCCAAGCTCGTCCTGGGGGATCGACGGCGGATGGCTGGCCGCTTCGATCCTGCTGGGCGACGCCATGCGTAGCCGCCGTGATCTGGCCGAGGAAGCCGAGGCCCGCGCCGACCTCGCCGAGCGCACCCGCGAGGAGGAGGCGCTCAGGCGTGTCTCCGAAGAACGCCTCGCGATCGCCCGCGAGCTCCACGACGTGGTTGCGCACACCGTGGCGCTGATCAACGTGCAGGCCGGGGTCGCGGCGCACGTGTTCGAAAGCAACCCACGGCAGGCGCGGGAGGCGCTCGAGCATGTGCGCCAGGCGACGCACGGGACGCTCAATGAGCTACGCGCAATGGTCGGCGTGCTGCGCGCGCAGACCAATGAGACCGCGCCGCTCGAGCCGACCCGCGGCCTCGACGGTCTGGACGAACTCGTCGCCCGCGTCCGCGGAGCCGGCCTCGACGTGAGCGTTGAGCGGCGGGGCGAGTCGCGCGAACTGCCGTCACACGTCGATCTCGCGGCGTACCGGGTGCTCCAGGAGGCGCTTACGAACGTGCTGAGTCACAACGGACCGTCGCGCGTCATTGTCTCGATCGACTACCGTCCGCGCGAACTCGAGCTGCGGGTGGTGAATGGCCCGGGCACTGCGCGCCCGGCGACGGCATTCCGTGCGGGGCATGGCATCACCGGGATGCGGGAACGGGTCACAGCCATCGGCGGTTCCCTCGAAGTCGGGCCGCTTCCGGACGGTGGGTTCGAGGTACGTGCGGTGCTGCCGTCGGAGAGGAACTGACGTTGATCCGAGTGCTCGTCGTCGACGACCAGGCGCTCGTACGGGCGGGGTTCCGTGTCCTCCTTGAGTCCGCCCCTGACCTCGAGGTCGTGGGGGAGGCGGAGAACGGGCGGGTGGCCATCGATCAGGCCATCGCGACAAAGCCGGACGTGATCCTCATGGACATCCGCATGCCCGAGATGGATGGGCTGGAGGCAACGCGACACCTCGTGGAGGACCCTCGCACGGCGGGGATCAAGGTGATCATCCTCACCACCTTCGATCTCGACGAGTACGTCTTTTCGGCGTTGCGCGTGGGAGCCAGCGGCTTCCTGCTGAAGGACACCGAGCCCGCGCAATTGCTGGATGCGGTGCGCGTCGTGGCGGGCGGCGAGGCGCTCCTCGCTCCGAGCATCACCCGCCGCCTTATCGCGGAGTTCGTTCGTCGCCCGGAGTCGCCTCGTGCGGACACCAGCCGGCTCAACGAGTTGACCGAACGTGAGCGCGAGGTGCTCGCGTTGATCGGCCGCGGTCTCAGCAACCAGGAGATCGCAGACGAGCTTGTCATCAGCCCCGCGACGGCGAAGACGCATGTGAGCCGTGTGATGATGAAGCTCGATGCCCGGGATCGCTCGCAGCTCGTGGTGATCGCTTATGAGACGGGAGTGATCGAGCCGCGGGTTCGCTGAACCGCTCGGCGTACTCCCGCGGGAGTACGCGCGTCAGTCGTCAGTTACACCCCGGCGCGTAGACCATGATGAGCCGGCGGACCGACGTACGAGCGGAGCCGCCGACCTAAGTTCGAAACAGTGGTTCGCAGGAGCGAACTCGAACAGTGGAGGCAGATATGACTATCAGGAGACTCATCGCCGCCGTCGGCGTCGTTGTCGTCGCGGCGGTTGCAGTGAGCGCCTTCGTCGTCTTTGGCGGCGATAGCCCCGACGAGGTCGATCTCCAGACAGCGATCGAGGCCGCTGCGACGTCGGCAGCGGGCGACCCTGCTACCGTGCCCGCGGCTGGCGAGAACACCGGTGCCGCGGTGCCTGCCAGCGGCGACCTGGCTGGCACGTGGAGCGTCTTGAACGACGGCAGCTCGTTCGTCGGCTATCGCGTCCAGGAAGAGCTGGCGCGAATCGGCGCCGCAACTGCCGTCGGTCGCACCACCGACGTCACCGGCACTCTGGAGTTCGACGGCGCCGCGATCACTGCGGTGTCGATCGAGGCAGACCTGACAACGCTGCGGAGCGACGATGAGCGCCGCGACCAGCAGCTCGGCCGCCAGGCGCTGGAGACCCGGACGTACCCGACGGCGACCTTCGTGCTCAGCGAGCCGATCGCACTCGAGGCCATCCCGGAAGAGGGCCAGACCATCGAGGTGGACGCGGTGGGCGAGCTGACGGTCCACGGGGTTACGCAGACCGTGACCATCCCGCTCGAAGGTGCATTCGTTGAGGGGCGCGTGGTCGTGGTGGGCTCCACCATCCTCCAGTTCACCGATTACGACATCGACGCTCCGGAGTCCATGGCTGTCCTCTCGGTGGACGACGAGGCCACCCTCGAACTGCAGCTGGTGTTCGCGCGGGTCTAGTCGACACCACCGCCACTACCCGATGGGCACAGAAAAAACGGTGTGATGCCCCGGTGGTCGGGCCACGAGGCGACTCGTGGCCCGACCTGCGTTCGCCACGCTTCCCCGGCCGCCCCATGTCTCGCCCGCTCTGCAACTGAACATCAGCCGATCGGTTGATATCGAGCATCAGCGATCTGTCCGACTCGCACCTCGGCTGACCTCTCGACGCGGCAGATCTCGGCGCCGGTCACACTCGTGATGAACGGCGGGGTCTACAGAGGGCGGAGGGGCGCGATGGCAGGTGCAGTCCTCGAACTGGAGGGGGTAACGAAGTCCTACGGCCCGGTCGAGGCGCTCACGCAATTCGATCTGACGGTCGAGGCGGGCGAGATCGTCGGCGTCCTCGGGCCGAACGGGGCCGGCAAGACCACGGCGATCTCGATCATGCTCGGCCTGCGCCGCCCGACGACCGGCAGCGTCCGCGTGTTCGGTGAGGCTCCCGAGTCTCGGGAGGCACGGGGTCGGATGGGTGCGATGCTGCAGGAATCAGGCGTGCCGGCGACCCTGACCGTCGAGGAGCTCATCCGTCTCTTCGGCGCCTACTACCCATACTCGCTGCCGGTGGAGCGGGTCCTCGAGCTCGCGCGGTTGTCCGACCTTCGCAGCCGCCGGGCCTCCGCGCTCTCCGGCGGGCAGCGCCAGCGCCTCTACTTTGCGCTCGCCATCTGCGGTGACCCCGACCTGATCTTTCTCGACGAACCCACCACCGGGATGGACGTGCAGAGCCGCCGCGGCTTCTGGAACGAGATCCGTGAACTCGCCGGCCTCGGCAAGACGCTGCTCTTCGCCACGCATTTCCTCGAGGAGGCGGACGCGCTCGCGACGCGGATCGTGGTCATCGATCGCGGCCGCGTCGTGGCGCAAGGGACGCCGGCCGAGATCAAGGCGCACGCCGGGGGCAAGCGCATTCGCCTCCGTGGAGACGTCGACACCGCGGAGGTCCGTGGGTGGCCCGGTGTGCGCAGCGTCGAGACGGCCGGCGGCTACGTCGTCATCCAGACGTCGGACGCCGAGGAAGGACTGCGGCGGCTCTTCGCGAGTGGCCAGCGCATCGACGAGGTGACGGTCGAGGACGCCGAGCTGGAGTCGGCGTTTCTGAACCTGACTGCGGAGGTGAAGTGATGACCACGGCAGCCTCGAGTTCCACCGAGCGACGGCTCAGCGCGGACGCCCGTCCGAGTCGTGGAGCGCTGCACCTGCTCGTCCTGCAGACGCGGGCCGAGCTGATGAAGGCATTGCGCGCGCTCGATTTCACGGCGGCGGTCGTGTTGCTGCCGGTCGTGCTCTTCGTGCTGTTCGGCGCGCCGAACGCCGGCGAGACGCTTCCCGACGGCACGAGCGTCGGTCCGTACGTCCTCGCCTCGTTCGGCGCTTACGGGATGCTGGGTGTCGTCCTGTTCGCGTTCGGCGAGGGGATCGCCACCGAGCGGGGGCAGGGGTGGCTCCGCCTCGTGCGGGCCACGCCCCTCAACCCGGTGATCTATCTCGCAGCGAAGCTCGTGGTCGCAGTGTGCGTTGGCACGTTGATCCTGCTCCTGCTCTTCCCCGTGGCTGCGCTCGTCGCTGGTGTTCGCCTCGAGGTGGGCGAGTGGCTCGGGCTGGCGGCGGTGCTGTTGCTCGCGTCGCTGCCGCTCGCGCCGATCGGCTTCCTGATCGGCTTCTGGGCGCGGCCGAGTAGCGCGGGGGCCATCGCGCTCCTGCTCCTGCTGCCGCTCTCGTACCTCTCGGGCTTCTGGCAGCCGGTGCCGCTGATGCCGGACACGTTGCAGCAACTCGCCCGCATGCTGCCCACGTATCATTTCGCGGAACTCGCGCGGGCCGTCATCGGCGTGTCGACCGAGGATCCGCTGGTCAGCGCCGCCTGGCTCGTGGGTGCGGGCGGCGTGTTCGGAGGGTTGGCGGTCTGGGGCTACCGTCGCGATGTCGGGCGGCAGTTCGCTTGAGCCGGTTGCGACGAGGATCGTGAGGATCGAGACGATGCTCGACGGGGGGCGAGACCGGCCGCACGCCTGGGAGCGCTGGCTTCCGACGTGGCACGCGCTCTTCGCGGCTTCGCTCGCCGTCACGAACCTCGCCGCGATCCTCGAAATCGGCTGGGGCTCCACTGCCTGGGCGGCGCTCGCGGTAAGCGCCGTCCTCGCGGCGTGGTACTGGTACTTCTTCGTGCGCGTCCGCCCGTGGGACTCGCCACTCTGGCAGATGGCAATCTACGTGGCAGGGCTGCTGCTCGCCTGGACCGTGCTCGCCTCGCTCTCGCAGACCTTCTTCTACCTCCAGGCGACGCTCTTCCCCCAGTTCTTCTTCGCCCTCCCGTTGCGCTTCGCCGCCGTCGCCTCGTTCGTGCTCGCGGCGCTCGCCATCGTGATCGGAGCGGTGCGCTCGTCCGATGGTGTCGTCGCCGCGGACGCTGTCGGCACGCTCGCGGTCGTCGGTCTATACGTGGTCCTCTCGGCCTGGATCGCAGCGATCATCGACCAGAGCTCCGAGCGCGGACGGCTAATCGAGGAACTCGAGGCCGCGCGCGAAGAGCTGGCTGCCGCCGAACACCAGGCCGGGGTGCTCGAGGAGCGCGCCCGGCTCTCGCGTGAGATCCACGACACGCTCGCCCAGGGTTTCACGAGCATCGTGATGCACCTCGAGGCGGCCGACGCGCTGCTGGGGAACGATGTGGCGGGCGCTCGCCAGCACGTTCGCGACGCTGCACGCACCGGGCGCGACAGCCTCGCGGAATCGCGGCGCTTCCTCGCGGCGTTGCGGCCAGAGGCGCTCGAGTCGAGCAGTCTGCTCGAGACGCTCGCGCGCGTCGTGCGGCAGTGGTCCGAAGAGACCGGCATCCGCGCGACGTTCACCATTGTGGGCACCCGACAGGAGGTCGCGCCGGAAGCCGAGGTGACGCTGCTGCGCGCGCTCCAGGAGTCGCTTGCGAACGCCCGCAAGCACTCGCGAGCGACTGACCTGACGGTGACGGTCTCGTACGTCGGCGATCGCGTCTCCCTCGACATTCACGACGACGGCATCGGGTTCGACACGAGCACACCCGCAGTCGGCTACGGATTGCTCGGCATGCGCGAGCGCGCGGAGCGCCTCGGGGGCGAGCTCGCGGTCGAGAGCGAACCCGGCAGAGGCACGACCGTCGCGATCGCTTTGCCGATTGCGTCACGACGCGCCGAGGCGGCGACACCGTCGGAGAAGGTGGAAGTCCTTTGACACCGATCCGCATCCTGCTCGCAGACGACCATCCCGTGGTCCGCGCGGGTCTCGCGGGCATGCTCGGCACCGAGCCCGACCTCGAGGTGGTCGGCGAGGCCTCGGACGGTGACGAAGCCGTCAGTCTCGTCGAGCGGGTCCGACCGGACATCGTGTTGATGGACCTGCAGATGCCGCGCCTCGATGGCGTGGCGGCGATCCGTCGCATCCGCGAGGCGTCTGCCCCGCCGAGCATCCTCGTGCTCACGACGTATGACACGGACGCCCGCATCCTCGCGGCCGTCGAGGCGGGAGCGAACGGCTACCTGCTCAAGGACGCACCACGCGAGGAACTGTTCGCCGCGATCCGCGCGGCGGCTGCCGGCGGCACGCCGCTCTCGCCCGCGGTCGCGAGCCGGCTGATGCAGCGCGTTCGCAGCGGCGGCGACGAGGCGCTCAGTCCTCGCGAGATCGATGTGATCGAGCTCGTCGCGCGTGGCTCCAGCAACACCGAAATCGCGCGCCGGCTGCGCATCAGCGAGGCGACGGTGAAGACCCACCTGCTGCACATCTTCGAGAAGCTCGGCGTTGGCGACCGCACCTCCGCGGTGACGACCGCGCTCAGGCGCGGCCTCATCCAGTTGCCAGACGAGTAGGGGCGAGCTCTTCCGGCAGGCCCGGCCACCCGGCACGGTTCTCACTCGATCCCCGCGCCCTGCGCGCAGCCCGCGCCCGGCCGCCTGTCGCAGCGTGAGGTTTGAGGAGATTTTGACGATAGCGGCTGCCGCGCGACCGTTTTAGATTCTCCGTCACCAGAAAGTTAGCCTGCCCTGAATACTGAGGTACGGAGGCTCTGTGAGACGTGTATTGCCGCGCCTGCTTGGAACACTACTGCTGGCAAGCATTGCCAGCGTCGCTGCCGCCTGTTCCTCGGATTCCGGGTCGTCGACCACTGAGGCGGCAGCGACCGCGGCCGGAGCAACGCCAGCGGTAACGGAGGGAGTTGCCACGGAGGCAACGGCGGCGGCCACCGAGGCGGAGAGCGCCACTTCCGCGAAACAGGAGATCACCGTCACCGACATCGTTGGGCGGACCGTGACGCTGCCAGCGCCGGTCGACTCGATGATCTTCTCGGAGGGCCGCATCCTCTACGTCGTGGCGATGCTCGAGCGGGAGAACCCGTTCGAGCACGTGATCGGCTGGGCCGACGACCTCCGCGTGAACGACCTCGACACCTACGAGCGGTATCGCGAGAAGTTCCCGGAGCTGGCCGACATCCCCGTGTACGGCAGCGTCTCGCAGAACGCGTTCAGCGCCGAGCAGGCGATCGCGGCGGACCCCGACGTGATGGTGCTGACCTACGACTCGTACCTCGGCGCGCAGGAGTCCGGCCTGATCGACCAACTCGAGTCGGCCGGTATCCCCTCGATCGTCATCGACTTCCGCCAGTACCCGCTCGAGAACACCGTGCCGAGCGTCGCCCTGATGGGCAGGGTGCTCGGCCAGGAGGAGCGGGCGCAGGAGTTCACGGACTTCTACACGCAGAACGTCAACCTTGTGTACTCGCGCATCGCCGCGCTGGACCCGGAAGCGCCGAAGCCGGAGACGTTCCTGTACCGTGCGCCGGGCCTTGGGGACTGCTGCAACACGTTCGGCAGCGCCAACATGGGGCTGCTGATCGAGCGCGCGGGAGGTCAGAACCTCGGCTCCGAATTGCTCCCCGGGTGGTCCGGCACGCTGAGCCCAGAGCAGATCCTCACGTCGGACCCGGACGTGATCATCGTGACCGCCTCGAACTGGTCCAACGCTCGACCGGAGGGTGGCTGGGTGAGCGCCGGGTACGGCACGTCGGAGGACGCCGCGCGTGAAGGCCTCCAGGCGCTGATCGACGCCACCCCGGGTTGGGGTGAGCTGACGGCCGCTCAGGAAGGTCGCGTGTACGCGGTCTGGCACCAGTTCTACATCTCGCCGTACCAGTTCGTCCCGCTGATGCAGTTCGCCAAGTGGCAGTACCCGGATGCGTTCGAGGACATCGACCCCGACGCCGTGTTCCAGGAGTTCCACGAGCAGTTCCTGCCGATCGAGTACGGCGGCACGTTCGGAGTCTCACTCCGATGAGCGCCGTCACCGAACCGCGTTCCGCGATCGCGGCGACCCCGACCGCGCCGGGCACCCTCGCCGCGAGGCCGTCCGCGGTCGCCGGATACCGCCGGATGGCGCGCCGCCGCACGCTGTTGCTCGTGGGGTTGCTCGCGGCTCTGCTGCTCAGCGTCACCATCGATGTATCGTGGGGGCCGGCTCGACTCGGGCTGACTGAAGTCGTGAGGGCGATCGTCCAGCCCGGCTCGGTGAGCACTCAGACGAACGTGATCGTCTGGGACATCCGCCTGCCGATTGCCCTGATGGCTGTGGTGGTCGGAGCCGCGCTGGCGGTGGCCGGTGCGGAGATGCAGACGATCCTGAACAACCCGCTCGCGAGCCCGTTCACCCTCGGGATCTCGGCGGCGGCGAGCTTCGGGGCGGCCGTGGGTGTGGTCCTACAGGTCCACGTGCTGCCGGTTTCGAGCGACTTCATCGTCACCGGCAATGCCTTCATCTTCTCGATGCTTGCCGCGATGCTCGTATACGGCTTCAGCCGCGCGCGAGGCGTGTCCACCGAGAGCATGGTCCTGGTCGGAATCGCGCTCGTCTTCCTCTTCGGCGCGCTGCTCGCGACGTTGCAGTACATCGCCTCCGAGCAGGCGCTGCAGCAGATCGTCTTCTGGACGATGGGGAGCCTCGGCAGGAGTTCGTGGGACAAGGTCGCGATCGGTGGAATCGCGCTGCTCGTGGCGGCTCCGTACTTCGTCTCCCAGTCCTGGAAGCTCACGGCGCTGCGGCTGGGCGACGAGAAGGCGCGCAGCCTCGGCATCAACACCGAGCGGCTGCGGCTCAACGTGTTGATCGTGGTCTCGTTGCTTGCGGCCATCGCCGTGTCTTTCGTCGGCACGGTTGGGTTCGTTGGCTTGGTCGGCCCGCACGTCGCTCGGATGCTGGTCGGCGAGGACCAGCGCATGTTCCTCCCGGCCTCGGCACTGGGGGGCGCGCTGCTGATGTCGGCGACGTCGATCGTCAGCAAGTCGCTGATCCCCGGTGTCCTGTTGCCGATCGGCATCATCACGTCGCTCGTCGGCATCCCGTTCTTCTTCACGCTGATCCTCACCAGACGGAGGCAGCTGTGGTAACCCTCCAGATCTCGAACCTCCAGTGCTCGTACGGTCGCGTGCAGGTGCTGTCGGACGTCAGTGTCGAGTCCGCCCCAGACGCCTGCGTGACCGTCGTCGTCGGCCCGAACGCGGCAGGCAAGAGCACGCTCTTCAAGTGCATCGCCGGGCTGCTGCCCCACAGTGGCTCCGTCCTCGTCGATGGCGATCGCACCGAGGGAATGCGCGCGGCGGAGCTGAGCCGGCGCGTCGCATACCTGCCGCAAGAGGTTCCCGTCCACGCCGTCCTCACCGTGTTCGAGGCGGTGCTCCTCGCGCGGCGTCACGGCGGGTCGTGGCGCGTGAGCGACGACGATCTCCAGGACGTCGAGGCCACGCTGCGATCGGTCGGGATCGATGACCTCGCGATGCGCTACCTCAACGAGCTGAGCGGCGGCCAGCGGCAGTTGGTCTCGGTCGCCCAGGCGCTGGTGCGCGACTCCACGGTGATGCTGCTGGATGAGCCCACCAGCAACCTCGATCTGCAGCGTCAGCTCGAAGTGCTGGCGCTCGTGCGTGCGCACGCGGAGGCGCGCTGCAGCAGCGTGTGGATCACGCTGCACGACCTCAACCTCGCGAGCCGTTTCGCTGACCAGGTGGTGGTACTGAACGGCGGTACGGTGCACTCCGTGGGCCGGCCGCACGAGGTCATGACCGCGGACATGCTGCGCCAGGTCTACGGTGTCCGTGCCGATGTAACCCGCCACGACGACGGTGTGCCGTACGTCCACGCCATCGAGTCGACCCGCACTCCGTTCGCAGTAGGCGCTGCGTCTCCGAACTGACGCGGGGGAGAACCTCGCGCTGGGACCTCCGGTGCCCCGCCGCCGAGGCGCCACCGGCGGGCCTCGATGCTCCCTCACTCGACCCAGAGGTGGTTGGGACCGCCTGCAAACAACCGCGGCTTTCTGAGACCGCGCCAACGGTGGCATGTCGACATCTTCATGCCCAAGAGCGGAGGGGACGTCGGGGTCAAGACTGGGAGCCGCCGCCCTCAGCGTGACTGACGGTCGCCGGGATGGAACGAGGACAGGCGCCCGGTAACGGTCCGGCGTCGCCCGGCCGGAGGACGTGGTGTGCACATTGGCACCGCGGGGACGCACTGGATCATGTTGGTAGCAGGGGGCGGATTCGAACCGCCGACCAAGGGCTTATGAGTCCCCTGCTCTACCACTGAGCTACCCTGCCGCAGCCTCCTCCCGATCTTGCCATGCCACCCTTCGGGGCTCAACCGCATGCGGGCGGCGGAGCCGGAGATCGCGAATCGATCTGCGCCGAGAGGCATATCGCTTGCGGATAGGTACTGCTATGTTCTCGGGGTTCCATGTCACAGATGGCATAGGAGGGAAGTGACGTGAGGTTGGAAGTGTCTGGATTTGCGAAGCGGGGCGGGGCCATCGCGGCTGCCGTGCTCGCGTCTGCGGCCCTCGCCGCGAGCGCGTCGGCGCAGACGCCGACGGCGACCGCGACGGCCGAGGCCACGCCCGAGGCGACCGCGACCGCAACGGCCGAGGCCACGGCGGCGGCGACTCCGACCGCCGCCGCCACCACCGAGGCGACCGCGGCCGCGACTGCGGCCCCCGGCGCGCCGAGCACGGGGTCGGGTGGCTACCTCGACCAGGACAACTCGGTGTCGAGCGGGCTGGTACTGGTGCTGGGCGCCGGTGCTGCCGCCCTCGGCGCCGGCGGTTGGGCCGCTGCTCGCCGCTCGCGCTAAGAGCCTTCGTCCGACCTGGAGACGGGGCCCGGCGGATCGCCGGGCCCCGCTTCGTCTCCGGCGACCGGCCCTCCTCAAGAGTCGTACGCTCCGCAGTGAGGAGCGTCCAATGACCACCAGTCCACAGGCACCAGACCTACTCCACGAAGCCGGACTGCCCGATCCAGCGGAAGCACCTCCCCTGGCGCAGGCTACGGTCGCCGTCGCTGACGCCGGCCTCGACGAGGTGCCCGGACAGCGCAAGGATGTCGTCGTCATCGGCGGCGGCCTTGCGGGGCTCGTGGCCGCGTTCGAACTGAAGCGGCAGGGGCATCGGCCCGTGGTCTTGGAGGCGCAGAACCGAGTCGGCGGCCGTGTCCACACCCTCCGAACGTTCGCGCCGGGGCTCTACGCGGAGGCCGGCGCGATGCGCATCCCGAGGGCGCATCAGCTCACGCTCGCCTACTGCGAGCACTTCGACCTTCCGCTGCGGCCCTTCGTCACCGGCAACCCGCGCGGGCTGGTCCATGTAGGCGGCGTCCGCATGACGCTCGAAGAGGCGAACCGCGATCCCACGCGGCTGCCGTTCGCCCTGGCAGAGACCGAGCGTGGGCGGACCGCCGACGATCTGTGGGAGGCAGCCATCGCCGGCCTTCGGACGCTTGTGGAGCAGGGCGGCGAAGAGGCATGGACGGAGATCATCCGCCGGTACGACCAGTTCAGCCTCTACGAGTTCTTGCGCGCCGAAGGCTGGTCCCAGGGCGCCATCGAGTACTACGCCGTGATGAACTTCGTTGAGGCTGACCTCCACACGGCGGTCGTCGAGGTGTTGCGCGAAGACCTCCGGCGCTCATACGTCGACATGTGCGAAATCGAGGGCGGGATGGACCGCCTCCCCGCCGCCTTCTACAGCGCGCTCGAGTCCGAGGTTCACCTCGGCGCCGAGGTGTTCGCGATCGCGCAGGATCCTGAGGGCGTCACCGTTCACTATCGCGGACCCGGAGGGCGCAGCCAGGTGCGCGGCGACTACGCTATCTGCACCGTGCCCTTCCCGGTGCTGCGCACGGTCGAGGTGTCGCCGGCGCTCTCCGCTGCCAAGCGGCGCGCCATCCGGCAACTCAACTATCACGCCTCAACCAAGATCCTGTTGCAGGTGCGCGAGCGCGTCTGGGAGACGGACGACGGGATCCTCGGCGGTGCGTCGGTGACGGATCTTCCCATCCGGCGGTTGAACTACCCGACTCCCGACCCGGGGACGAAGCGCGGTGTACTGCTCGCGTCGTACACCTGGGGGCAGGACGCGCTCCAATGGGGCGCGATGGATGAGGAGACGCGCATCGAGGAGGCGCTGGACGATGTCAGCGCGCTCCACCCGCGCGTCCGCGAGGTCTTCGAAGTGGGAGCGTCCTACGCCTGGTACGGCGACCGGTGGGCACGAGGTGCCTTCGCGCTCTTTGCTCCCGAGCAGCAGACGAACCTCCACGATGACATCGTGCGCCCGGAGGGCCGCATCCTCTTCGCCGGCGAGCACTGCTCGCTCTACCACGCGTGGATGCAGGGTGCGCTCGAGTCCGGTATCGAGGCGGCGCGGCTGATCAACGAGGACGCCGTGCTCGCGGCGTCGCTGGCGTAGGGTGTCGAGGCGGAGCAGCACAGTGCTGGAGCCGGTGGTCGTGCGGAAGTTGAAGTTCGGCGGACGGATCCGTTCGGAGTGGGAAGGCGAGCTGATCGAGGTGGTCGGGCATTCGTGGGCGATCGTGCACCACGACCCGGATGTCCACGAGAAGGTGCAGGACGGTACGTCCGCTCGGCAGCCGAACCATCATTTCCACGTGCTCGGGCTCGACGTCCCGCTGACCGCGCTCCTGTCCTACACCGACGCCGGCGAGTTCATCGAGGCAAAGCTCGACGTGGCCGAGCCCGGACGGCGTCGCCGCGCTGTGTTTGAGTTCGTCGATCTCGATCTCGACGTGATCGTCGAACGCAGCGGCGAGTACTGGACGCGCGACATCGAGACGTTCGCCGCGAACCGCGAGGCGCTGGGCTACACGCCGGAGGTCGAACGGACTGCCCACGAGGGAATGGGTCTCGCCTTGCGCATTGCGAGGACGGGCGCGTACCCGCTGGGTCGCCCGCTCGAGCACGTGCTGGCAGAGTGCCTCGGTCGGTCGCGCGAGCGGGTGCTTGCGCCGCTCGACGACGGCGCGCCGGGCTAGGCAGCCAGCGCGAGCGCGCCCTGGTACCACTCGATCTGCGCTCGCAGACCGTTCTCGCCGCCGAGCGGCGCAAGCACGGCGGCATCCTCGGACTCCGGGTCGAAGGACGGTCCGACGGGCGCTTCGACGCCGTCGAAGTAGCCGAGGTCGCGCGCCATGGTGCGCGCGCGGTGGACGAACGGCGCCAGCGGGCTGCCCCAGCCGACGAGCTGGTCGCGGATCGCGTTGACGACGTCGTCCGGGAAGTCCCACGCCCTCGTGAGCTGCGCTCCCCACTCGACGCTGTCGAAGCCGAAGACCTCGATCTCGGCGTCGATCGGGTCGAGGCCGCGGCCGACGAGCTCGACGACTCGGCGGTAGCGATCGGGCTGGCGCGACGCCATGGCGAGACGCCCGACTTGGAGCAGGAGTCCGGCCGTGAACGCATCGGCGCGTTTCGGGTCGTTCACGGCGCACGCGTCGGCGAGGATCGCGGCCGCCACGGTGTGGCTCCAGAGCTGCTCCGGGTCGAGACCCGTCAGGTAGAGGTTCTGGAACGCCCGACTCACCGCGGCGCTGGCGACGATGCGCTGCGTCGTCGTCAGGCCGATTCGGACGATGGCCTGGTTCACGTTGCCGATGCGGGACATCGGTGCGAAGGCGGCGGAGTTGGCGGCGCGGATGACAGCAGCCGTCAGTCCCGGGTCGCTTTCGACGATGCTGGAGACGTCCTTGATCGAGACGTCGCGCTGGGAGAGCAGGGTCATCGCGCGGAAGTGCGCCACAGGAAGCGCGGGCAGGTCAAGCGTCATCGAGCAGCGCTCTCAGTCACGGTCCGTCGTGTGCTGGCAGCGAGGTCGGGCGCGACCCGGCCCTCGTCGCGATCATCGGCAGCAGCGGCGTCGGCAATAGCGGGGCGAACGTCCCGCGGTAGCTGTTCTCCCGCGTTTGATCCCCGCGGCTCGCATCTGGATCATGGGCTGTGGCGGGCGGAGGACTCGATGCACATCCTTCCTCGGCGTTCGCCGGATTCCCTGCTGGCGGTGGCGTTGCTCGCGGGCCTGCTCGCTGCTGCCTGTAGCGACCCGGCGGAAGCCCCCACCACAACGCCTACACCGACCACCACTGCCACGGCTGCACCGACTGAACCACCGACGCCAACCTCGACACCCACGTCGACTCCCACGCTCTCCCCTGTCGGCAGCGTGCGCGAGATCGACTTCAGCGACCCCCTCGTCATCGGAACGCTGATCGATCAGGCGGGCGGCGGCGAGATACAGCCGTCGCGGGTGGTGTACGAGGACCTCACCAGCGACGGCGTCGAGGAGGCAGTCGTCATCGTCGAGTCCGGGGGGACGATGGGAGACATTGGGTTCGGTGTGTACACGCTCAACGATGGCGTACCCGAACTCGCCTTCTTCGAGAGCGTGAGCGGGAGGGTCGAGGTTCGCGTCGGCGTCATTGTTGCCGTGGAGGGCGTCTTCGCTCCGCGTGACGCGGAGTGCTGTCCCTCGCAGCTCCGTGAGGTCACCTACCGCTGGGACGGCTCCGGCTTCTCGCGCGTCTCCGAGCAGGTGATCGACAACCCGGCGTGAGCGGAAGTCTCTAGACCTGCGCGCTCCCCGCGGCGAGCTCGATCGCCTGCGCGCTGCGCGCAGCCTCGAGGATCGCGACTTCGACGACCAACCGATGCGCCGTCAGTTCGCCCCACGCAGTGATGCGCGCATCCTCGAAGTGGGCGTCGAGTTGCCGCGCGATCGAGGTGAGGAGGCGGCGGTCCTGGTCGAGCCGAGCACCGAGCGCCGGCAACGTTGGCGCCGCGTACATGACGGCGGCGATGCTCGCAGGGTGACGGTCGACCCGATCGAAAGGCGGCGTTGACCCGGCCGCGATGCACGCGAGCGTCGTGGCGGCGAGCTCGGTGGTGCTCGCGAGGGCGGCGGCGCGCCACCTCGGGGAGCGGCCGTGTGCGTCGGGCTGGTCTGCTCTCGCCTCGCCCAGACCGCGAAGGGCAACCGCGATCCGTCGGTGCAGCTCGCCGGCGGCCTCCTCGATCTCGGGCAGCGGCAGGTCGTTGAAGGCCTCAGAGGAAACGAAATCAGTCATCGATCGCACACGGACTCGAGCACTCCTTCATCAGAACGCTTGCAGTGGATTCCCCGGTCTCCTGTAGGCTAACTGCATGAGCACCACACAGCACATCGTTGTGTTCACGGCGCTCGTTGTCGTGCTGTGGCTCGGCGGGGGACTCATCCTGGAGTTCGCCGGGCGCTATGCGCGCACCGGTTTCGAGTTCCTCCTCATCTTCGCGTACCTCCACGTCATGTGGGGCTTCCCGGGTCGTCTGCGTCCACCACCGGGACAGGATGGGGGTGGCCCCGGTGCTGACGGGTCGGCGCGTCGCTAGTACCAGGGCTTCCTTGACCCGTCGATCCGCCGCTCCGTAGCATCGATCAGGCGTGCACACTGCCGGGGCAGCCCGGCACCTCGAGGGCGATTAGCTCAGTTGGCTAGAGCGTCCGGTTTACACCCGGGAGGTCGGAGGTTCGAGTCCTCCATCGCCCACCACCCTCGGTGTCTCGTGCTCGTCTGTTGCTCCCGTGTTGGAGTGCTGCCTACACTCGCCGCGCACCTTTCCTCTCAACATTCGACATAACCACGTGAGGCGGCGTCGTGGCGAGCAAGAGCAAGCACCAGTGGAACGACGAGGTCTACAACCCCGCGAAGGAGCGCTTCGGGGAGCGGCAGCCGAGCTTCGAATCTTCGTCTGGCGCCTCCGTCGACCCGCTCTACGGTCCGGAAGACCTCGCCGAGTGGAACTACTTCGAGAAGCTCGGCTACCCGGGTGAGTACCCGTTCACCCGGGGCGTGCAGCCGACGATGTACCGCGGCCGCTATTGGACGATGCGCCAGTACGCGGGCTTCGCCGACGCCGAGGAGTCCAACCGACGCTACAAGTTCCTGCTCGAGCAGGGCCAGACCGGCCTCTCGGTCGCCTTCGACCTGCCGACCCAGATCGGCTATGACTCAGACGATCCGATCGTCGAGGGTGAGGTGGGCAAGGTCGGCGTTGCCATTGCATCGCTGGCCGACATGGAGACGTTGACCGACGGGTTGCCGCTCGACAAGGTCACGACCTCCATGACGATCAATGCGACGGGGCCGATCCTGCTCGCGCTTTACGTTGCGGCCGCGAAGAAGCAGGGCGCCGACCTGAGCAAAGTCGGCGGTACGACGCAGAACGACATCC
This sequence comes from uncultured Dehalococcoidaceae bacterium, assembly GCA_964479165.1. Taxonomy (GTDB): domain Bacteria; phylum Chloroflexota; class Dehalococcoidia; order UBA2979; family UBA2979; genus CAYZJO01. The sequence continues at coordinate 132,348 of CAYZJO010000007.1, forward strand.
TCAAGGAGTACATCGCACGCGGGACGTACATCTTCCCGCCTCGGCCGTCGCTTCGGCTGATCACGGACACCTTCGCGTGGTGCAAGGACAACTTGCCGGAGTGGAACACTATCTCCATCTCCGGCTACCACATGCGCGAGGCCGGCTGCACCGCCGCACAGGAGCTGGCGTTCACGTTCGCGGACGCCATCGAGTACTGCGACGCCGCCATCCGCGCCGGGCTCGAGTTCGACGAGTTCGCTCCGCGACTCTCGTTCTTCTGGGCGTGCCACTCCAACTTCCTCGAGGAAGTCGCGAAGTTCCGAGCGTCGCGGCGCATGTGGGCGAAGATCGCCAGCGAGCGCTACGGCTCGAAGAGCGCGCGGTCGCAGATGCTGCGCTTCCACACGCAGACCGGCGGCGCGACGCTGACTGCCCAGCAGCCGCTGAACAACCTCATCCGCACGACGCTCCAGGCGATGTCCGCCGTCCTCGGCGGCACGCAGTCGCTGCACACCAACTCCTATGACGAGGCGCTCGCGCTGCCGACCGAGGAGGCCGTCGAGCTAGCTCTGCGGACGCAGCAGATCATCGCCTTCGAGTCCGGCGCCGCCGACACTATCGACCCGCTCGCGGGCTCGTACTACATCGAGGCGCTGACCGACCGTGTCGAGGCCGAGGCGCAGGCCTACCTCGACCGCATCGAGGACCTCGGAGGCGCGCTGGTCGGTATCGAGCAGGGCTTCCAGCAGCGCGAGATCCAGGAGAGCGCGTTCCGGCTCCAGCGCACGATGGAGGAGGGCCAGCGCGTCGTCGTCGGCGTGAACCGTTTCGGCAGCGCTGCCGATGTGCGTGTGGACGACATCCTGCGCGTGGACCCCAGCGTCGGGCGCAAGCAGGCGGAGCGCCTCCAGGCGTTGCGCGCCTCTCGCGACAACAACGTGGTGAAGGCGAGCCTCGCGCGCATCCGCGATGCCGCGCGCGGCGAGGAGAACCTGCTGCCGCTGTTCATCGAGGCGGTCGAGGCGTACGCCACCATCGGTGAGATCTGCGGCGTCCTCCGCGAGGAGTGGGGCGAGTACCAGGAAGTGCTCACGATCTGAGCCAGGTCGTCCCGCAGCCACGCGAGGAGTGCCCGATGACAAACGAGCCGGTGATCGACGTGTCCGCGGTCGTCGTGGAGGCGCTCGATCACAACGCCGCAGCGCGCGCTGAGCTGCTCGACGCCTTCGACCGTATCCCGGACGAACGCCGCCTGGACGTCTGGTATGGCACCTGGTCGCTCAAAGACATCCTCGCGCACCTCGTCGCATGGCAAGAGGCGAACGCGATCGGCCTCGAACAGATGGCCAACGGCGAGCGGCCAAACCTCCCCGGCTGGGAGGGCGACGACGACTCCTTCAACGCGAAAGCGGTCGAGCGGTTCCGCGATGAGCCGTGGGAGCGCGTCCTCGGCGCGTTGCGTACCGCGCGCGAACGGCACGAGGCAATAGTGCGCAGCCTCGAGGGGCGCATCGAGCCGAGCCGGCTCGAGGCGGGCAAAACGGCGCATCGCTTCCTCTTCGGACCGGGCAACCACGACCGCGAGCACATCCCCGCCATCCTCGAGTGGCGCAATGAGCAGCGGCTGTGAGCGCACTCCTCGTGAGCGCGGATCTCGATCGGATGGTGGAGGACCTCGGGGAGTCGCGTCTCGCACTGCTCGAGGCGGTGCGCGGCCTCCCCATCGCCGAGCGCGAACGGACGCGCTGGTACAGCCACGCGGGTTGGACGGTGAAGGACATCCTCAACCACCTTGCCGCGTGGGAGGAGCGAGACGCGCGCATCCTCGAAGGCTACCTCGACCAGGGCGCGTTTCCCGAGCCCGACCCCGCCGCGGATGCGTCGTTCGACGCGGCGACGCAGCAGGCGCACCAGCACGCGAGCTGGCAGGACACGCTGGAGTTCCTCGAAGACGCACGACAGCAACTGATCGCCGTCATCGCGGAGTTGTACGGCCGCGAGCCCTCGGAGTATGCGGAAGGCACACGCGTCCGACTGGCGATGGACGCTGCCTCCCGCGAGACCTATCACACTCAAGCCATCGAGCAGTGGCGCAAGGAGCGAGGCCTGTGATCGACCGCATCCACCACGTCGGAGTCGTCGTCCGCAGCGCGGACAAGGCGCTCGGCTTCTACCGCGACATCATGGGCCTGCCCGTGACGGCCGACCAGGTCGTGGAGGAGCAGGGCGTCCGCGGCGTGTTGCTGCAGGTCGGCGAGAACGAGATCGAACTCCTCGAGCCCACGCGCGAGGACACGGGCGTCGCGCGCTACCTCGAGGCGCGCGGCGAGGTGCTCCATCACATCTGCTTCAACACCGACGACATCGTCGGCGAACTGGAGCGGCTCAAGGGACTCGGTATCGAACTGATCGATCAGGCGCCCCGTGACGGGCTCGCGGGCAAGGTGGCGTTCATCCACCCGCGCGCGATGCACGGCGTGCTGGTCGAGCTGGCGCAGCCGCCCGAGGGCGCGCACGTCTCGACGGAGAAGGGGTTCGATCACCTCGCGGCCACCGTGAAGGACCTGAAAGCCGCCGAGGAGACCTGGAACAAGGTCATCGGCCTCAAGGTGACGAACACGATCGACACCGGCACGATCCTCATCGGTCAGATGCCGTCAGGCCAGTGCATGATCGAGCTGATCACCCCGTCGTCCGCCGACTCGCCGATGGCGCAGCGTCTCGAGACCGAAGGCGAACGGGCGTCCTCAATGGTGGCCATCGAAGTGCAGGACATCGAGGCTGAGGTGGCGCGCTACCGGGCCGCCGGCATCACGCTCGAAGACGCGACGCCTGGCGCGCTACCGAACAGCGTGCGCACGACGATCTCGCCGGATCAGGCGTTTGGGCTGGGGATCCAGCTCATCCAGTTCGGGCGATAGGCGCTCGGCGGTCCCCCACCCCAACCCTCCCCCGCGAGCGGGGGAGGGATCGACCCTTCCGTCGTTCCGAGTTGTCGAAGTGCGTTCGGGCCTATCCTCCGGCTCACCCTGAGCCTGTCGAAGGGCGAGCGCATTGGGAGCTCGAGCGGGCTCAGCGTTCGACAGGCTCACCATGAGCGGGAGCGAGTGCACCACGAGCGGAGGCGGGGCTCAGTCCGACGGAGCCGACGTGCGCCTTCGCCGGTCCACCCGGTAGAATCGCCAACGCCGACCATGCAGCGCCCGCCCACGGAGGTGCCCATGACCCAGGAGCACAAGATTCGCGTGTTGATCGCGAAGCCCGGCCTCGATGGCCATGACCGCGGCGCGAAGGTCGTCGCTCGCGCGCTGCGTGACGCGGGTATGGAGGTCGTCTACACCGGCATCCGCCAGACGCCGCAGATGATCGCCGAGGCCGCCCTCCAGGAGGACGTCGACGTCATCGGGCTCTCGATCCTGTCGGGGGCGCACCTCGAGCTGTTCCCACGCGTGGTCTCGGAACTCAAGAGCCGCGGTGTCGACGATGTGCTGCTCTTCGCTGGCGGGATCATTCCGCAGGATGACATCCCGGCCATCCAGGAGATCGGGTTCAAGGGCGTCTTCGGCCCCGGCACCGACACGAATGACATCATCTCGTTCGTTCGCGACAACGCACCGCAGCGGGTTTAGGGAGTTGACTTCGGTCGCGGTCAACCCGCAGGAGTTCGTCGAACGAGTACGCGCCGGCGACCGCCGCGCTCTTGCCCGCGCCATCTCGCACGTCGAGGCCGACACCGAGGTCGGGCGAGCGATTCTCACCGGCCTCTATCCCTACACCGGTCGCGCGCACACCATCGGCATCACGGGGTCGGCAGGAGTCGGCAAGTCGACGACAGTCGGCGCACTGGCCCGCGAGGAGCGCCGGCTCGGGCGCACGGTCGGCATCGTCGCGGTCGACCCATCGTCGCCATTCTCGAACGGCGCGATCCTCGGTGACCGCATCCGGATGCAGGACCTCACATCGGACCCGGGCGTGTTCATGCGCTCGATGGCTTCGCGAGGCAACCTCGGCGGGCTGTCCGAGATGGCGACCGGCGTCGTCGACGTGATGGACGCGGCCGGCTTTGACGTCGTGATCCTCGAGACCGTGGGCGCCGGTCAGGACGAGGTCGAGGTCGCGACGGCGACGCAGACCACGGTCCTCGTGACGACGCCGGCCGGCGGCGACGACATCCAGTCGATGAAGGCCGGCCTGATGGAGATCGCGCAGGTCCTCGTGGTGAACAAGGCCGACATCGCGGGCGCGGACACAGCGGTGATGCAACTGCGTGCCCTGCTGGCGATTGCCGGCGACCGCGCCTGGAAGCCGCCCATCCTCAAAATCGTCGCCCGCGAGTCGCAGGGCATTGGCGAACTGGTCGCCGCGATCGACAAGCATCAGGACTACCTCAAGTCCTCGGAGCACGCGGAGGAAGAACGGCGCTACCTCGCACACGCGCAGATCGTGGCGCTCGCTCGAGCCGCCCTCCAGCGTCGCGCGCTCGCGACCGCGCAGAGCCAAGGCGTCCTCGACCACCTCATCACCGAGGTAGCCGCGCGTCGCCTCGACCCGCGCGCGGCCGCCGAGGAGCTAGTCGAGGCCGTGCAGCGACAATGGGGCGGCGCGTAGGCGGCTCTGAGGCAGGTCTCGACGATCCCCGCTGGGGCGCTGCTGGTAGTCGAATGTCCGAAGTCGGCGGCGTACCCTTCCCTCTCGACGCGAGCGAGTGTAGGCGCGGACCGACGCGCTGGCCGGAGTGACGCTTGCCAACCCGCCTCATCTTCGTGCGCCATGGGCAGACCGACAGCAACGCGGAGGGGCGTTCGCAGGGGCGGCGAGACGTGCCGCTGAACGACTTCGGGAGGCGGCAGGGCGAGGCGTTGGGGCGGCGGCTGGCGCCCATGGCGCTCAGCGCGATCGTCAGCAGTGCCTCGACCCGTGCCCATGACACCGCCCTTGCCATCGCGAGCGGCTCCGGCCTGGAGGTGCGAATCGACGACCGGCTCGGCGAGCTGCACCAGGGCGAACTCGACGGGCTCAACGGTGATGAGATGCGGGCAGCACACCCCGACTTTATGCAGCGCTGGCGCGACGAAGACCCCGCCGACCTCCGCATGCCTGGCGGCGAGACGCTCCGCGAGGCGCAAACGCGGATGATCGTCGCCGTCTCCGACGCGATCGCGGAGCATCGAGGCGGCGCGATCGTCTTCGTGTCCCACAACCTCGCGATGCGCTCGTTCTACTGCCATGCGCTCGGAGTGCCACTCGCGGCCTTCCGCCGTCTGCGCCACGACGTGGCTGCTCTCGCCGTCATCGACTCCCACGACGACGGCACGTTCCAGGTCGTGAACCTCAACGAACGATGCCACCTGGGTGACCCGCGCTCCGCGCCTCTGGACACAGCCGAGGCAGGGCGGCACTAAGGAACTCCGGGGCGTTCGTTTGCCGGTGCTGGATCGCTCTGTTACGTTCCTCGCGGCGGGGGCCGAGGAAGGGACTCTTAACTCCCCGTGCCGATCCGCCTCCCCCGGATCCCGCACCCCACGCTTGGCCCCGCGCACATCGTGCTGGCGGTGGCGTTGCTGCTGCTCGGACTGTTCATGTACGCGGCCGTCCAGACGGCGCAGAACACGCTCGTCCTGCACGAACGCCACGCGGAGGTCCAGGGCCAGGTCTACGATCTGCGCCGCCAGAAGGCCGAGCTCGAGGGGCTGCGCGAATACCTGACCTCGGACGAGTACATCGAGGCGGTGGCACGCGAGCAGTTCGGCCTCGTGCGGCCGGGGGAGACCGCCGTGATTGTCGAAGCGCCCGACTCCACCGAGCCGGTGCGCGAGCCTGGAGAGCGTTGGTGGGAGGCCCTCTTCGGCAGGTAGGGTGTCTGCGCCTCGGCTACGCTCTTTCTCGTGCCTGATGCGCTTCCTCGAAACCGCCGAACCGGCGCCTTCGAACGCCGAGTCGCTCGGGTCCTCGACCGGCTGGTCGACGGCAGTACGAGTCTCATCGTCGCGTGCTCGGGCGGTCCGGACTCGACGGCCGCGCTGCTGGCGACCGCACGGTGGGCCTCGACACGCGAGGTGGCACTGACCGCTGCCTGCTTCGACCACCGCCTACGGCCCCGCAACGAAACGGAGACCGACCGCGCCTTCGTCGAGCGCGTCGCCAGCCGCCTCGGGGTCGCGTTCGCGTCGGGAACGGCGGGCAGGCGAGCCGCCCGCAGCGCGCGCGGCCCCGAGGACGCGGCGAGACGCGCTCGCTACCGCTGGCTGGCGCAAGTTTGCCGCGGGGCGGGCGCGAGCCAGTGCGTGGTCGGCCACACCCTGAACGACCAGGCTGAGACCATCCTCCTGCGACTGACCCGTGGTGCTGGGCTGAGCGGCGCGCGTGGGATGGCCGGGCGTGCGGACTGGCCGGTCCCCGGGGGACGAGGGCTCAGCGTCGTACGGCCGCTGCTCGAGATCCCACGTGAAGACGTCGAGGGCTACCTTGCTGCGCTTGGCCTCGAGGCGCGCCTCGACCCGTCGAACGAGTCGCTGGACTACGACCGGAACGTGATCCGTCAGCGCGTGTTGCCGGAGTTGCGCGCACTCAACCCTCGCGCCGACGACGCGCTCGCCCGGTTCGCGAGGCATGCCGGCGCGGACGACGCAGCCCTCGAGGCGTGGGCCAAACGTGAAGCTGAGCGCCTCGTGCGCTACGACGGACGGGGAGCGGACCGCAGGGCCGAGCTCGACCGGCGTGGCCTGGTCGCGTTGCCAACTGCAGTGGCCGCAAGAGTCGTGCGGTGGGCCTGTGCGGGTGTCGGAATCGCTCCGGACGCGGTGCAGGTCGAGTCGTTGTTGCAGGCGGCCCAGCGCCGCGGGTCGCAAGTAGCGCTCGCGGGAGGGCGCGCGGCGACGGTCGGCGACACGTTGCTGATCCGTGCGGTGCGCTTCAGCACTTGACGAACATTCTATCGAGACATAAAATGAAGGCTCACCGGACCCTGCACGGGAACGCAGCAGTAGCAGCGGGCCGAAATCGGCTCACGCAACTGCTTGACGAACATCTGAGCGGCCGGTAATCTCACTGGAGAGTTGGACCGGGCAGGCGCGGTAGCGCTGCCTGGCAGACCGAGCGGGCTTCGCCCGGAGAATTGCACGGGCGGGGTCAGTCAGCGTGCTTGACCCAACCCATATCGGTCTGTAACATGCCTTTTCGCTCGCCTGTCGCAAGGCGAACGCGCACATTAACACCTGGATAGCAGACAGAAGCGTACGCAGGATCCCGTCGATTCCGGACGGGGCCGCGAGCTGTTCGGCGCGCACTTCCTCGTGAGGTGGGTGGTGGGCGGCGCGTGGCCATCGACTGGATGAAGACTCTTCGCCCGGCTATGCCGGGCTTGATTTTGGTGGAGAGTTTGATCCTGGCTCAGGATAAACGCTGGCGGCGTGCCTAATGCATGCAAGTCGCACGGGAGCTTCGGCTCCAGTGGCGGACGGGTGAGTAACACGTAGGAACCTGCCCGGGAGTGGGGGACAACTCCGCGAAAGCGGGGCTAATACCGCATACGGTCTACGGACCAAAGCCTTCGGGCGCTCTCGGAGGGGCCTGCGGCGGATTAGCTAGTTGGTGGGGTAACGGCCTACCAAGGCGACGATCCGTAACTGGTCTGAGAGGACGACCAGTCACACTGGGACTGAGACACGGCCCAGACTCCTACGGGAGGCAGCAGCAAGGAATTTTCCGCAATGGGCGAAAGCCTGACGGAGCAACGCCGCGTGGGGGATGAAGGCCTTCGGGTTGTAAACCCCTTTTGCGAGGGAAGAAGATCTGACGGTACCTCGCGAATAAGCCACGGCTAACTACGTGCCAGCAGCCGCGGTAATACGTAGGTGGCAAGCGTTGTCCGGATTTACTGGGCGTAAAGCGCGCGCAGGCGGACTGGTAAGTCTGGGGTGAAATCTCACGGCTCAACTGTGAGCGGTCCCCGGATACTGCCGGTCTTGAGGGGCTCAGAGGAGAGTGGAATTCCCGGTGTAGTGGTGGAATGCGTAGATATCGGGAGGAAC